>JBMOQB010000018.1:0-113737 GCA_049320585.1 Pseudomonadota bacterium | reverse complement strand
CGGAACCGATCGAGGTCGATGCGGCATCCAGAGAACTGGTGCCGAGGGAAGCGTATGTGTTATAAGCGCCGCCGGTGCTCAGGTTACGGTTCCACAATGGCACTGCTGCAGAAGAATCCGCACCGTGTGGTGTATGGCAGAATACGCAGATTTCGGTCGTTGCATCATTGAAGTTCCAGCCATGGCCGCCGTTGCCAGCGTTGGGTGAGCCGCCCAGATTGTGCTTGGTGTTGGCGATACCGGCCATTGCAACGCTGCTCATCGACACGAGTGTCAGACCGAGCGCTAATTTAGCAATTGAGGTTTTCATGTGTTAAGTCCTTTATTAAAGTTAGAAAAAGTACTGCACGCTGCTTTGGTTGCTACTCACTTTGTACACCGGCCCTAATTTGGTATTGGTTGCCAGCGCCCCCTAACTGAAAGCACTTAGTGTGCCAGATATTTAACAATTTGATTATTAATATATATATTTCTCGGTCAAGAGACAGCGTTCCTGTCTGCGGGAAACTTTGCGGTATATTTTCCTGAATGTGGGATTGCTTGTTCAGGTGTTATTCTTTTTTTCAGGACTGCTCCTGATTTTCAACATAACTCTTGAAGGCGAAGAAAAGTAATGACATATGCTTGAGCATATAGTCCGGGAATTATCGGTGCCCGCCAAGCCGGTCTATGGAGAGCCAGCCTGTCGCTATAATTTTATAGAGCATTTAAGTATTTCAGCCTGCTCGGCAAAATCACAGCAAAGCCGGGTGCTTGCGGCGATATGGCTTTGTCGCATAAATGCCTGCGGCTATAATTCGCTTCGCTGCAAATTTCGAATATGTCACCTGCAGTTGAACCTTACCGGAAAGCGCATGCAATGAAGTTTCGCAACTTGTTTTTTCAACCCTATTCGCCAATTGCTCTGTTGCTGCTGGCCGTGGTGGCGCTCTATGCAGGATCGCTGTCAGCGCCGTTCGTTTTCGATGATTTCAGTTTCTTTTCGAACGCGGATGTGCTGTCCGGTTACGGGCACGGTTTCAGCTTCGGGTTGCGCTGGCTGCCTTATGCATCCCTGGCCTGGACTGCGGACTGGCTGGGCTTCGACCGATCCTGGCTAAGGCTGGGCAACGTGCTGCTGCATGCGGCCAATTCGATAGCTTTGTATTTCCTGTTGCGGCGGCTGTTCCGCATAACGCTGGCCGGCGGCTCCTTCGACCGGGCTGATGGAACTACTAGCCATTCGACTAAGCCCGCAAGCGGGCAAGTCGCTGGTTATCAGGACAGGGATGCCCCGGGCGGTTTGCCGTCTTCGCTGAACGGCTACGCTTTGTTTGGCGCACTGCTATTCGCGTTGCACCCGGTCGCCGTCTATGGCGTGGCGTACCTGATCCAGCGTTCCACGCTGATGGCGGCCTTGTTCATGCTGCTGATGCTGCTTGCCTACCTGGAAGGGTTGCAGCGCGAAAACTGGCGCTGGATGCTGGTTGCGGCATTGTGCTATTTTGCCGCAGTGTATTCCAAGGAGCACAGCATCGCGGCGCCGGGCGTGGCGCTGGCGATGACGTTGCTGGTGCGCAAGCCGTCGGCGGCGCTGTTCAGGCAGATTGCGCCCTACTATGCGATCGCGACGCTGATCGCGCTGTCCGTGGTGTGGATCACCGTCAGCAGCAAAGGCGTTCTGGGGGCGGCTTATGAACCCAATGCAGGTGATATGCTAAAGCAAGGCGCCAAGCTGCAGGGATTGACCGACTTGCCGAACCTGCATTTGCTGAGCATCCTGACGCAGTGCGGGCTGTTCTTCAAATATCTGTGGTTGTGGCTGGTGCCGAACCCGGCCTGGATGTCGGTGGATATGCGCGAGCCTTTTGCCGCGTCATTATTGGGCTGGCACACGCTGGGGCTGGCCGGGTTCCTGGGCTATTTCTGCGCTGCGGTGTGGCTGCTGCTGAAACGGGGAAGCCGGGGATTGCTGGGATTTGCGCTGTTGTTTCCGTGGCTATTGTTCCTGACCGAATGGTCCACGGTGCGCATCCAGGAACCATTTGTGCTGTATCGCAGCTATCTGTGGATGCCGGGATTGTTCGCGGCGCTACCGGTCGTGTTCGGCCGGCTGGCGCCCAAAAAGGCATATGCCGTGCTGGGACTGGCCAGTGTGCTGCTGGTGCCGTTGACGCTGAACCGGCTGGACACTTTCTCCAGCACCTTGGAACTGTGGGACGATGCCGAGAAGCTGGTGCGGGACAAGACCAACTTGCCGGGAGTCGAGCGTATTTACATCAACCGCGGCAACAAACTGTTCCAGCTTAAGCGTTATGACGGGGCCATCGACGATTTTAGCAAGGCCATCTCGATATATCCGGGCGATGAACTGGTCTATGGCAGCCGCGCCAAGGCATATTATTTTCGCGGCGAGTATCAACGTGCGCTGAGTGATTATGAGCTTGCCATCGCGATGAATCCGAATAGCAAAAGGCTTTATTATGATCGCGCGCTGGTTTATCGCGCGCTGGGTGACTTTGCGGCGGCGCAGGAGGATTTGAAGAGGAGTTGCGCACTGGGGGGGATATGTCCATAAGCAGCCAGATCCGCAGGCCTTGCGCTCTGCAGTTTATGATTCCTGGCAGGGACGGTAACCCGGCCCTGCTTAACCGGAAATGACCGATGAAAAACCTGTTTTCCATTACTGCGGTTTTTTTCAACTACAGTGCTTATATTCAGGCAGGGTTGCTGCTGGCTGTGGTGGCGCTCTATGCCGGATCGCTGTCAGCGCCGTTCGTTTTCGATGATTTCAGTTTCTTTTCGAACCCTGATGTGCTGTCCGGTTACGGGCACGGTTTCAGCTTCGGGTTGCGCTGGCTGCCTTATGCATCCCTGGCCTGGACTGCGGACTGGCTGGGCTTCGACCGATCCTGGCTAAGGCTGGGCAACGTGCTGCTGCATGCGGCCAATTCGATAGCTTTGTATTTCCTGTTGCGGCGGCTGTTCCGCATAACGCTGGCCGGCGGCTCCTTCGACCGGGCTGATGGAACTACTAGCCATTCGACTAAGCCCGCAAGCGGGCAAGTCGCTGGTTATCAGGACAGGGATGCCCCGGGCGGTTTGCCGTCTTCGCTGAACGGCTACGCTTTGTTTGGCGCACTGCTATTCGCGTTGCACCCGGTCGCCGTCTATGGCGTGGCGTACCTGATCCAGCGTTCCACGCTGATGGCGGCCTTGTTCATGCTGCTGATGCTGCTTGCCTACCTGGAAGGGTTGCAGCGCGAAAACTGGCGCTGGATGCTGGTTGCGGCATTGTGCTATTTTGCCGCAGTGTATTCCAAGGAGCACAGCATCGCGGCGCCGGGCGTGGCGCTGGCGATGACGTTGCTGGTGCGCAAGCCGTCGGCGGCGCTGTTCAGGCAGATTGCGCCCTACTATGCGATCGCGACGCTGATCGCGCTGTCCGTGGTGTGGATCACCGTCAGCAGCAAAGGCGTTCTGGGGGCGGCTTATGAACCCAATGCAGGTGATATGCTAAAGCAAGGCGCCAAGCTGCAGGGATTGACCGACTTGCCGAACCTGCATTTGCTGAGCATCCTGACGCAGTGCGGGCTGTTCTTCAAATATCTGTGGTTGTGGCTGGTGCCGAACCCGGCCTGGATGTCGGTGGATATGCGCGAGCCTTTTGCCGCGTCATTATTGGGCTGGCACACGCTGGGGCTGGCCGGGTTCCTGGGCTATTTCTGCGCTGCGGTGTGGCTGCTGCTGAAACGGGGAAGCCGGGGATTGCTGGGATTTGCGCTGTTGTTTCCGTGGCTATTGTTCCTGACCGAATGGTCCACGGTGCGCATCCAGGAACCATTTGTGCTGTATCGCAGCTATCTGTGGATGCCGGGATTGTTCGCGGCGCTACCGGTCGTGTTCGGCCGGCTGGCGCCCAAAAAGGCATATGCCGTGCTGGGACTGGCCAGTGTGCTGCTGGTGCCGTTGACGCTGAACCGGCTGGACACTTTCTCCAGCAACCTGAAACTGTGGGACGATGCCGAGAAGCTGGCGCGGGACAAGACCGGCGTATTCGGCAAGGAACGGATTTATTACAATCGCGGCACCGAATTGGGACAACTCAAGCGTTATGGCGAGGCCATCGACGATTTCAACAAGGCGATCGCCACATTCCCGTTTGACTATGTGTATGGCAATCGCGCCACTGCCAATTATTTTCTGGGAAGATATCATGAGGCGCTGAGTGACTATGATCGCGCCATTGCACTCAACCCTGAAAACGCCAACTCTTATTATGATCGCGCCCTGACTTATCGCGCGCTGGGTGACTTTGCGGCGGCGCAGGAGGACTTAAGAAAAAGTTGCGCGCTTGGACTGTGTCCCTGATCCTTGTGGCTCGCGTTGCCGGCATACTTGCACTACTGCGGCAGGTTACAATGCCGAGCCGGTTGCAAAAAAGCCATGGGCGCGCTCAAGGCATGCCCATGGCTCGCAACCAGATACAGATCCGTTTCAACGCCTAGTTCTTCTTGACATCCTTTTCATCCTTTTCGGCAGCGTTAGGGTCATATTTGCCTCTCATGTCCTTGTTGGTAAAACCTTCGGTGGGACCAAGGCCGATAGGCCGGTAGACATCCACCTTTTGGAAAAACTGGTCTGCAAAGTAAACCCGCCCATCGCTGTCAACTGCGACTCCGGCCGGAAGCATCATATGGGTCGGTCCGGGAGTGGCAGAGCGGATGCCGACTGCCAACAGCAATTCTCCCTTGGAGTTGAATATCTGGAAATTGCCGAAGGCGGCATCCGCCACGTAGGCGTTTTCATCAGTGTCCAAAGCAATTTCCTTGGGGCGGGAGAATTGCCCGGGCAGCCGACCGATGGAACCGAATTCGCTGATAAACTTGCCGTCCGGGGTGAATTTCTGGACGCGGAAATTGCCGCCATCCACTATATACAGCGTACCGTCCGCAGCGACCGCAACGTCACGCGGCAGGTTAAATTCCCCCGGTTTGTCGCCGCGTTTGCCGATTTCGGATAGTAGCTTGCCGCTATTCCCGTCATATACCAAAATCCTGTGGGTTTCATAGCTACTGCCACCGATGTCCACCGCGTAAACGCGGCTGCCATCGGCATTGACGCCGAGCCCGGCGGGGCGGTTGATATCTGAGGGGTTTCCGATCGTGCGCAGGAATTTGCCATCCCTATTATAAATCTGGATTACCTTTTTGGTTCCGTCAAGCACATAAATATTGCTGTTCTTGTCTATATCTATGCCCAGCGGCTTGGCCAATTGGCCGGGGTCTTCCTCGCCGAACGTGAAGAACTTCTGCTCGGGAATATCAAACACCATCACGCTGCGGCGTCCAGTATCTCCGACGAAGAGACGTCCGTGATCCACCACGAGCCCGTAGGGTTTGCCTAAGGCGGTGCCCCGTTTTTTTGTTCCGGTAAGCATGCGCTGCAGCGTATCGTCTTCATTTTCCGGTATCACATCGATGTCAGCGCGAATGCTGCGCTCGAAGATATATCTGGGCTCATCGGGAGGCGGGGGAAATACCATCAAGTCTTTTGCAGATTGTGGCATCGGCGCCAGTTCGGGTGCGGTGGTGCAGCCGCCTAACGCAAGAGTGGCAGCCAAGATAATAAATATCAGCGATCGCATCGTCATGTTCATTCCTGAAAGTTGGGTTCAATATCGAACGCAAGGATACACTAAAGCGAATTTCGTGCGCAACCACACATGCTTCTATCGTGGACATGCCGTGATTTGCAGCAAGCCTGCTTAATGTGATAACATTTTTCCGCTTTAAAGAACCCTGTCGAATCAAGCGAGGCCATATGTTTATTTGTTCATCACTGTCACTAGCAGCCGCCTCGAATCCCGATCGTGCAAAGACTGAGCAAGTCGTGGAAACGAGATGGTCGGGCGTGAGGATTCATGCGTTACGTTATTTTACCCTGCTGTTGCTGCTTTGCAGCTGGAATGCGGCAATGGCCGGTGATCGCGGAACCAAGTCCGACAAAGCGCCACGCAAGGGCTCAGATATTTTCAAGCATTATTGTTCGGTATGCCACGGCGATAAAGGCAACGGGCAAAGCAGGGCCAGGGGCAGTTTTGCTGTTCCACCGCGGGATTACACCACTCCTGAAGCAGCTATCGAATTGACCCGCGAGCGCATGATCCATTCCATCACCAATGGCCGGCCGGGTACCGCGATGATCTCCTGGAAAACCGAGTTGACCGCAGCGGAAATCGAAGGGGTGGTGGATTACATTCGCGCGACATTCATGCGTCTGGGCAACGCAGGCACGCACGCGAAGCCAAGCGAAAAACTCCTGGCCAGTCGTGGAGGGGTGCTGTACATGCAAGCCTGCGCGATGTGCCACGGTGAAACAGGGAAACGTTTGACATCGGGCAGAATGCAGCCGCCGCCAACTGATTTTACCCTGCCCAAGGCTGCCTCACAATTGACACGCAAGCGCATGATCGCTTCTGTCGCCAATGGCCGGCCGGGTACCGCGATGAGGGCCTATGGCACAGATTTCAACAAGGCAGACATAGAAGCAATGGTGGACTTTATACGCGAGGCTTTCATGACTCCCGTCAAGCCGAAGAAATAAATCATGAGCCAGGTTGCGATCATTGTATTGCTGTCCACTTTGGCTTCTGCGCCTTCCACTGCCTTTGCTGGAACGAACCCTAAATTTTCCACTCTGAATCCGGTCGTTGATGCTCCAAAGCCCAAGGCCGCGGATATGTCTTTGCCGATGCCCAAGGGGCTCAAGGGCGACCCTGACAAAGGACGCGACTTCTACATGCAGAACTGTTTCACCTGCCATGGAGTGACAGGGGCGGGAGACGGTCCGCGCGCTTATTTCATCAATCCTGTGCCGCGCGATTTCTTGCTTGAGACTTCGCGGCAATACCTGAATCGTCCCGCCTTGTTCGAGGCCATTACCAATGGCCGCGTGCGCAGTGAAATGCCGGCCTGGGGCAAGGTGCTGAGCGATCAGGAGATTGCCAATGTCGCCGAATACGTGTTTCAAAGCTTCATCCTTGCCGGCAAGAAGGGAACGGGAAACCGCGGTAAATGAGCAGAGTCGCCCTGCTGATCGCAGCGACGGTACTATTGAGCGGCTGTTTTGAATCCTCGTCTCAGCCAATCGGGGAAACCGGGCCGGCTGAACCCCGCTCCGCTGCCCCCGGGACAGCGGTGAGCGTTGCACAGCTCGAACTGGGCAGGCGTATTTACAATTTCCGCTGCTATTATTGCCATGGCTACTCGGGCAACGCCCGCACCTTGGCAGCCACTCTGGTAACTCCCAAGCCTGTAGATTTCACCAGCATGTCCCCCGATGTGCTGGGACGGGAACGTATGTTGCAATCCATCCGCTCCGGCAGACCGGGCACAGCGATGATGAGTTTCTCCAGCGTTCTGAAGCCGCGCGAGATCGAAGCGGTAGCGGATTTCATACGTCAGGAATTCATGCTTGCGAAGCGCGAGAACACCCGTTACCATACCGAAGCCAACGGCTGGTTTGATCACCAGCGCTACGTTGCGGCATTCCCGTTCACCAGCGGCGAGATTCCGCTGGACACACCCTGGGAGCAACTTACCCCGCAACAGACCGAAGGCAAGCGACTATTCATGTCCAGTTGTGTGAGCTGCCATGACCGCGCCCGCACCAGCAACCCAGAGGTAATCTGGGAAACGCGGCCGGTGTCATATCCGCGCAACCAGTATTCGCCGGGGGACCAGCCTGCCCTGGAAGCGACCGGCGGCACAAATGAGCGGAATAGATCTTCTCTTGACGCGATGACCAGCGCCAGCCCCTATCTGCTGCATGACCGCGCGCCAGTCATTGCCGGCCTGTCCGCAGCGGAAAGGCGCGGCGAAAAGCTGTTCCAGCAGAATTGCGCGTTCTGCCATGCGGCGGATGGCACCGCGCGCAACTGGATCGGCAGTTTCATGGAACCGCATCCGCGCGACCTGACCAGCTCCCAAGCCATGTCCGGCATGACCAGTACGCGCCTAAAAACAGTGATACGCGATGGCCTGCCCGGCACTTCGATGCCTGCGTGGAAATCGGTATTGTCTGAACAACAGGTGGATGATGTCATTGCCTATGTGGGACGTGCCTTCCATCCTCTTGCCGCAGAGAAATAATGTTAAAAATCTACAATACGCTGACACGCGACAAACAGGAATTCGTGCCGATAGCTCCGGGCAAGGCCGGCATGTACGTGTGCGGGATGACGGTATACGACTATTGCCACCTCGGCCATGCACGCGTGCTGGTGGTGTTCGACATGGTGTATCGCTGGCTCAAGGCAAGCGGCTACGATGTGACCTACGTGCGCAACATCACCGACATCGACGACAAGATCATCAAGCGCGCGGCGGAGAACGGGGAGTCCATCCATGCGCTCACGCAACGCTTCATAGATTTCATGCACGAGGATGCCGACGCATTGGGCGTGCAGCACCCCGGCCATGAGCCGCGCGCCACGCAATATGTGCCCGATATGCTGGACATGATAGCGAAACTGGAGAAGAACGGGCTGGCCTACCGTGCGGCGGACGGCGACGTTAATTATGCGGTGCGCAAATTTCCCGGTTACGGCAAACTGTCCGGCAAGTCGCTGGAAGATTTGCGTGCCGGCGAGCGTGTCGAAGTTGCGGACAACAAGCACGACCCGCTCGATTTCGTGTTGTGGAAACACGCCAGGGACGAAGAGGCGGAAGAAGTAAAGTGGGACTCGCCCTGGGGCAAGGGCCGCCCCGGCTGGCATATCGAATGTTCGGCGATGGGTTCAAAATTGTTGGGCAAGCATTTCGACATTCACGGCGGCGGGGCAGACCTGCAGTTCCCGCATCACGAGAACGAGATCGCGCAGAGCGAGGGCGCGCACCAGTGCACTTTCGTCAATTACTGGATGCACAACGGCTTCGTCAATGTCGACAAGGAAAAGATGTCCAAGAGCTTGGGCAACTTTTTCACTATTCGCAAAGTTCTGGAGAATTACAAAGCCGAAGTGGTGCGTTTCTTCATCCTGCGCGCGCACTACCGCAGCCCGCTGAATTATTCCGACGTGCATCTGGATGATGCCAAGCAATCATTAAATGGTCTTTATACGGCATTGAAGAGTTTAACCCCCCCAGCCCCCCTTGTCAGGGGGGAGCAAGCCTCCTCCCCTGACAAGGGGAGGCCGGGAGGGGTTGCTGTCGATTGGAACGAACCGCATGCGCAACGCTTCAAGGCGGCGATGGATGACGATTTCAACACACCGGAAGCGATGGCAGTATTGTTCGAATTGTCGAAACAAGTGAACATCACCAAGTCGGTTGAAGCAGCAACGCAACTCAAGGCGCTGGGCGGTGTGCTGGGTTTGCTGCAGGAAGACCCGATCAAGCACTCTCAGCACTCACTAAATATTGTTGGGAAGATAAATGCAATAACGGATGATGTTACGGGAAGCATTACAGGAGTGGTAACTCACACTTCTGAATCAATCAACCATCTGATCGAAGCGCGTAGCGCTGCCAAGCAGGCCAAGAACTACGCCGAGGCAGATCGCATCCGCAAGGAACTGCTGGCGGCGGGTATCGTGCTGGAAGACAGCGCGTCAGGCACAACCTGGCGGCGCGCCTAGGGAAGCTTACCTGCTACGACCATGCGGTTGTATAGTATATTGGGTGTGATCCAATCGACCAGGTCGTCGAAGCCGGATGTCGGGGTATGGTTGACGTACTTACTATCTCCAGCGCCATTGCTGTTGTCGTTTTCGTCGAGGTTGCTGCCGACAGACAGTTGTGTTCCCTGCGGGGTGTAGGCGCCGGCGCCGTTCTTGCCATGTGAGATGATGACTGCCGGCACATTAGCAGTGACGGTCACGCCACCGGTTGCGGCTGAATTTACATAATAAGCGCCGCATGAACACAGTGCAAAGCTTGAGAAAGGTGGGTTGCTGGGTGGAGTGCATGTGGAAGTGCTGGCGCAGCCTTGGCTGAAGTCAAAGCCAAAAGTATTCAAGCTGATTGCATCGGCGAATTCGGGAGTAACGCGGTAGGTAAAGCGGTTTCCCCATGCATCGGTTTCATTTACTCCAAGCGTGGCCCAAGGTACTACTCCAGTTGAATTGGCGGATGTCGTACAAGTGTTGCGCTTGATGCCGGCGCCAGTTTGCCCCGATATGATGGTTGGGTCGGCGGGGCAGGGCAATTGGCCGTTTATCACGGCGTATCCGATCAGCGCCTCCTTAATCTCGCTGATCTTTTTGCGCGTTTCATTGGTACGCTGCTGCTCCAGTTGGGCAGTTATCGTTGGGATCAGTCCTGCTAATAGCAGCGTGACGATGAACAACACCATCGCGATCTCGACCAGCGTGAAGCCGGAGTTATATTCTTTCATAGCGCGCCTGTGTGATTTTGTCATGTTATGGCTTCCACGTTGTTCCTGAAAACCAGTACAGCCGGTCCCGGTCTTTGCCTTGCGAGGTGAGATATATATAGACATCATCTGGTGCTGTAGGGGTACCGTCTTGATTGTTTTCCGTGTCTTCCAGATAGTGGGACAGCTCATTGATTGTGCGTGTTCCAGAGTATGTGCCAGGCATGAAAAACAGCACCTTCACCCCGCTGACTCCATTCACGCTCAGCGTGCTGTCAATGCAACTGCTACAACCGGCGGGGTCTGCTGTGTAGTTTTCCGCTACGCTATAGTAGATCAGCGTGTACCATTGGTTGGGCAAGAACCATGACGGGAGACTTGTCCAGTCGGGTGAGCCGCCCCCAGATGCATTATCAGGCAGCCATCCTCGATTTTCTCCATTATCGGAATTGTAATTAGCGGCAGAACCTATAGTGTCCGCCCATGGATAGTAGCCGTTGTCCGTGAAGTACTTGTCAAGCACCCGTTTTACTTCGCCGGCCACCCGTTGTTCGACCAGGGGCATCAGGTCTTTGGTGGTGATAAATAGCAGCTGATCGTTGAAGGTATCGGACTTTGCGCCGGCAATAAAGGGGCCGGCGGCTGATGCATTGTTGCTGCCGTTGGCAATGTCAAGGTAGTTTGCCGCGCTGTTTTGTTCAGCAGTTGTGTTGCGAGTTTGTGAACCCATGGCGCTGCCCGGCGAGAATAATACTGCAACTGCGCTGTAGCCTGTTTCAGTCTGCGGGGTTACGCCGTCGGCGCTGTATACCAGCAGCGTACCCTTGGTGTTGCTGTTGAGGGGTTGAGCCGAAGCGTCGTCACGAAAAGCAGGTGACAGCGCATACCATAACCGCTCTGCATTTCCGTCACGCAGATCCGACAGCTTCAGGGTGCGCCACGGGAGCCTGCCGATATAGCTGGGGCAATCATTTCCACTCAATAATTCGGAAGAGCCGTCATTGTCGGTATCAGGGCAGGGCAGGCTGCCCGGCATGTTGTTATCGCTTACCGCGCGGCCAAGCAGCGCATCCCTTGCCTGTACCAGCGCGGCAGAGGTCCTTTCCTGGCGCGCACTGTTCAGTGCTGACAAACTGAGCGCGCCGACCAGCACGGCGGCAAACCCCACCACCAGGATCACAATCATGATCATCAGCGCCGCACCTTGCTGTTTTGCTTTGCCGTGACGGCATCCAAGCGGATACATGGCAGATTATTTTTCAGGATCGGAAGCGGGGTTGATCAGCACTCTCTGGCCGACCTTGACCTTGACTGGTTTGGATAAACCCGGCACGGCTACCGGCAAGCTGTCCGGCGCGCGTTCGTCGCTGTTGCCGGCTTGCTGCGGCACGCCGTTGATCCACGCGGTGCGCTTGCCGCCGTGTTTCTGCACGATGCCGTTGACGGTCAGCGCACGGGAGTTGTTGCCGGAGTCGTTGCTCTGCAATTTGGAATGTTCCAGTTGCGCCCGCTGCTCGGGTGTGAAGAACAGCCGCCCCAGCGGTTCAGCCTGGCAGAGCGCCGCGGCAATTGCTCCATATGCAATCAGGAATAATTTTATAGAAGTGCTCATGATGGGGCGTTCCTGTTTTTGAGGGTGATCCATCCGCCGGTGCATTCCGCACTGAGCTGTGCTCCGGATGACATCGCTGCATTTACTTCAGTGGTTGCGTCACGCCTCAGTGTGCAGCCTTCGAGTTGATACCATCCCTGGATATGTTTGGGCAGCGCGGTAAAAAAATTTGCCAGCTGCGCCTCATGCAGCAGGTCGAACTGCAGCCCCATTTCGCTGTAATGGATATCGAAGTTGCCGCCGGATATCGGCGATTTCGGGGCGTAGATTTTTTGCGGGGCGATGTGGTAGCGGAAGTCCCAGGCCAGATTCATCTGCCGCAGCATTTCCATGCCTTCTATCCAGTCCAGCCGCTGATCATCGCCGATGATTTTTCGTTTGACCAGCGCGCCATATTCGCTGGAATATATGGACATGTTCTCACTGTCCTCACGCGCCGCTGCCAGGCGCATGCGTGCATCATTGCGTGCGTTGCGTGCGTTGAGCAGGTCTCTTTGCGAGTTTCCGACATAAGTGCTGCTGAGGTACAGGATGACTGCGCTGACAAGAACCGATGAGCAGGTCGCCAGGATGCTCCAGCGCAATATAGGCAAGTCGGTTCTGGAGAGCTTCATGCTGGTGGCCTGTTGATATCAGGAGTTTCGGTATTCCCGGGTCTGCGCGAAATTCTAACGGAAAAAGTCAATGTATCCGAGCGCTCCACGTGTTGATCTGCGATGCTGCCGCTCGGGCTGGCGTCAAACGGTTTGGTCAGCACAGTCACCTGATAGCCTTTTTCGCCAAGATCACGCTCGAAAGATTCCAGATAGTTCAGCGCAGCACGGTAGTCATTTGCGAAATCTAACATGCGTCCTTTCAGGATGACAACCTGGGCGGGAACATCTGCAAGGGTGTTGCTTGCGACCGGCTCGTTTGCGCTCATTTGCCAGGACAGTTCATCAAGCTGGATCCGGGGGTAACGATCCAGTGATGAGCTGATCGGCTGCATGATGTCCAGCGGCGAAGGTGAATACTGCTTGAGTTTGCGCATCACGGTTACGCCAGCCTTCATGTCTCCCGCAGGAGCATAAGTGTTTGGAAAGTTGCCTGTGATCTGCTTTACTTCTCTCATTGTCTGTTGTGCCATTGCATTGAGCTCGGCAGTCTCCCTGGCATCTTGTCTGCTGCTCATGTAGTTATCCGCGCTCCACAATAATGCTCCGGTCAGGATTATCCCGCTGGCCAGATAAAGAGCAGCCCTGAATCGGACCAGGCTATGGAAATGGGTATGGGTCGAATTGGCATAATTGTTTTTCGGCGGGTGTGCCGCGAGATAGTGCAAAAAGATCTGGCTGGCATCCGAATCGGTGAAATGGTAATCGAGCTTGAGTTGTCTGCCGATATCGGAGATATCGGCCAAGTTGTAGCGCATATCTGCGGTTTCGGGTAATTTCTCCTGCAATTGTTTGAGGTCGTCGCTGTGGCACAGGATGAGCACGTCAAGTGTTTGATCCGATGGGAGCAAGCTCAGGCTCTTCAGGTACTGATAAGTGCGTGCGAGTTCCCGCAACACCGCATCGTGGAATGTCAGGTCGGCGTGAACCGGTGTCAGCCGTGAGATCTGCAGATGATGATTGCTGAAATAGGTTTGCCGCAGCCCGGAAAATCTTTCCCAGGTGACCAGCAGTACATGATCCGATGCGCTATTTTTGACCAGCGGAGCGCTGATCTGCGGTACCGAAAAGATTCCCGCGAGCGGGATTTGCTGCGCCAATATGATATCCACCCAAGTCGTGATCAGCGACGGGTTGGTCAATGCCGAGAACAGAATGTCATCGTCGCGCCTGCCGGTCTTCTGGCGATGCAGCAGGATAGCCTGCCGGAAAGGCGTGCTGCGATAATATTGGTCGAACTTGCGCTTCAATAGAGCGGCTCGCTTCCTGCCTATCAAGTGCGGGACGAGTTCGTGGCGGAAGTCTTCCTCGATCAGGTCGGTCAGCAGGTAAACCGTGCAATTTACCGATTTCAGAAAAAACGCAAACTCTTCACGACCCTGGACGGAGTCGACGAAATCGCGTGTCACGGCGATTTGGCCGCCCGCCATGTGCTGGGCATGAAGATGGCCAGCACTAAGAAATAGCAGCAGAGAGTGTTTCATTAAAATTGCACCTTGCCGATGATGTCATAAATGGGTGACAGCACAGAAAGCATTACCCAGCCAAGCAATGCCCCCAATATCAGGGTCATGGTCGGCTCGATCATCACCTGCACTTTTTTGATCGAATCCTTTACTTCCCTGTCATAAAAGTAGCTGACGTTGAGCAGGGCTTTATCCAGCGAACCGGTGGCTTCGCCGACTTTGAGCATGCGTATCACCAGCGGCGGAAACATGCCGGTATTCTGGAAACTCTGGGTCAGATTCTTTCCCGACTCTATCTCAAACGTCACATCGGCCAGGCTCTTGGCGATGGCACGGTTGTTGACCACGTCGCGTGTGATGGTGATGCAGTTGAGTATGCTTATGCCGGAACCGTACATTATCGCGAACGTATTGGCAAATCTGGCGAGGATTATCTTGCGCAAGATCGGGCCGGTCACCCAGAAGTCGAGCTTCAACTTGTCGAATTTGAATTGCATCTCCGGGCTGTAATTTATGATCAGTTTGACGACAATGGGCAGGACAATCGGAAGCGCGATGAGCACATACCAGTAATCCACAAAGAATGCAGAGGTGGCCAGCAATATGCGCGTCTGGATCGGGATTTCCATCCCCATGCCCTTGATGAAGCCGACCAGTTGCGGCACCAGGTAGATCATCAGAAAAAAGGTGATACCCAGCACGATGGTGCCGACGAAGGCCGGGTAGATCATGATGGTCTTGGTGTGCGAGGCCATTTCGTCCTGCCACTTCAGCGATTCGGTGATGTGTCCGAACACCTCGGGCAGGCGTCCGCTTTCCTCGCCGGCATGCGTCAGGCTGACAAAAATCTTGTCGAACGCTTCGGGATGCTGCGCCATCGCCTGGGAAAGCTTTTTGCCACCCTCGATGGATTCGACCATATTGGCGAGGACTTCGCGAAAAATCTGATCGCTCATCGTATCGCGCAGATCGGCGAGGCATTCCAGCAGCGGCACACCAGCACTGGTTAGTTGTTCGAGGTTGAAAAAAAAGGTGATCAATTCGGGACGTTTGACTTTTTTCGATCTGATGCTGATATTGCCGCGATCGATTTTGGCATCGATCAGATCCAGGCCACTGCGCTTCAAGCGCTGTTCCAGATCAATCAGGTTGGCGGCATCCTGCAGTCCCTTCAGGCTCTTGCCATGGATGTCTATCGCCCGATAGGAATAGAGTGACATTAGAATTCCTTATTCGGTCCGGTCTGTCAGGTCGACCACGCGGCTGACTTCGGCGAGCGACGTGGTGCCCTGCAGGATGCGCCGGATGCCATCCATTGCCAACGGGCGGAACCCTTTGGAGAGTGCTGCTTCCCTGATTTCGCGGGCGCTGGCTCGATGCGAGATCAGGTCGTCCAGATCGTAATCCAGCTTGAGCAATTCCATCAGGGCGAGGCGTCCCCTGTAGCCCTGATGGTTGCAGGCTTCACAACCGGCGGCGCGGTACAGCGTGATGTCCTGCTGTGCGTTGACGCCCAGCAGCTGACGCTCCAGTGCATCAGGTGTATACGGGTATTTGCACTCGCTGCACAGTATTCGCACCAGACGTTGCGCCACGATGCCGATGATGTTGCCGGCCATGATGTCTGGCAGTATGCCGATATCGAGCAGCCGGGGGATCGCTCCGATGGCCGAGTTGGTGTGTAGTGTCGAATACACCTGATGCCCGGTCATCGCGGCGCTGAAGGCCATCTCCGCGGTCGGTTGGTCGCGGATCTCGCCGACCAGAATGATGTCCGGATCCTGGCGCAGCATGGAACGGATACCGCTGGCAAAGTCCATCTTGGCCACCTCGTTGACCGAAGTCTGGCGTATCTGGGCCAGGGGATATTCCACCGGATCTTCCAGGGTCATGATGTTGACCGCCTCGGTGTTGACGTGATTCAGCACCGAATACAGCGTGGTGGTTTTGCCGCTGCCGGTTGGCCCCGTTACCAGCACGATACCCTCCGGTTTGGAGATGATCAGCTTGAGCAGATTGAGCGCGGATTCATCCAGTCCGATGTTGTCAAGCGGAACGATGCCCTTTTGCCGGTCCAGAATACGCAGCACCAGATTTTCGCCATGGGTGGTTGGATGAGAAGCCACCCGGAAATCGATCGAACGTCCGGTCAGGCGCAGAGAAATCCGGCCGTCTTGCGGGGCGCGCGTTTCTGCGATATTCATGTTGCTCATCACCTTCAGGCGCACCACCATCGCCGGCCAGAAACTCTTGTGCAGGCTGCGTACCTGGCGCAACACGCCGTCGATGCGGTAGCGGATGCGAAGGAAGCTGCTTTCCGGTTCGAAGTGGATATCGGAAACGCCGCGTTGCACCGCTTCGGTGAGCAATGCATCGATCAGGCGCACTACCGGCTGGCTGAACTCGTTCACACCGAACTGCGTCGTCTGGTATTCCATTTCACCCGGCTCGATCTCATGCAGTATGCCGTCGATGGAAAGCTCGAAGCCGTAGTACTGGTCTATCCCGCGCAGGATGTCGGATTCGCTGGCCAACTGGGTGATCAGGCGGTATTCATCCTTGAGCAGAGCGCGCACCTGATCCAGGGCGATGATGTTGTCGGGATCGGCGATTGCCAGGGTCAGGACGCGTTCGTTCTGATCCACCGACAGAGGTAATAATTGATAGCGCCGCGCTACATCCTTAGGGATCAGTGCGAGCGCTGCCGGGTCGATGATGATGGTGGCAAGATCTACGCTTTCCTGGCCAAGATTTTCCGACAATACATCGCGGATGGTCGCTTCCGAGAGAAAGCCGAGACCCACCAGCAATCGCCCCAGCGGCTGATGTGTCTTGCTCTGCTCCTGCAGGGCGATGCGCAACTGGTCGTCGCTGATCACACCCTTGCCGACCAGTATCTTTCCAAACGGTTGCTGGATTGGTTTTTCCGGGATCTTATTCTTCGGCATGGTGAATTAGCGCGCCAGCTCCTTCACGCGCTGGGTGATCTTGGCGCGATCCATGCTTGCGCTGAGTGGTTGGTTGCTGCCAGTCAGGTCCAACTGCAGGGCGCGTTGATAAAATTGCACAGCCAATTTGTTCTGGCCAAGGTGATCGAGGCTGATAGCGAGATTAAATGCCAGTTCGGCATTTTCCGGGTCCAGTGTATACGCGTTGAAATAAGCTGATTGCGCCTCGCCCCAGCGCGACTGCCCGGAGTAGATGTTGCCAAGCGCAAAATGCAGTGCTGGCGAATCGCGTTGTTCACGGAGCAGGCTCTTCAAGCGGCTTTCGTTGTTCTCGTCCCTGTTCAGGGCGGACATCCCGGCATGCGCGACCGCATTGCGCGGTTCCAGGGTCAGCACGCGCAGGTAGTACTGCGTGGCTAACCTGTCCTCGGCCTGAAGTTGCGCGATGGCAGCCAGCCCCAGCAGCGCATCGGTATTGCGCGCATCCTTGCCGAGGACTTCGAGGTACATCTGCCGTGCCTCGTTCAGCCTGCCGCCGCGGTAAGCGAGGTAGGCATTGTTTATCAGCGGGTCAAGCAATTCGGTTTGCTTCGGCTGGATGCTTATGCGTCCGGTTGACTGCGGAGATGATCCCATTTTTCTGCGCGCTGACTTGTTTGCCTGCCGTGTACGAGCAGCGCTGTCAAATGCACCCGGAGCGGGGGAGCCGGCAACCGATTTATTTTCCGGCGCCGCCGTAATTGGTGCAGGGGAAACAGGTGGTGCAGCAGTAGCCGGTATGGGAGGACGCATAGGCGGGGCACTGCCGGCAGAATCGATGTACCACAAATAGCCCGCGCCTGCGGCAAGCAGCAATACAGTGCCGCCCAGGGCAAACAGCAAATTGCGGTTGATGCCGCCCATGCGTGAATAGGATATTGCAGGGGATTTCGCCTCGAACAGATTCTTGCCGGCGTTGCGCGCAATGTTATCGGCCATCGTGGCGCCAAGCGGTGTTTCGGGTGCCCCCTTGTCGGGGTGTTCCTCGAGGCTGAGTTCGAGCTTGGTATGGCCATTATCCGCATCTAGCGCGGATAGTGCTTGCTGTGATTTTTTGCGTGCGTCCAGGAGCAGGCTCATGATTCGGCGGTTCCTCAGGGTTTGCTGCTGGCTGATTCTTTGAAGAAATCCTGAGCCGGCAACGAATCGCGATACGCGCTGAAATCCCCGTTTACGTCGGCATCCTTGATCACGACCGGGCGCAGGAATATCACCAGCTCGGTCTTCACTGTCTGGTCGTTACGGTTCTTGAAAAGATTACCTAACAGTGGGATATCGGCCAAGCCTGGAACCGCATCGGTAGACTTGTCCATGCGATCCTCCATCAGGCCACCCAGTACAGCGATCTGGTTGTTCTGGACTTTTAGCACAGATTCCATTTCTCTGGTCGATGTCTGCGGAACCTTGTTCGGAACGAGCAGTGCTGGAGTGGGATCCAGAGCATCTCTGAGTAAGCGCGTTATGGACGGACGAATATTGAGCAGAACCGTGTCGCTGTCGTTGATCTGCGGGGTCAAGCTCATCGTGAATCCTATAGGCACCGTGGTGATGGTAGTGGTGTAGCTGATGATAGGAGTGCAAGGATTTGGGGAGCAGGGTGCGATAGTTGAGTTGACGGTGAAATACACACTGTTATCCACCACGCGCAGCATAGCTGTCTGATTGTTCAAAACGCTTAACTTGGGGCTGGACAGCACTTTTACGTTGCCGAACGACTCCAGCAAAGAAATACTCGCTGCAATATCGCCGAACTTGGAAGTTGGGTTGAAGTAACCGAGAGTGAACATGCTCCCGGTATTGGTAGCGAGCAACTCACCCGTGCCAGTCTGATTTAAAACAAAGCCCTTGGTGTCAGGGGCAACCAGGAACTTGGACCAGTCTATGCCCTGTTGGTAGTTATCACTTAGCCGCACCTCCACGATAGTCGCCTCGATCAATACCTGGCGCCGGGCGCTGGTCATGATCTGGTCGATGAACTCTTGGATCTTCTCATGCTGTTTTCCGGTGGCGCGGACCGTAATGATGCCATTCTCGGGATTGGCGATCACCGAGGCAGCCTCGCGGAAAGTGCTGCGACGTGTGACGGTCATGCCGCCTTCTTCGATGCTGACCGGATTGGGGCTGTTTTCGATCCCGCCTTTGGGCGCGGATTTTTTGCTGCCAGTTTCAGGCTGAACCCCGGTGCCGCTGCTGCTGGCCTCTTTGATCTGCTGGACCGAAGTTTCACTGGAGCCAGCTGGCAAAATCTTGTCGGTTTCGCGCAAGATGTCCTTGATGTTCTGGACCAGGGTCTCCCAGAAGTGATTTTTGGAAGTGTTCTTGATGATAAGCGACGAATTATTGCTGCCAGAGCCACCTGCTCCGGCTACGCTGCCGGACAAACCTGAACCGACTTGAGTTGCATTTGACATTGTGCCGTCCGAATCGCGTTCCATGTTCACGTAATCGATCTTGTAGCTATGCAGGTAGGGGGAGTCCGGCATCACGGTCAGGTAACCGTTGTTCAGTTCGTAGCGCATATCCACTTGCCTGGCGATGCGCGTCAGGATTTGCGGCAAGGTCTGGTCGATGGCGTTCACCGTGACCGCGCCCTGGATGCCCGGGTGGATGTCCAGGTTGATCTTGGCATCGCGTGCCAGCGCGAACAATATTTCCTGAGCTGGAACATTGGTGACCACCACGCTGTAAGTCTCGACTTTTGTCGCAGGCTTGGGCGGGGGGAGAATGACGCTGCGCTTGACCGTTTCCGGGATAGCAGTCGCGTCAGACTGGCCGGCCGGTCGCTGGAGGTGTTTGTCCGAGGGAAGGAGCGGTGACGTGCCGCATCCAGCCAATACCGTGCTGATGGCGCATAGGTAAAATATGTTACATGAGCGCATGGTTCTTTAATCTCCCTGATTGGAACGCAGACTAACAGCTTTGTGGCTGTTGCTCAATATACCTTAACCCTGCCTTCTTGCTTTATGAATATTAATGTTAATGCAGTCAAAATATGTGGATGGATGTGGCGAACGCTTCCCGATAACGTTTCGGCAATTCCTTGGTTGCTTTGCGTGCCGCATCAATCGAAGGGTATGCGCCATAGAGCACGCGCAAACCGTCATTTTTGCCGAACTTGGTGGGCAACAAATAGATTTCGTGGAGTATGCCAAGTTTGTCTGCGCGCCCGAGGAAACCCTCGATGCGTTCCGGATTGATATTTTCATTGTAAAACAACTGGATGCTGGCCACGGCGGATTTCTGCGCAAGCAATTGTTTGCCCGCCGCCATGCGTTGCTCGAACAGCAGGTAATTAACCTCTGGGCGGCTGGCGGGTGGAGGTTCCTGTTTTTCGGCGCCGGATGCAGTTGTGTCATGTTCCCGGGATAAAACGGGGGGTGCCGTTTCTGCCAAGGGAGTAGTTAGCTGGTTTTCTGCCACGGTTGCCGCCGGGGCGGGCATGTTGTCCGGTTTCGGCGCCATGGTTTGTGCAGAAACGACTGCAGATGCACCGGGCTCTTTCGCAGGGGGTGCAACAGATCCCATGGCGCCTGAAGGCCGCGTTTCCTGTGGTGCAGATCGTGAAGTTGCCCCTGCCGTGCTTTCCAACATCCACCATGTTGTCAAGCCGGCCATGAGTAGCGCTGTTGCAGTTATTGCCAGCAGGAGTCCCCTGCGCGTCCATGAACGGGTTGGCTCAAGATCGCTGTCGCGAAGCGCAGCCTGCACATGATGGGTTTTGACGTAATAGGTATCCTCGACGAATGCGGACAACAGCGATTTGTCCGCAAGGATATTGACGCGGCGCATCAGCCCGTTGGAAGCGTCGGCGATCAGCTTGACGGCGCCCGGCGAAAAAATGTTCGGGCCGTGGTAACCGGCGGCGCGCATCCGGAACATCAGGTAACTTTCCAGGATGTTGCGCGACAGCGGTTGCATGTTGAAGTGATGCACGATGCGATCCTTGAGCTGGCGCATGTTCGGCTGGTCAAGCTTGGTATTCAGTTCCGGCTGCCCGAACAGGACTATCTGCATCAGTTTGGAATTGCCGACCTGCAGGTTGTATAACAGGCGAAGTTCTTCCAGTGTGTCCAGCGGCATCGCATGCGCCTCATCCACCAGCACGACGATGCGCTTGCCTTCGCGTGCCTTCGCCTCGAGCTTGTTCTGGATCATGCTCATGATGACGCCGACACGCTCGCCGGAAGTGCTCAGTCCGAGGCCGTCGGCGATCGCATACAGCATCTCCTCGCGCGACAAGCTGGGATTGGCGAGATAAATCGTTTCGATATGCCCGGGAAGTTTTTCAAGCAACATGCGGCACAGCATGGTTTTGCCGCTGCCGACTTCGCCGCTCACCTTGACGATGCCCTCGACCTCGCAGATGGAATAGATCAGTGCATCAAGAATTTCACCGCGATTGGCGCCGGAAAAAAAGAATTCTGTGACAGGTGTGATCCTGAACGGGTGCTCGGCGATCCCGAAGTGTTCTAAGTACATATGCGTCCTTCCAAAAATGCTGCCATGTCACACCTGCCGGTTCTCATTGCCATCAATAGCTTGCCAATGGAGCGGGAGCAGCGTGACGGATTGCCAAACACTCTCATGCCCTGGATTCTATTGCTTGAGTTTTTCATGCGCCCCCATTCGGCTGTGTAGCGTGGTGCGGTTAATGCCGAGCAGCCTGGCAGCTTCGCTGATGTTGCCGGAGACCAGTTCCAATGCGGCGCTAATATAGCAAGCTTCCTGCTCGCGCAGATGCTGATCCAGATTGAAATTACCTGCCTTGAGCTGGTTCAGGACCTGCCCCGTGTTGTCAAATACAGGCGATCCGCTTGCTCCGTTGCTGGAAGAGTGATAACCACTCGAAACAGCCCGCTGTGCGGGCTCCTCGCCGTGACTTTGCAGCAATTGCCTTCGGTCTTCCGGCTGTTTTCTTCTGTTGCGAGTGGCGGGCGTTTCAAACGGGTCAAATTCATCCTGCAGTTGCTTGGCATTAACGGTTTCCCCGGGATATTTGGTGGAAAGCCGGATGACGATGTTGCGCAATTCGCGATTGTTGCCGGGGAAACTATAGCGCTCCCACAATTGCAGCGCTTCCGTGTTCAGTTGAAAAGGCGCTTGCTTGATCTGCTGTGAGTAGAAAGCGCGGAAATGGTCGAGCAGCAGCAGCTTGTCCCCGCCAAGTTCGCGCAGCGGAGGAACGGAAATCGGGAATACGTTCAGGCGGTGGTACAGATCGCTGCGAAAACTCCCGGCCCTGACCGCATCGCGCAAGTTGCGATTGGTTGCGGCGATGATACGCGCGCGGCTGGTGCGCGCGGTAGTCTCTCCGACACGCTGATACTCGCCATTTTCCAGTACCCGCAGCAATTTGGTTTGCAGTTCCAGCGGCAGTTCGCCAATTTCGTCAAGGAACAGCGTGCCATCAGATGCGTCCTCAAAGAATCCTGATTGTGCGCTGGTTGCGCCGGTGAAGGCGCCTTTGCTGTAGCCGAACAGGGTGGGCTCGATCAGTGTCGGAGAGATCGCGGCGCAATTGAGTATCTTGAACGGCGCATGCCGATTTGGTCCGTTCTTCTGGATTGCAGTGGCCACCAGTTCCTTGCCGCTGCCAGATTCCCCTTCGATCAGAACAGGAAAAGGCAGGGTGGCATACAATGCTATTTGATCACGCAGCACCTTGATGCGTGTGCTTTGGCCGATGATGCCGAACTGGGATTCGCCCGGGCTTTCCTCAGATGGCAAAGGCCGAAATTCGCCAGTCTGCTGGGTTTTCTCAATTTTCAGCGCATCTTCAAAGTGCTTTCTGATCTGTTCGGGTGAGCAGGGTTTGGCTATGAAATCGATCGCACCCATAGCCCGCGCATGGCGGGCATTACTTAGATCGTTTTGTCCGGATAGTACGAATATCTTGATTTTGGGCGCATGAGCCAGCAATTCAGCAATCAGTCTGAATCCTTCTTCGGGCCGGTGCGGAAAAGGCGGCAGCCCCAAATCAATCAGCGCCAGTTTGGGCGGATTGGGCAAATCGCGCAGCAGGGCTATCGACGCTTCGCGCGACTCGGCCTGATGTACTTTAAAGTCGCTGCCAAAAGACATGGCCAGCCCTTCGCGTATCAGCGGATCGTCGTCAACAATCAGCAGATCGGGGGGTGTCGAATGGGTGCTCAACTTTTTCTCATGAAGATAGGCATACTGTAAGAAGCATAACGGCAAGCGTGCTTAAGCTCAAGGGGATAGGGAAAGCATGAAATGTGAAAGTCGATCATAAAAAAGCCGTTGCTTCTTTTCACCTTTCACCATGCGCGGCTTAAACCGGAATGAGTTGGGAATTGCCGGCGCGTGGTTTAGAATGCGCGATCTCGATTTTAGGGTTTCAATTTTGTCTGTGCCAGCATTGGTCGAAATACGCGATCTTAATTTTGCCTACAATAAGCGCCCGGTTCTGAAAGGCATCAATATGACCGTCCCGAAAGGGAGTTTGATCGCCATCATGGGTTTGAGCGGTTGCGGCAAAACCACTCTGCTGCGCCATATCGGCGGATCGCTCAAGCCGACCGGGGGTTGCGTCAAGGTGGGCGGGCAGGTGATGCACGAATTGGATCAGGAGGGTTTGTACGCAATGCGGCGCAGGATGGGCATGCTGTTCCAGTTCGGCGCGCTATTTACCGATATGTCCGTTTATGACAATGTGGCATTTCAGATGCGTGAGCATACTGAACTGCCGGAAGAGATTATTCATGACCTGGTGTTGATGAAGTTGCATTCGGTGGGATTGCGCGGGACTCAAAATTTGATGCCTTCCGAGTTGTCTGGCGGCATGTCGCGTCGCGTGGCGCTGGCGCGCGCGGTGGCGCTCGATCCGATGCTGATCATGTATGACGAGCCGTTCGCCGGACTGGACCCGATTTCGCTGGGACTGGTCGGAGACCTGATTCGCCGCCTGAATGATTCGCTGGGCGCGACTTCTATAGTAGTTACCCATGACGTCCAGGAGTCGATGAAGATTGTGGACTATGTTTATTTCATGGCCGAAGGCGTGGTAGTTGCCGAGGGAACGCCCGATCAGGTCCGCGCCTCGGACAAGGATTATGTGCACCAGTTCGTGCATGGTGAAATGGATGGCCCGGTGCCATTCCATTATCCCGGCAGGGATTACCGCCTGGATCTGGATCTGCGGGCTTGATCAGAGGTCCCTACATATGTCTGCAACCAATACAATCAGAATAATCGGCCATCGCGCCATCAACGCGGTATGGCGCATCGGCATGGCATCGCGCTTTTTTGTTTATACCCTGTTATATTCAGGCAGCAGTTTCCGGCGTTTCCATCTGACCATCAAAGAGCTGTTTTCCACTGGCGTGATGTCTTTGATCATCATCATCGTGGCGGGTTTGTTCGTCGGGATGGTGCTGGGTTTACAAGGATACGAGACACTCAAGCGCTACGGTTCCGAATCGGCACTGGGCAGCATGGTGGCGCTGAGTCTGGTGCGCGAATTGGGACCGGTGGTGGCGGCATTACTGTTTGCCAGTCGCGCTGGCTCTGCGATGACCGCCGAGATCGGGTTGATGAAGGCGACCGAGCAAATCTCGGCGATGGAGATGATGGCGGTAAATCCGATTGCGCGCATTGTCGCTCCGCGCTTCTGGGCCGGCGTGATTTCGATGCCGCTGCTGGCCGCCATGTTCAGCGCGGTGGGTGTGTTTGGCGGTTACCTGGTGGGTGTAGTGCAGATCGGTGTGGACGAAGGTTCGTTCTGGTCGCAGATGCAGGCTGCCGTGGATTTTCGCGATGACATATTGAACGGAGTCATCAAGAGCTTCGTGTTCGGAATCGTGGTGACGGTGATCGCGTTGTTCGAGGGCTATGATGCGCCTCCCACCGCAGAAGGAGTGTCGGGTGCGACCACGCGCACGGTAGTGACATCGTCGCTGGCGATCCTGATGCTGGATTTCGTATTGACCGCGATCATGTTCAGAGGGAATTGAGTTTAAGGGAATTCATATTATGGAACGGACTACGCTGGATTTGTGGGTGGGCGCATTTGTCGTTGCAGGCATCGCAGCGCTGGTGATGCTGGCGATGAAGGTCGGGAACCTGGGTACCTACAACGTGTCGGATGCCTATCAAGTGCAGGCATATTTCACCAACATCGGCGGGTTGAAGCCCAAGGCTTCAATCAAGAGCGCCGGGGTGCTGGTCGGACGCGTGACGGGCATCACCCTGGATACTGAACGCTATGAGGCCAAAGTGGAAATGAGCCTGGATAGCCGTTATCAGTTTCCCAGGGATACTTTCGCCAATATTCTGACCTCCGGTTTGCTGGGCGAGCAGTACATCGGCCTGATGCCCGGCGGTGACAGCGAGATGCTCAAAAACGGGGGGGTCATCAAGAAGACCCAGTCGGCTATAGTGCTGGAAGATCTGATCGGCAAGTACATTTATAACAAAGCAGATGAGCCGGCGAAATAAACGAGGAATCACATGACGGTATTGAAGCAAGCGATTCTGGGGGTGCTGGTGTGTAGTGCGGCGGTTGCGGCGCGCGCTGATGTAATCGCGCCTGACGTACTGATCAGAAACACCGTGGACGAAGTCACCGCGATCATCAAGCAAGACAAGGATATCCAGGCCGGCGATCAGAAAAAGATACTGGCGCTGGTGGATGCCAAGGTGCTGCCGCATTTTGACTTTACACGCATGACACAACTGGCGGTCGGCAAGTATTGGCGTACCGCGACCCTCGAGCAGAAGCAGGCGCTGGTGACGGAATTCCGCAACATGCTGGTGCGCACCTATACCAAGGTTTTCACGGTTTATCGCGATCAGACGATCGAGGTGAAGCCGTACAAGCTGGCGGTGGATGATGAGACCGAGGCAACCGTCAAGACACTCATCTTCAAGCCCGGCTCACAGCCGATCCCGGTGGACTATGAATTGAAGAAAGCCGCCAATGGCTGGAAGGCGTTTGACATATCCATTGAAGGGGTCAGCATGGTGATGAGTTATCGCGGCACCTTCACTACGCAAATTCAGGAAAACGGGATAGATGGCCTGATCAAGACCCTGGCCGACAAGAATGCCAATGCGGCTGATAGCGACATGCGCAAGGTTGGGGTAAATTGAATCATCACGATACCGAAGAACTGTTGGCCGGGCACCCGGGTGAGTGGATGGTGCTGCAAGGCCACCTGAACATGGATACCGTTCCGGCATTGTTTGCGACCGGGTTGCAGCGCCTGGCAGGCGAAGATCTGCGGGTGGATTTTTCCCGGGTCGAGTCGGTCGACTCCGCTGCGGTCAGCATGTTGCTGGGCTGGGAAAGGGCCGCACAGCGCGGTGAGCGCGAGTTGCGCGTGACGGGTTTGCCTGAGGATCTGCTGAGCCTGGCGCGTTTGTATGGGGTGGACAAACTGCTGCCGCAGCAATCGGTTTGATATGGAGTGCGGCGACACGTCGCCGCACTCCAAATAACGAACAATGGATTTACCTATGGTCACTCCGGAAAGCATTCAAAATAATATAGCGCAAGGCATGGTGACCGAACATCTAAGTGTGGCGGGCGATGATGGCACTCACTTCGAGGCGGTGATAGTCAGCGAGGCGTTTGTCGGCAAGAGTCGCGTGCAACGCCACCAGATGGTCTACCAGACCCTGGGCGACCGGATGCGCGCAGAGATTCATGCGTTGTCGATGAAAACCTTTACGCCGCAAGAGTGGCACAGCCAAAAATAACCCATGCAGAAATTAGCGATACAGGGCGGTTCCCGCCTCAACGGCGAGGTGCGCATTTCCGGCGCCAAGAACGCGGCACTGCCGATATTGTGCGCCAGCCTGCTGAGCAGCGATCCCCTGCAACTCGACAATGTGCCTGAGTTGAACGACATCACCACGATGTGCAAGCTGCTGCAGCAGATGGGCGTTGCAATAGAAGCGAACGGCAGGCAGAGGGTATTGTCTGCGGCACATATCGGCAAACTCGAAGCGCCATACGACATGGTGAAGACCATGCGTGCCGCGATCCTGGTGCTGGGTCCACTGGCGGCGCGCTTCGGCGAGGCCATGGTCTCGCTGCCGGGTGGCTGCGCGATCGGTTCGCGCCCGGTGGATCTGCACATCAAGGGCTTGCAGGCGATGGGTGCCGAGATCCATATCGAGCACGGCTATATCCATGCGCAAGTGCCGGGAGGACGCCTGAAGGGTGCGCGGATCTTGTTCGATCTGGTCAGCGTCACCGGCACGGAAAACCTGATGATGGCGGCGGCGCTGGCGGACGGCGTGACGGTGCTGGAAAACGCGGCCCGCGAACCGGAAGTGGTGGATCTGGCGCATTGCCTGATCGCGATGGGCGCCAGCATCGATGGGGCGGGCAGCGACACCATCAGCATCACAGGCGTGGAAAGATTGCATGGCGCGAGCCATCGCATCATGCCGGACCGCATCGAGAGCGGCACGTTCCTGGTTGCGGCGGCAGCTGCAGGCGGCAACATCACCCTGACCGATACGCGTGCCGATATACTTGACAATATATTGGAGAAGTTGCAGGAGGCCGGCGCGGCGATAAAGGTCTCTGGCAGCACGATCAATCTGCAGATGAACAAGCGCCCGACGGCGGTGAATGTGCGCACCGCGCCTTATCCGGCTTTCCCCACCGACATGCAGGCGCAATTCATGGCGATGAACACCATCGCAGAGGGCAGTGCAATGGTGGTCGAGACGATATTCGAGAACCGTTTCATGCACGTCCAGGAACTGCGCCGTCTTGGCGCGCAGATCGAAGTGGAAGGGAACACCGCTGTGATCAAGGGTTGTGCGCAACTGGAAGGCGCGACCATCATGGCGACCGACTTGCGCGCCTCGGCTTGTCTGGTCATCGCCGGACTGGCCGCGCAAGGAGAGACCATCGTGGATCGCATCTACCATCTGGATCGTGGCTATGAACACATCGAAGCAAAACTTTCGGCGCTCGGTGCTAATATTCGCCGCATCAAATAATTCCCTCTCCCGGCGCTAACGCGCCACCCTCTCCCGCTTGCGGGAGAGGGGCTGGGGGAGAGGGTGATCGAACGAGAGATAAAAAATGATAACGATTGCACTTTCCAAGGGCCGCATCTTCGAAGAAACACTGCCGTTGCTGAACGCGGCGGGGATCACCGCGCTGGAAGACCCGGAATCTTCGCGCAAACTGATATTGCCGACCAATCGCGCCGATGTGCGTTTGATCATCGTGCGTGCCAGCGACGTGCCGACCTATGTTCAATACGGTGCGGCTGATGTCGGTGTGGCGGGCAAGGATGTGCTGAACGAGCACGGCGGCACCGGACTTTACCAGCCGCTGGACCTGAACATCGCGCGTTGCCGCATGATGGTCGCGGTGCGCGACGATTTCGATTATGAATCTGCGGTGCGCCAGGGAGCGCGCCTGCGCGTGGCGACCAAATATGTGCAGACCGCCAGGTCACACTTCGCCGCCAAAGGCGTGCATGTGGACCTGATCAAGCTGTATGGTTCGATGGAACTGGCCCCGCTGGTCGGGTTGTCGGACGCGATCGTGGACCTGGTGAGCAGCGGTAACACGCTGAAGGCGAATCACCTCAAGGCGGTCGAGCACATCCAGGATATTTCATCGCGGCTGGTGGTGAACCAGGCCGCCCTCAAATTGAAGCATGCGGAGATCCAGCCGATGCTGGATGCGTTTGCCAAAGCGATAAAGAAATAGTTCATAACGAAATACCTAAAGTGATCAAAGCATGAACATCAGGAAACTATCCTCCCGCGCTGCCGGTTTCAACGCCGAGCTCGACAAGCTGCTGACCTTCGAGGAGACGGCGGATGAAAAGCTCGAAGCGACCGTGGCCGGTATACTGTCGGATGTGCGCAAGCGCGGCGATGCGGCGGTGCTGGAATACACGCAGCGTTTTGACCGCCTCAAAGCAAGCAGCGCGGCAGCGCTGGAAATACCGAAATTCGAATTGCGCGCCGCATTCGATAGCCTGTCTGTGGGGCAGCGTAGTGCGCTGGAACAAGCCGCTCAGCGCATCACCGATTATCACCGAAAGCAGGTGCAAACTTCGTGGAATTACACCGATGCCGACGGCACGCTGCTCGGCCAGCAAGTCACCCCGCTGGATCGCGTCGGTCTGTATGTGCCAGGCGGCAAGGCCGCTTATCCGTCCTCAGTGTTGATGAACGCGCTGCCCGCCAAGGTGGCCGGTGTTGCCGAACTGATCATGGTGGTGCCGACCCCGGACGGCGCAAAAAACCATCTGGTGTTGGCGGCGGCTTATTTGGCGGGCGTGGATCGCGTGTTCAGCATCGGCGGCGCACAAGCGGTGGGGGCATTGGCTTACGGCACCGCGACCATCCCCAGGGTGGACAAGATCGTCGGCCCCGGCAACGCTTACGTGGCAGCCGCGAAACGCCGCGTGTTCGGCGTGTGCGGCATCGACATGATCGCCGGCCCGTCCGAGATCCTGGTGATCTGCGACGGGCAGACGAACCCGGACTGGATCGCGATGGATCTGTTCTCGCAAGCAGAACACGACGAACTGGCGCAGGCCATCCTGCTGTCGCCGGATGCAAGATTCATAGAGGCGGTGGCGCAGAGCGCCGACAGGTTGTTGATGCAGATGCCGCGCCATTGCATTATTCAAACCGCACTGGAAAATCGCGGCGCGCTGATCCAGGTCACCGACCTGGACGAAGCCTGCACCATCAGCAACCGCATCGCGCCGGAACACCTGGAGCTGTCGGTTGTTGACCCGCAAGCCTGGCTGCCCAAGCTGAAACACGCCGGCGCGATTTTCCTGGGCCGCTATACCTCCGAGGCGATAGGCGACTATTGCGCCGGCCCCAACCATGTGCTGCCGACTTCCGGCACCGCGCGTTTCTCCTCGCCGCTGGGCGTGTACGATTTCCAGAAACGCAGCAGCCTGATCCAGGTATCCGCTCAGGGTGCGCAGAAGCTTGGCGACATCGCTTCGGTATTGGCGTTTGGTGAAGGGCTACAGGCACACGCCCAATCGGCGTTGTACAGAAAAAAAGCAACTTCTTGAGCGGGCGGCGAAGCCGCCTTTATTTGGCCATGATTAGGTTGCGATTTGTAATTTGAAAGGGTCTGCAGATGTCGAGCAATGATTACGAACAGTGCCAGAAGTATTTCAAAAAGGGACTCAGCAAGCAAAAAGAGCGGGACTTCCCGGCGGCGGAGAGTTTCTACAAGCGCGCACTCCGGCATAACCCGATGCATCTTGATGCGAATTATCTGCTGGGTACGCTCTATGCAGAGCAGAGAGATTTGGGCAATGCATTAAAGTTCCTGCTGCAGGCCGAGGCAATCAATCCGCTTTCGCAAATGATTCAGAACAACCTCGGCAATATTTATCAGATGACGCGGCAATTCGACAAGGCAATAGCCTGTTATCAGCGGGCGCTCAGTCTGGAGCCCAACATGCCTGAGGTGCACAACAACCTGGGTAATATTTACAAAAACCTGGAGCAGTTCAATGAGGCCGAGAAATGTTACCGCCGAGCACTTCTGCTGCGCCCTGGCTTTGTCGAGGCCTACTGTAATCTGGGCAGTGTGCTGGGCAGTCAGAAAAGATTCCAGGAGGCTATAGAAAGTTATCGTGAAGCGCTCAACCTGTCGGACGCTTACAAGGCGGCTTACGAAGGATTGGGTGTCTGTTACGCCGAGCTTGGGGAACGCGAGCAGGCGATCGCGAGTTTTAACCGCTTTCTGGAGCTTGACTCCGGTGACAACAGTGAAGTGAAGATGCAGCTGGCAAAATTGAATGCCGGTGCGGTTCCAGAGCGCTTTCCGGCAGCGGTGATGCTGAGGAATTACGAAAAGAAAGCGCAAAACTGGGATAGCGACGTGCAGCGGCCTGGAATGGAGTTTCTTGGTCCCAAACATGTGCACGAGATGCTGGAAAAACTCGGGCTGCCGCAAGCACGCCAGCTCGATGTTCTGGATATCGGTTGCGGGACAGGTGTCTGTGGCGAGTATTTGCGGGCTTACGCCAGGCGTTTGGAGGGCGTAGATCTCTCTCCTCATATGCTGGAACAAGCACAGAAAAAAGGCTATTACAACAAGCTGGAATGCATGGAGGCAGTCGGCTTCATGCAGGGCTGCAACCGGATGTTCGATCTGATTGTCGCTTCAGGCGTGTTGATCTTGTTCGGGGATCTGGCGCCGGTTTTTCAGGCTGCCGGGCGTTTGTTAAATCCGGGCGGGAATTTCGTCTTCACTTTGTATCGCAGCGAATCAGAAGCAGTGGCGGTGCGCCATAACCTGCACTTTGCTCACAGCGCGGCTTATGTGGAGGAAACAGCTCAAGCTGCCAATTTGCAGGTTTTTCTTATCGAGCAGCATGTGCACGAATATCTTTCCGGCGAGCCGCAGCCTGGCTGGGTAGTGACTTTGCGCAAAGCTGGCTAGTTGAGGCTCGTCAGCATCGCTTCGGAATTGGTGTTTGGCGCAGGGCGGCAGGCGCACGCGCAATCGGCGTTGTACGGGGAACCGTGACATTCTGACTCACGCAAAATGCCAGAATTCAAAATCAGATTCACAGCCTTGCTTGAAGTATCCTTCAGCTATAAACGATTGATATAATTCCGCGACGATAGGCACAACGAGGTGATCTGAATGCGTTTCAGCCCGACTAAACTCCTGCATGGCTTGTTGTACACGACCCGGTATTACTGCTCACGCTGGTCGCCTGCGGCGGAATTCCCGCGCCACTGGGATCTGCCCATACCCTCGGCGGCTCCGTATCCGGTATAAAGGCTACCAGCTTCGTGCTACAAAATAATGGCGGCGATGACAAGGTCGCCGCCGGGGATGCCAGCTATGTCTTCAACACCCCAGTAATCGCTGGCGCGAGCTATAACATCACCGTTGTCAGTTAACCTACCATCATAAACTGCGAGGTCACGGGTGCCGCATCAGGAATCATGCCCAGCCACAATGTAACCAACGCAGATGTTAGTTGCTCATGGTTGCGCCACCGCCTGCACGATGGGCGGTGGTTATGCTTACCGCTTCGGTCAGCAGAAAATCCTTGAATGCCAGTGCTGCGCCGGACAGGCGTTTATTGCTGCGGTGCACGATGAACCAGTGGCGCAGCAGCGGGAAATGCTCGACGTTGAGCATCGCGAGACGCCTGGTCTCCAGTTCCAGTTCGATGCTGTGCAGCGACAGGATACCCAGCCCCATGCCGGCCTGCACCGCCTGTTTGATCGCCTCGTTGGTTTCCATCTCCATGCTGATGTGCGGCTGGATATTGTGTTCTGCGAAGATCCGCTCCATCGCGCCGCGGGTGCCCGAACCCGGTTCGCGCGACAAGAAGTTTTCGGTGGCGAGCCGCGCGAACTTGATGCGCTTGTGCCCGGCAAGCGGATGGCCGGGCGCTGCGATCACCACCAACGGGTTGTCCAGGAACGATTCCGCGCTGACATCCATGCCATCCGGCGGTTGTCCCATGATGGCTAGGTCGGTGTTGTTGTCGGCGAGTTGTTTGAGCACCGCGTCGCGGTTGGCGACCTGCAGGTTCACGCTGATGCCGGGATAACGCTGGCAGAATCTGGCGAGCAATTGCGGGGTGAAGTAGTTCGCGGTGTTGACGACCGACAGCGTGAGCTTGCCTTGTCCCGGCCCTTTCATTTCCTCGAATACCGCTTCCATTTCGGCGAGTTGCTGGCTGATGTTGCGGCTGTAGTGAAACAGCTCGCGACCGGCCCCGGTCAGAAAGATCTTTTTGCCCATCTGTTCGAACAAGGGCAGGCCGATGCTTTCTTCCAGTTGCTTGATCTGCATCGACACGGCAGGCTGGGAGAGATATAGCTGTTTCGCCGCGAGCGTAAAGCTGAGCTGAGTGGCTGCGGCTTCAAAAACCTTTAATTGTCGTAATGTAAGGTGTAGCATCACTGCCCGCCCCAATATATAAACATAAGTTTCACCTTATCATAATTATCAAAATATTTGAATTGTTCTTATGCATCGTTGGGGCTAAGATGCTTTCCAAGCAGTCAGTTAGTGACTTGGCTATCGTTTTTTGCTGGGTTAGCCAGAAGGCCAGGAGTTCTATCAGTAGTTTCATCATTCGTTGTTAATCGCGTCGCGTTGCGTCGCAACTTTAAAGGGAGTCTGATCATGGCAGTCAAAAGCTATAAAGCAGGTGTAAAGGAATACCGCGCCACTTATTGGGAGCCGAATTACAAGATCAAGGATACCGATCTGCTGGCGTGTTTCAAGATTACTCCACAGGCAGGCGTGGATCGTGAAGAGATCGCGGCGGCAGTCGCGGCTGAATCTTCGACCGGAACCTGGACCACGGTCTGGACCGACTTGCTGACCGACATGGATCACTACAAGGGCCGCGCCTATCGCATCGAAGACGTGCCCGGCGACGACACCTGCTTCTACGCATTCGTCGCATACCCGATCGATCTGTTCGAAGAAGGTTCGGTGGTCAACGTATTCACTTCGCTGGTGGGCAACGTGTTCGGCTTCAAGGCCTTGCGCGCTTTGCGTCTGGAAGACGTGCGCTTCCCGATAGCCTACGTCAAGACCTGCGGCGGTCCTCCTTTGGGCATCCAGGTAGAACGCGACATCATGAACAAATACGGCCGTCCGCTGCTGGGTTGCACGATCAAGCCCAAACTGGGCCTGTCCGCCAAGAACTACGGCCGCGCTGTGTACGAGTGCTTGCGCGGCGGCCTGGACTTCACCAAGGACGACGAGAACGTCAACAGCCAACCGTTCATGCGCTGGCGCCAGCGTTTCGACTTCGTACAGGAAGCGACCCTGAAGGCAGAACGCGAAACCGGCGAGCGCAAGGGCCATTACCTGAACGTGACTGCGCCTACTCCGGAAGAAATGTACAAGCGCGCGGAATACGCCAAGGAGATCGGCGCGCCGATCATCATGCACGACTACATCACCGGCGGTTTCTGCGCTAACACCGGCCTGGCCAACTGGTGCCGCGACAACGGCATGCTGCTGCATATCCATCGCGCGATGCATGCCGTGGTTGACCGCAATCCGCACCACGGTATCCATTTCCGCGTGTTAACCAAGATCCTGCGCCTGTCCGGCGGCGATCATCTGCACACCGGCACCGTGGTCGGCAAACTGGAAGGCGACCGCGCCTCTACTCTGGGCTGGATCGACCTGTTGCGTGAAAGCTACATCAAGGAAGACCGTTCACGCGGCATCTTCTTCGACCAGGATTGGGGTTCCATGCCCGGTGCATTCGCTGTGGCATCCGGTGGTATTCACGTCTGGCACATGCCGGCACTGGTGAACATCTTCGGCGACGATGCAGTGCTGCAATTCGGCGGCGGCACGTTGGGTCACCCATGGGGCAACGCTGCCGGTGCGGCGGCCAATCGCGTGGCGCTGGAAGCTTGCGTGGAAGCGCGCAACTCCGGCCGTGAACTGGAAAAAGAAGCCAAGGACATTCTGACCGGTGCAGCGAAGAGCAGTCCGGAACTGAAGATCGCCATGGAAACATGGAAAGAAATCAAGTTCGAATTCGATACCGTGGACAAACTGGACGTAGCCCATAAGTAAACTTTGCGCCGGCGTGCATCTGCCCGGAGCAGATGCACCCCGGCCGGACAAACAACCAATCAAAGGAAATCAAAATGAGTGAAATGCAAGATTACAAATCACGTGTCAGCGACCCATCCAGCCGCAAGTTCGAAACTTTCTCTTACCTGCCGTCAATGAACGCTGACCAGATCAAGCAGCAGATCCAGTACATCGTCAAGAAGGGCTGGAATCCGGCAATTGAACATACCGAGCCTGAGCACCTGATGGACAACTACTGGTACATGTGGAAGTTGCCGATGTTCGGCGAAACCAATGTGGATGCCGTGTTGAAGGAGGCGGAAGCGTGTCACAAGGCCAACCCCAACAACCACATCCGCTTGCTGGCCTATGATAACTACAAGCAATCGCAGGGCGCTTCGATGGTGATCTACCGCGGCAAAACGGTTTAATCGCGCACGGGCAACCGAAATCGAATCCCCGTTGCCGCAAGGTAGTGGGGATTTTTTCTGGGCCGTCCAAAAAGGAAATCGATATGAGCGACGTCATCAAGCAGTACAGAATCGAAAAAGAACCATACTACCGTGCGGTCGCGGATGAAGTCGAGCTGTACCAGGCGGCTTACTCGGTGCGCATGCCGATGATGCTCAAAGGCCCGACCGGCTGCGGCAAGACGCGCTTTGTCGAGTACATGGCGTGGAGGCTGGGCAAGCCGCTGATCACCGTGGCATGCAATGAAGACATGACCGCGTCGGATCTGGTGGGGCGCTTCCTGCTGGATGCGCAAGGAACGCGCTGGCAGGACGGACCGCTAGCGGTCGCAGCGCGATACGGCGCGATCTGCTATCTGGACGAGGTGGTCGAAGCACGTCAGGACACTACCGTGGTGATACATCCATTGACGGATAACCGGCGCGTGTTGCCGCTGGAGAAAAAAGGAGAGCTGGTAAGCGCACATCCGGATTTTCAACTGGTGATCTCCTACAATCCCGGCTATCAAAGCCTGATGAAAGATCTGAAGCAATCTACCAAGCAACGTTTTGGCGCGCTGGATTTCAGCTATCCGGCACACGCTGTCGAGACCGAGATCGTAGCGCATGAAACCGGCATCAGTGCCGAAATCGCGGGCAAACTGGTGTCCATCGCCGAGCGTGCGCGCAACCTCAAAGGGCACGGTTTGGACGAAGGGATTTCCACGCGCATGCTGGTGTATGCAGGCAATCTGATCGCCAAGGGTGTGGAGGCCAAAGCTGCCTGCCGTGTGACATTGGTGCGTCCGATCACCGACGATCCTGATATGCGCGATGCGCTGGACGCCGCAGTGACGACGTTTTTCTGATTTCCCGCATGACGGGTTTGTTTTCACCTGGGAAGCATAAATGACTCTCTCATTAGAAACTCACGCCGAGTTGCTCGAAGAATTGGGCGCGAATGCGGGCGAGGTATTGCAATCCTCGTGGTATGAGGCAGCGCGCGTGTTCAGTCCGCATGGCCTGGAAAACTATGTGCAGGGTGCACGGGCGCTAAAAAATCTGGGTCGCGGCAGCGAGCTGGTCATCACTTTCATCCAGAACGCGCCCAGCATCGCCAAGGAAATCGGCGAAGATTCAGTGGTGGACTTGCTGGATACGGTGATGGCGCTGGCTTCAAAAACCAGCGGCGCGATGCTGGAAGCGATCGTCGCCACCGCACCGACTGCGGCCAAACGCCTGGGTGACGCGGCCTTGTTCGGAGCCTATCTGCAACTGGTCAACACGCTGCTCAATCAGGTCCCGCGCGGCTTGCGTCCGATGCTGGAAAACCTCGAAGCCTTGCTCGGGCAGCTCACCTTGGGCGGCTTGCGGCGCTGGGCGACATGGGGTGCGCATGCACACAAGACCAATTTTGAAGAGCAGGTAAGCTACTTCAGTCTGAAATCCAAAGAGTCCTTGGCGATGCTGCAAAAAGAGCGCAAAGGCACTCTGTTCGTCGATGTGCAGCGGCGCATCAACATGTATTTGCGCGCCTTGTGGGCGCGCGATTTTTCCATGCGCCCCACCAGCGGTGATTTTGAATCGCGTGAAGGTTACAAGCCCTATATCGAAGATTACTTCATGTATTTGCCCGATGCGTATGACGATTTTATTCCCCCACAGGGGGGACGTTCGGCCCCTCGCCCGCTTGCGGGAGAGGGTTCGGGTGAGGGTAACCAACGGGTGCCGGGCCTGGAATTGTACCGCGCCACGGCCGCACATTGCGCCGCACACCTGGTTTACACCCGCGAACCAATCTCTGCCGAGGCGTTGAACCCATTGCAGATGGCGGTGATCAGCGTGATCGAGGATGCGCGCGTCGAGGCGCTTTCCATCCGCGCATTCCCCGGCCTCAAGCAGTTGTGGTCCAAGCTGCATACCGCGCAAGCCGATCAAACCGGCACGGTAGGGGATTATCTGAACCGTTTGGCGCGCGCTTTGTTGGATAGCGATTATCAGGATCAGGATGCGTGGATCGCCGAAGGACGTGTGCTGTTTGCTCAAGCCGCTGATCGCCTGCCGGATAACATGATTTCCTGGGAGATCGGCGTATCACTGGCGCATGGGCTGATGCAAAAACACATTGCATTCAATCCGCACACCGACCAGTTGAATGCGCCGTATCGCGATGACAATCGTTATTTCTGGGAATTCGAGGAGTTCGATTTCAACAAATCGCAGTCCGCGGGCTTTGAGGCGGTCAAGCAAGTGCGCAAACACGTATCTGTGATGGAGTTCGCAAACGAAGTCGATTGCGAAACTGCGGGTGATGACGCCCAGGAGATATGGGTGATGTCGGAGGAATTCTTTCCTTACGAAGACAACGGCATCAGCTACAACGAGTCGGAAGGCAAGGAGCCGATATCCGAACCTTATCATTACGCCGAATGGGATTACCAGATCCAGCTGGAGCGGCCGGCTTGGGCAACGGTGCTGGAAAAGCGCGCCAAGACCGGCGATTTGCAGCTAATAGACAAGATCGCTGCGGACAATAAACGCATCGCGTCGCGCCTGAAGTTTTTGCTGGATGCGATGCAGCCGCAGGGTGTGCAGCGCATCCGCAAACTCGAGGATGGCGACGAGATCGACATCAATGCCGCGATCAGCAGCATGATAGATTTTCGCATGGGAATACAGCCAGACCCGCGCATCATGATGCGTTCGGTGCGCAAGGTGCGCGATATCTCGGTGCTGGTGTTGCTGGATCTGTCCGAGTCGACCAACGAAAAAGTGCTGGGACAGGATCAAACCGTGCTGGACCTGACACGACAGGCCTGCGTGTTGCTGTCCGATGCGATACACAAGATCGGCGATCCGTTCGCGATACACGGTTTCTGTTCCGATGGCCGGCACGATGTGGAGTATTATCGTTACAAGGATTTTGACCAGCCATACAATGAAGCTCCGAAGGCGCGGCTCGCTGGTATGACCGGCCAGTTATCCACGCGCATGGGCGCGGCGATCCGCCATGCCGCGCATTATCTTCGCGCTCAGAAGAGCTCCAAGAAACTGTTGATGGTGATCACTGACGGCGAGCCGGCGGACATCGATGTGCGCGATCCGCAGTATCTGCGTTACGATACCAAGAAGGCGGTTGAAGATGCCGCGCGAAACGGCATCACTACTTTTTGCATGACGCTGGATCCGCGCGCCGATCAATATGTCTCGCGTATCTTTGGCGCCAAGAATTACATGGTGGTTGATCACGTCGAGCGGCTGCCCGAGAAGCTGCCCTTGCTCTATGCCGGACTAACGAGGTAATCAACATGGAACCATTACGCTACGCAGGGCTGCTCAACGACGAAAACGGCGGCATGACGCATTGGGGGCAAATGGTCAAGGACGCATGGATGTTTGGTTTGATTCCCGATACGGAAGATTGCGCCGGCTGGACGGACGGCCAGTTACAAGTGCTTTACGAAAAGATATGGGCCGAATGGGAGAAGTATGAACACCTGCCGAGCCGCCTGCCGGCGGAACTGCAGAAGCGTTATATGCGCATACACCAGGAAGCGATTGCGCGCGCAAAAGCAGAAGGGTGGGACCCCGAACTCGGGGATGACGATTAGCTGGCTGTCTTGCTGCGCTCAAGCTTGATGATACGCGCCGTGCTCGAGGGGGTGTCTCTGGCGGACAGCATAGTGAGTGCCGGCGGGAATTCGACCAGCAGTCGTTGCATGGTTTCTTTGGCATTGTGATTGTAGAACACCGCCTCATAGGGAACTGGTTCAGTCAGAGCGCTACGCTGCTGCGGACGAAAATTTTGCCAGGCAATGTCAACCAGGCTTTTGTGTTCCGCATCCAAAAAAACGATTTCTTCCCGGTCAATCACTGCAAGAAATTGCATGCCGCGGATCGGCACAAACACCACACCCTCGTTGCTGTGTTCCAGCAGCACATGCGCGGTGTTATAGACCGCGGCGGGCAGGAGGCGCGAGTCGCGGTGTAATTCAGCATCTCGGTAGCAGGTTATTTCCATTGCGCTTTCGTCGGATTGGTTGAACCCCAGAGTCTTGTAAGTTAAGTTATCCCTATTTTCTGGCGGCTTTGGGAGAGTATTGCGCGGCGTTCCGCGTGCTGGGCGTTCGCTGGAAGCGCCTGCCCTTCCCCGCAGCAAACACATGGCTCACAGGATAGCACTGAATTACCAAGGGATTGGATGGCGGCGCTGGACGGCCTAGGTTGCTTAAACGAATTCAGTTTGACATGCAAGTCAGTGGTGGGCATAATCGCGGGTTCTGTTTGGAGGGGTTCCCGAGCGGTCAAAGGGATCAGACTGTAAATCTGACGGCTCAGCCTTCGAAGGTTCGAATCCTTCCCCCTCCACCAATGTACTTGGCATTGCTTTGCAGTTTAGTGGGTGGTTTTGATTGGCTGGCGTTGGCAAGGGTCTGTTTTGGGCCGTTGCGTTGGTGGAGTATTTTTGTTTGGGGCACTGCGGGTGTAGCTCAATGGTAGAGCAGAAGTTTTCCAAACTTACGACGAGGGTTCGATTCCCTTCACCCGCTCCAGTTTGTATACCTGCCCATGTGGCTCAGTGGTAGAGCACTCCCTTGGTAAGGGAGAGGTCGCGAGTCCGATTCTCGCCATGGGCACCAAAAAATTAGAGCAGCGTGTTGTTCTTAACTTGAGTTTTGTTTTTATTATTAACGTCTTGCATTGATAAGGAAAAATCATGGCAAAGAGCAAATTTGAACGCACCAAACCGCACGTCAACGTAGGCACGATAGGCCACGTGGATCATGGCAAGACCACGCTGACCGCGGCGATCACCACCGTGCTGTCCAAGAAATTCGGCGGCGAAGCCAAGGCTTACGACCAGATCGACGCGGCGCCCGAGGAAAAGGCGCGCGGCATCACGATCAACACCGCGCACGTCGAATATGAAACTGCCAAGCGCCACTATGCCCACGTGGACTGCCCGGGCCATGCCGACTACGTCAAGAACATGATCACCGGTGCGGCGCAGATGGACGGCGCGATCCTGGTGGTGTCCGCCGCCGACGGCCCGATGCCGCAGACCCGCGAACACATCCTGCTGGCGCGTCAGGTCGGCGTGCCGTACATCGTCGTATACATGAACAAATGCGACATGGTCGACGACGAAGAACTGCTCGAACTGGTCGAAATGGAAGTGCGCGAACTGCTCACCAAATACGACTTCCCCGGCGACGACATCCCCATCATCAAGGGCTCCGCGCTGAAAGCCGTGCAAGGCGACCAGGGCGACCTGGGCGAGCCATCGATCTTCCGCCTGGCCGATGCCCTCGACAGCTACATCCCCGAACCCAAGCGCGTCATCGACGGCGCCTTCCTGATGCCGGTGGAAGACGTATTCTCCATTTCCGGCCGCGGCACCGTGGTGACCGGCCGTATCGAGCGCGGCGTGGTCAAGGTTGGCGAAGAACTCGAGATCGTCGGCATCAAGCCCACGCTCAAGACCACCTGCACCGGCGTGGAAATGTTCCGCAAGCTGCTCGACCAGGGTCAGGCGGGCGACAACGTCGGCGTGCTGCTGCGCGGCACCAAGCGCGAAGAAGTCGAGCGCGGCCAGGTATTGGCCAAACCAGGCAGCATCACGCCGCACACCAAATTCACTGCCGAGATCTATGTGCTGGGCAAGGACGAAGGCGGGCGCCATACCCCGTTCTTCCAGGGCTACCGTCCGCAGTTCTACTTCCGCACCACCGATGTGACCGGCGCGGTCGAATTGCCGGCCGGGACCGAGATGGTGATGCCGGGGGACAACGTCAGCATCACGGTGAACCTGATCAACCCGATCGCGATGGAAGAGGGCCTGCGTTTCGCGATCCGCGAGGGTGGCCGTACCGTCGGCGCGGGTGTGGTTGCAAAGATCATCGAGTAATCAAGTGGCGATTCTGGCGGAGCGCAGGGTTCGCTCCGCCATTGCCATTTGTAGCGGTTTGGGTTTATTAGGCCAGTAGCTCAATTGGTAGAGTATCGGTCTCCAAAACCGAGGGTTGGGGGTTCGAGACCCTCCTGGCCTGCCAAAGAAGTCAAGTAACTGTTAATTGGAATATTCACACATGGCAGACAAAATCAAGTTGCTCGTTGCCTTTCTGCTGGTGGCGGCTGGTATCGCCGGTTATTATTATTTGCGCGAAAGCGCGGCTGTATTGCAGTTGGTGTCGGTATTGGCCGGGTTGTTGCTGGCGACGGTCGTGGCATTGAGCAGCGAACTGGGCAAGACGTTTTTTGCGTTCGGCAGGGACTCGGTCGCCGAGGCCAAGCGCGTGGTTTGGCCGACGCGCAAGGAAACGCTGCAAACCACCGGAGTGGTGATTCTGTTTGCCATCACGATGGCGCTGTTCCTGTGGGCAGTGGATGCCGGGCTGTTGCTGGTGGTGAACGGGTTGATGGGACGGGGTGAGTGATGGCCAAGAATTGGTATGTTGTCCATACGTACTCGCAATTCGAGAAAAGCGTCCAGCGTGCTTTGACCGAACGCATCCAGCGTGAGGGTATGCAGGACAAATTCGGCCAGATTCTGGTGCCGGTAGAAGAGGTCGTGGAATTGAAGTCCGGGCAAAAGAGCATTTCTGAACGCAAGTTCTTCCCCGGCTATGTGCTGGTCGAGATGGAGATGACCGATGAAACCTGGCATCTGGTGAAGAGCACACCCAAGGTGACCGGTTTTCTGGGTGGTTCGGCGATGAAACCAACCCCAATCAGCGAAAAAGAAGTGCAGAACATCATGCAGCAGATGCAGGCGGGCGTGGAAAAACCGCGGCCCAAGGTGCTGTTTGAAGTTGGTGAACTGGTGCGAGTCAAGGACGGTCCGTTCACCGATTTCAATGGTTCGGTCGAAGACGTCAATTACGACAAGAACAAGATTCGCGTGGCGGTGACCATCTTTGGCCGCTCGACACCGGTAGAGCTGGATTTCGGTCAGGTGGAAAAGGCCTGAAATAAAGGATTCGGGATGCCGGATTCAGGATTGAGTAGCATGGTAGAAGTTGTTTTTAACGGGGAGCGTACCGGAGTAGTAGCGGTAGGGAGTTTCTAAAAATTCAGAGTTCGCCCAAATGCAAGGCGTGGGGAAAATTTTGCAGTGCCGCATATTGAATGATATGCAAGCAAGAAATTTTTCCCACAACGCAGCAGTTGGGATGAAATCTGGATTTTGAGAGGTTCCCGGTATGCGTTTAACCCACTGACAAGGAGTAGATCGTGGCAAAGAAAGTCGTCGGCTATATCAAGCTGCAGGTACCTGCAGGCAAGGCAAATCCCAGTCCGCCAATCGGCCCGGCACTGGGTCAGCGCGGACTGAACATCATGGAGTTCTGCAAGGCGTTCAACGCACAGACTCAAGGTGTGGAACCGGGTCTGCCGATTCCGGTGGTGATCACCGCATTCGCGGACAAGAGCTTCACCTTTATCATGAAGACACCGCCAGCAAGCATTCTGATCAAAAAGGCCGCCAATGTGCAGAAGGGCAGTAAAACGCCGCACACCGACAAGGTGGGCAAGCTGACCCGCAAGCAAGCGGAACAAATCGCAACAACCAAGATGCCTGATCTGACCGCTGCCAACATGGACGCAGCGGTGCGTACCATCGCCGGTAGCGCGCGCAGCATGGGTATCACTGTGGAGGGCGTATAATATGTCCAAACGATACAAAGCGATTGCTGCCAAGGTCGATCGCAACAAGCTCTATCCTCTGAACGATGCGCTGAAACTGGTCAAGGAAACCGCAGTGGCGAAGTTCGATGAGTCCATCGACGTTGCAATCAATCTCGGCATCGACGCGAAGAAATCCGATCAGTTGGTGCGCGGCTCGGTCGTGCTGCCCAAGGGCACCGGCAAGACGGTGCGCGTCGCGGTATTCGCCCAGGGTGCAAAGGCTGGAGAAGCCAAGGCTGCCGGAGCGGACATCGTAGGATTTGATGATTTGGCGGAGTCCATCAAGGGGGGCAATCTGAACTTCGACGTGCTGATCGCCAGTCCGGACGCGATGCGTTTGGTCGGACAGCTGGGCCAGATCCTGGGGCCGCGCGGATTGATGCCCAACCCGAAGGTGGGTACTGTATCTGCCGACGTGGCAGGTGCGGTAAAAAACTCCAAAGCTGGTCAAGTGCAATATCGCACCGACAAGAACGGTATCGTGCAATGCACCATCGGGCGCGCTTCATTCGCACCCGAGGCGTTGCGTGAGAACATGATTGCGTTGATCGATGCGCTGAACAAGGCCAGGCCGGCTGCCGCCAAGGGGGTGTACCTGAAGAAGGTGTCGCTCTCCAGCACCATGGGTGCGGGGATACGCGTTGAACAGTCGAGTCTGGTTGCAGGCTGATTTTTATTTGGTAGCGATTTGAATTTGTTGGTGAGAAATTGTCTTACCAACATTTGTTTTGGAATGCTGGCGTGCTTGCAGCATCCGAGACCGTTGGGGCAGTCAGGGGTAAGGTACCGGAGGTCAGGACTCGATCGACCGAAGGTATGGATGCCTGGGTTGCTTAAATGAAGGGTGGTGTAATCGGGTCTTAGGGGATTTCTGATCCCTGAAGCCCGGCCAAATCCCGGAACCCCGCGTAGATGGTGTGCCCGCGAGCAGGAATGTTTTTCTCCTGACTCATGGTCGCTGTTGTAAACGATGGAATGTGCGCAAGTGCATTCCGGAAACCGGAGGAAGACTTGAGTCTCAATCTGCAAGAAAAGCAAGCCGTGGTTGCGGAAGTCAGTGCCCAGGTGGCACAGGCGCAAACTATCGTCTTGTCGGAGTATCGTGGCATCGCAGTCTCAGATATTACCCAGTTGCGTGCTGCCGCACGCAAGTCCGGGGTGTATTTTCATGTTTTGAAAAACACCCTGGCGCGACGTGCGGTGCATGGAACGCCTTTTGAATCGCTGGCTGAAAAAATGGTTGGTCCTCTTGTATATAGCATGAGTGCCGATCCGGTCGCTGCTGCAAAAGTGGTGTTTGACTTTGCCAAGACCAATGACAAGCTGGTGATCAAGGCGGGTGCAATGAGCGGTTCTGTGATGTCTGCAGAACAGGTCGCCGTCCTGGCTGCAATTCCGAGTCGTGACGAGTTGATTGCGCGCCTGATGGCTACCATGAATGCGACGACCAGCAAGTTCGTGCGCACTCTGGCTGCAGTTCGCGACAAGAACCAGACCGCGACCGCTGCTGCTTGATAACTATTGAACTAACTGAATTAGGAGAACAACATGACTGTAGCTAAAGCTGAATCAAGGTCCAGTATTTTGGACGCAATCGCCGGCATGACCGTGCTGGAACTGTCTGATCTGATCAAGGAAATGGAAGAAAAATTTGGCGTATCTGCCGCAGCAGTTGCTGTTGCAGGCCCTGCCGCGGGTGCTGCTGCCGGCGGCGCTGCTGCTGCCGAGCAGACCGAATTCACCGTGATGCTCAAGGGTCCTGGTGACAACAAGGTCAATGTGATTAAGGCGGTTCGCGCGATCACCGGCCTGGGTTTGAAAGAAGCCAAAGATCTGGTCGATGGTGCACCGAAAGCGATCAAGGAAGGAGTTTCCAAAGCCGATGCCGATGCCGCTTTGAAGCAGTTGATTGAAGCCGGCGCATCTGCCGAACTCAAGTAAGGCCATACGCTGTTGAAAGGCTGGCGGCTTGCCGTCAGCCTTTTGCCGCTTTAAGAAGTCAGCGGCCAGAAAGCACATTACGCTTTCTGTCCCCTGTCTTTTGGTTCCGGCATAACCTTGGTTAGCCTGCTCTGAAACTTTGTTTACCCTCGATCGTGGAGATTATATGAGCTACTCTTTTACCGAAAAAAAACGTATCCGTAAAAGTTTTGCAAAACGAGTCGGTGCGCTGCCGGTTCCGTTTCTGCTGTCCACTCAGTTGGAATCTTTTGCCGCGTTTCTGCAGGCATATACTCCGCCGGAACAGCGCAAGAATGAAGGCTTGCAGGCGGCATTCAACGGGATATTCCCGATCTTCAGCCATTCCAGGAATGCGCGTCTCGACTTCGTCAGCTACCAGTTGGGCATGCCGCCATTCGATGTTAAGGAATGCCGGCAGCGCGGCCTGACCTATGCTTCTCCGTTGCGCGCCCGAGTGCGCCTGACTATCATGGACAAGGAGGCTTCCAAACCAACGGTAAAGGAAGTGAAGGAGCAGGAAGTTTACATGGGCGAGATCCCGCTGATGACCAGCACTGGCTCGTTTGTGATCAACGGCACCGAGCGTGTCATCGTTTCCCAGTTGCATCGTTCACCCGGGGTGTTTTTCGAGCATGACCGCGGCAAGACGCATTCGTCAGGCAAGCTGTTGTTCTCCGCGAGGATCATTCCCTATCGCGGTTCATGGCTGGACTTCGAGTTCGACGCGAAAGATTACGTGTATTTCCGTATCGATCGCCGGCGCAAGATGCCGGTAACCATACTGTTGCGTTCGCTGGGTTACAGCAATGAGGACATACTGAAAATGTTTTTCAGCTTCGATGCGTTCCATCTGAGCAAGAAGGGTATCCTGTTCGAAGTGATGCCGGAGCGTTTGCGCGGGGATATCGCACGCTTCGACATTGTCGGCAAATCAGGCAAGATAATCGTGCCCAAGGATAAGCGCATCACGGTGCGTCATATCCGGGAAATCGAAGAGGCCGGCATCACCAAACTCTCGGTTACCGAAGAATTCCTTGTTGGCCGGGTGATTGCAACCAATGTGGTGGACAAGGACAGCGGCGAGATCCTCGCCAACGCGAATGATGAGATCACCGAGGTGCTATTGGAAAAGCTGCAGGCCGCAGGGGTCAGCAAGATCCATACGTTGTACACCAACGACCTTGATCACGGTATTTTCATTTCTCAGACGCTGCGTACAGATGATACCGTTGACCAGTGGACTGCTCGCGTGGCGATCTACCGCATGATGCGTCCCGGCGAACCGCCAACCGAGGATGCCGTGGAGAATCTGTTCAACGGTCTGTTCTTCAACGAAGAACGCTATGACCTGTCGTCAGTTGGCCGCATGAAGTTCAATCGCCGGGTCGGCCGCGAGGATCTGACCGGCCCTGCTATTCTGTCCAACGAGGACATTGTCGAAGTGGTCAAGATACTGGTTGAGTTGCGCAACGGCCGCGGCGAGATCGATGATATCGACCATCTCGGCAACCGCCGAGTGCGTGCGGTGGGTGAGTTGGCCGAGAACCAGTTCCGTGCCGGGCTGGCCCGCGTCGAACGCGCCGTCAAGGAACGGCTCGGCCAGGCCGAAACCGATAATCTGATGCCGCATGATCTGATCAATGCCAAGCCGATATCTGCTGCGGTCAAGGAATTCTTCGGCTCTAGCCAGTTGTCGCAGTTCATGGACCAGACCAATCCCTTGTCAGAGATCACACACAAACGGCGTATCTCAGCGCTGGGACCGGGCGGTTTGACCCGCGAACGCGCCGGTTTCGAGGTGCGCGACGTGCATCCGACCCACTATGGCCGCGTCTGTCCGATCGAAACGCCGGAAGGCCCGAACATCGGCCTGATCAATTCGCTGGCGTTGTATGCACGCACCAACGAGTACGGCTTCATCGAAACACCCTACCGCAAGGTGAGCAAGGGCAAGGTGTCCGATGAAGTCGATTATCTGTCCGCGATCGAGGAAGGGAAATTCACCATCGCGCAGGCGAACGCCGAGCTGGACAAGAAGGGCCATTTCACCAATGACATCGTGTCGGCGCGCCATCGCAACGAATTCGTGCTGGCCGCCCCTGACCAGATGGAATACATGGACGTGTCGCCTTCGCAGGTGGTGTCGGTGGCAGCTTCGCTGATCCCGTTCCTCGAGCACGACGATGCCAACCGCGCCCTGATGGGCGCCAACATGCAGCGCCAGGCCGTGCCCTGCCTGCGTGCGGAAAAGCCGCTGGTGGGAACCGGCATCGAGCGCACCGTGGCGGTGGACTCCGGTACGGCCGTGCAAGCCTGGCGCGGCGGGCGCATAGACTATGTGGATGCCGCCCGTATCGTGGTGCGCGTCAACGACGAAGAGACGTCCGCCGGTGAAGTCGGCGTGGATATCTACAACCTGACCAAGTACACACGCTCCAACCAGAACACCAACATCAACCAGCGTCCGCTGGTCAAGGTGGGCGATGTGATCGAGCGCGGGGACGTGGTGGCCGATGGCGCTTCCACCGACATGGGCGAACTGGCGCTCGGGCAGAACATGCTGGTCGCGTTCATGCCGTGGAACGGCTACAACTATGAAGATTCGATCCTGATCTCCGAGCGCGTCTCGGCACAGGATCGCTTCACCTCGATCCACATCGAAGAGCTGACCGTTGCCGCGCGCGACACCAAGCTGGGCTCGGAGGAAATCACCCGCGATATTCCCAATCTTGCCGAAGCGCAACTGGCGCGTCTGGACGAATGCGGCATCGTGCATATCGGCGCGGAAGTCGCGGTCGGCGATGTGTTGGTCGGCAAGGTGACCCCGAAGGGCGAGACCCAGTTGACTCCGGAAGAGAAATTGCTGCGCGCGATCTTCGGCGAGAAGGCCTCGGATGTGAAAGATACCAGCTTGCGTGTGCCGACCGGCAGTTCGGGAACGGTGATTGATGTGCAGGTGTTTACACGCGAGGGATTGCAGCGCGACAAGCGCGCGCAGCAGATCATTGATGATGAACTGAATCGTTACAAGAAGGATCTGGTGGATCAGATGCGCATCGTCGAAGGTGATGTTTTCGCTCGGCTGGAGAAGCTGTTGCATAACAAGGTAGCTAACGGCGGGCCGAAGAAACTGGTCAAGGGCACCAAGTTGAGCAAGGAATATCTGAGCAGCGTCGAGCATCACCAGTGGTTCGATATCCGCGTAGCCAATGACGAAGTGGCTGCCCAGATGGAGCAGGTCAAGGAAGGTCTGGCGCAGAAGCGTGCCGAATTTGATGCCGCTTTCGAGCTGAAGAAGAAGAAATTGACCCAAGGCGACGAATTGCAGGCCGGCGTGCAAAAGATGGTCAAGGTGTATGTCGCGGTCAAGCGCCGTCTGCAGCCCGGCGACAAGATGGCCGGCCGCCATGGCAACAAGGGTGTGGTATCGCGTATCGTGCCGGTGGAAGACATGCCTTACATGGCGGATGGCACTCCGGTGGACGTGGTGCTGAATCCGCTCGGCGTGCCTTCGCGTATGAACATCGGCCAGATTCTGGAGACCCATCTGGGATGGGCGGCCAAGGGTCTGGGCAAAAAGATCGATGAAATGCTGCAAACCAACGCCAAGATTGCCGAGGTGCGTCGGTTCCTGAACAAGATTTACAACCATCACAACGGCCAGACCGTGGATCTGGACTCGTTCAGCGACGACGAGATCATCGAATTGTGCCGCAACCTGAAGCACGGCGTGCCGTTCGCGACGCCGGTGTTCGACGGCGCCAGCGAAGAAGAGATCAAATACATGCTCGAGCTAGCCGATCTGCCGCTGTCCGGCCAGACCATATTGCATGATGGCCGCACCGGCGAGCCATTCGATCGCCCGGTGACGGTCGGTTACAAGCACATCCTGAAGCTGCACCATCTGGTGGATGACAAGATGCATGCGCGTTCCACCGGGCCGTACAGCCTGGTTACACAGCAGCCATTGGGGGGCAAGGCACAGTTCGGCGGCCAGCGTTTCGGTGAAATGGAGGTGTGGGCACTGGAGGCTTATGGCGCGGCTTATACCTTGCAGGAAATGCTTACGGTCAAGTCGGATGATGTGGCCGGGCGTACCAAGGTTTACGAAAGCATCGTCAAGGGTGATCACAAGATCGACGCCGGAATGCCGGAATCCTTCAATGTGGTGATCAAGGAAATTCGTTCCCTGGCGATAGATATGGATCTGGTGCGTAACTAAAAAACAGGATAGGGGATCGAGGATCGCGCTAAACCGCTTTTCGTTCCCCGCCCTCGGTTCTTAAGGAGTCTCACATGAAATCATTGCTGGATTTGTTCAAGCAGGTCACACAAAAAGAAGAGTTCGATTCGATCAAGATCGGTCTGGCTTCACCGGAAAAGATCCGCTCATGGTCGTACGGCGAAGTCAAGAAACCGGAAACCATCAACTACCGCACCTTCAAGCCGGAGCGCGACGGCCTGTTCTGCGCCAAGATCTTCGGGCCAGTGAAAGATTATGAATGCCTGTGCGGCAAGTACAAGCGTCTCAAGCATCGCGGCGTGATCTGCGAAAAATGCGGCGTCGAAGTGACTTTGTCCAAGGTCAGGCGCGAGCGCATGGGGCACATCGAACTGGCCAGTCCGGTAGCGCACATCTGGTTCCTGAAGTCGCTTCCGTCGCGTCTTGGCATGGTGTTGGACATGACGCTGCGCGACATCGAGAGGGTGCTGTACTTCGAAGCCTATGTGGTTACCGAGCCCGGCATGACGCCGCTGAACCGCGGCCAATTGCTGTCGGAGGATGACTATCTGGCCAAGACTGAAGAGTATGGCGACGAATTCACCGCGACTATGGGAGCAGAAGGTATCCGGTCGCTGTTGAGCAGTCTGGACGTGACCGCCGAAATCGAAGCGATACGCGCTGATCTGGTAGCAACCGGTTCGGAGACCAAGATCAAGAAATATGCCAAGCGCCTGAAGGTGCTGGAAGCATTCAGTGCATCGGGCATCAAGCCGCAGTGGATGGTGATGACAGTATTGCCGGTATTGCCGCCGGAACTGCGCCCGCTGGTGCCGCTGGATGGCGGCCGCTTCGCCACCTCGGATCTGAACGATTTGTATCGCCGCGTGATCAACCGCAACAACCGTCTGCGTCGCCTGCTCGAATTGAAGGCACCGGACATCATCGTGCGCAACGAGAAACGCATGCTGCAGGAGGCAGTGGATTCATTGCTGGATAACGGTCGCCGCGGCAAGGCAATGACCGGCGCGAACAAACGCCAGCTGAAATCCCTGGCCGACATGATCAAGGGCAAGAGCGGACGCTTCCGCCAGAATCTGTTGGGCAAGCGCGTCGATTACTCCGGCCGCTCTGTGATCGTGGTGGGCCCTCAACTGAAATTGCATCAATGCGGTTTGCCCAAGAAAATGGCGCTGGAGCTGTTCAAGCCGTTCATTTTCAGCCGGCTCGAAGCGATGGGGTTGGCCACCACAATCAAGGCCAGCAAGCGCATGGTGGAAGCTGAAGAGCCTATCGTGTGGGATATTCTCGATGAAGTCATACGCGAACATCCGGTGCTGCTGAATCGCGCGCCGACGCTTCACCGCCTGGGCATCCAGGCGTTCGAGCCGATCCTGATCGAAGGCAAAGCGATCCAGTTGCATCCGCTGGTCTGTTCGGCATTCAACGCCGACTTCGACGGCGACCAGATGGCGGTGCACGTGCCATTGTCGCTTGAGGCGCAAATGGAAGCGCGCACGCTGATGCTGGCTTCCAATAATGTATTGTCCCCGGCCAACGGCGAGCCTATCATCGTCCCGTCACAGGATATCGTGCTGGGGCTGTACTACATGACCCGCGAAAGAGTCGGTTCGTTGGGTGAAGGCTCGATGTTTGCCAACATCGCGGAAGTTTCGCGTGCTTATGAGACGCGCGAGGTCGAGTTGCAGGCCAAGGTGATCGTGCGCCTCAAGGAAATCCACAAGAATGCCGAAGGTCGGCCGGTGGAAAAACTGGTGCGCCATGAAACCACTGTTGGCCGCGCCCTGCTGTCAGAAGTGCTGCCGTCCGGACTGCCGTTCGCCCTGATCAACAAGACACTAAAGAAGAAGGAGATCTCGCGTCTGATCAATGCCAGCTTCCGCCTGTGCGGTTTGCGCGATACGGTGATCATGGCGGACAAGCTGATGTATACCGGCTTCAGCTACGCGACCCGCGCGGGCATCTCGATTTCTGTCGATGATATGTTGATGCCGAAGCAAAAGAGCGATCTGATCGGCGCGGCCGAGAAGGAAGTTAAGGAAATCTACACCCAATACACCTCCGGCCTGGTCACCGATGGCGAACGCTACAACAAGGTGGTGGACATCTGGGGGCGCACCGGGGATGTAGTGGCCAAGGCGATGATGGAACAACTGGGCAGCGAGCCGGTGATCGATCGCGCCAGCGGCCAGCCTCGCATGGTCAAGGGCAAGCCGGTGATGCAGGAATCGTTCAATTCCATCTACATGATGGCCGATTCCGGTGCGCGCGGCTCGGCTGCGCAGATTCGCCAGTTGGCCGGGATGCGCGGCCTGATGGCCAAGCCGGACGGTTCAATCATCGAGACTCCGATCACGGCGAACTTCCGCGAAGGTCTGAACATGCTGCAGTACTTTATTTCAACGCACGGTGCGCGCAAGGGCTTGGCGGATACCGCGTTGAAAACTGCGAACTCGGGTTATTTGACCCGCCGTCTGGTGGATGTAACGCAAGACCTGGTGGTGATCGAGGACGATTGCGGCACAACCAATGGCACGGCGATCAAGGCCATGGTCGAAGGCGGCGAAGTGATCGAGGCGCTGGGCGAACGTATCCTCGGCCGGGTGCTCAGTGCCGATGTGGTCAATCCGGAAAGCGGCGAAACGCTTTACGAAGCAGGCATGCTGCTGGACGAGGCTGCGGTGGAGCGCATCGAGGCACTCGGTGTCGATGAAGTGCGCGTGCGCACGCCGTTGAGTTGCGAAACGCGCTTTGGTCTGTGCGCCAAGTGTTATGGCCGTGATCTGGGACGCGGCGGCATGGTGAATGTGGGTGAGGCGGTTGGCGTGATCGCCGCGCAATCCATCGGTGAACCGGGCACCCAGCTGACGATGCGCACTTTCCATATCGGCGGTGCAGCTTCGCGTACCGTGGTGGCCAGCCAGGTGGAAAGCAAATCGAACGGCGTACTCAAATATAGCCCGAACATGCGCATGGTTACGACAGTGCGCGGTGAGTCTATCGTGGTTGCCCGCAGTGCCGAGGTAATCATTGCCGATGATCACGGTCGCGAGCGTGAGCGCCACAAGGTTCCTTATGGCGCAGTCCTGTCAGGCAAGCTGGGCGATACAGTGAAAGCGGGTGTGGTACTGGCGACATGGGATCCGCATACCCGTCCGATCATTACCGAATACGCGGGCAAGGTGAGCTTCCAGAATGTTGAAGAGGGTGCGACGGTCGCCAAGCAGATCGATGAGGTGACCGGCTTGTCCACGCTGGTGGTGATCGATCCCAAGCGATCCTCCGCACAAAGCAAGGGCGTGCGACCGATGGTGCGCCTGTACGGGAAAAACGGCCAGGAAGTCAAGCTGGCTGGCAGCGACACAGCGGTCAGCGTGACCTTCCAGACCGGCTCGATCATCACCGTTGAGGATGGCCAGCAAGTGGGAGTTGGTGATGTGCTGGCGCGTATTCCGCAGGAAAGCAGCAAGACGCGCGATATTACCGGCGGCCTGCCGCGCGTGGCCGAGCTGTTCGAGGCTCGCGTGCCCAAGGATGCCGGCATGCTGGCAGAATGCACCGGCACTGTTTCGTTCGGCAAGGACACCAAGGGCAAGCAGCGCCTGGTTATCACCGATGTCGACGGCGTTGCTCACGAATTCCTGATTCCCAAGGAAAAGCATGTGCTGGCTCACGACGGTCAGGTAGTCAATCAGGGTGAGATGATTGTCGATGGCCCGGCTGATCCGCATGACATACTGCGTCTGATGGGTGTGGCCGCGCTGGCTCGCTACATCACCGATGAGGTGCAGGAGGTTTATCGCCTGCAGGGCGTCAAGATCAGCGACAAACACATCGAGGTGATCGTGCGCCAGATGTTGCGACGTGTGCAGATCAACAGTGTGGGAGACACCCGTTTCATCACCGGCGAACAAGTCGAACGTGCCGATTTGCTGGCGGAAAACGAACGCGTCATTGCCGAAGGCAAGACCCCGGCGACTTATGACTATGTGCTGCTGGGTATCACCAAGGCATCGTTGTCCACCGACTCGTTCATCTCCGCGGCTTCCTTCCAGGAAACCACGCGCGTGTTGACCGAAGCGGCGATCATGGGCAAACGGGACGACCTGCGCGGTCTGAAGGAAAACGTCATCGTCGGCCGGTTGATCCCGGCCGGCACTGGATTGGCCTATCACGTGTTGCGGCGCAAGCAGCGTCTTGGTATCGATATGGCTGAAGGGCGCGAGTTGCAGGAAGCCGATCAGGGTGTGCCGGAGGAAACTCTTGACAACCCTGAATTGCTTGACACTTCCGGGGTTTCTCACTAGAATTCGCAACCTTTTTTCCCGTCGCAGCGGACGAGTTTGTTGTCTTGCTGCGACGTTGTATTTTGACTTGTTGATTTTTAACAGGATTTTAGAACGATTTAGGATTTGTAGAAAATGCCAACCATTAATCAGTTGATTCGTAAGCCGCGTGTTGCAATCACGGAAAAGAGCAAGGTGCCAGCGCTGGGTGGGTCCCCACAGAAACGCGGAGTGTGCACGCGCGTGTATACCACAACCCCGAAAAAGCCGAATTCCGCGTTGCGTAAAGTGGCCAAGGTGCGTTTGACCAACGGTTTCGAGGTGATCAGCTACATCGGCGGAGAAGGCCACAATTTGCAGGAGCACTCGGTGGTGTTGTTGCGCGGCGGCCGCGTGAAGGATTTGCCCGGTGTGCGTTATCACATGGTGCGCGGAAGCTTGGATACTGCCGGCGTAAAGGATCGCAAGCAGGCCCGTTCTAAATACGGTTCGAAGCGCGCCAAAAAGGCCTGAGTTTCTGCAAGAACCAAGTTTCAGCAAGTTAATTTACAGAAAATAATCCGAGGTAGCTATGCCAAGACGCAGAGAAGTTCCCAAACGTGAAATCCTGCCGGATCCGAAGTTCGGTAACCAGGATTTGTCCAAGTTCGTAAATGTATTGATGACATCAGGCAAGAAGTCGGTTGCCGAGCGCATCCTGTATGGCGCGCTGGAGCAGGTCGGCAAAAAGACCAGCAAGGACGCGATCGAAGTGTTCAATCTGGCGCTGACCAATGTCAAACCCCAGGTCGAGGTAAAGAGCCGCCGCGTGGGCGGCGCGAACTATCAAGTGCCGGTCGAAGTGCGCCCTTCCCGCCGCGTGGCTCTGGGAATGCGCTGGCTGAAGGATTTTGCGCGTAAGCGCGGGGAAAAGTCTATGGGAATGCGACTGGCCGGAGAATTGATCGACGCTTCCGAGGGTCGAGGCGGCGCGGTCAAGAAACGCGAAGAGGTGCACCGTATGGCCGAAGCAAACAAGGCATTCTCGCATTTCCGTTTTTGACCGGATTAAAGCAGTTGTTAACCCCTTTGTTATTAACCAAATACAAAATAGTTAGGCATCCACCGTGGCACGTAAAACCCCCATCGAGCGTTATCGCAATATCGGCATCAGCGCGCATATAGACGCAGGCAAAACCACTACCACCGAGCGTGTTCTGTATTACACGGGCGTGTCCCACAAGATAGGCGAAGTGCATGACGGCGCAGCCATCATGGATTGGATGGAGCAGGAACAGGAGCGCGGTATCACCATTACTTCTGCTGCGACTACATGTTTCTGGAAGGGAATGGACAATTCCCTGCCCGAGCACCGTATCAATATCATCGATACGCCTGGGCACGTGGACTTCACTATCGAGGTCGAGCGTTCCATGCGTGTGCTGGATGGCGCATGCATGGTGTATTGCGCGGTCGGTGGTGTGCAGCCGCAATCTGAAACTGTATGGCGCCAGGCCAACAAGTATCATGTGCCGCGTCTGGCGTTCGTCAATAAAATGGATCGTCAGGGTGCAAACTTCTTCAAGGTCTATGAACAAATGCGCACCCGTTTGCGCGCCAACCCGATCCCTATTCAAGTGCCGATCGGTGCCGAAGAGAAATTTGAGGGCGTCATCGACCTGGTTCGCATGAAGGCGATCTATTGGGATGACGCGACTCAGGGGATGAAGTTCGAATTGCGCGACATACCGGCCAACCTGCTTGCGACTGCCAAGGAATGGCGCGAAAAAATGGTTGAAAGCGCTGCCGAAGCTTCCGAGGAAATGATGAACAAGTACCTTGAAGAAGGGGACTTGTCCGAGGCGGACATCAAGAAGTGTCTGCGCATGCGCACCATCGCCGGTGAAATCGTGCCGATGCTGTGCGGCTCGGCGTTCAAGAACAAGGGCGTGCAAGCGATGCTGGATGGGGTGGTGGACTACTTGCCGGCACCGACCGATATTCCGCCGGTAAAGGGTGAATTGACCGACGGCAGCACCGGCGAGCGCAAGGCCAGCGATAACGAGCCTTTCTCTGGCCTGGCATTCAAGATCATGACCGACCCGTTCGTGGGCCAATTGATTTTCTTCCGTGTCTATTCGGGGATGCTCAAGTCCGGTGACACCATCTACAACCCGATCAAGGGAAAAAAAGAGCGTGTCGGACGGATTTTGCTGATGCATGCCAACGAGCGCGAGGAGATCAAGGAGGTTTTCGCGGGCGACATCGCCGCTGCGGTGGGCCTGAAAGAAGCGACCACGGGCGACACCCTGTGCGATCCCGCCAAGGAAATCATTCTGGAACGTATGGTGTTCCCTGAGCCAGTGATACATGTCGCGGTGGAGCCGAAAACCAAAGCGGACCAGGAAAAAATGGGGCTTGCGCTTAATCGTCTGGCACAGGAAGACCCGTCATTCCGTGTGCGCACCGATGAAGAGTCCGGCCAAACGATCATTTCCGGCATGGGCGAATTGCACCTGGAGATTCTGGTTGATCGCATGAAGCGCGAATTCGGCGTGGAAGCCAACGTGGGTGCGCCACAAGTGGCATACCGCGAAGCGATCAAGAAACCCGTCGAAGTCGAAGGCAAATTCGTCAAGCAATCCGGCGGCCGCGGTCAGTACGGCCACGTGTGGATCAAGATGGAGCCGAATGAAGCAGGCAAGGGTTTCGAGTTTGTCGATGCTATCAAGGGCGGAACAGTTCCGCGCGAATTCATCCCGGCGGTCGAGAAGGGATTGCTCGAAACTTTGCCGAATGGCGTGTTGGCAGGCTTCCCGGTGGTGGATGTCAAAGTCACTCTGTTTGACGGCTCGTCGCACGATGTGGATTCCAACGAAAACGCCTTCAAGATGGCGGCTTCGATGGCATTCAAGGACGGCATGCGCAAGGCCAACCCGATTTTGCTGGAACCGATGATGTCGGTCGAAGTGGAAACTCCCGAGGACTATACCGGCACAGTGATGGGTGATCTGTCTTCGCGTCGCGGCATGGTGCAGGGTATGGACGATATGGCGGGCGGCGGCAAGACTGTCAAGGCGGAAGTGCCACTGGCAGAAATGTTCGGCTATTCCACCGCGTTGCGTTCTGCAACGCAAGGGCGTGCGACCTACACGATGGAATTCAAGCATTATTCCGAAGCGCCGAAGAACGTTGCCGAAGCAATCATGAGCAAAAAATAACTTTGATATTCCAAAAATATTTTTAGATCCTGAGTAACCATTTTAGAGATAGAGGCGATACATCATGGCAAAGAGCAAATTTGAACGCACCAAACCGCACGTCAACGTAGGCACGATAGGCCACGTGGATCATGGCAAGACCACGCTGACCGCGGCGATCACCACCGTGCTGTCCAAGAAATTCGGCGGCGAAGCCAAGGCTTACGACCAGATCGACGCGGCGCCCGAGGAAAAGGCGCGCGGCATCACGATCAACACCGCGCACGTCGAATATGAAACTGCCAAGCGCCACTATGCCCACGTGGACTGCCCGGGCCATGCCGACTACGTCAAGAACATGATCACCGGTGCGGCGCAGATGGACGGCGCGATCCTGGTGGTGTCCGCCGCCGACGGCCCGATGCCGCAGACCCGCGAACACATCCTGCTGGCGCGTCAGGTCGGCGTGCCGTACATCGTCGTATACATGAACAAATGCGACATGGTCGACGACGAAGAACTGCTCGAACTGGTCGAAATGGAAGTGCGCGAACTGCTCACCAAATACGACTTCCCCGGCGACGACATCCCCATCATCAAGGGCTCCGCGCTGAAAGCCGTGCAAGGCGACCAGGGCGACCTGGGCGAGCCATCGATCTTCCGCCTGGCCGATGCCCTCGACAGCTACATCCCCGAACCCAAGCGCGTCATCGACGGCGCCTTCCTGATGCCGGTGGAAGACGTATTCTCCATTTCCGGCCGCGGCACCGTGGTGACCGGCCGTATCGAGCGCGGCGTGGTCAAGGTTGGCGAAGAACTCGAGATCGTCGGCATCAAGCCCACGCTCAAGACCACCTGCACCGGCGTGGAAATGTTCCGCAAGCTGCTCGACCAGGGTCAGGCGGGCGACAACGTCGGCGTGCTGCTGCGCGGCACCAAGCGCGAAGAAGTCGAGCGCGGCCAGGTATTGGCCAAACCAGGCAGCATCACGCCGCACACCAAATTCACTGCCGAGATCTATGTGCTGGGCAAGGACGAAGGCGGGCGCCATACCCCGTTCTTCCAGGGCTACCGTCCGCAGTTCTACTTCCGCACCACCGATGTGACCGGCGCGGTCGAATTGCCGGCCGGGACCGAGATGGTGATGCCGGGGGACAACGTCAGCATCACGGTGAACCTGATCAACCCGATCGCGATGGAAGAGGGCCTGCGTTTCGCGATCCGCGAGGGTGGCCGTACCGTCGGCGCGGGTGTGGTTGCAAAGATCATCGAGTAAGGCTACAATGCGCGCCCTCGCGTGAACTGGGTCGTAGATCCTGGCCGCGCGATTTCGTTCTTTAATTAGCGGCATTGCCGCGTAAATGCAAGAGAAAATTATGCAAAGCCAAAAAATCCGCATTCGCCTCAAAGCGTTTGACTATCGCCTGATTGACCAGTCGGCTGCGCAAATTGTCGATACTGCCAAACGCACTGGCGCTGTGGTGAACGGCCCTGTGCCGCTGCCGACCAAGATCGAACGATTCGATGTGTTGCGCTCTCCGCATGTCAACAAGACTTCGCGTGATCAGTTTGAGATTCGTACCCATCTGCGCCTGATGGACATCGTTGATCCTACTGACAAGACCGTAGATGCGCTGATGAAGCTGGATCTGCCGGCTGGCGTGGATGTGGAGATCAAGTTGCAGTGATTCAGTGATTATCGTACTCGGCAGTAAATGGGCGCTTCTGGAAATCTGGATTTATAGAAATGCCCAAAGAATCGGTTGACCAATTGTAGTCAACCCCTTAACAAGAGGAAATAAAAATGAGCTTAGGACTTGTCGGTCGCAAGATTGGCATGACCCGCGTATTTGCCGATGACGGTTCTTCGTTGCCGGTAACTGTGCTGGAAGTGTCCAACAATCGTGTTACTCAGGTTAAATCCGCTGATACCGATGGCTATACTGCGGTGCAACTGGCACACGGTGTGCGTCGCCCCGGCCGTGTCAGCAAAGCTGCAGCCGGACACTACGCCAAGGCGGGTGTGGAAGCGGGCAGTGCGCTGAAAGAATTCACCGTATCCCCTGATCGTCTGGCTGGCCTGCAAGCAGGTTCCACGGTCAGTGTCGAGATATTCAAGGTTGGCCAACTTGTGGATGTTACGGGTGTATCCAAGGGTAAAGGTTACGCCGGCACAATCAAGCGTTACAACTTCAAATCGGGCCGTGCATCGCACGGCAACTCCAAGTCGCATAACGTGCCGGGTTCGATCGGTATGGCACAGGATCCCGGCCGCGTGTTCCCGGGCAAGCGCATGACCGGACATCTAGGGGATGTGCAGAAGACCGTACAAAATTTGCAAATCGTGCGCATTGACGTTGCCCGTCAGTTGCTGCTGGTCAAGGGCGCTGTTCCAGGTGCACAGAATGGCAGCGTGATCGTACGTCCAGCAGTGAAGGCGGGTGCGTAATGGAACTCAATGTCATCAACGATAAAGGCCAGCCGACCGCAAAGCTGAAGGCATCCGACGAGGTATTCGGCCGCGAGTACAGCGAGGATCTGGTTCATCAACTGGTCACTGCCTATCAAGCGAATGCCCGCGCCGGCAACAGCAAACAAAAGGGACGCAGCGAAATTGCCAAGAGCACGCGCAAGCCATTTGCGCAAAAAGGCACCGGACGTGCGCGCGCCGGTATGGCGTCTAGCCCGTTGTGGCGCGGCGGCGGCAAGATCTTTCCGAACACCGGTGAAGAGAATTACACGCAGAAAGTGAATCGCAAGATGTATCGCGCCGGTTATGCAGCGATCTTGTCGAAACTGGTCAGTGAAAACCGTCTGGTTGTGGTCGACGACCTGACTGTCGATTCTCCCAAGACCAGGCAATTGGCACAGAAGATCAAGGGCATGGGCGTGGACACGAATCACTACCGCCTGCTGATCATCACTGACAGCATAGACGAGAATCTTTATCTTTCTTCGCGCAATCTGGCCAATGTTCTGGTGCTGGAGGCCAATCAAGCCGACCCGATCAGCCTGGTGCGTTTCCCGAACGTGATGGTGACGCGCAATGCAGTGGCTAAAATCGAGGAGATGTTCGCATGAGTACCCGACAATTCAGCCAGGAGCGCTTGATGAAAGTTCTGCTCGCGCCGCAAATCTCCGAGAAAGCAACCCAGGTTGCAGACAAGAACGAGCAAGTCGTGTTTCGCGTCGCGACCGATGCGACCAAGCCCGAAATCAAAGCCGCTGTTGAAATGATGTTCAAAGTGAGCGTGGATAGCGTGCAAGTTGCCTGCGTAAAGGGCAAGGTCAAGCGCATGGGGCGCTATGTCGGCCGCCGCAACGACTGGAAGAAGGCTTATGTGTGCCTGGCTGCCGGTCAGGAAATCAATTTTGCTGCAAGTGAGCAAGGATAATCATCATGGCATTGATTAAACTGAAACCAACAACACCGGGACAGCGCGCCGTAGTGCGTGTCGTCAACCGTGAATTGTACAAGGGCAAGCCGGTTGCGTCCCTGCTTGAAAAGCAATCCCGCACCGCAGGCAGAAATAATAATGGCCATATTACTACCCGCCATATGGGGGGTGGTCACAAGCAGCACTACCGTATGGTGGATTTCAAGCGCAACAAGGATGGTATTCCAGCCACGGTTGAGCGCTTGGAATACGATCCGAATCGCAGCGCGAACCTGGCTCTGTTGTGCTATGCCGATGGCGAGCGCCGTTACATCATAGCCCCCAAGGGTGTTGCAGCCGGAGCGATTCTGGTGAGCGGTTCGGAAGCACCGATCAAGGCGGGCAATGCCATGCCGCTGCGCAACATTCCGGTCGGCTCGACGATACACTGCATAGAAATGCTCCCGGGCAAGGGAGCGCAGCTGGCGCGTTCAGCAGGTGCTTCAGTCCAGTTATTGGCGCGCGAAGGCAGCTATGCCCAATTGCGTCTGCGTTCCGGCGAGATCCGCAAAGTGCACATCGATTGCAAGGCGACATTGGGCGAAGTAGGTAATTCCGAACACAGTTTGCGCTCGATCGGCAAGGCCGGTGCAATGCGCTGGCGCGGCGTTCGTCCGACCGTACGCGGTGTGGTGATGAACCCGATTGATCACCCGCACGGGGGTGGTGAAGGTAAGACTGCTGCGGGTCGCCATCCGGTCAGTCCATGGGGTGTGCCGGCCAAGGGTTTTCGTACACGTCGCAACAAGCGCACCAGCGGCATGATCGTGCGCCGTCGCTTTCAGGTTTAAGGGGTAGTCAGATATGGCACGTTCAATTAAAAAAGGTCCATTTGTTGACGCACACTTGCTCAAAAAGGTTGAGTCAGTGCGTGCAACCAACGATAAGCGCCCGGTGAAAACCTGGTCGCGACGTTCCACGGTATTGCCCGAGTTCGTCGGACTGACGATAGCGGTGCACAATGGCAAGCAGCATATTCCGGTATACATATCCGAAAACATGGTGGGTCACAAGCTGGGTGAATTTTCCCTGACGCGCACCTTCAAGGGCCATTCTGCCGATAAAAAAGCAGTGGTCAAGAAACCGGGGGCATGATGATAACGACTACTGCAGTTGCACGAAAAATTCATCTTTCCGCGCAGAAAGGCCGGCTGGTTGCCGACCAGATTCGCGGGTTGCCGGTCGCACAAGCGCTCAATATTCTGAACTTCAGCCCGAAGAAGGCGGCAGTCATCATCAAGAAAGCGCTCGAATCCGCGATAGCGAACGCCGAGCATAACGACGGTGCGGATATAGACGAATTGAAGGTTAAGGTCATATACGTCGACAAAGCGGCATCCGGGAGAGGCTTTATCGCCAAAGCCAAGGGTCAGGGCAATCGTCTGGAAAAGCAGACTTGCCACATCACAGTCACCGTCGGGAACTAAGGGTAGATCATGGGACAAAAAATTCATCCAACCGGTTTCCGGTTATGCGTTCGTAAAAACTGGGATTCCAAGTGGTTCGCAAACAGCAAGAATTTTGCCGACTTGCTGCTTAAGGATATCGAGATTCGCGCATACCTGAAGAAGAAGCTCGCCTCAGCCGGTGTTTCCAAGATTATCATCGAGCGACCGGCCAAGAATGCCAAGGTTACTATCTACACGGCTCGTCCCGGCATGGTGATCGGCAAAAAGGGCGAGGACATCGAATCGTTGCGTGCTGAATTGCGCAAGCGCATGGGGCTTCAGTCTGTCGATGTGGCGATAGAAGAAGTACGCAAGCCGGAAATCGATGCCCAGCTTATCGCTGAAAGCATCACAGCCCAGCTGGAAAAGCGCATCATGTTCCGTCGCGCGATGAAGCGCGCGATGCAAAATGCGATGCGTCTTGGGGCGCAGGGCATCAAGATCATGAGTGCCGGGCGGCTGAACGGTATAGAAATCGCGCGCACCGAATGGTACCGCGAGGGCCGTGTGCCATTGCATACCTTGCGTGCCGATATCGATTATGGAACCGCCGAAGCAAAAACCACTTACGGGGTCATAGGTGTCAAGGTTTGGGTGTTCAAGGGCGAGGCGTCGGAACAGGAAGTCGTTGTCCCGGTAGTCGCTGAACCGGAAAAGAAAGCAAGAAAATCGGGAGCAAAACATGCTACAGCCAGCTAGAAGAAAATTCCGCAAGGAACAGAAAGGCAGAAATACCGGTATCGCCACGCGTGGCAACAAGGTAAGTTTCGGCGAATTTGGCCTGAAGGCGGTAGCGCGCGGTCGTCTGACCGCGCGTCAAATTGAAGCAGCGCGTCGCGCCATGACCCGTCATATCAAGCGAGGTGGACGTATCTGGATACGTATCTTTCCGGACAAGCCGATCTCCAAGAAACCTGCCGAAGTCCGGATGGGTAATGGCAAGGGCAATCCCGAGTACTACGTCGCCGAGATTCAGCCAGGGAAAATGCTGTACGAGATGGACGGTGTGAGTGAAACCCTGGCGCGTGAAGCATTTCTGCTGGCTTCGGCAAAATTGCCATTAGCCACCACTTTTGTTGTCAGACAGGTAGGAACATAACATGAAGGCCAGTGAACTTAAATCCAAATCCGTGGCAGATCTGAACAATGAACTGCTGTCATTGATCAAAGCGCAGTTCGGCTTGCGCATGCAGGTCGCAACGCAACAAATGACCAATACCAGCGAATTTCGCAAGGTGCGCCGTGATATCGCACGCGTCAAGACAGTGTTGACAGAGAAGGGTGTCCAGAAATGAGCGAATCCAAAACGAAACGTACCCTGATTGGTACCGTGACCAGCGACAAAATGGACAAGACTGTAACAGTGCTGGTCGAGCGTAAAGTGAAACATCCGTTGCTGGGCAAGATCATTCGCGTTTCCAAGAAGTATCATGCTCACGATGAGACCAACGAGTTTCATCAGGGCGACGTGGTAACAATTGAAGAGTGCCGCCCGATTGCCAAAACCAAGAGTTGGCGTGTTACCAAATTGCTGGAAAAGGCGGAAGCCATCTGATTGCATATTTTGCTTGTGTCCTTTTCTGAATTTGCATATAATGCGCGGCTTCGTTTCATCGCCGGTTGCGGCGACCTAACCCGAACGGGTTCCAAAACTGGCCGCTGTTGGCGGTACAAGTTGGAGATTAAATAATGATACAAATGCAGTCTGTTTTAGATGTGGCTGACAATACCGGTGCGCGTTCCGTGATGTGCATCAAGGTATTGGGCGGTTCCAAACGCCGCTACGCTTCCGTTGGCGATGTCATCAAGGTCAGCATCAAGGATGCTGCTCCGCGTGGCCGCGTGAAAAAAGGCGAGGTGTACAACGCCGTTGTGGTTCGCACCGCAAAGGGTGTGCGCCGCTCGGATGGTTCTTTGGTCAAGTTCGATGGCAATGCCGCAGTATTGTTGAATGCCAAACTCGAGCCGATAGGAACACGTATCTTCGGGCCGGTGACGCGCGAGTTGCGTACCGAGAAGTTCATGAAGATCGTTTCGCTGGCGCCAGAAGTGCTGTAGGCCCTGAAAATATCTGAGCAGAGATGGATCGAGTAGAGGAAAAACATGCGCAAGATTAAAAAAAATGACGACGTTATCGTCATCGCCGGCAAGGACAAGGGCAATCGCGGCAGTGTGCAGCGCGTGCTGGGTGAATACCTGCTGGTTGGCGGGATCAACAAAGTCAAGAAACACCAGAAACCCAATCCGGTAAAGGGATTGACCGGCGGGATTGTGGAAAAGGAACTGCCTATTCATGTATCGAATGTGGCGATTTACAACGCGGCCGCCAAGAAGGGTGACCGTGTCGGTATCAAAAAGCTGGAAGATGGACGCAAGGTTCGCGTGTTCAAGTCTAACGGCGAAATGATAGACGCTTAAAGGGGTGACAGAGCATGGCCCGTTTGTATGAGTTTTACAAAGACAAGGTCACTAAAGACCTGATGAAGCAGTTCGGCTACAAATCCGCCATGGAGGTGCCGCGCATCGAAAAGATCACCCTGAACATGGGTGTCGGAGAAGCGGTGGCCGATAAGAAAGTGATGGAATTCGCTGTTGGCGACATGCAAAAGATCGCCGGGCAAAAACCGGTAGTCACGATGTCCAAGAAGTCCATCGCCGGCTTCAAGATACGCGAAGGTTATCCGGTAGGGTGCAAAGTCACGTTGCGCAAAGCGCGCATGTATGAATTCCTGGATCGTTTGATCTCCGTGGCTATTCCGCGCATCCGGGATTTTCGCGGCATCTCCGGCAAGTCCTTTGATGGCAGGGGCAATTACAACATGGGCGTGAAAGAGCAGATCATTTTTCCGGAAATCGAGTATGAAAAGATCGATGCGTTGCGTGGTATGAACATCACCATCACCACCTCGGCAAAGACCGACGAGGAAGCCAAGGCTCTTCTGATGGCTTTCAAACTCCCACTCAAGAAATGAGGGATGACTAATGGCTAAAGTGGCAGTAATCAACCGTGAACAAAAACGCCGTGAAATGGTTGCGAAGTTTGCGGCCAAGCGCGCGTTGCTGAAAGCAACAATTCAAAATACCAAAATAAGCGACGAAGAACGTGAGGAAGCGCGCCTGAAGCTGCAAGCGTTGCCGCGTAACTCAAGTCCGGTTCGTCTGCGCAATCGTTGTGCATTGACAGGCCGCCCACGTGGTACTTTCAGGAAGTTTGGTTTGGGGCGTATAAAGGTGCGTGAATTCGCGATGTGCGGTGAGATTCCCGGTGTAGTCAAGGCGAGCTGGTAGGAGCAATTAAATGAGTATGAGTGACCCGATCTCCGATATGTTGACGCGCATTCGCAATGCGCAACTTTCGGAAAAAACTACTGTGACGATGCCTTCTTCGAAACTGAAGGTAGCCATTGCCGAACTGCTTAAAGACGAGGGATATGTGGATGGCTTCAATGTCGTCACAGGTGATGGTGGCAAGGCTACACTGGAAATCGGCCTGAAATATTACAGCGGTCGTCCGGTAATAGAGATGATCCAGCGTATCAGCCGTCCCGGACTGCGTATTTACAAGGGATCCAATGACATTCCCAAGGTGATGAACGGCCTGGGCATCGCCATTGTGTCGACTTCCAGGGGCTTGATGACCGACCGTAAAGCGCGCGCCAATGGCATTGGCGGTGAAGTGCTGTGCGTAGTCGCGTAGTGAGGTAAATATGTCTAGAGTTGGTAAAAGTCCTGTCTTGGTGCCCAGCGGTGTTGAAGTGGCGCTGGCAGGTAGTGAAATTTCGATAAAGGGTCCGCTGGGCACTTTGAAACAGGCCTTGTCGGCAGATGTGACAGTGATTCGTGAGGGCGACAACCTGTTGTGCAAGCCGCAAAATGACACCATGCAGGCCAATGCAATGTCCGGTACCGTGCGCGCGTTGCTGGCGAATATGGTGCGCGGCGTGAGCAAGGGTTTCGAGCGCAAGCTGGCCTTGGTTGGCGTGGGTTATCGCGCACAGGCCGCAGGCGATACGCTTAATCTGACCTTGGGTTATTCCCATCCGGTTGCCTACAGGATGCCAGCCGGCGTAAAGGTCGAAACACCGACACAAACCGAAATCGTGCTCAAAGGTGCCAGTAAACAGCAGGTCGGACAAGTTGCCGCAGAAATCCGCGCTTTCCGTGAGCCCGAGCCTTATAAAGGCAAGGGTGTGCGCTATAGCGATGAAGTGGTGATTTTGAAAGAAACCAAGAAGAAATAATCGGGGCTGATATGTTGATCAAAAAAGACGCGCGTCAGCGCAGGGCACGCAAAACCCGTGCACGAATTGCTGAAAAGAAATCGGTTCGTTTGGCGATAAACCGCACGAATTTGCATATTTATGCCCAAGTGATTTCCGCTGAAGGCGACAAGGTATTGGCTAGCGCATCCAGCGTGGAAGCCGAGGTCCGCAAGGCGTTGGCGAATGGCGGCAACAAGGCTGCTGCAGCTGTTGTAGGCAAGCGTATCGCCGAAAAGGCCAAGAGCGCTGGCATCACCAGGGTGGCGTTCGACCGTTCCGGAAATCGATATCATGGCCGTGTCAAAGCGCTGGCTGAAGCTGCGCGCGAACATGGCCTGCAGTTTTAATTGGAGTTGAGTGATGGCTAAGCCGCAAGGAAGAATGCAGCAACAGGAAAAGCGTGATGACGGTCTGATCGAAAAAATGATCTCCGTGAACCGCGTCACCAAGGTGGTCAAGGGCGGCCGTATCATGGGTTTCGCCGCACTCACGGTGGTGGGTGATGGCGACGGGCGCGTGGCGATGGGCAAAGGCAAGTCCAAGGAAGTTCCAGTGGCCGTGCAGAAGGCGATGGATGAAGCGCGACGCAATCTGACCAAGGTCAGCCTGAAGAACGGCACCTTGCATCACACGGTGATTGGCAGACATGGCGCGGCAAAGGTGTTGATGCAGCCGGCATCGGAAGGTACCGGCATCATAGCCGGTGGCGCGATGCGTGCAGTGTTTGAAGCGGTTGGTGTGCGCGACGTGCTGGCAAAATGTATCGGTTCGAGCAACCCGTACAACGTGGTTCGTGCCACGCTGAACGGCCTGAAAGCAATGAATTCGCCGTCTGAGATAGCTGCCAAACGCGGCAAGAACGTTGAAGAGATTTTGGGGTAAACCATGACCAAGGCAAAAGCCAAGACTATTAAAGTTACACAGACCCGGAGCCTGATCGGTACCAAGCAGGCTCATCGCGACACCATACGCGGCTTGGGGTTGCGGCGTATCAACCATACCGTGCAACTGGAAGATACTCCCTGTGTACGCGGCATGATCAACAAAGTGTATTACATGGTTAAGTGCGAGGCATAACAAATGCAACTCAATAAAATTCAACCTGCACCAGGAGCTAAACACTCTAAACGTCGTGTCGGTCGCGGGATCGGTTCCGGATTGGGCAAGACCGCCGGGCGTGGCCACAAGGGACAAAAATCGCGTGCCGGCGGTTTTCACAAGGTTGGTTTCGAAGGCGGACAAATGCCGCTGCAGCGCCGTTTGCCGAAACGTGGTTTCATTTCGCTGTCACGCTACGACACGGCACAGGTGCGTTTGTCCGATTTGCAGAAAATGCCGGTCGACAGCATTGATCTGCTGGCACTCAAGCAGGCGGGAGTCGTGCATGCAGGTGCGATGACTGCGAAGGTCATTCTGTCCGGCGAACTAACCCGCGCGGTAAAGCTGCAGGGTATGCTGGTAACCAAAGGTGCACGCGCGGCGATTGAAGCCGCTGGCGGAAGCATCGAGCAAGGTTGATAAGTGAGCATAGCTAGCAAGGGCGCGACCAAGGGTAAATACGGCGATCTGAGCAGCCGGCTTTGGTTTTTGCTGGGCGCGCTGGTGGTGTTTCGCATCGGCACATATATCCCGGTGCCCGGAATAGACCCGGCGGTATTGGCAGACTTGTTCAAGAAGCAGACCAGCGGAATCTTGGGCATGTTCAACATGTTTTCAGGCGGTGCGTTGTCGCGCTTCAGTATTTTTGCCTTGGGCATCATGCCGTATATCTCTGCATCGATCATCATGCAGCTGGCCGCGATAGCGGTGCCGCATCTTGAGCAACTGAAGAAGGAAGGCGAAGCGGGTCGCCGCAAGATCACGCAGTACACCCGCTATGGCACATTGGTGCTGGCGACATTCCAGGCGTTCGGTATTTCGATAGCGCTACAGGCTCAGCCCGGACTGGTACCGATTCCGGGAGCGATGTTCCAGTTGACTTCGGTGGTTACCTTGGTGACCGGAACGATTTTCCTGATGTGGCTGGGTGAGCAAATCACCGAGCGCGGTTTGGGTAACGGTATTTCGCTGATCATATTTGCGGGTATCGCGGCAGGGTTGCCGAGCGCGATCGGCAGCACCTTGGAACTGGCGCGTACCGGCGCCTTCTCCATTCCGTTGGTGTTGCTGCTGTTCTTCGGCGCGATTGCCGTGACGGCTTTGGTGGTGTTCGTTGAACGCGGCCAGCGCAAGATCCTGGTGAATTATGCCAAGCGGCAAGTTGGAAACAAGGTATATGCCGGGCAAAGCTCGCACCTGCCTTTGAAGATAAATATGGCCGGTGTGATACCGCCGATCTTCGCATCCAGCATAATTTTGTTTCCCGCGACGATAGCGGGCTGGTTTGGCAGCGGGCATGACATGACTTGGTTGAAGGACATCAGCGACAAGATGTCCCCCGGCCAGCCGATCTATGTATTGGCGTATGCCGGGGCGATCGTGTTCTTCTGTTTCTTTTACACGGCACTGGTGTTCAGTCCGAAGGATACGGCCGATAACCTGAAGAAGAGCGGCGCGTTTTTGCCCGGCATCCGTCCCGGCGAGCAGACGGCACGCTACGTTGAAAAGATCATGTTGCGCCTGACCATGGTTGGCGCGGTGTATATAGCATTGGTCTGCCTGCTACCGGAATTTTTGGTGGTGGAGTGGAATGTGCCGTTTTATTTTGGCGGCACATCGCTGCTGATCATGGTGGTGGTAACGATGGATTTCATGACGCAGGTGCAGTCCTATCTGATGACACACCAGTACGAAGGCTTGCTGAAGAAAGCTAATTTCAAAGGCGGGTTAACAAGCTAATGTCTAAAGAAGATGTGATTCAGATGCAGGGCGAAGTCGAGGAGTCGCTGCCCAATGCAACGTTCCGAATCAAGCTGGAGAATGGTCATGTGGTGCTGGGTCATATTTCCGGGAAAATGCGCATGCACTATATTCGCATTCTGCCGGGTGACAAGGTGACAGTGGAATTGACACCATATGATTTGAGCAAGGCGCGCATCGTGTTCCGCGCCAAATAGTAAAGCAGGTAAGGAGAAGAAAATGAGAGTTCAAGCATCGGTAAAAAAGATCTGTCGCAATTGCAAGATCGTTATTCGTAAACGCGTGGTGCGGGTGATTTGCACCGAGCCGCGCCATAAGCAACGCCAAGGCTGATTGAGCCGGGGCTATTTGAGTATGGCCGGCTTTGGATGTTATAATTTTCGCTTTTCAAAGATAGGGTAGCTGCATGGCACGTATAGCAGGGGTCAATATCCCCAACCATCAACACGCCATGATTGCATTGACTGCAATCTATGGTATCGGGCGCTCGCGCTCGCGAGTTATTTGCGCGGCGGCTGGCGTGAACGCGGCCACCAAAATGAAAGACTTGACCGACGCGGAAGTCGAAAAGCTGCGCGAACAGGTCGCCAAGGTGACGGTGGAGGGTGATCTGCGCCGTGAAACGACGATGAACATCAAGCGCCTGATGGACCTTGGTTGCTATCGCGGCGTGCGTCATCGCCGCGGTTTGCCATGCCGCGGCCAGCGCACCCGCACCAATGCGCGTACCCGCAAGGGGCCGCGCAAGGCGATTGCCGGAGCCAAGAAGTAAGTTTGCTATAACGCTTAAAGTTTAAAGGATTAAATAATGGTCAAGCCAAGCACGAAAGTGCGCAAGAAAGTCAAAAAGAACGTTGCGGAAGGGATTGCGCACGTTCACGCTTCTTTCAATAACACGATTGTCACGATCACTGATCGTCAGGGCAATGCTTTGGCTTGGTCTACCAGCGGCGCGAACGGCTTTAAAGGCTCGCGCAAAAGCACTCCATTCGCAGCGCAGGTTGCGGCTGAGACGGTGGGCAAGTCTGCTGCGGAATGCGGCGTAAAGAATCTTGAAGTGCGCATCAAGGGGCCCGGTCCCGGCCGTGAATCCGCAGTGCGTGCCTTGAACGCGGCTGGTTTCAAGATTACCAGCATTTCCGATATTACACCGGTGCCGCACAACGGTTGCCGCCCGCCTAAAAAGCGTCGAATCTAACAATTGGGAGTAGATCTTGGCTAGAAATCTGGATGCAAAGTGCCGTCAGTGCCGCCGCGAAGGCGAAAAGTTGTTTCTGAAGGGCGAAAAGTGTTTTACCGACAAGTGCGGGGTCGAGCGCAGAGCCTATCCGCCCGGTCAGCACGGTCAGAAGAAAAATACCCGTCTATCCGAATACGGCGGTCAGTTGCGTGAAAAGCAAAAAGTACGCCGTATCTACGGTGTACTGGAAGGCCAATTCCGTCTGACCTACAGGAATGCGGCTACCCAGCGAGGCATTACCGGCGAAAACCTGTTGCAGATCCTTGAGTCCCGTCTGGACAACGTATCCTACCGCATGGGCTTCGGCGCATCGCGGTCGGAAGCGCGACAGGTGGTGCGGCACAACGGCTTGCTGGTGAACGGCAAGCGCGTGAACATTCCTTCCTACCAGGTGCGCCCCGGTGACGTGGTTGAAGTGGCTGAAAAGTCCAGGACGCAGCTGCGCATCAAAGCGGCAATCGAAGCGGCCGAGCAACGCGGTTTCCCGGAATGGATCGAAATGGACACCAAGGCATTCAAGGGAACTTATAAGGCCAAACCTCAACGTGCCGAACTGCCTGCAACCATCAACGAGCATCTCGTGGTCGAGTTGTATTCCAAGTAATCCACGCGGAGTAGCATATGTCTAAAAATGATTTTTTGAAACCGCGCATCATCGATGTGCAGAGAATCTCTGCCACTAAAGCCAAGGTAGTGATGGAGCCTTTTGAACGCGGCTATGGCCACACATTGGGAAACGCATTGCGTCGTATCCTGCTGTCCTCGATGCCCGGCGCCGCGCCGACGGAAGTGAAAATGGCAGGCGTGTTGCATGAGTATGCCACCATAGACGGAGTGCAGGAGGATGTCGTTGATATTCTGCTGAACCTCAAGGGCATAGTGCTGCGTTTGCATAACACCCAGGAAGTGGTACTGACCCTCAACAAGGAAGGTCAGGGTGTGGTGACTGCGTCTGATATCAGCGGCAATGCCGATGTCGAGGTGATCAATCCCGACCACGTGATCGCGCACCTGACTGCCGGCGGCAAGCTTGACATGCAGATCAAGGTCGAACAGGGTCGCGGCTATGTGTCGGCGATATCGCGCATGACCCCGAATGAGACACGCGCTGTCGGCCATATCGCACTTGACGCATCGTTCAGCCCGGTCAGCCGGGTGAGCTACGCTGTGGAAAGCGCGCGCGTGGAGCAGCGCACCGACCTGGACAAACTGGTGATGCACATCGAAACCAATGGCGCAGTCGATCCCGAGGAAGCGATCCGCAACGCGGCGCGTATCCTGGTGGACCAATTTTCAGTGTTTGCCGCGCTGGAAGGCACCGAGCCGGTGGTCGAGAAGGAACAGGCACCCAAGGTCGACCCTATTCTGTTGCGTCCGGTGGATGACCTGGAGTTGACCCCGCGTTCCTCCAATTGCCTCAAGGCGCAAAGCATCCATTACATCGGCGATCTGATCCAGTACACCGAAAACGATCTGCTGCGCACCCCGAATCTGGGCCGCAAATCGCTGAACGAAATCAAGCAGGTTCTCGCCGAGCACAACTTGTCGCTGGGCATGAAGCTGGAAAACTGGCCTGTCGCTGCCGTTTAAAGCGACGCCACAATATAAACAGCAAGAAAGGCAAATCATGCGTCACCGTTTAGGCTTAAGAAAACTCAACCGCACCAGCAGCCATCGGCTGGCGATGTTCCGCAACATGGCCGTGTCCCTGCTGCGCCATGAAGTCATCAAGACCACCCTGCCCAAGGCCAAGGAACTGCGCCGTGTTGCCGAACCCATCCTGACGCTGGGAAAAACCCCGAGCCTGGCAAACCGCCGTCTGGCATTTTCCCGTTTGCGTGACCGGGAAATGGTCACCAAATTGTTCGACGAACTCGGCCCGCGCTATGCGGCACGCAACGGCGGCTACTCGCGCATCCTCAAGTTCGGCTTCCGCAAGGGTGACAACGCACCGATGGCGCTGGTCGAACTGATGGATCGTCCGGCAGATGCAACCGCCGTCGATGTAGAGTAAGCATCGCTGAAACAGCAAAAAGTAAAAAAGCCGGATTCGTCCGGCTTTTTGCATTTTGTGACCTGGCTAATCTTCGATTTTGCCGCGCAATGATTTCAGCTTTCCGCGCTGCGTCTTGCTCTCCAGGCGTCTTGTCTTTGAAGCCCGCGTTGGTTTGGTTGCGGTGCGGTGTTTGGGCGTGTAGGCTGCGCTTTCGATCAAGGCCTGAAGACGCGCCAGAGCATCATCGCGGTTCTTCTCCTGGCTGCGGTAGCGCTGTGCCTTGATGATGATCACGCCGTCACTGGAGATGCGCCGGTCCGACGATAGCCTGAGCTTATCCTTGTAGTCTTCGGGCAATGACGATGCAGCGATGTCGAAGCGCAGATGAATAGCGGTCGAGACCTTGTTGACGTTCTGGCCGCCCGCACCCTGGGCACGAATGGCATGCAATTCGATCTCGGCGTCGGGGATAGTGTATCGGTTGGATATTCGCATTGTGGCGTGCGTTTGCCGCGCTAAGCTGGTTTCCCGAACACATGCTGCAAATATTTCCCGGTCACGCTGCGCTTGTTTTGCGCGATGTCTTTAGGCGAACCTTCGGCGATGATGCGGCCGCCGCCATCGCCGCCTTCGGGGCCCAGGTCGATCACCCAGTCGGCGGTCTTGATCACATCGAGATTGTGTTCGATCACCACCACGGTATTGCCCTGGTCGCGCAGCTTGTGGATCACCTTGAGCAGCAGCGCGATGTCGTGGAAATGCAGGCCGGTGGTCGGCTCGTCGAGGATGTACAGGGTGCGTCCGGTGTCGCGCTTGGAAAGCTCCAGCGACAGCTTGATGCGCTGTGCTTCACCGCCGGATAACGTGGTGGCGGATTGTCCCAGCGAGATATAACCCAGCCCGACGTCGAGCAGGGTTTGCAGTTTGCGCGCAATCATAGGCACGGACCTGAAGAATTCATGCGCCTGCTCCACTGTCATCTGCAATATCTGATGAACGTTCTTGCCTTTGTACTGGATCTCCAGCGTTTCCCGGTTGTAGCGCTGGCCGTGGCACACGTCGCACGGCACATACACGTCCGGCAGGAAGTGCATCTCGACTTTGAGCACGCCGTCGCCTTGGCAGGATTCGCAACGCCCGCCCTTGACGTTGAACGAGAAGCGACCAGGGCCGTAGCCGCGCTCACGTGATGACGGGACGCCGGCGAACAGCTCGCGGATCGGCGTAAACAGGCCGGTGTAAGTGGCCGGATTGGAACGCGGAGTGCGCCCGATAGGGCTCTGGTCTACATTGATCACCTTGTCGAAGAATTCAAGACCGCTTATTTCGGCGAACGGTGACGGTTCAGCGCTGCTTCCGTATAGATGTTGTGCCACGGCGGGATACAGCGTGTCGTTGATCAGCGTGGATTTTCCTGAGCCGGATACACCTGTCACGCAAACCATCAGTCCGACCGGAAGATCCAATGTGACCTGTTTCAAATTGTTGCCGCTTGCACGCACGATTTGCAGCATCCGTTTCGTGTCCCGCATCTGGTATTTTTTCGGCAGCGCAATGCTGCGGCGGCCGGTCAGATAATTGGCAGTCAGCGATTCCCTGTTCTGGCAGATTTCATCCGGCGTGCCTTGCGCCACGATCAACCCGCCATGCTCGCCCGCGCCCGGCCCCATGTCCACCACATGATCGGCGGCGCGGATCGCTTCTTCGTCGTGTTCAACCACGATCACGCTGTTGCCCATGTCGCGCAGTTTCTTCAGCGTTTGCAGCAGGCGATCATTGTCGCGCTGGTGCAGCCCAATGGAAGGCTCGTCCAGCACATACATCACGCCGGTCAGGCCCGAACCGATCTGCGAGGCCAGCCGGATGCGTTGTGCCTCGCCGCCGGACAAGGTCTCGGCGGAGCGCTCCAGCGACAGATATTCCAGACCGACGTTATTAAGAAAAGTCAACCGGCTGGCGATCTCGTGCACGATCTTTTCCGCGATCGCCTGCCTGTTGCCTTGCAGTGTCAGGGTTTGAAAGAAAGTCAGTGCCTGCTTCAATGGCAGTGAGCTGATCTCGTAAATGTTCTGTTCTGCCACGCGTACATGGCGCGCTTCCAGACGCAGGCGGGTACCTTTGCATTCCGGGCAGGCGCAACTGTTCAGATATTTCGCCAGCTCTTCGCGCACCGTGGGCGAGTCGGTTTCGTGGTAGCGGCGCTCCAGATTGTGGACGATGCCCTCGAAGGGATGCTCGCGCAGCGTCGGCTTGCCCCGCTCGTTCATGTACTGGAAGGCGATCTGTTCCTTGCCGCTGCCGTACAGAATAACGTTCTGGATTTTTTCCGGCAGGCTCTCGAAGGATTGTTCCAGATCGAAGTTGTAATGTTTGGCTAGACTGGCGAGCAACTGGTGATAGAACTGGTTGCGCCTGTCCCAGCCCTTGATCGCACCGGAACTCAACGAAAGTGTAGGGAAGGCGACGATGCGTTTGGGATCGAAGAAGCTGATGGTGCCCAGCCCGTCGCACTTGGGGCAGGCACCCATCGGATTGTTGAACGAGAACAGGCGCGGTTCCAGTTCCGGCAGCGAGTAGCTGCAGATCGGACAGGCGAATTTTGCCGAGAACAGGTGTTCCTTTTCGGTATCCATTTCCACCGCAACCGCGCGGCCTTCGGCGTGGCGCAGCGCGGTCTCGAACGATTCGGCCAGACGCTGCTTGGCTTCCGCATTCACCTTCAACCTGTCCACCACGATCTCGACAGTGTGCTTCTTGGTCTTTTGCAAGGTCGGCAGCGCGTCGATCTCGTACACCTTGCCGTTGATGCGCAGCCGGGTGAAACCTTGCGCGCGCAGTTCGTCGAACAGATCCACTTGCTCGCCCTTGCGCTCAACCACCAGTGGCGACAGGATCATGATGCGCGTGCCTTCCGGCAATTCCAGCACGTGATCCACCATCTGGCCCACGCTCTGCGCCTGCAACACCAGGTCATGCTGCGGACAATACGGATCACCGGCGCGCGCGAACAACAGGCGCAGGTAATCGTGTATCTCGGTGACGGTGCCGACCGTGGAGCGCGGGTTGTGCGAAGTGGCCTTCTGCTCGATCGCGATGGCCGGCGACAAGCCCTCGATCAGGTCCACATCCGGCTTTTCCATCAATTGCAAGAACTGTCGCGCGTAAGCGGAGAGTGACTCCACATAACGCCGTTGCCCCTCGGCATACAAGGTGTCAAAGGCGAGTGAGGACTTACCGGAGCCGGACAGACCGGTGATCACCACCAGCTTGTGGCGCGGCAGGTCGAGGCTGATGTTCTTTAAATTGTGGGTGCGCGCACCGCGTATGCGTATTTGTTCCATGCAAACCTGCGTGATTTAGGCGACCTGATAGTTTACGCGATTTTTGATGTGTTCCCAACCCGTGAAAGCGGTAAGAAATAGATTTCCGAGTAGGTAGTCAAAACTGCATGGATTGTTGGGATTTACCTACTAATATTCACTAACAGTGAAAATATATTGACAGTGAGCGTAGTTTATGGCCTAATGTGCTCAGTTTGAGCGAATTGCTCGGACTGGCCGAGTGTTACCGCTCGGGTTGTTCTTTAAGAATGTGATTCTTTCTTCCACAAAAGCAGAAGCCAGATAAGTGACTTCGCATATGCGAAGTCGCCTCACTGTTACAGGAGTGAGGCTAAATTGTCATGGCAACGGGCGCTGTCGTATGGCACGCGCAACGACCGAGGGCGAAGTATCGAAGTGTCCGTAACATTGGAGACTTAGACGCCTTAGAACTGGTGATGGGCTTGTAGTATCGGGTTGGTTCCTTCCGGCTAATGCCTTGTGGAGACTTGGGCAAATTCGCCCGGAAAGGAGGAATCAAGATGCAACAACATTCTGTAGAGAACTGCATCCGTACGCTTGAAAAGCTGCGTGATGTATACAACAACCAACTCGATACAAGCGTTCTGGCTGAATTGAACGTCGTGATCTCTGACCTTAAACAAGTCGCTGATCGCAAGGAAAGCGAAGCACAGCTCGGCAATTTGGGCTTGCGCGCAATCCAGGCAATCGCTGTCGTTATTAGCCTTGTTAGCAATATCAAGGATTTGATGAAGTGATTTAGTACAGCCAACAAACGCAGCAAGCCCATTCATTTTTTTATATGGGTAACAACATGAATCTTGGTAGTGCAATTCAAATGTGTCGCGCAAAGCGTCGCTTATCTCAAGCGGAGGTGGCTCGTCGCGCCGAGTGTTCGGTGTCTTACCTCTCAATGCTGGAAAACTCCCAGCGTGACCCAACTCTTTCGACTGTTTCAAAAATTGCAAAAGCATTAGGTGTGCCTATAGAAATACTATTTTTTCTGGGTGCTGAAAAAAGTGAATTAGCAGGAATCGACAAGGAACTGGCAGGCCAGCTTGCGATGACAGCATTGGAGCTTCTTAATGAGCCAAACCTTACTGAAGCCCACGTATGATCTAAACCTGATTCGCAACATATCTGCGCTTTCGCTCTCCTTGGGCTTGTCCGAAACTCTTTTAATCAGCACCGCAACTCAAGCTGACATTCTTTATAGAAAGGCAAAGCCAATAGTTAAACCTGACGGCTCAATCCGTCGGCCGTTTGATGCTCTACCTACTCTTAAAGCTATTCAACGCCGCATCAAGGATAGAATTCTTAAGCGTGTTGATTTTCCACTATATCTAACAGGCAGCCTTTCTGGGCGAGATTACCGCACCAATGCAGCACAACATGCTGGAGCGAAAATCGTGATATGTGAAGATATTGAAAAGTTTTTCCCCTCCACCAGCCGCGAGAGAATTCTGGATATTTGGTTGAATTTCTTTCGCTTCTCGGAAGATGTAGCCAACCTCCTTACTAACCTGACGACCAAGGACGGAGCGTTGCCAGAAGGTGCAAGTACAAGCTCGTATTTGGCCAACCTTGTCTTCTGGAATCAAGAACCACGATTACAGGCCAAGCTGGCGCGGAAGAATATCGTGTACTCAAGATTCGTGGACGACATATCCGTATCGTCAAAAAAGTTTCTTGTCGAGGAAGAGAAAACCGCGCTCATTGCGCAAGTGTATGGGATGTTGAAACGTCATAACTACAAGGCTAAGCGTCGCAAGCATGAAATATTCACCAGCGGTCGGAGAATGATTACAACCAAATTAATGGTAAATAGCAAACCAGCACTTCCATCTGAGGCCCGACAGAATATCCGTGCCGCCGTTCACGCACTTGAACAGCGAGTATCATCAGGGGAAAGAGGATCGCAAATAGCGACAGAGTTAAATCGCGTGACTAGCCGGGTTGGCAACCTTGGAATACTTCACGCTACTGAAGCAACTAAACTAAAAGTGAGGCTGCGCTACGTTCGCCAATTTTTATAAGTTACCGCAGTTAATGGGATCAGCTTCGCAATCAGTCAGTAAGCGTAGCCCGGGTTAGCCGCTTGCGGCCTAACTAGGGAAGCAACCGAGATTGAACACGCCAACGCTACAAATATCCCTTTCTTAACTATCCGTACAATATTTCCATCTGTGATTCGTCTTCACTGGTATGGATACGACGCTAAGCCACAACGCGCTGATGGCCGAACAAGACAAACGCATTGCTGAAACCGTCTCGCGCGAGCGCGGACGGCTGGGGAATTTCATCCGGCGGCGCGTGCCCGATGCGAGTGAGGCGGAGGACATCCTGCAGGATGTGTTCTACGAGTTCGTGGCGGCGTACCGTCTGCCGGAACCCATCGAGCAGGTCGGCGCGTGGCTGTTCAGGGTGGCGCGCAACCGCATCATCGACCGCTTTCGCAAGAAGAAAGAGGAATCACTTCCGGAATTTTCAGGCGAGGGTGATGAGGGAAGCTGGCTGGATGAGGTTCTGCCAGCGGCGGATGCAGGGCCGGAAGCGGCTTATGCTCGAGCGGTGTTGCTGGAGGAGTTGTATGCCGCGCTGGCCGAATTGCCGGAGGATCAGGGCGCCGTGTTCATCGCCCATGAGCTGGATGGGCGCAGCTTCAAGGAACTAGCGGCAGAAAGCGGTGTAGGTATAAATACCTTGCTGGCGCGCAAGCGTTATGCGGTGATGCATTTGCGCGCGAAATTACAAGTTATCTATGATGAATTTAATCTTTAAAGGAGAACTGAGATGGGCATGAACTGCTGCAAATCGAGTTGCTGGAAGATCGGGCTGTTGGTGCTGGTTGGTATCGCGGTTTTGGGCTGGGTGGTGATGGCACTGTGGAATTGGCTGATCCCGGCATTGTTCGTCGGCGGCAATGAGATTGGCTACGTGCAGGCGATAGGGCTGCTGCTGTTGAGCAAGATATTGTTCGGCGGCTTCCGCGGGCACGGCTGTCCCGGGCGCTGGCATCGCAATCGCTGGGAACAGATGACGCCGGAAGAACGCGAGAAATTCCAGACGGGGATGCGCGGCTGGTGCGGCAAACGCAAGGATGAAGCGGCTGAGACTAAGGAGTAGCCAAGTAGACGTTTAGTCGGCGGAGAGATCCCCTTCGATACACCCGCTGTGCGGGCTACTCAGGGCGAACGGCCTTTCCACGGCGACTACCCCCCGTTCGTGCTGAGTGCCTTGCGCAGCAAGGTGTATCGAAGCATTACTCTGCAGTCAGAAATTAAGGCGACACCTGTAGGGTGGATAAGCGTAGCGCATCCACCACGCCCACGCTGGTGGATGCGCTACGCTTATCCACCCTACAAATACTTCCCTCTCCCTAACCCTCTGGATGAAACAACTAGCCATTCGACTAGGCTGCTAAAGACCGCAGCCAAGTCGCTGGTTATCCCGCAAGGGGAGAGGGGATTGAGTGTGGGTAGGCTCCCTGATGTTGAATCTGGCAGTAGAGTTTTGAAAAGGATGATGGCGAGCAGTCCTGCCCACCATCATCCTTTTGCATTTGCATAACCCTGACGGCAAGTGCGGCGACCTGCTAAAATGCGCGACTTTTAACGCATCCTCCAATAATATCCATGCAACATGTCTCCGAATCCATGACCGCGGCGGAACGCCGCGCCAGTACGGGCTTGGCCAGTATCTATGGGCTGCGCATGCTGGGCCTGTTCATCATCCTGCCGGTTTTCGCGCTGTATGCGGAACATTTGCCCGGCGGCGAAAGCCATCTGCTGATGGGCACCGCGCTCGGCGCTTACGGCCTGACCCAGGCGATACTGCAAATACCGGCCGGCTGGCTGTCCGACCGCTACGGGCGCAAGCCGGTGATATACGTCAGCCTGATATTGTTTGCGCTGGGCAGTTTCATCGCCGCTTATGCCGGCGACATCTATTGGGTGATCGTCGGGCGCGTGGTGCAGGGCGCGGGGGCGCTGAACGCGGCGGTGATGGCGCTCACTGCCGACCTGACCCGCGAGGAACACCGCACCAAGGCGATGGCGATGATAGGCATCACCATCGGCATCACTTTTTCGATCTCGATGGTGCTTTCGCCGCTGCTCAACAGCGCGATCGGCGTGCCCGGCATCTTCGCGATGACCGGCGTGCTGGCGCTGCTGGCATTGGGGGTGGTGAAATGGGTGATCCCCGATCCGGCGATCACCCGCTTCCACAGCGATTCCGGGGCCAGCAGCAAACGTTTCGGCGAGGTGCTGCGCAACAAGGATCTGTTGCGTCTCGACTTCGGCATCTTCTCGCTGCATGCGATCCTGATGTCGGTATTCATGCAAGTCCCGTTCGTGCTCGAGCGGGACGGCCTGGTTGTTGCGCATCATTGGTATATCTATCTGCCGGTGATGCTGATCGCGTTCGTGCTGATGGTTCCGCCGATCATCATCGCGGAAAAGAAGGCCAGGATGAAGCAGATATTCATGCTGGCGGTCTTTCTGGCGATGTGCGCGCAAGCGCTGCTGATGTTCGCGCAGAACAGTCTATGGGGCGTGGCCATTGCGCTGCTGGTGTTCTTCACTTCGTTCAACATACTCGAAGCCACGCTGCCCTCGATGATCAGCAAGATCGCGCCGCTGGCCGCCAAGGGCACGGCGATGGGCGTGTATAGCAGCGTGCAGTTCCTCGGCGCGTTCACCGGCGCGGCAGCGGGCGGCGCGTTGATGCAGTATGTCGGCGGCAATGCCGTGTTCGTGTTCGCTATCGTGCTGTTGCTGCTATGGCTGATCGTCGCGTCCGGCATGAATCCTCCGGCAGCGGTGAGCACCAAGATGTATCATCTGGAAGAAATGAGCGGCGCACAGGGTGTATTATTGCAAAAGCAGCTCGCGAAACTGCAAGGTGTACGCGAAGTGATGGTCGTGGCGGCGGAAAACATCGCCTGCCTCAAAGTGGACATGCAGGGATTTGATCAAGATGCAGTCGAGCAACTCGTGACGTCCCCTCCCCAACCCTCCCCCTAAAGAGGGAGAGGGGGCAATCGCGAAAAACGTAGAACCTGAAAGGAGAGCAACATGTCAGTAAATAAAGTGATTCTGGTAGGGCGTCTTGGCAAGGATCCGGAAACCCGTTATATGACCAGCGGCGAAGCAGTGACCAACTGCACGCTGGCGACCTCCGAAAACTGGAAGGACAAGAGCGGAGAGAAGCAGGAAAAAACCGAATGGCATAACCTGGTGTTCTATCGCCGCCTGGCCGAGATCGCCGGAGAATATTTGAAGAAAGGCTCGCAGATCTACGTCGAGGGCAAGTTGCAAACCCGCAAGTGGCAGGACAAGGAAGGCAAAGACCGCTACACCACCGAGATCGTGGTCAACGAAATGACCATGCTGGGCGGAAAGCCCTCCGGCGCGGGCAGTTTCGAAGTGGTGGAAAACAAACCTGCGGCGTCATCTGGCGGCAAAGCGGCGCCTGCCAAAGCTGCGCCGGCAACCAAGAGCAGCTTCGACAATTTTGACGATGATATTCCGTTTTAAAGGACATCTGCGACAGATTTATAGAGTATCAGACTAAAGCCCCTACTTGCTGGGGCTTTATTATTTCCATCATTTAAATCCGCCGGTTAGTGATTCCGGGCCGATTCATTCAGGATAAGCGGTATTTTAGTCAGGACAGGCGGTATTGCGGGTGGGTGGTATTAAGTGCAGAGTGCGCGACGGCGGGGATGGTATTTCCGTAACCAGACCCGGAGCAAGGTGCCTTGACTTCGGCATATTGGCAGCAGACATCAAAAGGGAGGGAGTAGTAATGAGCGACTGGCATTCGTGGTTGTTTTGGCCCGACAGTGTTGCGCTGTCCGTCTTGGCCCTGGCCATACTGGTAATACTGTTCATGTATGCAGCACGCAAGCCGATGCATGGAGTGATCCACTTGGTATGCAATTTGGTTACCCAGTCCACACGCTTCATTTCACGCTGGTTATTCTTGAGCGCGGATACCCTGCGCCTGCGCAACCAGTCGGTGTTGCTGGCGCATAGCCAGGAAAGTGCAACGACCCTGATCGATCGGGAATTCGAACGAGTGACCAATATCATCCGCAAGGACATGCAGGAATTCCCCGCTCTGCAGCGCAAACTGATGGAAGAAGTCACGCGCATCGAGGATGACTATCACAAATGCGGTGAAGTCCCGGCGCCGCCCCCGGAATGGGTAAGTGCACTCGAATCGGTCTCGCAGATCAAGTCGGGCGGCGATATTCCGCGCAAGCTGCTGGAAGACATCAACAAGTCGATCCAGAAGATCCATGACAAGACGGTGGCGGAGTTTCGGCGTTCCTATGAAGAGCGTCACAAAATCCTGAAAGGGATGCAGCCATCATGGCGCTCGGTGGAAAAGCTGATCGGCGAGATGGACAAGAAGATGGTCACCCTGAACACCAACGCCAAACAGATCGATGGCCATATGGCCAAATTCGAGGGGATACGTGTCAAGGACAGCAAGACCGAACACGCGCTGACTACTTCCGCGTTCGTTCAATTGGCGATCTCCTCGCTGGTCTTTGTGATCGCGATGGGCGGCGCATTCATCAACTACAAGCTGATTGCGCTGCCGATGTCGGAGATGGTCGGTGCCAGCGATTACATCACCAACAACCTCAAGACCTCGGATGTGGCGGCCTTGGTGATCATCCTGATGGAAGCGTCGATGGGGTTGTTCCTGCTTGAATCGCTGCGCATCACCCAACTGTTTCCCAAGATCGCCAGCATGGACGATCGCATGCGTCGCCGCTTGATGTTTGCTTCGCTGATATTCTTGATCATTTTGGCTGCTATCGAGTCGTCCCTGGCACTGATGCGCGACATGCTGATCTCCGACAAGGCTTCGCTGATGCGGGATTTGGCTTCCGCCGCACCGCCTGTGTCAGATAGCATGATGGCAAACATACCGATGGCCGGACAGATGATCATGGGCTTCGTGTTGCCGTTCGCGTTGGCCTTCGTGGCGATTCCGCTGGAAAGCGTGGTGCATTCACTGCGCACAGTCATCGGCGTGCTGCTGGTGCAGACCATGCGCGGGCTCGGTTTCGCACTCAGATTCATCGGTGTGGTGTTCAGGCGCATTGCCAAGGTGTTCGAATTGGCCTATGACATCCCGATCGTCATCCCGCTGATGATAGAACGCTGGGTGGTGGCATTACGCGATACCTCGCTTGCTCACGGACAGACCAAGCAAGGGAGCGCATCATGAAAAGATGTCTTCCCGTCTTGATCATGCTGCTCGGTTCATTGTTCGTCAGTGCCTGTGGCGACAGCCGTATGCACAGCCAAGGCGTGTATATGCTGGTGGATACCTCTGGTACCTATGCACAGGAGATGAGCAAGGCAAGCAAGATCATCAATTATCTGTTGGCAACCCTGAATCCCGGCGATTCGCTGGCGGTGGCCAAGGTGGAGACGCGCAGCTTCACGGAAAAGGATATCATCGCCAAGGTCACCTTCGACAAGCGGCCATCACAGGCAACCCAGCAAAAGCGCGCGTTCAAAGCCAAGATCGAGGCATTTGCCAAGGAAGTCAAAGGCAGCGCTTATACCGATATCACCGGGGGCTTGATTCAGGGTGCGGAATACCTGAACGAGACCAAGGCAGGCATCAAGACCATCGTCGTCTTCTCTGACATGCAGGAAGAGTTGGGCAAGGGAACGGTGCGCGATTTCCCGATCAAGCTCGATGGCATCCGCATCGTGGCGTTGAACGTGACCAAGCTGCATACCGATAATGCCGACCCTCGAATATACCTTGATCGGCTGGCTCGCTGGGAAGCGAGGGTGCGCAAGGCCGGGGCCACCGAGTGGGTGGTGGTGAACGACCTGGAAAACAATATGGAATCCATCCTGAAAACCCGCTGACAGCGGACGATTTTCGTTTTTTACGTTCTGACAGCCCCGCTCTCCGGTGCATCAAGGCCGGATAGCGGGGCTGAATACTTTCAGCAAGTACCCTGGCCGGCATCGTCTTCCCGGCGCTGAGTTACCTGGCAGTTGTGCTCGAGCGATTGAGGATAGAACTTCCCGTGTCGGACTGAAATCCAGCCTGGCGAGCATCACTTGAAATCTGCAAAACAGTCACCATTTACCCCATTGCCATTTGTAAACGTCCAAAGGGGAACCATATGACTGAAAGCGCCACCATAAACCGCGAAACTCTGGGTTTTCAAACAGAAGTCAAACAACTGCTGCAATTGATGATCCACTCGCTGTATTCCAATCGCGAGATTTTCCTGCGCGAACTGGTTTCAAATGCGTCGGATGCCTGCGACAAGCTGCGTTTCGAGGCTTTGCACAACGCAGCGCTATTCGAGGCCGACTCACATTTACAGATCCGTATCAGTTACGACAAACAAGCCCGTACGTTAACGGTCAGTGATAACGGCATCGGCATGAGCCGCGACGAGGTCGTCAATAATCTGGGCACGATCGCAAAGTCGGGCACCCGGGAATTCTTCTCCAGCCTGAGTGGCGACCAGCAAAAGGATGCGAGCCTGATTGGCCAGTTTGGGGTCGGTTTTTATTCCGCTTTCATCGTGTCAGACAAGGTCACTGTCGTGACCCGACGTGCCGGGGAAAGCGCGGATCAGGGCGTGCGTTGGGAATCAGACGGCGGTGGAGAGTTCACCGTCGAGATGATGGAGAAAACCGATCGTGGCACGGAAGTGACGTTGCATCTTCGCACGGATCAGGATGATTTGCTTGATGGTCACAAGCTGCGCTCCATCATCCGCAGATATTCGGATCACATCGTCCAGCCTATCCTGATGAAGAAAGAGGAATGGAAGGACGGCAAGCAGGCGATCACGGACGAGGATGAAACGGTCAACCAGGCTTCCGCGCTGTGGGCACGGTCCAAGAATGATATCTCTGACGAAGAATACAAGGCGTTCTACAAGCATGTCGGGCATGATTATGAAGATCCGCTGGCATGGACGCATGCCCGAGTGGAAGGCCGTCAGGAATATACACAATTGCTCTATATACCCTCACATGCACCCTTCGACCTGTGGGACCAGAAGGCGCGGCATGGCATCAAATTGTATGTGCGCCGCGTGTTCATCATGGACGATGCCGAACAACTGCTTCCTTCCTACCTGCGTTTCGTGCGCGGCATCGTTGACACCAATGACCTGCCTCTGAACGTGTCACGCGAGATACTCCAGGAATCGAAAGATATCGAAGCGATACGCTCAGGCTGTACCAAGAAGATACTCGGTCTGCTTGAGGACCTGACGGCCAATGACAAGGATAAATACGCCAGGTTCTGGGCAGAATTCGGACTGGTGCTGAAAGAAGGAACCGGGCAGGACTTCACCAATCAGGGCAAGATCGCCGGCCTGTTGCGCTTCGCCTCTACCCATGCGGATACCGCCGAAGAAACCGTATCGCTGGCGGACTATATCGGCCGGATGAAAGATGGGCAGGACAAGATTTACTACATCACCGCCGATACGTTCAATGCCGCAAGGAACAGCCCGCATCTGGAAGTGTTCCGCAAAAAGGGAATCGAGGTGCTGCTGCTTTCGGCGCGCGTTGACGAGTGGGTAGTGGGTTCATTGCCCGAGTTCGAGGGCAAGCAGCTGGTCTCGGTGGCCAAGGGGGGGCTTGATCTCGGCAAGCTTGAGGACGAGGCCGAGAAGCAGCAGCAGGAGAAGCAGGCCAGCGACCACAAGGAATTGACTGAAAAAATCAAGGCAAGTCTGGCGGAACGCGTCAAGGAAGTCCGGGTTACGCACCGCCTGACGGATTCACCCGCATGTCTGGTGGCGGATGAGCATGATATCGGCGGCAATATGGCGCGCATGCTCAAGGCGGCCGGGCAAAGGATTCCCGCAACAAAACCTATCCTGGAGATCAATCCGAACCACCCGGTCGTGATCAGGTTGAAGGAAGAACAGAAATATTTTGATGACTGGGCTGCGGTGCTGTTCGATCAGGCCTTGCTGGCCGAGGGTGGCCAGTTGGACGACCCGGCGGGATTTGTCAAACGGATAAACCAGCTGATGCTTGAAATGCGGTCGGCCTGATCGTGCTTTTCAGATAAAGGTGCCTCGGTTGTTCGTGCAGCAGATAAGGGGAGCAAAGTGAATACCCGAATCAGGATAGATTTTGTATCCGATGTGTCGTGCCCATGGTGCGCGGTCGGTTTGCGATCCCTTGAAGCTGCGCTGGCCCGACTGGGAGAGCAGGTGACGGCTGAAATGCATTTCCAGCCTTTCGAGCTCAATCCAAAAATGCCGGCCGAAGGGCGGGACATCAGCGAGTACCTGATAGAGAAATATGGCCTGACGCCCGAACAGTACAAGCAAAACACCGAGGCGATGCGCGCGCGCGGAGAAGAAGTCGGCTTTGCTTTCAGCATGGACAAGCGCAGACGCGTCTACAACACGTTCGATGCTCACAGGCTTCTGCATTGGGCCGGACTGGAAGGCCACCAACTGGCGCTTAAACACGCGCTCTTCAAAGCTTATTTTACCGACGGGGAGGACCCGTCTTCCCATGAGGTTTTGGCCGGCTTGGCAGAAAACTCAGGCCTGAATGCAACCCGTTCCCGGGAGATCCTGTCGTCCGATGAATATGCCCTGGAAGTTCGGGAGCGCGAGCGCTACTACCTCGACCTGGGCATCAATGCCGTGCCTTCAGTCATCATCAATGAACGCCAGTTAATTCGGGGTGCACAACCAGTCGAAGTGTTCGCGCAGGTGCTGCGCAATTCAGCCGCGGCGCAATGACCAGAAGCACTTTATTCGAATCGATGCAGGCTGTTACAATTCGTTACGTTCAACAACCATAACGTCAGGACAAAGAGATGAAGGCAGCTATAGTATTGACGTTTCTTGCGATCTTTATCAGCGGCTGTGGCAAAAGTGCGGATCCGCGCGAGGACCAGAAAAGGCTGATGCAGATACCGGGTTATAAGGAGGCAAAACGCATTTGCACTCAATGTCATAAATTGCCATTCCAGGAACAGCACGTATCAGCAGCATGGCCGGATGTGATTGCGCGTATGGAAGGCTATATGCGAGCGAACAAAAGAATGATGCCAACTCAACAAGAACGTGACGCAATCACCGCGTTTTACCAAAGCAGTCCCAACTAAATTGTTCCGGGGTGTGCAGCCCGGTTCTTTACTCAAGTGCTGGTGCCATTCTGTATCCACTGGTTAGCAGTACAATGAAAAGGCCGGTTGCAAGCGCAACCGGCCTTTTCATTTAGCGACAGAAATTCAGGCGTACCAGCGCAAGCGTTTGGAAAACTTTTGCAGCGCCTCGATTCCGCTGGCTTCGGCGCGATGGCACCAGTCCTCAAGGTCTTTTACCATCTGTTCCTTGGTCGCGGTGGAGCGATGCCAGATCGCGACGAGATCCTGGCGCAAGGTGTAGGCGGTATTCAGCTTCTGACAGGTCTGTATGACCAAGCCCAACTTCAATTTTTCCCGCTCGCTCAGTTCGGCCACTTCGATATCCAACCAGTGCTTGACGCGCTTGATGTCGAGTTTGCCGAGGTCGGGCATACGCTGCTTTAGCTGGGCTATTTCCTCATGATAAGTTCGTTGCAGCAACTTGGCATATTTCGCCAGAACTTCGTAGCGATTGGCCAGTACTGCGCGTACTGTATCGACATCGCATACCGTTTTGGCGGTATCCAGGCGCACCTTCGGGGCGACCTTTTTGATCTCGGCCAGTCCCAACGCGGCCAGGCTACGGATGTATAGCCAGCCGATGTCGAACTCGTACCATTTGCTGGAGAGCTTGGCGGAACCGATATAGGTGTGGTGATTGTTGTGCAGCTCTTCGCCGCCGATCAGGATACCCCACGGCAAGAGGTTGGTAGAGGCATCGGCGGGCTGGAAGTTGCGATAGCCCCAGTAATGTCCCGCTCCATTGATGATGCCCGCCGCCGTGACCGGTATCCAGACCATTTGCACCGCCCAGATGGTGATGCCGATCGCCCCGAACAGCAGCACATCGATGAACAGCATCAGCATGATGCCCAGCATGCTGTGCTTTGCGTACAGGTTATGCTCCAGCCAGTCATCCGGTGTATGACGGCCATATTTTTCCAGAGTTTCCAGGTTTTTGGCTTCCTTGCGATACAGTTCAGCACCTTCCAGCAGCACTTTTCTGATACCCAATATCTGCGGGCTGTGCGGGTCATCCTCGGTTTCACATTTGGCGTGATGCTTGCGGTGGATTGATGCCCATTCTTTGGTCACTATGCCGGTAGTCAGCCACAACCAGAAACGGAAGAAATGACTGGCGATTGGATGCAATTCCAAGGCGTGATGCGACTGGTGACGGTGCAGGTATATGGTCACCGATGCGATCGTGATATGGGTGATCGCCAGCGTGGCTAGCACATATCCCCACCAAGGCAGATCCAGCATACCGGAAGACAAAATAACGGGCAGATCTGAAAACATGCAACCTCCTTGGAATACTGCTAAATACAAATTAATAATGCTAATGGGGACATTCTACAGAAGCAGAAGCGCTTCTGCCGGTTAAATTCGCTCCAATACCGCCGCAAAGAACCCGTCTGTGCCATGTATATGGGGACGCAGTTCCAGATAATCGCCGCATTCCAGCGCAATCTTTTGTTGCTGCAACACTTCCCCCGCTGGCAGCAACACGAAATCAGGATGTTTTTCGATGAAGGATTGCACGATGTGCTGATTCTCCTCCGGAAGGATGCTGCATGTCGCATAAACCAGACGACCGGCCTTTTTTAGCAGACGACTGGCGGAGGTGAGGATGGCGGCTTGCTTCACGGTGAGCTCGGCTATGCTGTCGGGTGACTGGCGGAATTTCAGATCGGGATTGCGGCGCAGTGTGCCCAGGCCGCTGCACGGTGCATCTACCAGCACGCGGTCGATTTTGCCGGCCAGACGCTTCACCTTGAGGTCGTTCTCGTGCGAGATCAGCATCGGCTGAATGTTGCTGGCTCCGGAGCGTTTCAGCCGTGGCTTGAGATTGGCGAGGCGCTTTTCGGAGACATCCATCGCGTACAAACGGCCTTGCGAGCTCATCATCGCAGCCAGCATCAGCGTCTTGCCGCCCGCTCCCGCACAAAAATCCACCACCATGTCGTTGCGTTTGGGTGCCAGCAGGAAACCGAGCAACTGGCTGCCTTCGTCCTGCACCTCGATCTTGCCTTCGGTGAACAGTGCATCCTTGTTCAGGGGTATCTTTTCCTTGAGGCGGATGCCGATCGGTGAATAAGGCGTTACGGTCGCCTCGATTTTTTTGTCATGAAGTTGCTGCAACACATCTTCGCGCCTGGCGAGCAGGGTGTTGACCCGGATGTCCAACGGCGCGCCCTGTTGCATGGATAGTCCGATGGTGAGGATATCGGCATCGGAGTAAGCTCTTTTCATCTTCTCCACCAGCCATTCCGGCAACTCGGCCTGCACCGACAATGGCAGCGTCTCGATCTTGATGCCCTTTACCGTGGCCAGCCATTCCTTCTCATCGCGTTTCAACACCGGTTCGATCTCTCGCAGGTTATAGCCGCCGAACCGGAGCAGATAGGCGAGCGCCATGCGGCGTGGAGTGGCAGTTTCGCTGGATGTGCTGCCAGCGCAGGCGTGCTCCAGCAGCAGGCGGTGGCGCAGCACGCCGAACACGGTTTCAGCGACCAGTTCGCGCTCATTCGAGCCGATGCGTTCGTTTTTGAAAAAGTAGCGCAGCGTGGTATCGGCGGGATGCGCCAGCGGCAGGATGGCACGCAGTGCCTGGATGACGAGATCCAGGCGGTATTCGGTGATCAGCATGGTCTTGTTGTTCAGAGCTATAAAGTAAGGGGTCGGGGCGTAGCGTGGTTCACCATGCCGATGTGGAACATATTCGGGGCTTACCTGATTTCGAGTTTGTTCAATATCTGCGTGAGTTGATCGCCGTCGGCCTCGGTGATGATCATTTTGCACGGCAGATTGTATTGTTGGATGGCCAACCAGATCTCGGTCCGGTTTTCGCCCTTCTTCGCTTGGCTATCGAGATATAGTGTGCTGAATTCCCCGGCAGGCGTTTTAAGCGTTTCCCCTCGCGTGATGGCGTAATGGTAGTTGTCCAGTTTGCCGCCGTTGGTCATCGGAAAATCCAGCGTAGCGCCGTCTTTCATGGACAGGAACATGAATTGATACATCGCGCTCAGGCGATCTTGGGTGTCTTGGGGCAGAGCGACAGAAGTACGCTGTGTCTGCTGGATCAGCGTGAGTCGTCTGGCATCCCAATCGAGTTCGGCACCGCGATTCTTGTGCTCGTTGTGTTCGCGCTGATCGCTGAAGCGCAGCGGTTGCAAACCGCGGTCGCCCACCAGACCGCTGCTGCTGATCAGGATCCTGCCCGGATTGAATATCGCCAGCCAGCCGACCGCACGGGTATTGCTGGTCAGCGTGTAGTGATTCTTGTCGCGAACAAAGCGTTCCTCGATCCGGCCGATTTTCAAGCGGCCATTGTAAACATCGTAAGTTGCCTGGATTTCTTTCGGCGGCTCAGCCATGGCAGGGCCGGCGATATATAGCATCAGCCATGCGAAAAATGGTAATGACGATTTCATGATTATTCCAGACCGGGTGAGATCAGCGTGGATCCCATTTGTTTGCGGCGCTTGAGCAAGACCTTTCCCATGTCACCCAGTTCAATTTGTTCGGTGCACAGCCAGCGTATGGCTTGCGGATAAATGCGATGCTCTTCGTGCAAGACACGAGCCGCCAGCGTCTGCTCGGTGTCGTCATCCATCACTGGCACGGCAGCCTGGATAATGATTGGACCGTGGTCGAGATCAGAAGTGACGAAGTGCACCGTGCAGCCGTGAATCTTGACTCCGTCGCGCAAGGCGCGGGCGTGGGTATCCAGGCCGCCGTAAGCAGGCAGCAGCGAAGGGTGAATGTTGACAAGTTTGCCGTGAAAGCGCGCCACGAAATCCGGGGTGAGTATGCGCATGAAGCCCGCGAGCGCGACAAAATCCGGATGGAACGTGTCGATCTTTTCGGCAAGTGCGGCATCGAAGCTGGCGCGATCGTGGTAGTTGCGATGCTCCACGATTGCAGTATGAATGCCTTGTGCTTTAGCGATGCCCAGTCCTTTGGCATCCGCGCGATTGCTGATAACCGCCGCGATACGACAGGGCAATTTTGCTTCAAGCAGTGCTTGCATGTTGCTGCCACGGCCGGAAATCAGGATGACGATGGATTTCATCAGGTGACTTGCGTCTGCGCCTCGGCACCCTGGCGGGTACGAATCGCGCCGATGATCGTTGCACGCTCACCGGCAGCGTTGAGTTGTCTCAGAGCCGCATCGGCATCGTTCCTGTCCACGATCACCACCATGCCGATGCCGCAGTTGAAGGTGCGATACATCTCGTGAGGCGCGACATTACCCATCTCGCGCAGCCAGTCAAACAGCGCAGGGGTATGCCAGGCCTTGCCGTCCAGTTGCGCGACGACGTTTGCCGGCAGAACTCGCGGCACGTTCTCCAGCAGGCCGCCACCGGTGATATGCGCCATGCCTTTCACGGTGAGCATCTTCATCAGCGCCAGCAGAGGTTTTACGTAGATGCGCGTCGGCGCCATGATCAGATCGGACAGCGGCTTGCCGTCGAGTTGTTGCATGAGGTCGGTGTTGTGCGTGCTGATGATCTTGCGCACCAGCGAATAGCCGTTGGAATGCGCGCCGTTCGAGGCGAGACCGATCACCGCGTCGCCGGCCTTGATGTCCGCGCCGGTGATGATGCCGGCTTTTTCCACCACGCCCACCGCGAAGCCGGCAAGGTCGTATTCCCCGACTGGATACATGCCGGGCATCTCTGCTGTTTCGCCGCCGATCAGCGCGCAACCGGCTTGTTCGCAACCCAAGGCGATACTCTTGATGACTTCGGTGGCGGCATCCACGTCGAGCTTGCCGCAGGCGAAGTAATCGAGGAAGAACAGCGGTTCCGCGCCCTGCACGAGGATGTCATTGACGCTCATGCCGACCAGGTCTATGCCCACCGTGTCATGACGGTTCAGCTCAAAGGCAAGTTTGAGTTTGGTGCCGACGCCATCGGTGCCGGATACCAGCACCGGTTCACGGTATTTTTTTGAGATTTCCACCAGCGCGCCGAAGCCGCCGATGCCGTTCAGCACTTCCGGGCGCATGGTGCGCTTGGCGAACGGTTTGATATTTTCGACCAAACGGTCGCCCGCGTCTATGTCCACACCGGCATCGCGGTAGGTAAGGCTGCGCATTTTTGCGGATGAGGAGGTGCCTCTGTCAGCCGGTGAAGATTTATTGGTCGGGGTATTCAAGTTGAGTTTTCGCTTTCTACAGGATAAAGTGCGGATCGAAATTTATGCGAATTTTACCTCAAATGACCCTATCCCGCTTCGTTGCCGTGCAATGGCTGTCCTTCATGGTGGTGGCCGTTTTGCTGCTGTATCTGCTCAGCCCGATATTGACTCCGTTCGTCGCGGCCGGCATCCTCGCTTATATCTGCAATCCGCTGGTGCAGCGGCTGTGCGCATGGAAGATACCGCGCACGCTGGCTGTGGTGTTGGTGATGAGCGGATTGCTGCTGCTGTTTGCCGTATTGCTGTTGATCATGCTGCCGCTGCTCGAGAAGGAATTTGGCCGGTTCATGGCGCGCCTGCCGGACTGGATAGAGGCGGCGCGTCTGCGACTGTTGCCGTTGTTGCAGCAGTGGGCAGGCACTGAGCTGGAATGGGACAGCCAGGCTCTGAAGGAGATGCTGCTCAGCCACTGGAAGAGCGCAGGCGGGGTGGCGGCGAAACTGCTGCCGTGGCTGGGCAGCGGCGGCGGTGCGATCATCGCGTTGCTGGTCAATGCATTGCTGATCCCGGTCGCGATGTTCTATCTGCTGCGCGACTGGAATAAATTGGTGAGGCGCCTTGATGATCTGTTGCCGCGCCATCTGCGCGCCAAGGTCAACGAGATCCTGTTTGAGGTGGATCGCGTTTTGGCGGAATTCCTGCGCGGCCAGATCTCCGTGATGCTGTTGATGAGCGCCTATTACAGCATCGTGCTGTGGCTGGTCGGGCTGGATTTCGCATTGCCTATCGGCATCGTCGCGGGGATGCTGGTATTCGTTCCCTATCTGGGCATGATCGTCGGCCTGACGCTGGCGACGCTGGCGGCATTGATGCAGTTCCCCGAGCTCAGCGATGTGCTGTGGGTATGGGGCGTATTCGGTGCGGGTCAGCTGATCGAGGGTATGGTCGTTACACCCTGGCTGATCGGCGACCGCGTCGGGTTGCATCCGCTCGCGGTGATCTTCGCGCTGCTCGCCTTCGGCAGTCTGTTCGGCTTCTTCGGCGTGTTGTTGGCGCTGCCGCTGTCTGCCATCCTGCTGGTCGCGTTGCGCCATGGCATGGCGTGGTATCTCACCAGCGATATGTATAAAAAAATATGAGGCTTGCTTGAGTCAATTACTGCTCGATATCGCTCCCGGCCGGCAGCCTTCGCTGGATAATTTCGTGGTGGGGCGCAATCCGGAATTGCTCTCGGCACTGCGCCATGCCCTGTCTGGCAACAACAGTTCTGGCAGCAGCGAGCGGTGTTTCTATGTGTGGGGCGAGACCGGCAGCGGCAAGAGCCATTTGCTGCAAGCCTGTGTGCGAGCCGCGCTGGATAAACAGCACAGCGCGTCTTATGCACACGGCAGCGTTCCGCCCCAGAGCATGGACATGTGCGCTACTGTCGTAGCGGTGGATGATGTCGAGTCCCTGGACGATGCCGGACAAATCGCGCTGTTCGACCTGTATAACCGGATGCGCGAAGGAGGGGAGTTGCTGCTGGTCAGCGGCAAGGAGGCGCCGCAACATCTCAAGTTGCGCGACGATCTGCGCACCCGTCTGGGCTGGGGACTGGTGTATCAGGTACATGTCCTGAGCGACGAGGAAAAATCCCGGGCTCTCACGCAACACGCACATGAACGAGGCTTCGTGCTGCCGGTCGAGGTCACGCAATATCTGTTGCGCCACGGACGACGCGACCTGCCCAGCCTGATTGCGGTGCTGGATGCGCTTGATGAGCATTCGTTGCGCTTGCACCGTGCACCGTCGGTGCCGTTGCTCAAGGAAATCCTGCAACAGGAATTGGAACTGAAGTGAATCTGGCCTTGTTCGATCTGGATAACACCCTGCTCAACGGCGACAGCGATTTCGAGTGGTCGCAATTCCTGATCCGCATCGGCGTGCTCGACCGCGAGCTGTTCGAAGCAAAGAATTTGGCGTTCTACGAGCACTACAAGGCAGGCACGCTGGATATCCATGAATTCCTGGATTTTCAGTTGAAGCCGCTGTCGCGCCATTCGCGCAAAACGCTGGATGAGTGGCATCAGCAGTTCATGCGCGAACAGGCGTTGGGCATGATCACCCAGCCGGCGCGCGAACTGGTTGACCGCCACCGCGCGGCGGGCGATGTGTGCGTCATCATCACAGCAACCAACAGTTTTGTCACAGCCCCGATCGCGCGCGAATTCGGCATCGAGAACCTGATCGCCACCGAACCTGAACACAAAGATGGCGAATTCACCGGGAACGTCGCGGATGTGCCGTGCTTCCGCGAGGGAAAGATCACCCGGCTGGACAACTGGCTGGCCGAGCATGGCTGGAGCCTCGACAGCTTCGCCGACAGCACGTTTTACAGCGATTCGCTGAACGACCTGCCGCTGTTGTGCAAGGTGAAACATCCGGTCGCAGCGAATCCCGATGCCACGCTGCGCGCACATGCCGAACAGCACGGCTGGCGGATCATCAACTTGCATTAGTGATTTGCCAGGATGCATATGCTGATCTTTTACGGTACCTCAAACTGCCGTTTGTGCGAGCAGGCCGAGGCGACCCTGCGCGGGATGGAGATTGTGGCGGAACACATCGACATCGCCGACGGCCTGCTGGTGCGATATGGCACACGCATCCCGGTGTTGCGGCGCGCTGACAATGACCAGGAACTCGGCTGGCCGTTCGATGCCAAGGCCGTGACGCGGTTCTTGTATTGAATGGGTAGATGAAATTTGCGTTGATGGCGCCATCTACACGAGTAACCGATACACTTCGGTTCATGAAGTCGCAACTGCCTGAACTGAAAAAGCCTTAGCGCTGCAATCCCGCCTCGACTTCCTGGCGTTTGGCCTTACCGGACAATCGTTCAACCAGGGTGAGCGCGAAATCCATTGCCGTGCCGGGGCCGCGCGAGGTGATCAACATTTCGTCTTCCGCCACCGCAGTGCGCTGTTGCATGACTTGCGGGTATGGATCGAGGGCACCGGGGAAGCTGGTGGCTTGTTTGCCGTCGAGCAGTCCGGCGACGGCCAGCACCGAAGGCGCGGCGCAGATCGCGGCAATGTATTTATCCTGTTGCGCCATTTTCTGCAGCAACGCGATGATGCGTTTGTCTGCCTTGAGGTTGTTGGTGCCGGGCTGTCCGCCGGGCAACACGATCATGTCGAAACTATGATGCAGCGCAGCGTCCAGCGTGGTATCCGGCACCAGCGTCACGCCGCGGCTGGCGCGCACCGGTTGATCATCCAGACCCGCACTGACCACGGTGATCCCGGCGCGACGCAGGATGTCGATGACGGTGACCGCTTCGATTTCCTCGCAGCCTTGCGCAAGGGGAACAAGAACTACGGGCATGGGCAGCCTCCTTTCAGGATCAGTCGCGGAAGTTCTGATACTGCAACGGGAAGTCGGTGATGGTTTTCTTGACGAATGCGATCGCTTCCTGCAGGTCATCGCGTTTCTTGCCAGTGACCCGTACGGTATCGCCCTGAATGCTGGCCTGCACTTTCAGCTTGCTGTCCTTGATGTGCTTGACGATCTTCTTGGCCAGTTCGATCTCTACGCCGACCTTCACTTCGCAACCGCGCTTCACCTTGTTGCCGCTGACCTTTTCGATCTTGTCGCTGATCTCCAGGCACTTGATGTCCACGCCGCGCTTGGTGAGTTTGGCGTTCAGGATGTCCTGTACCTGGTCGAGCTGGAATTCGTTGTCTGCCCACACGGTGAGCTTGAATTCGGATTGTTCGACGCGCGCATCCGAACCCTTGAAATCGAACCGGGTGCTGACTTCCTTGTTGGTCTGCTCGACCGCGTTCTTGACTTCGGTCTTGTCTACTTCTGAAACTATGTCGAAGGTTGGCATGCTGTACTCCTGCTACAAAATGAAAAACGAATACTGTCCACGAAAGGCACGAAAAACACGAACAAACCAAATATTGAAATGGAAGCGAAGCTTTGGATTGGCATCGGGAAAACAACTTTTCTAATCAACATAATTGATTGTTTTTCTTTCGTGCCTTCCGTGGACAAAGAGTTTTTTAACCGAAACTGCAAACATAGTTGACTACTTCCTGCGCCTCGATCACGAAACGGCTGTTGGCGGCTACCGAGAACTGGTCACCCGCAGCATAGCGCTTGAACTCAGGTTCGTCGCCGATCCTTACGCGGCAGGTACCGGAGGTGATTTCCATCACTTCGGGCGTGCTAACGTTGAAGGTGAGAGTGCTGGGCAGGATCACGCCGACCGTCTTGCGTGAGCCATCGGGAAATATCACCGAGTGCGACACACATTTCCCGTCAAAAAATACATTGCCCTTTTTATCAACGCTGACGTTATCGAATTTCGACATTGCTTTTCCTTATTTGGATTTGGTTGGTTCGCTGGCTTTGACGCCTTTTTGGTAAGCGGTATACACATAAACCGGAATGCCCAGATCGTCGAGCTGATTTTCAATCAGCGGCTTTACTTCATCCCAATCCAGGCCGGTCAGGCCACAAGCCAGGCGCGGCAATGCGATGCTGCCGATTTTTTCCTTTTGCACCAAGGCGCGCAAGTCGTGCAATGCGTGATTCACATGGCTGATCGTCGCGTGTCCCGGTTTGCTGCCGTGATCGTAAGCGGCATCCCGCGTGAACAGGTTGATGATGTAACGCCCATCGGCACTCATCCATGTCCACAAACCGCCGGACTTGGGATGCCGGGTCTGGCAGTAGTGGCGGAAATCCTTGTACAGTGCGGGCATGCGCTCGCGCAGCTGCAGCGCCAGCCCGCTGTGAAAATCATCATTGGGCGCGACACCCTGAACGATGGCTTTTGCACCGCTAAACAAGATGTCTCCGCTCAGCTCGTGGATCACGATGTTCTACTTTCGCTTGCGCAGATTCGCCGCGATGCGCAGGCGCAACGCGTTCAGCTTGATGAAACCCGCCGCATCCTTCTGGTCGTAGGCACCCTTGTCATCTTCGAAAGTGGCGATGCTCGAGTCGAACAGCGAATCGGTTTTGGAGTCGCGTCCGACGACGATCACATTGCCCTTGTATAATTTCACGCGTACCCAGCCGTTAACGGTCTGTTGCGTGTGGTCGATCAGCGTTTGCAGCGCGCGGCGTTCCGGACTCCACCAGTAACCGTTGTAGATCATGCTGGCATAGCGCGGCATCAGGTCGTCTTTGAGGTGCGCCACCTCTCGATCCAGCGTGATCGATTCGATGGCGCGGTGCGCCTTGAGCATGATGGTGCCGCCCGGGGTCTCGTAGCAGCCGCGCGACTTCATGCCGACGTAGCGGTTCTCCACCAGATCAAGGCGGCCGATGCCGTGTTTGCCGCCCAGTTGGTTCAGTTTGGTCAGCACTTGAGCTGGAGTCATCTTTGTACCATTCAGGGCTACGATGTCGCCGTTGGCGAATGCTATGTCCAGATATTCAGCGGCATCCGGCGCTTTCTCCGGAGACACGGTCCAGCGCCACATGCTTTCTTCCGCTTCGGCAGCCGGGTCTTCCAGATGGCGGCCTTCATAGGAGATGTGCAGCAAATTCGCATCCATCGAATAGGGCGAGCCGCCCTGCTTGTGCTTCATGTCGACCGGGATGTGGTGTTTTTCGGCATACGCCATCAGTTTTTCGCGCGACAACAGATCCCATTCGCGCCACGGTGCGATGACCCTGATGTTCGGGTTCAGCGCATAGGCGCCCAGCTCGAAGCGCACCTGGTCGTTGCCCTTGCCGGTCGCGCCGTGCGAGATCGCCTGCGCGCCGGTCTTGGCGGCGATTTCGATCAGGCGCTTGGCGATCAGCGGGCGCGCAATCGAGGTGCCGAGCAGGTATTCACCTTCATACACGGTGTTGGCGCGGAACATCGGGAACACGAAATCGCGCACGAACTCTTCGCGCAGGTCGTCGATGAAGATGTTCTCCGGCTTGATGCCCATTTTCAGTGCCTTTGCGCGCGCCGGTTCGAGCTCTTCACCCTGGCCGATGTCGGCGGTGAAGGTCACCACTTCGCATCGATAGGTGTCCTGCAGCCATTTCAGGATGACCGAGGTGTCGAGACCGCCGGAATAGGCGAGTACCGCTTTTTTGATATTGCTCATGCTTGGTTCCTATTTGATTTTTCCCAAAAGCAGATATTCCATCAGCGCCTTCTGCACATGCAAGCGATTCTCCGCCTCATCCCATACCACGCTTTGCGGGCCGTCGATGACGCCGGCGGAAACTTCCTCGCCGCGATGGGCTGGCAGGCAGTGCATGAACAGTGCATCCCTGGCAGCAATGCGCATCATGTCTTCATCTACTTGCCAGTCGGCGAAGTCTTTTATGCGCTCTTCGTTCTCCGCTTCGAAGCCCATGCTGGTCCATACGTCGGTGGTTACTAGGTCAGCCCCGCGTGCGGCTTGCATCGGGTCGGTAAATTCCTCGTAGTGGCCCGCGCCGAACAATCCGGCACGCTCCGGTTCGACTTCGTAGCCGGGCGGGGTCGAGACATGCACGTTGAAATCCAGTACTTCTGCTGCTTGCAGCCAGGTGTTGCACACATTGTTCGAGTCGCCGATCCATGCCACGGTCTTGCCTTGTATCGAGCCGCGTTGCTCGATGAAAGTATAGATGTCGGCGAGTATCTGGCAGGGATGGTATTCGTTGGTCAGGCCGTTGATCACCGGAACGCGCGAATGCGCGGCGAAACGTTCGATGATGGATTGCTCGAAGGTGCGGATCATCACCAGGTCTGACATGCGCGAAATCACCTGGCCGGCGTCTTCCACCGGTTCGCCGCGGCCCAGTTGCGAATCGCGCGTGTTCAGGTAAATCGCCGATCCGCCGAGCTGTTGCATGCCCGCCTCGAACGACAGCCGGGTGCGCGTGCTGGCCTTTTCGAAGATCATCACCAGCGTGCGGTCGGTCAGCGGCCAGTATTGCTGGTAAGACTTGAATCGCTGCTTGATGATGCGGGTGCGCTCGAACACATATTCGAACTCTTCGCGGGTGAAGTCCTTGAACTGCAAGAAATGCTTGAGGTTTGTTGCCATAGCTTGTTTTGCCGGCATGATTCAGTTCCGATCAGGTTTGCAAAAATTCTTTAATCAACGGGCACAGAATATCCAGCAACTGCTGTGCTTCGCCACGGGTCATCACCAGCGGTGGCAGCAGACGTATCACGTTATCGGCCGTCACGTTGACCAGCAGCCCTTTGGCGAGCGCGGACTTGACCAGATCGCCGCAAGGCTTGTCGAGTTCGATTCCGATCATCAGGCCCTGGCCGCGAATTTCCTTTACTCCCGCAACATCCTGCAAAGCGTCAGCGAAACCCTGGTGCATGAATTGCCCGAGCTGCTCTGCATGGGCCAACAACTTGTCCTGTTCCAGGATGTTCAGTGTGGTCAATCCGGCGACGCAAGCCAGCGGATTGCCGCCGAACGTCGAGCCATGATTGCCCGGCTGGAAAGTGCCGGTTGCCTTGCCGGCAGCAAGGCACGCGCCGACAGGCATGCCAGAGCCGAGTCCTTTCGCGATTGTCATCACATCCGGAAGGATGCCGGTGTGCTGATAGGCGAACCACTTGCCGGTGCGACCGATGCCGCTTTGCACCTCATCCAGCATCAGCAGCCAGTTCTGCTCGTCGCAGATCTGCCGCAGTTGCTGCAGATAGGCGATATCCAGCGTGCGGATGCCGCCTTCGCCCTGGATCGGCTCGACCAGCACGGCAACCACTTCGCGGTTGTTCTGCTTCACCTGGCGGATCGCGTCCAGATCGTTGTAGGGAACCCGCACGAAGCCTTTGACCAGCGGTTCGAAACCGGCCTGAACCTTGCGGTTGCCCGTCGCGGAAAGGGTCGCCAACGTGCGCCCGTGGAAGGCTTTTTCCATCACGATGATGGCGGGGGATTCGATACCCTGTTTGTGGCCATACAAGCGCGCGAGCTTGATCGCAGCCTCATTTGCCTCGCAGCCGGAATTGCAGAAGAACACTTCCTGCATGCCGGTCAGGCCGCAAAGTTTTCCGGCCAGCAACTCCTGTTCGTTCACCTGATAGACATTGGAACAGTGGATCAGCCTACCGATCTGTGCGTTGAGCGCGGCGGTGAAGCGCGGGTGCGCGTGCCCCAGGGTGTTAACCGCGATGCCCGCCAGGCCGTCCAGATAGCGCTTGCCTTCGGTATCCCATAACCAAACGCCTTCACCGCGCGCAAAAGCGACGGAAAGGCGAGGGTAAGTGTTCATCAAATGTGACATCAGGATTCCCTAAAAAAACAATACGGCGGACATGCCGCCGTCGAGTCGTTTGCAGGCCGGCATTATCCCGCCAAACAAGCCCACAAAGCAAACAAGCCGACATCGCTGTCGGCTTGATAACTGCTAGCCAGTCCACTTAGCCGTCAAATAACGCCGGCTAAGTGGCTGGTTACGCGCGATGAATCAAATTGCTCTGTCTATATTTCCGGGCGGTTACGCCATTGCCTTGATGGCCGCTGACAGGCGGCTCTTGTGCCGGGCGGCCTTGTTCTTGTGAATGATCTTCTTGTCTGCGATGCGATCCACGGTGCTGACTGAAGACTGGTATACGGCTTGGGCGGCAGCCTTGTCTCCTGCCGTGATCGCCTTGGCTACCTTTTTGATCGCAGTGCGCAATTCAGAGCGCATGCTGCTGTTATGAGCGTTCTGTTTGTCTGCCTGACGTGCACGCTTGCGGGCTTGTGCGCTATTTGCCATGACTACTCCTTGAGAATTCGGCTTGCTTGAAAGGCGAGCATTCTAGCGATTCGCCGGCACTTTTGCAAATATATTTGTAAAACACCAGGTTGGGGACGGTACAGCTTTGCCTGGTGGTATCATGCGCGGCGTTTAATGCGGATAGGCCACGACCAGCATGAATCTTCTCAAAGCTCTCGCCACCATCAGCAGCCTGACGCTGGTTTCGCGCATTCTTGCCTTCGTCCGCGATGTGCTGATCGCGCGCATCTTCGGCGCGGGAATGGCGACCGACGCCTTCTTCGTCGCCTTCAAGCTGCCCAACCTGCTGCGCCGCCTGTTCGCCGAAGGCGCGTTCTCGCAGGCCTTCGTGCCGATCTTCGGTGAATACAAAAACCGCAAATCGCACGACGAAACCAAGCTGCTGGTCGATCACGTCGTCACCCTTTTGGCGATAATTTTGTTCATTGTCACGCTGATCGGCATCATCGCCGCGCCGGTACTGGTGTATATCAGCGCCCCGGGTTTCGTGAAGGAGCCGGAAAAATTCACGCTCACCGTGCAGTTGCTGCGCATCACCTCGCCTTACATCTTCTTCATCTCGCTGGTTGCGGTGGCGGCGGGGATACTCAATACCTACAACAAATTCTGGGTGCCCGCGTTCGCGCCTGTGCTGCTCAACGTCTGTTTCATCGGTGCCGCGCTTTGGCTGGCACCGTATTGCGACCCGCCCATCCTGGCGCTGGCATGGGCGGTGTTCGTTGCCGGTATCGTTCAACTCGCTTTCCAGGTGCCGTTCCTGAAAAAAATCGGCATGCTCCCGCGCTGGAGCCTGAACCTGAAAGACCCGGGCGTTTGGCGAGTCATCAAACAGATGGGTCCGGCGGTGTTCGGCGTCTCCATCGCTCAGATCAGCCTGATCATCAACACCATCTTCGCCTCTTTCCTTGCGGCGGGCAGCGTGTCCTGGCTGTATTACGCCGACCGCCTGATGGAATTCCCCTCCGGCATGCTGGGCGTGGCGCTCGGCACCATCCTGCTGCCCTCGCTTTCCAAACATTACGCCGACAACAGCCCGGACGAATATTCCAGACTGCTGGACTGGGGGCTGCGCCTCACCTTCATGCTCACGCTGCCAGCCGCGCTCGCACTGGGCATGATCGCCGTACCTTTGCTCTCCACCTTCTTCCAGCACGGCGAATTCGCCATGCGTGATGTGCTGATGACACGGGAGGCGCTGGTCGGCTACAGTTTTGGCCTGGTCGGCATCATTCTGGTAAAAATCCTCGCGCCGGGTTTCTACGCGCGGCAAGACATCAAGACCCCGGTCAAGATCGCCGTCTTCACGCTGCTCGCCACGCAAGTGATGAACGCGCTGTTCATCGGCTGGTTACAACACGCCGGACTCGCGCTCTCGATCGGCCTGGCTGCCTGCTTCAATTCCGCGATCCTGTACCACTTCCTGCGCAAGCGCGGCATCTACCGGCCCGAACCCGGCTGGGGCGCGTACTACGCCAAACTGTTCATCGCGCTGCTCGCGCTCGGCCTCACCCTCTGGTTCGGCATGGGCAGTGAACAACACTGGCTCACCACCCATGGCTGGGGGCGCATCATTCATTTGACGTGGCTGGTGCTGCTGGGGGTAGCGGTATACTTCGCCGTGCTATGGTTGCTGGGCTTCCGGCTCAAGGATTTTGCGAAGCGGACGATACAATAACGGCGATGCTTTGCCGCTGAATAATTGGAGTGATTTCCCTTGAGTGACTTTTCATACAATGTCGAAGAAGCCGATTTCGACCAACTCGTCGTGGTACGTTCGCAACAGACACCGGTGCTGTTGGACATCAGTGCGGACTGGTGCGCACCGTGCCGGGTGCTGGCGCCGCTGTTGCACAAACTGGTCATTGACTACAACGGCCGGTTCCTGCTGGGTATGGTCGATGCCGACGAGAACATGAAGATCGCGGGACGCCACAAGGTACGCGGCTTTCCCACGGTGGTCGCCTACAGCCACGGTGTGGAGATCAACCGCTTTCACAGCGCGCAGAGCGAGGGTTTCTTGCGTCGATTTATCGACAGCGTGATCGAGCGGCATGCTGCGGGTATGCTCCAGTCAGTGCCAGAACACAAGGCTGCGCGGGAATAAACTGGCTAACTAGCAAGTATTAATGTGATTACACAGGCAGCTCAATTGTCTAGCGCGAGAATGTGGAAGCGCAAATCCAATTTGTCCTGCACTTGAAGCGCGCCGCCGAGTACGGAAAACGGCGTGATTCCAAAATCGGATTGATTGAATGACATCCTTCCGTCAACAGCGATTCCGCTCAGAACGGCTTCAATTTTTGGCTGAATTTCATAGTTGCGCGTAATTCCATGAAGTGTGATCGACACGTTCAATGCCGGGGGGTCGGCGTCCAGCCGTGCGATGTGGATGTATGCGTAAGGAAAACGCTCGCTTTCGAGGGTTTCTTTCAACATGTTGCGGCGTGTAGCCTTGGTATCTTCCTGTGAAGGTTGTGTATTGAACCCTGCCTCGGTGCGCAATTCCGCCTCATCCACGACAAGATGCTCGAGTGGAACGAGCAGGTCGGCCAGTCCTTCCGCCATGGAGACATAACCGCTCAAATTGTGACTGGCAACCACATGGTCATGTCCCTGCCGTGCGAACGCACCGGCGCGATGCACTTCGATGACCACGAGCGACTTTGCTGAATCCACCCGCAGTATGTTTTTACCCAACCCCCTGGCTTGGAGGTAATGGGCTTCCGGGAAATCCGCAGGGACTCGCGCGCTTTCCACCTGCGATTGCGGAGAAATGCTTGCAGCGCAGGTCATCACTACGCAAGTGAGCAACCCTATCAGGTAGCGACTTCGATGACCTGCTGGCATAAGAAGTTCAAGTTGGGTTTTACCCAGTCTAAGGCGAAACACGCATCGCCTTGGCAACGGTATCGCGGGTCAGGTGCGGGGCGAACAGTTCGATGAAATCGTAGGTATAGCCGCGCAGGTATTCGTTCTGGCGCAGCGCAATGCGCGTGGTGCTGGGCTTGAACAGGTGCGCAGCATCCATCATGCGCAAATGTCTGTCCCGTTCCGGGATGAAAGCCATTTTTGCCAGTATGCCGATGCCCAGCCCCAGTTCCACATAAGTCTTGATTACGTCCGCATCGATCGCGGTCAGCGCGATGTTGGGCTGGATGTTGGCTGCCTCGAACGCAGCATTGATCTTGTTGCGTCCGGCAAAGGCGAAATCGTAGGTGATGATGGGATATTGCGCGATCTTCGCCAGCGTCAGTTTCTTCTCTGCCAGCAGCGGGTGATTGGGTGTGGTGATCACGCAATGATTCCATTCATAGCAGGGCAGCGTGACGAGTTCGTCATACAGCGACAGGCTTTCGGTGGCAATGCCGATGTCTGCTTCTCCGCTCAGCACCTGTTCGGCGATCTGGGTCGGGCTTCCCTGGTGCAGACCCAGCTTCACGCCGGGATAGCGCTTGATGAATTGCTTGACCACAGGCGGTAAGGCATAGCGTGCCTGGGTGTGGGTGGTGGCGATGGTCAGGTGGCCGCTGTCATGCGCGCGGAACTCCTGGCCCACCTGCTTGAGATTGTCCGCATCGTGCAACATGCGCTGGGCGATATCCAGAACGACCTTCCCGGGCTCGGTGATAGCCACGATGCGCTTGCCGTTGCGCACGAAGATTTCGATTCCCAGTTCTTCTTCCAGAAGTTTTATCTGTTTGCTGATACCCGGCTGCGAGGTATAGAGCGCGCCGGCGGCTTCGGAGATATTCAATCCCTGGCGCACGATCTCGTTGAGGAAGCGCAGTTGCTGTAAGTTCATGGCGGCTTTTCAATATGGTTATTGGTTATAAGATATTAACATAAAAGTATTTGGGGATATAAGGCATGCAGCCTAGAATCTGCCCATGAATTCCAACTGGTGGTAGCACTATGGATGGCATGTACACATTATCAGGCTTTCTGGTCGGGCTGATCGTCGGCGTCACCGGAGTGGGCGGCGGGTCGCTGATGACGCCGTTGCTGGTGCTGCTGTTTGGTGTTTCCCCGGCCACCGCGGTCGGTACCGATCTGCTGTACGCTTCGCTGACCAAGACGCTGGGCGGCTGGGTGCATGGGCGGCGCGGTACGGTGGACTGGAAGGTAGTGGGCTTGCTCAGCCTAGGCAGCTTGCCCGCCGCCGTGGTCACGATAGCCCTGCTGAAATATCTGGCGCTGGACGAAAAGACGTTGCGCAGCCTGGTGACCAGCGTGTTGAGCGTGGCCCTGTTGCTGACGGCCAGCGCGCTGTTGCTGAAAAACTGGATCAAGAAGATCGCGCTGCGCGAGGACGGCACGGTGTACGAGTTGCATCATCGTCATCTTCCCGCCGCGACCATCATTACCGGCATAGTCGTCGGGACACTGGTGACGATCTCATCGGTGGGCGCGGGTGTGCTGGGTACGGTCGCATTGCTGTTCCTGTATCCGCGCATGCCAGCGGTTAAAGTGGTGGGTACCGACATCGCGCATGCCGTGCCGTTGACCGCAGTGGCCGGGATGGGGCACATGGCACTGGGCACGGTGGATTTCGTGTTGCTGGGCAGTCTGCTGCTGGGTTCGCTGCCCGGAATATATATCGGCAGCCATCTCAGCGCCAGGGTGCCGGAAAAGGTGTTGCGCCCTCTGCTGGCGACCATGCTGCTGATCATCGGGACCCGAATGGTTCTGTATTAGCCCGGGGGGTTCTGTACTAAACGGAAATGGTTTTGTACTGGTTTCACAAGGAGAAATGCAATGAGTATCAACACACAGGATTTATCCGATCTGGAAGAAATAGACCGTCTCGAACAGGCGATCCAGACTTTCATCGAGGGCCGTATCGACCCCGATCGCTTTACCGCTGTGCGGCTGCAGCAGGGCGTGTACGGCCAGCGCCAGGACGGCGTGAACATGCTGCGCATCAAGATTCCCGGTGGTCGTTTGAACGCGGACCAGCTGGATGCGATCGCCGATGTGACAGAAACTCATTCGCAGCGCGGCATCGCGCATCTGACCACACGCCAGGCGATACAAGTGCATTTCATTCCGCTGGCGAAAATGCCCAGTGCGATGCGCCGTCTGGCGCAGGTCAACATGACCACGCGCGAAGCGTGCGGCAACACCGTGCGCAACATGTCGGCGTGCGCGCTGTCCGGCGTGTGCCCCAAACAGCACGTGGATGTGGCGGCGCATATCGACGGCGCGGTACAGCACTTTTTGCGCAACCCGCTGAATCAGCAATTGCCGCGCAAATTCAAGATCAGCTTCTCCGCGTGCGAGTCGGATTGTGCCCAGTCGCTGTTGCACGATGCGGGTGTGATCGCCATTAGAAAAGACGGCCAGCCCGGCTTCAAGGTCAAGGCCGGCGGCGGCTTGGGGCATAAGCCGCGCGAGTCCATCGTGGTCGAGGAATTCATCCCCGAGCACGAATTGCTGTTCTCGCTTGAAGCGCTGGTGACCTTGCACAACAAGTATTCAGATCGCACCAAACGCGCCAAGTCAAGGATAAAATTCCTGGTCGAGCGGTTTGGCGTCGACGGCTTCCTGGAAAAATATCGCGAGGAATTCGAGCGCACCAAACAGGCTCTTGCCGGCCAGCCTTATCCAAGAGGTGAATGGCAAACGCAAACCGGCCAGCAGGTTCCGGGATCAGGCGCGCCACGCAAGCTGTTTGCGCAGCGTCAGCAAGGTTTGTTCGTGTTTCCGATCGCTTTGCCCATCGGCGACATTACCCCGGTGCAGTTGCATGGTATCGCCGTATTGTTGCGTGCACATGGCCTCGATGAGGCGCATACCACACAGGATCAGAACCTGATCATCCTCAATGTGCCGGAAAGTAAATTGGCGCAGTTGCGCAGCGGCCTGGCCGAGTTGGGTCTGCATGAGCCGGTCAGCGGCGACAACGTGGTGGCCTGCCCGGGCACGTCGACCTGCCGTCTCGGCATTACCGCCAGCACCGTGGTCGCGCCGATGCTGAGCGGCGGCAAGGCTGATCTGCGCATACGCGTATCGGGTTGCCATAACGGCTGCGCGCAACCCGAGACCGGCGACATCGGTATCTACGGCGAAGGCAAGCGCATGCATGGCAAGCTGGTGCCGCATTACCAGATGTACTTTGGCGGCAACGGCATGGGCGGCGGCGAGCTGGCATTGAAAGGCCCATCGCTGCCGGTGGCACGGGTCAAGCAGGCGATAGCCCGCGTGCAACAAGCACATCTTGAAAGCGGCGAAACGAGCTTTTTTGCCTGGGTGCGCGCGCAGCAGCCGGATTATTTCAAGCAACTGCTTGCTGATCTGGGCGAGGTGAAAGCCGAGGAATTGCATACTGTGATGCAGGATTACGGCGAGGCGAGTGATTTCCGCGTGCTGCAACTGGGCGGCGGAGAATGTGCCGGCGCGTCGCAGGTGCTGATCGGCGCGAATTTCTTCGAAGCAGCGCACGAGCGCGAATACCGCAACGCACTGGTGTTCCAGCGCAAGTTTGACGAAGCGGCCCAGTGCAACGAAGCTATCCTGCGTTTGCTTGGTTCGGGTGTGGCGCAATTGCTGGGCGGTGTTCGCCTGGACGATCTGGGCAAACTGGCTGTCCAGTTGCAGCAATTGCTGCCCGGCGAGATCGCCGACGGACTTGCACGGGCGGCCGATGCTTTGGCGAAAGCGGATGAGATCAGCCACGAAGAACTCGCGATCATCAGCGCGGCCGTGGATGACTGGACAGTGAAGGTGGCGGCATTTGCGATGCAACAAGATGCGCAACTGGATTTGACCGAAGCCGCAGCCGGTTTATTGGTTTAGGAGATGCATATGCAACAAAAAATCGACCGGGCTGTGGCCGTGCTGCAACAGGCGCTACGCGATTTTGCGCCGGTTTGCTTTGCCAACAGTCTGGGCGCGGAAGACATGGTACTGACCGATCTGATTGCCAGGAACCGGCTGGACATTTCAATGTTCAGTCTGGATACCGGACGCTTGCCGCAAGAAACTTATGATCTGATGCAGGAAGTGCGCAAGCATTATGCGGTTCCACTGCAGGTGTACTTTCCGGACAGCGCACTGGTCGAGGAATATGTTGCGCGGCACGGCATAAACGGATTTTACGAAAGCGTTGAGAATCGCAAGGGGTGCTGCTTCGTGCGCAAGGTTGAACCGTTGCGCCGCGCATTGGCGGGCAAGGGGGCGTGGATCACCGGCATGCGCCGCGACCAGGCGGTCACGCGCGGCACACTGGAAGTCTCTGCATATGATGCCGACCAGGGGCTGCAAAAATTCAATCCGCTGCTGGACTGGACCAATAAAGAAGTGTGGGCATATATCCGCCAGCACGATGTGCCATACAACAAGTTGCACGACAGGTTTTATCCCAGCCTGGGCTGCGCTCCATGCACCCGCTCTATTTCTCCCGGCGAAGACATTCGGGCCGGCAGGTGGTGGTGGGAACACCCCGAGAACAAGGAATGCGGACTACACGTCAGCCATACTCCGCAAGTGGCTCACGGATACGGCGTTTCGGCGCAGAGCAACACCAGAAACAACAAACACCCGGATAGCAAAGAATGCGGCCTGCATGCTGGCCGCACTTCACTCGAGGCAAGCAGAATGAAGCTACGGGAAATATCCGTACAGGTTCATGACACTCAGAAAACAATTGCGTAAAGGCGTTGTTACAGCTGCTGCAACCAGCATGAGCGAAACGGGAAACATTATGGAACTGATCGAGAAAAACAGAATGACTGCACACACTTTTACCCATCTGGACGCGCTGGAAAGCGAGTCCATCCACATCATGCGCGAGGTTGCGGCGGAGTGCAAAAATCCCGCACTACTGTTTTCCGGCGGCAAGGATTCCATCGTGATGCTGCGTTTGGCGGAGAAGGCGTTCCGTCCGGCGAAGTTTCCATTCCCACTGGTGCATATCGACACCGAACACAACTTTCCCGAGGTGATCGCTTTTCGCGACAAACGCGCCGCCGAACTGGGCGAGCGGCTGATCGTGCGTTCGCTGGAAGATTCGATCAGGAAGGGCACGGTGGTGCTTAAGAGCGCTACGCAAAGCCGCAATGTGTTCCAGTCGGTGACGCTGCTGGAGACCATCGCCGAATTCGGTTTCGATGCCTGCATGGGCGGCGCTCGGCGCGACGAGGAAAAGTCGCGCGCCAAGGAACGCATTTTCTCGTTTCGCGACGAATTCGGCCAGTGGGATCCGAAGAACCAGCGCCCCGAATTGTGGGACATCTACAACACCCGCGTGCATCCGGGAGAGAACATCCGCGTATTCCCGATCAGCAACTGGACGGAAATGGATATCTGGCAATACATAGGCCGCGAGAAACTGGAGATACCCAGCATTTATTTCGCGCATGAACGCGAGGTTATCCAGCGCCAAGGCGGCATCATGCCGGTGAGCGAACTGGTGCAGCCGCAAGCAGGCGAGAAGGTGCTCAGGAAAACCGTGCGTTTCCGCACTGTCGGCGATATTACCTGCACCTGCCCGGTGGAATCCAACGCCAGGAACGCGCGCGAGATCATCGAAGAAACCGCGATCACGCGCATCACCGAACGCGGCGCGACGCGCATGGACGACCAAACATCTGACGCATCTATGGAACTTCGGAAAAAGGAAGGGTACTTCTAAGGCTGAACACAGGATTGTAGGAGCGCGCGATGCGCCAGATTCGCACGCATGGCGCGCTCCCACAGAAAACACCATGAGGTCAATAGCAATGAGCAACGCTACACAACTATTACGTTTCATCACCGCCGGCAGCGTGGACGACGGCAAGAGCACGCTGATCGGACGTTTGCTGCACGACTCGAAATCGATCTTCGAGGACCAACTATCGGCGATTTCCAGGACCAGCGCAAAGCGCGGCATGACTGCAGTCGATCTTTCGCTGCTTACCGACGGCCTGCAAGCCGAGCGCGAGCAGGGTATCACCATCGATGTGGCCTACCGCTACTTCGCCACGCCCAAGCGCAAGTTCATCATCGGTGACACGCCCGGCCACGAGCAATACACCCGCAACATGGTGACGGCCGCCAGCACCGCCAACCTCGTGGTCATCCTGGTCGATGCGCGCAAAGGGGTGCTGGTGCAGACGCGCCGCCATACCTATCTGGCAAGCCTGGTCGGTATTCCGCATATCGTGCTTGCAGTCAACAAGATGGACATGGTGGATTATTCTGAGGCGCGCTTCAGCGAGATATGCGCGGACTATCTGAAATTCGCCGCACAACTGGGTCTGACCGACATCACCTGCATTCCGCTTTCGGCATTGATGGGCGACATGCTGGTGGAGCGCGGCGACAACCTAGACTGGTACCAAGGCACGACACTGATGAATCTGCTGGAAAACATCGTGATCGATCGCGACGTGAACACCATCGACTTCCGTTATCCGGTACAATGGGTATGCCGCCCGCAAACCGACGAGTTCCATGATTTCCGCGGTTTCATGGGGCGCATCGAAGCGGGCGAGATCGCGGTCGGCGACCAGATCACCGTGCTGCCCTCGGGACGCAGCAGCAAGGTGAAAGAGATCGTCACCTACGACGGAAATTTGCAGCGCGCCTACGCGCCGCAATCTGTCACGCTGACGCTGGAAGACGAGATCGATATTTCGCGCGGCGACATGTTCGTGAACGGCGGTGCGAAACCACGGGTGGCGAAAGAGTTCCAAGCCATGCTGTGCTGGCTGTCCGAAACCCCGCTCGACAAGAACCGCAAGTACCTTGTCAAGCATACTACGCGCACCGCGAAGTGTCTTTTCTCCGGCATAGACTATCGTGTGGATGTGAACACGCTGGAGCAACACAGCACGGCAACGCTCAATATGAACGACATCGCGCGCGTGGCGATGAAAGTGCAACAGCCACTGGTGTTCGACAGCTACGCCACCGACCGCGCCACCGGCAGCTTCATCGTGATCGACGAGGCAACCAACAATACCGTTGCTGCGGGAATGATCGCCTGAAGGGGTTATCGCAAGCGCTTGTTTTGCCGGGATCATGCATATTAGTTCTCTCACCGGGCGATAAAGTGAGATCGCCCGGCTTCGCTTTTGCAAGCTGAAGGGTGCGGGTTTTTGGAATGATGGTTTCGGAATTTATAGAGATGTAACAGGTTGTGTGCTATGTTTGGCATCACTTGATGTTTTTATGATGCCATGAGCCTGTTCGCCCTGATCACCGCACTGCTGCTGGAGCAAGCACATCCTCTTTCATCGCGCAAATTCCTGTTTGGCTTGTTGTCCGGCTACGTAAATTTTTTCCAGCAACAATTCAATGCAGGTCAACGGCGGCACGGCAGGATCGCCTGGTTGCTGGCCGTGTTGCCGTTGCTGGCAGGCGTGATTGTGCTGTATCAACTGCTTTGCCGGGTGAATCCAGTCTTTGCGTGGGCATTCAACGTGCTGGTGCTGTATCTCACGATGGGATTTCGCCAGTTCAGCCATTACTTCACTGACATTCATCAGGCATTGCGCAACGGAAACCTGGATGAGTCGCGCAGACTGCTGTCCGCTTGGCGCGGCATGTCCTCGCACGAATTGAATGCCGAAGAAGTGGCTCGCCTGACCATAGAGCAGGCCTTGATCGCATCGCATCGCAACGTGTTCGGCGTGATCGTCTGGTTCGTTTTGTTCAGCGCAACCGGTTTGGGCGGAGCGGCGGGTGCGCTGCTATACCGTCTCGGCCAGTTTATGCGCCGGCATTTGGTGGAAAAAAATGAAGCAGAGCCGGAAATCATGGCTGACGGGGAGTGGGGGCGGGGCGAATTCGACGGGTTCTCGCAGCAAGCATTTTATTTTCTGGACTGGCTGCCAGTGCGTCTGACCGCAATGACTTTCGCTATCGTCGGCAACTTTGAAGACACGATCTATTGCTGGCGCACCCAAGCGGCAAGCTGGCCTGAGGCCGAAACGGGAATTCTGCTGTCCAGTGGTGCCGGTGCATTGGGAGTGCGTCTTGGCATGCCGATACTGCAAGGCGGATTGTTGCTTGACAGGCCGGAACTGGGTGTCGGAGATGATGCAGATATCGGCTTCATGCAAAGTACGGTCGGGCTGGTGTGGCGTTCGGTAGTATTCTGGTTGATTCTGTTGATGCTGCTGACGTTGTCGAACTTGCTGGGATAGCGTGCGCTGTTTGGCGATCACCTCGCACTAGTCTAGTCCGGCTTCCCCGTCGCGAATTCTGCAAAGAGTCGTTATAATTCTTTCACAACATCATTGTTTTCTGGATTTGATTACGCTTCCAGATTGTTTTGCCCATAGGTAAATCATCCATATGTCCCGTATTTTACATTTGATTCTGCCAGTCTTGGCTTTGTTGCTGGCGGCTTGCAGTACTGTTGAGGAAAAAAAACCATTCGACGGTCCTTTGATCTGGCCTCAGCCGCCTGACCAACCGCGTTTCGCCTATGAAACCATGCTTCGATCACCCGCGGATATAGCCTTCGTGTCCGAGGAAGCCAGCTTGCGCCAGGTGTTGACCGGCGTCTCAGCAGTGTCCGACAAGCCGGTAATGAATAAACCTTCCGCCATCGTAGCCAGGAATGGGAAAATCTACGTAGCCGATACCGGTTCGAATACCATCATCGTATTTGATGTGGCCAGCCGCAAAGTCTTCCGCTTCGGCATACGCGAGCCCGGTAACTTGTCCAAACCGGCGGGACTCGCTATGGATGAGAAGATGAACATTTATGTTGCCGATTCAGTGCAGCGCACGGTATTTGTGTACGACGGTTTTGGACTCTTCCTTCGCATGGTGGGGAGCCCGGACGATCTGGAGCGTCCGACCGGAGTGGCGGTGAGTCGTGATGGCGAGCGCGTCTATGTAATCGATCGTGCCTACAACGAAAGCGATCAGCACCATGTGGTCGTTTATGACAAAGCGGGAAAAAAGCTGAAGGTGATCGGCAGTCGCGGCAACGGCAACGGCCAGTTCAATGTTCCGTTGCAGGGTGCGACCGCACCGGATGGGACGCTTTATGTCCTGGATTCCGGCAATTTCCGGGTTCAGGCCTTTGGTAGTGACGGGAAGTTCCTGCGCAGCTTCGGCAGCCCAGGCAAGGGATTCGGCAATTTTGGGCGGCCGCGGGGCATCGCTGTCGACGACGAAGGCCTTGTTTATGTCACCGATGCCAGTTTCAACAATTTCCAGATATTCGACCCGGAAGGGCAGTTGCTGCTGGCTATCGGCCAGTCAAGCCAAGAAAGCAATCCAGGGCAGTATGGCATGTTGAATGGCATCGCAGTGGACGAGACTGGGCGCGTCTATGTGGTGGATCAATTGTACAACAAGGTCGAGGTGATCCGGCGCTTGACTGACAGCGAGGGCGAGCAGATGTTGAAGGAGGCTCAGCTCAAGGAACAAACCAAATAGACCTATGATGATTAATGAACAGTTGGATGAGCCACAGTTTGGATTTTTTACCTGTAGTTGCATGTTTTCCTTGGTATTAAGAAAATCCCGAACTTAAGAATTATGCTTGCGTTACTTCCCTCTAATGGGAACATGGCTGAACGTCGATATTGTTACCCCACGCTAAATCAATGGGTTATATATATGGCACATTATGTGCTTATTTCAAGACTGTAAGTGATAGGTGCCTGGCTGGACTTAAATTTCGCGAAGGGGATTATGTTGATGCTGTGCTTCCCCTGCATGATATTGTTTTATATGCAAGTAACTGAGCAAGCTAATCGGGATCTTTAATTGATTAGCTATGATTAATAACTAAAATGAGGTGGTCGTGAAAAAAATCACTCGCTCCAAAGTCATCATCGCAATGGTCGCTGGTGGCATGCTGGCTTCATCCGCGCATGCTGGCGGACCTGGTATTGCGAATGACAGGTTCACCAACATCGGCAGCATCATCAACACGCGCCATAACCTATCTCAAAGTTCCGCTCCGGCAATCGTGGCATCCATGGATGCCTACCGTAATGATTATGGCGAGGTCTGTGTTTACTGCCACACTCCTCACGGGGCCAACAACTTCATAGCGGCACCGCTGTGGAACCGCACCATCAAGGTCACCAACTACCAGACCTATGACGAACTCGGGACTACTACGCTGACCCAGGCAGTGTCGTCTACACCGGGAGCTGCATCGCTGACTTGCCTGTCCTGCCATGATGGACAGACGGCAGTCGATTCGATCATCAACATGCCGGGTTCCGGCATGGGCCTGCTCACCCAGCAAACCGGCCAAAGCACTGCTTTCCTGGATTCATGGGTTGGCAAGCCCGGCCATGTTGAAGCAACTCAACACATGGGCCTGAACAGCACGAACGGCGTATTGGGTAATGGAACCGGTTCGGATACCCCTTACCTTTGTGCTCCCTTTACACCAGGTTGTACAAATCTCGGTGGCGGTATCTGGGTTGGAATTGATCCCGGGAAAGGTTGCTTGGTTTGTCACTCAGATACGGGGTCAGGTCCGGGAGCTGGATCCTACGTTAATTTCAATATGTTCAATCTCGGCACCGACCTGAGGAATGACCACCCGATCGGGGTCGACTTCCCGGCGACCAACGGCGCAGGCACTGATTGGAACACCCCTGCCGGCGTGCAAGGCTCATCGAATTATTTCGAAGTTGTTGCGAACGGCAGAATGGATAAGGATGAGATACGCACTTACAACGGCAAGGTCGAGTG
>JBMOQB010000017.1:0-1664 GCA_049320585.1 Pseudomonadota bacterium | reverse complement strand
TCGATCCACGGCCACTGGCTTCGGCATCCATTGCCCAGGTGCATGCCGCGAAGTTGCTGACCGGTGAGGACGTGGTGATCAAGGTGCAGAAGCCTGGCGTGCAGGATGTTCTGCTCACCGATTTCAACTTCCTCTATGTGGCAGCACGGGTCTTCGAGTTGCTGGCGCCGGGGTTGTCGAAGTCGTCGATTTCCGGCGTGATTGAGGAAATTCAGAAGTGCATGCTGGAGGAGTGCGATTTCCTGCAGGAAGCGCGCAACCTTGATCAGTTCAACGCCTTCCTGCTGGCGACGCAGAATACGCGCGCGGTTGCGCCGCGGCCTTACCACCAGGCAACGACGCTGCGCGTACTGACGATGGAGCGGTTCTACGGCGTGCCACTGACCGATCTTGAGACCATCCGCACGCACACCCAGGATCCGGCCGAGACGCTGGTGACTGCACTCAATACCTGGTTTTCCAGCCTGATGCTCTGTGACTTCTTTCATGCCGATGTCCATGCCGGCAATCTGATGGTGCTGAAGGATGGCCGCATCGGTTTCATTGATTTTGGCATCGTCGGCCGGATCGAACGCACCGCCTGGCAGGCGATGTTCACCTTTTTCGAAGCCATTGCCGGCGCCAATTTCCAGTTGATGGCCCAGTCGATGGCGAAAATCGGCATGACCTGCGAAGCAGTGGATGTTGATCGCCTGGCACAGGATATCGAGAAGCTCTATTCACGCCTGATCGACATTGATCCGATGACTGTGGCGAAAGCCGCGCGCAATGACAGCGAGATCAACCGGCTGCTCACCGATATCATTGCGATCGGGGAAAACCATGGCATTCGTTTTCCGCGTTCGTTTGCTTTGCTGGTCAAGCAGTTCCTGTATTTTGACCGTTATGTGCAGATCCTGGCGCCGGAAATGAACATCTTCAATGACGCGCGTCTGGATTTGATGCCGCTGGAGTTGCCGCCGGGAAGTGCGCGTTGATGTGGATTACTCCCCGCTCCCCTTGAGGGAGAGGGGCTGGGAAGAGGGGGGCGACCCGCACGACACCTGGCCGCGCCGGCGTGATGCCGTGCCAATTCGGCAACGCAAGATCGGCAACGCAGAATCAGCCGAACAATCGCCCCAGTAACACGGGCACCACTGTATCCACCCGCAGGATGCGTGGGCCGAGCGTGACGGCCGTGCACCCGACAGTGCGCAGCAGCTCGATTTCAAACGGGATAAAACCGCCTTCCGGACCAATGACCAGGGTGAGCGGCTGCCTTGGGTTACGGGGACATTCTGCGTCGCCTGCCGGATGGGCGACCAGTGCCAGCGAGTCGCCGATGATGTCGGGCAATGCATCTTCCACGAAGGGACGGAAGCGTTGGTGCAGGCTGATCTTCGGCAGTCCTGTGTCGATTGCCTGTTCAAGCCCGAAACGGCATTTTCCCGCGAGTGCTGCCGGCGCCAGCATCGGGCTTGACCAGAAACTTTTTTCCACGCGATACGCATTGATGAGGCAGATGCGCTTGATGCCCAGTGACGTGGCGTCGACGAGAATGCGCTTGAGCATTTTCGGGCGCGGCAGGGCAATCACCAGAGTGCAGGGTAAGACAGGCGGTGGTGCGGCATCGAGCGCAATGATGCGGATGAGCAGCCGGTGTTCATCCAAGGCAATTATTTCGC
>JBMOQB010000016.1:0-15975 GCA_049320585.1 Pseudomonadota bacterium | reverse complement strand
AGAGCCTGATGAAGGGCACCAAATTCGGCGCCGTCGTCAAGCCCGGCGACAGCTACACCAGCATCCTGGTTCAAGTGGTCGAGGGGCGCGTCCACCCTTCCATCAGGATGCCGTACGGGATCAGCGGGGGCCTGGCCAAGGACAAGATCGAACTGCTGAGAAAATGGGTGCAGCAGGGGGCCAGGGACAACTGACAAAACAACAAGGCCGGTCAAGCCGGCCTTTGCCGCAAGCGCGGCCGCAGCTACGGTCCCATGATGCGGGGATATTAGGGGTGCGTGGAATATCAGGCACCTGCCTGGCGGCTTGCCTCGGAAGTTATCAATTGCTCTTCGATGAGCAGGTCGTCAAGGCTATCAAGCAGATCATCGATTCTTCCAGGCACCTCCGTCGCGCTGGCCGATAGCAGTTCGTTCACTTGTATTTCAAAGTCCGGCGGGCGTTTTGGGCATTTTGCCAGCACATATGCAACCAGCCGCTTTTCACCGGGATGAAACACCCGGTTGATGGCAAACAGGATGTCGAAGTAACTGGCCAGCAGCGCCGTGATGCGGTGATTGACGCTCAGCCTGTCGTTGCGGGCCAGCGCCATCGCGATCTGGTGTGCATAAGAAGACAGCGTGCTGCGCAGGACAGGATGATTCTTGGCGATGATGGCACGGCGCAGCGGTTCGGGATACGGCTGCTCCGCCTTTGCCCGAAGCGCGGCAAACCACTTGTCCCGGTCATACAGTGTTTGCGAGTGCAGCACGTTATGAACGAAACAAGTGCTATAGCCGACCGACGCCTGATGCCGCAGCAGCACGCGGTCGAGCTGCTCCCCTATCCATGCCGGTGAACGATACATGATGTCGACGGCGTTGCCGGTCCGCGATGCAAGCCACTCATCGCCCGGCTCCCAGAAATCATTGCCGATGCCGGTGCGCTTGCCGAACTTTCGCGCCAGATCGGCACGCCATGACTTGGGCGGTTCAGACTCGGCATAAACGTACAGATCGATATCCGAAGCAGCATCGGAAAGCTCGCTTTGCCGTGATCCGGACAGCACGACCGCAGTCACTTCAAGCAACTTTGCGAATTCCCCGGCAATCTCTTTTATCAAAGCCTGTGCGTCAGATTCGATCATTGCAATTATCAATATCTCCGTCCAGACCCGCTCACATATAAAGGCCGCCCGTTTGCTCCAGCCAGTCCGCGATCTTCTCGACTGCGTTCGGTATATTGTTGTCGGAGATGTCCAGCGTTAAGGTGGGCAGCGTGGATGCGCCGATCAGCTTGCGCAACAGTTCCTGTTCATCCATGAATAATTGCAGATCGTCATACTGGGATGGTTTGCCGGAGACTTTAAGCCGTTCGGCCCTGGCCGCCGCAAAGGATTCCGGGGAACGCGTGCAGAATACCAGGCGAAAACCGATCGGCCGCAACCTGTCTTCCAGCCACTTGAAATCGTAATGCTTGCCATACTTGCGCAATTGATACATCTGGGTGGATATGTGAAACCGGTCCACGATCCACGAATAGTATCGCTGCAGCTCGAACAGCCGCACCCAGGTCCGGTAAGTCTCCATCGCCAGATCCTCTTCCTGGGGTTCAAAGTTGATCAACCCCCTTCCCCACGGAAAGTTGGTAAAGGCGCACCATTCGGCCGAGATGATGGGCGAGTGATAGCGATACTTGCGCGGCCCGACGACACGCGGATGCTCGTTGAGCGCGAAGGCGATGTCGGTCTTGTAGGTGAGACGCGTGCCTTCCAGTATGATTTTGGGGCAGAGCTTAGCCATGATTGCATCCTCGCCCCGGCACTCTGCCGCGATTCAGACTGAATAGCAACCTGTACTCCCGGATGGCACAGCGCCGGGCGTCGCGGCACCGGCTTGCGCCACAAGGGGCCTGTTCAGAAAGTGTCCCGGTGATTTTACGCTTGCAGAATTAACGCCCACGCCCCGTATGATGCCGGCCGGGTCATGGCGGCAGGTATCTCAGACCGATACCCCGAACAAGAACCCTACGCCGGCGGTCAAGCTCATCGCCAGGGTGCCCCAAAAGGTCACCCGTACCGCGGAAGTCAGCACGGAAGCGCCGCCGGCGCGTGCAGCCAGCGAGCCCAGCAGCGCGAGAAACACCAGCGAGCTGACCGAAACTGCCCACATCAGCACCGAGACCGGCACTATCAGCACCACCAGCAGCGGCATGACCGCGCCAACCGAAAAAGTGCCGGCCGACGCCAGCGCGGCTTGGATCGGCCGCGCGGTCAATATCTCGGATATGCCCAATTCGTCACGCGCGTGCGCGCCGAGCGCATCATGTTTCATCAGTTGGCTGGAAACCTCGGCGGCGAGTTCTGCATCGAGGCCGCGCGCGACATAGATAGCCGTCAATTCCTCGTGCTCGTGCTTGGGGTCGGTAGCCAGTTCCTCGCGTTCCCGGTCCAGATCCGCGCGCTCGGTATCGGATTGCGAGCTCACCGACACATATTCGCCGGCAGCCATCGACATCGCACCCGCCACAAGGCCGGCGACGCCCGCGATCAGGATACTCTTTGAGTCGACTCCTGCCGCCGCCACGCCCAGCACCAGGCTGGCGGTGGAAACGATGCCGTCGTTTGCGCCGAGCACTGCCGCACGGAGCCATCCGATACGGTGTGTCCTGTGTCTTTCATGGTGTCTCATACGATTATTCTAATAGCTAAAAGCCAAGACGGCAGTTTAATTTGTAGCCCGCCCCCTTGATTTTTATTTGCATGGGTTGCACAGTGCGGCAGCGAGTCTGAAGTATCCGTAACGCTGCACAAACAGAATTTGCAACACTTTGTTGTCCAAATTTCATCAGGAGACCTGAAAATGAAGACTGGAACTATTGCGATAGTAGCGGGTGTGCTTGCAGTTGCCGTCACCAGCCCGGCATGCGCCGCAGGCAATGCAGGAATGCCATTGACGGTGAATATCAAGCGCCTGTCATTGGATACCGCGCTGCGCATCGGCAAGGCGGCGATCGAAAAATGCCGCAAGGAAGGCGTGCAGGTCACCGTAACGGTCATCGACCGCGGCGGGGACGCGCAAGTGGTTTTGCGCGATACGCTGGCGATGGATGTTTCGATTCCCATCAGCCTGAAAAAGGCCTACACGGCGATGGAATTCAATTCTCCCACCTCTGAAATGGAGGATCGTTTCAAGGGCGCTTACAATGTGCCGAAGATCGACCAATTGGTGATATCGGCAGGCGGCATCCCGATCAACATCGGCGGCAACATCATGGGCGGCATCGGTGTCAGTGGCGCGCCTTCCGGGAAGACCGATGAAGCATGTGCCAAGGCCGGACTGGCAGCGGTAGCGGACGATCTGGAAATGGAATGATGCAGCAGGTAATAACGCAACACCTGACCCGGTGAGCACCCGCCATGACCGATGACCCGAGTTGCGCGATACCGGCTACAGCCGATCTGTCCCGACTGACCGTGGTGAAGCTGCGCTGCCGCGATTTTCCGGAGGCGATGAAGCAGACCAATGACGAGGCGAACCGGCACCTGGGCGAGCACATGCTGCTGTCCTGGTATGATCGCGACCGGGATCTCGAATCGCCGCAGCACTCCAGCGAATGCCACGCGGCGAGTGCGGTGCCGGGTTACGTGGACTATGGCTTCAACCAAGGCGCCACGCTCAAGGTGGACATTGAAAAAGGGCGTTTTGTCTTCTTCCATGTGCCCGTCGATCTTTAGAAAGAATCATCTTGCTGATCAAGTCATCCCAACCCGTCCCCTCCTTCGCCCTGTTCAACCTCGGCTTTCGCCCGTTCTTTTTGCTGGCGGGCATGTTCGCGCTGGTCTCGATATTCATCTGGGGCGGCATTGTTGTCTATGGCTGGCCAGCACCGGAGTTGCCGTTCAAGCCCGTGCACTGGCATGCGCATGAAATGATCTTCGGTTATGGCATGGCCGTAGCCGCCGGGTTTCTGTTGACTGCGGTGCGCAACTGGACCCATATCCAGACGCCACGGGGATTCCCGCTGGCAGGCCTGGCAACATTGTGGCTGGCGGCACGGGCGTCCGGCTGGATGATGCCCGGACAGATACTGCCGATGCTGCTGCTGGATCTGCTGTTTGACCTCTGGCTCGTCGTTGCGATCTTCAGTCCGATCCTGCGCGCAAAGCAGCATCAGAATATCGGCATCGCCTCCAAGCTGGCGCTGCTGATGCTGGCCAACCTAGGCTTCTATCTCGGCGTGTCGGGTGTGCTGGAGCAAGGCGTCGCGTGGGGACTGTATTCCGGATTGTATGTTCTGCTCGCGCTGATCTACACCATGGCGCGGCGCGTGTTGCCGTTCTTCATCGAGCGCGGTGTCGGCTATCCGGTGGCGTTAAAGAATCGGGTGTGGATAGACCGTTCCAGCCTCTATCTGTTCGTGCTGTTCCTGATCGCCGATGTGTTCTGGCGAAATGTCCCGGTCAGTGCGGCACTCGCCGGATTGCTGTTCACGATCCACACGATGCGGCTGGCGGGGTGGTACACCCATGGCATCTGGAAGAAGCCGCTGCTGTGGGTGTTATACCTCGGCTATGGCGGCGCCACATTCGGATTCCTGATCAAGGCGCTTGCGTCGTTCACATCCCTGTCGCCTTCTCTCGCGCTGCATGCGTTCGCCGTGGGCGGCATCGGCCTGATCACCGCAGGAATGATGGCGCGCATCGCGCTCGGCCATACCGGCCGCGACATCCAGCAGCACTCGCGGCTGCTTGCGCCTGCGTTCATCTCATTGTTCGCGGCCTGGGTTGCCCGGGTAATCTTGCCGATGATCGCGCCAGCACATTACTTGCTGTGGGTGGGCATCGCCCAAGCGGCATGGTTGATCGCCTTTGCATTGTTCATCTGGATATACGCCCCCATCCTGGTCAAGCCGCGCGCAGACGGGATGCCGGGTTAGCGGCTGCCAAAGTGATCAAGTTGCCTGTTAACCAATGACGCCATCAGCTTCCATGCCCGCCTCGCCGCCCGATGCCCTGCTCTTTACCGCCCCCGGCTGCGCGCACTGCGCCACCGTCATCCGGGGGCTGGGCGAACTGGCCAAGCAGGGGCTGATCGGAAAAATGACCGTAGTGAATGTTGCCGCGCGTCCCGAACAGGCTGCGGAATATGGCGTGCGCGCCACCCCCTGGCTGCGCCTGGGTCCGTTCACACTCACCGGCGCGCACAGCACTGCCGAGCTGAAACGATGGGCCGAGTGGGCGAATGGCGAGGAAGGCATCGCGCATTATGTCGAACATCTGTTGAAGCAGGGCAGCTACAAACAGGCCATGGCATTCATCGAAGCAGATACGCGGCGCCTCAAGCCGCTGCTCGCCACCATCGCCAACCCCAGGGCCAAGATCGGAGTACGGCTTGGCGTCAGCGCGCTGCTGGAAGCCCATGCCAACACTCCGATACTGCGCAAGCTGCTGCCGCAACTGGCCGAACTCACCCGCCATGCCGACCACCGCGTGCGCGCCGACGCATGCTATCTGCTCGGCCTCACCGGCAGTGCAGACGCACGCTCTTTTGTTGAAACCTGCCTGAAGGATGCTCACGAAGAAGTGCGCGAGATTGCAAAAGAGGCACTGGAAGAACTGGAAAAGCAAAACCCGAAAACGTAATGCGAAGCTGACCCGATCAGCCCCCACGATCAAAGCCCACTGAATATGGAAAGCCGTGCCAAGTAAATCAATGTCGATCCGCATCAGATACCTGCTCGTTTCGCTGGCAACAGTCGTCGCATTGGCATTCATGGCATCCGCTTATTCCGAGCGGGTATTGCGTGTCTCCCTGATGCCTGACGAATCGCCATCGGTGCAGCGGCGCAAGTTAAAGCCGTTGACCGATTATCTTGAGAAGAACATCGGCATCAAAATGGAATACCGGCCGATGGCGAGCGGCGACGCCCTAGTCGAGTCTTTTGTCTTCCATGAACTGGATCTGGTCTGGATCGATGGCGTCACGCTTGACCGCGCCAAATCGCGCAGCACCGACCAGGTCATTCCGCTGGTACGGCGTGACGCAGATGAAAAGACCCGATCGGTGTTAACCACCATGCCCGGCCATGACGATCACACCTGGACGGTGCGGTCAGATATGGACGCCGATTTACGCCAAAAATTGACCGATGCTTTTCTCGCGCTGAGCCAGAACAATGCGCAAGACAAGGAGATCCTGGATCTGCAGCGCGCCAGCAGATTCATTCCGATCAAGGCTGAAGACTAATCCGTTATCGAAGCGGCGGTAGTCGCGAGGTGGAACCCGCCCGCCCACCGCTGCGGGTGAATCAAGCCACGCAGTAGGTTTTTAGAGGAGCCAACCTATTTTGCCCTGCTCACCGCATTCAGATATACCCCAACCATCCCTGCCACCAACCAAAGTTGCGATCGCGGCGATACAAACTATTCGTCTACGATGCTTCCTACCCTGAACTAGCTCTAAGGCTGGGCTTGCCGCTGGCCACGCTGGATGAAGATTTGCAAAAAACCGCAAGAAGGCTGGGGTGAAAAAGTTCACCTGACAACCTCTCCCGCACGGATTAACTCAACGTTTTCTTAATTCACAACCCCGCATAGCCCGCTTCGAGCTGGCTGCGCACCGCAAGGATAAAAACGGTATCGGCTTTGACAACGTATCGGTACAAGGCAATATAACCGTGCGAACGCTGCCCGATCACCAGCTCCCGCTTGTCGTTATTGACCGGACGCCCAATCAAGGGGTTGTGCTCCAGCACATTGATCGCCTCGATGATCTCCCGGATGCGCGCCGCCGGATTTTCCACCTGATGCCGGGCAAGATGATCGAGGATGCGGTCAAAGTCATCCCCCACCTCGGGCGCCAGTTCGATGCGCGACATGCTCAGCGAGCCAGTTTGCGCGCTGCCGGGCGCTTTGCCTTTTTACCGGCAAGACGCTCTTCCAGATAACCGCGCATCTCCTGCCACGGAATTGTCTTCCCGGAAGAAACGATGCGGCTATAACGATCCTCGGCAACCGCATCGAAATCGGCACGCCGTTCCTCCTGCTCTGCCTTTTCCGCAATCGCCTCAAGAATGAAGCCGTGCGTGCTCGTACCGGCGCGTTTCGCCGCCGCTGTAATGCGGGCTTTCAGATCTTCCGGCAAGCGTATCGTGGTCGTTGACATGAGGTAACCTCCAACAAGTTTAAGTCACGTGCGCACTGTAGCACATTAGCGCTACAACGCGCCATGCCCCGATCGCAGACAGCCGCCCGGCCATTGCGGCATCGATCACGGCATGAGCATCATCGCAAGCAGCGCGACCAGCACCGGCCAGGCTAGATGGATGAGTTGCGAGGTGGAGGATGTGGAGCGTTCCATATCAGTATTCCAAGCGGATACTGATTCGTATTATGTTTGTGGACTCAATCTGCCGCAATGATGCTCACGAGGATGTGTGGGAAATATCAGTAGAGGCGATGCTGCCCCCATCAGCTTTGTTCATTGATATTCATTACTGCAGAGCGTAAGCTGTTTCTTTCGACAGCGCTATCTACATCGACCCGCTCGTTAAACAGGAGAAAACTATCATGAAGAATACATCGATCGGAATATTGACGCGTTTCATTTTGACAATCCTTGTGCTGGGCCTCCCGAGTATGGCGAGTGCCCAACTGACGTTCAGCAGTATCGTGGTTTTCGGCACCAGCCTGTCCGATCCCGGCAATGCATACACCCTGCTGGCTCACCCGATAGCAGGCATGAATCTGGAGAGCAACGTGAGCCAGAACAAGCCGCCGTACGATACGCTGGACGAGTCGCTCGTACCGAGCGCCCCCTATGCGAAGGGCGGGCATCATTTCAGCAACGGCGCGACGTGGGTAGAACAATTCGCCCAAGGGCGAGGTATCGCGGCGGACGTCGGGACGGCCTTCCAAAGCAACAGCCCCAAAGCGCGTAACTACGCCGTGGGCGGAGCACGGGCCACCCATTACCCGGCCCGGGTCAATCTGCCGCAACAGGTACAGGCTTTCCTGGTCGATGTCGGGCAAATGCCATCGGCGGATGCACTTTATGTCATCGAGATCGGAAACAACGACATTCGCGATGCACTGGTTGTGTTCTTCACGGTGTATCAGGCAACACAAGACCCAGCCCAGGCTGCAGCAGCAGCGAATGCTGTCTTAACCAACGCCCTGAACAGCATCGCCGGCAATATTCAGACGCTTTACACGCTCGGGGCGAAGAAATTTCTCGTCATGAATGCGGCAAGGATAGACTTGACGCCGGCTGTGACAGCCCTGGGGCCGGACGTGACCGGTGTTGCCGCAAGCCTGACCAACGGGTTCAATCAAGGGCTTGCTCTGAATGTATTGGCAACGCTCAGCGGCCTGCCCGGCATCCAGATCGCGCATATGGACATCGCCTCTCAAATGACCTCCATAATCCAGGCCCCGAGTGACTTCGGCCTGACGAACGTCACCAATCCCTGCATAACGCCGAATACACCGCCGTTCACATGCCAACAGCCTGACAACTTCTTCTTCTGGGATGGGATACATCCCACAAAGGCGATACACACGATAATATCCCAGCGGGTCGCGGCTGTCCTGGCCAGCTATCCCAATCCATAGCCGCACCAATTCACCCCGGGGCGGTCCGTCATTCGAACCCGCCAGCTTGGGCTGGCGGTTGTTGGGTTTGAACATGTGAATTGAAATACGACTCGCCTTTCATTCCGGAAACTCCACCATCCGTCGCTTGTGCATTGACCCCTTTACCTTCCGCCCTCCAAAGTGAGCACGCTTTACAATCTCATCGAAAGGTGAAGACGCGGGAAAACTACTTTAGCGGGCTTTGCCTGCTTCTGAATGCCGGTTGGCTTTACGTTAGTCCTATCAATATACGAAAGGGGAAAGAACCATGAAAGAACTCGTTTATCCGCGTGAGCGCATGCTCGGCACCATCACCCTGATACTCGGCCTTCTGGTTTGGCTGGGTCTGATTGTCGGTACTTTTGGCGTTGCGTTGATCGTGCTGGCGCTCGGCTTCGTGCTGTACCTGTTCGCACAATCCGCGCTGATTGCGCACATCAAGGGCAATGGCGTCGAATTGTCGGAAGCCCAATTCCCCGACCTGCACTCGCAATACGCCGCTTGCTGCGATCGGCTGCAGATGAAGACGCGTCCCCAGGCCTACATCCTGAACGGCAACGGCGGCCTCAATGCGTTTGCCACCAAGTTTCTCGGTACGCAATACGTTGTGCTGATGTCGGATGTGGTCGATGCGATGAAAAAACATGCGGACGGGGTTCGCTTCTATATTGGTCACGAGCTGGGCCACTTGCGCATGAAGCATTTGAGCAAGCACCTGTTGCGCTGGCCTGTGCTATGGCTGCCGCTGCTCGGCGCTGCCTATGCTCGCGCTCAAGAGAGCACGTGTGATCGTCACGGACTGGCCTGCAGCAGTTCGCCCGAAGGTGCCGCGCGTGCGCTGTCCGCACTGTCGGCCGGTGCCGAACGATGGGAAAATCTTGACGTCGCTGCCTATATCCGCCAGACGGTCCATGCGTCCGGCTTCTGGATGTCATTCCACGAACTGACCGCCGGTTACCCTTGGCTGACCAAGCGCGCAGCCCGAGTGATGAACACCAGAGCGCCTGTGCCTTCGCGCAATATTTTGTCCTATCTCTTCGCGGCATTCGTTCCGTACGCCGGTCGCCTGGGCGCGGGCTTCGGATTCCTGATACTGGTGTATATCGTGGGCGTGATGGCGGCCGTGGCCATTCCGGCGTACCAAGACTACACGGTCAGGGCCAAGGTAAGCGCCGCCGTCATCAGTACGCAACCAATGCGCGATGCGCTGGGCAACTACTACCAGACCAAACAGGTGATTCCCGAATCGCTGGGAGTAGCCGGTATTCCGTCGCAACTGGCCGATGGCACCGGGCTGGCGCTCGACCCCGAGCATATGGTACTCACCGTTAGCACCAAGCAAGGCGAAATTATCTTCACGCCCACAACCGATGACCAAGGTCGCATCATCTGGAGTTGCACCAACGGTGAAGGGCTAAAGCCGACGCAACTCCCCAAATCGTGCCACGAATAAAAGAAAATCGAAGGGATCAGGCACGAATCAAAAGTCAAACTATTCATTCCTACGGATGCTGCAAGATAAACGCTCGTGGCATCCGTTGAATTCAGACGTTGACTGACTGCTCTCGGGATTGTCGAAAATCTCCCACGTGTCGAAATCAGGTGATCGCAAAGCTCCGATTACCGGCAGCAGATCAGGAAGATTGGATTTCTTGTGCGGTGCGAACTTTTTCAATTGCAGCCCCGACACTTTTGTGAACGGCTAGCTATTCAAGCAGCGGCGCGTCATGCGCAGCCAGACTTATGATGGGCAAAGCCGCGCGTGGAGAGTAAAAGGTATCACCCGTTAGCGTATTGGCTATTATTTGGTGTAACGCTAGATCGGCGTCCGTCGAATAGCGCGCCGTTGTTGTGTAATGGCGCTTTGCGTCAGGCGCGGTGACGGCTCTCGCCGGTGGTCACACCGCCGGCGATCATGTGCGCGACGCGCAGCGGTTCCGGCAGTTGGCTGTTTTGTTGCAGGCCGGCGAGCAGCCGTGCCGCATGTTCCGGTGTGATGCCGCAGCGTTGCACATAGAGCGTGGCCATCGGCTCCATCGGACCGGCCGCCTCGATCAGGCGCCATTTGCGGGCGCCACCCGGCACTTGCTGCAGCAGCGCCTTGCGTATCGCCTGCAGGTCGGGCCGGTAACGCGCGACCACCAGCACCGGCAATCCCGTGGCTTGGTGCAGCCGCTGCAGATCGACCACATTGAACCCGGCAAACGCGATGCCCTGCAGCAGGATGGCCTGCAGCTGATCGAAATATTTGCTGCCAGCAAGGCAGTCGATCAGCCGTTGCGCCGCATTGGCCCCGTCGCGTCTGACCTTGGTCGAGATCACGCCGTCCAGTCGATCGACGGCAAACACCGCGCCCACCACCAGCACGTCGCCCCGATGGCTGCGCGCAAAGGGGGCATCGTCGAAGCCAACCACATGGGAGATACGTCGCCCGTGGCGGCTGGTCTTCGCTTGGGCGCGGGTTTGTTTATTGAAAGGACTTGCCATGACATGCAATCATAGCGTCAAAATCCTGGTCTGCAACGCAACGGTTTTACAAAGGAGCCGCAGTTGGACGCAAAACCAATGCTGACCACTTTAGCTAGCAACAATTATCTACTGAGTGATGAATAGCAAGTATCGGTTTGCAAGGGAATGTATTTTATTAACTGCCCATCAGCTTCCCTATCAATAATCACACCCGACACCCCTACGCCAGAAGCAATTGGTGCAATTGCTGATATATTCAGGTGAATACTTAAAAAGGGCGCATCGTTTGGTTCGCCAGTTGGATCGATCAGAATTTCACCCACTCTAGATAGACTACCATTCCTAGTATTGTTGTGTTCTTTTAGCAAACATACTTCAGTCACCCAAATTCGTTTTGGAAGGATTTTAAGCCGATAGTAATTTTTTACCTCGATGTGAATATCTGTTTTGTCCGTAACCCATTCTCTAAACCGGTGCCTTTCAACTAGGTAAGTTCTTATGACCAAATCCTCGAATTTTTGTACTTCCTGGGCGGTATTCACTGTCGAAGTAGGAAGCTGATTTAATTGCAATAGATCTATCAATATTTTATTTGCCACTTGTTCTGCTTCTTCCCCGCTCATAAATACATCGCTTGGCAGCAATGGAATAGAAAATCGAGCCTGCTCGAAGCAGTAATCATTTCCACCTGTTTCAGGCAATTCTAAATAAGGCCCCGTATTGTCATTATGTGAAATGAATGATGTTACCCAATCTGCAGCATGATAAAGTTTCAAATCACTGTTACTAAAGTAGGGTGTTGCATTGTTATTTACATTCCATGTGTGTCCAATTAAAACAACTGCATGACCCGCAGTTGGTGACGGGAATACACCTAGCACAACCGGTATTTCAGATTCAACATAAGCGTAGATTTTTCTCTTTGCGTTAAGTATTTCATTGCCAACCAGATGGTTGTTTGCACCGGGTTGAGGATTAGCAGTACTAAATTGCATAAGGTGCGGCGAATATCCTGCAAAGCGGATTGCTTCAATCATCTGATCTATACCGAGACCTTCACGATTAGGTAGCGTTCTACCACGAACCAAAAACCGTGTAGCCGCACTAGTAATTTGCGCAGGATCAAATGCAGAATTTCCTTCTTTCTTTCGCAAGGTACGCAGTGCCATCCATATCGATGCTTGAGCACAAGCACCAACAGCGTTGTCTTGTTGCATAAAAGGTGTACCACGAACAAGGAATTTTCTACCTGCCAGATGGACATCAAATACATCACTTGACAGAAGAAAATGTTGATTCGGTAAAGGCCTAAGAATAGTGGCAGCTACTGGGCTAGAACGAACAGGCCTTACTGTTATAAATCCTAGATAGCTATCTGCATTGCCTGCTGCGCGATCTATAAAATCTAATACGTCCTCATCCGGATTCATCTCCATTGAGAAGAAATGCATACGATGACAGTATTTATCGGTATCGCCAAACACCCTCGAATAGTAAGCATAGTATTCTGAAAAGAAATCCGGATCCTGCACTGTATGCTGTCTTACAATTGTTTTACCCCCCAACTTGTCAATATGATCCAGTGAGTTAATTAGCGGATTCATTCTTGGGGATGCACCATGTCGATTTGGTACATTAAATGCCAAATCTGAAAAGGCACTTTCCAAATTTGAAAATAAAAAAGGTTCGAGACGAGATTTGGATTGAAGTGGGGGCATATTAGTGAAATAAAAAACCACCAGACTTTCGTATAGTGGCTTTTTTGAATCTTGAAATTAAGAAAGGATTAGATTTTTGCTTTCTTCATGAGCTCTACGCTGCTCAGTTCGAATCTCCTCAATTTTTTCCGAAACCTCAGATTGAAAGTTTGTATAAAATTTTTTTCTTTCATCATCGTCTAAGGTTCTTTCGGTCCCTGCTTTTATAACTTCCCACATAATGCTTCCAAGAACGGTTGCATTCGGCATGATTTGCTCTCCACAGTATTTTTATATTTATATTGCGTGTCTGGATACTGGTACCAGCCACCCTCCCCGAAAATGAAACAATTGACTAATTCCTGAGAATATGCTAGGAAAATATAATTCTCAGTTGATTGACTCTATCATGGTCATAGGAAAAGGGAAAGCTGTGCGAAAGGGGCATTTGGGAATTATCTTGAACTAACGCGGCCCGCCATATTCCTTTGCCAAAACGTCGTAATGCGCATGCGCTTCAGTTTCTTGCAGTGCCGCCGCGTACCATTCCTGCATGGCCGGATGAGCCAGCAGGTTATCACTATAGGTCTTAGCTTCGGCGGGCAGGGGCACGTTATAGGTAAGAAAACGACCGGCGATAGGCGCATACATTGCATCCGCCACCGAGAAGGCTCCGAACAGATAAGTCCCGTCGGGCGTTGCGAACCGTGTGCGTGCTTCTGTCCATATCTCGACGATGCGGTCGATGTCCCGCTGCACCGGCACATCGGCCGGCTTGCCCTTGAGCCTGAACTTGAGATTCATCGGCATCGCTTTGCGCAGATTGGCGAAGCCGGCGTGCATTTCCGCCGATATGCTGCGCGCCCGCGCACGAGCCCTGGCATCGGTCGGCCACAAGTCCGGATATTGTTCGGCCAGATATTCTGCTATCGCGAGGCTTTCCCATATCTGAAATCCGTCGACATGCAGACAAGGAACCCTGGCATTCGCGGCAATCGGCCGCAGGGCAGGGTTGTAGTCGCGGCCGGCAACCGACACCATGTGCTCGGTGAATGGTATGCCCAGATGCTTGAGCAAAAGCCAGGGCCGCAATGACCATGACGAATAATTCTTGTTGCCGATGTACAAATCCAGACTCATCGCAACTCCTCCCAGATGTTTGGACAGACTCTCTTGCGTTACTTTACGCTCAAAGAGATCTGATTCGAATTGTATCCCTGATTCTATAGACTAACGCCCTGCCCCGTTGATTCGCAAGGCATGCGCTAGCGCACATACCCTATATCCTTCAGTTCCGCGTATATCTTCTCAGCCAACAGCGTGTGCCCTGCGGCATTGGGATGCAGGGGATCGCCCTTCAGCTTCGGATCGGAAAGAACTTCGGCAATCGCGTCCCCGATCAACGGGACGTGCTGCGCATCGGCGACGTTGCGGTAGAAATCGGGCGCGGTCAGATTTTGAAAAACGGCGCGCATCGGGCTCGGGTTGGGCGTTGCCAGCAGCACCGGCTTAGCCCCGTGCGCCTTTATCAGGGTGAGTATCTGTTCCAGATTGGCGATGGTTTGTTGCTGGGGAACGTGATGCAGCATGTCGTTGCCGCCCAGTTCCACCAGCACCAGTACCGGTCTATCTTGTTCCAGCAGGAACGGCAGGCGCCGCAACGCAGCTTCACTGGTGTCGCCATTTACGCCGCCATTGACCACCACCCACCCGGTTTTGCGTGCCAGCAGGTCGGGCCACGCTTCTTCAGGCGTCACGCCGGCGCCTTGGGTCAGGCTGTCGCCCAGCGCCAGCACCTGGCTGCCGGCGGGCAGTGCCGCTTCCTTGGTCTTGGAGGTACAGGCGGCGATCAGGGCGATTGCGGCAATCAGCAAAACAAAACACAGCAGCGAGCAATTTCGGAATATGGCCATGGCTTGCCTCCTGGATATTTTGCGGCGAGTTACTCTTAAAGAATTAATGGGGCTGAGTTCACCGAATCACCAATTGTCATGACGCTCGCGACGCTCTTGCCTGTAATTGGTGACTTCAAGGCGGATGCCATCGGGGTCGGTGAAATAGGTTGCCCAATAGTCCGGGGCGTATATGGGATAGAGTTTTGCATCGCTTGCTGCTATGCCAGCCCCGCGAAGCTGGGCGGCTACGGCTGCGACGTCTGCCGGTGTATCGACACGAAGGCAGAGGTGGTGCAGTCCGGGTGAGAGGGGATTATGCATTGCCTTAGCTCCCGATGGGCGAAGCACATAGCCGAAGTGGCGATTGAAGTATTGAATATGAGGCTCGCCGCCCAGCGTGAATTTGTTCTTGTGAAAACCCAGTGTGTCCAGCAATACCCGGTCATAGAATATTTCCGAGCGCGCCAGATCGGAAACTGCGATGTAGATGTGGTCGATGCCGATCACTTCGGTCTTGGTCACTTTGGTCATGGCGCTGGTCAGGCTGATGCAGAATGGGTGAACTTCAATACGGCGAGCCGTCTTTGTGCGCGAACTGCCATTTGCCTTCGACCAAAGTAGCCTGCAAGTCATCGTCGGGATACACGACGGTATCACCTGCGCTGCGGTCTCCGACCTCAAGGTATATGACTTCTTCGCTTGTGCGATTCAGCAACTGATGTGCATTCCCCGTACCGGACTTGAATCCCGCGCACATGCCGGCGGAGAGTTGCGTTTCGCCGGCATCGGTAACGAGCACCGCATGGCCCTGCAATATGTAGACGAACTCATCTTGTCTGGAATGGGCGTGCCGCAAGGCCGAGCCTGCGCCGGGCAATAGCCGCACAAGATTGACCCCAAAATTTGACAGGCCGAACAGGTCGCCGAGCGGATGTTTTACTCGCCCCGCCATGCGCGAGGCGAACGGCTCGGGATAGATCGAGGGTTTCGCGCGTGGCGGAGCTTGTGATGCCACAACGGCGACGGGGGCGTTTTGTTCGTTCTTTGGTTGATTGTTCATGGCGATCCCTGACTTCTGTTCGATGGGAATTCAATGGCTCGAATATCTTTTTCGAATTACATGGGGATGGAGCTTCATTCTTTTCGAGGAATTAAAGTGATCAGCTCAGGCTCGAGTTAAATGACCTCCGGCAAAGCCGGAGGCTTATTGGGTGAGCGCCTCAAAGGCGCCAATAAAACCATGAGCCGCCTCAAGGCGGCTGGATTGCACTCCTTCCCCATATCAGGGGGAAGGTTGGGA
>JBMOQB010000015.1:0-123816 GCA_049320585.1 Pseudomonadota bacterium | reverse complement strand
GAGACTACGATGCCGAGGAGCGCGACACCGCGAGCGCGCGATTTTGTCGCAACCCGCATGGGCTCTGGCTTTCCGGGCGGCCTGCGGCGTTGTGCTCGTTGCGAAGGGGATCGACCATTCGCTGCCTAGCACGTCTTGCATCCCATCCCGGAAAAACCCGAGCGCGGCCATGTGGGACTTAATCAGAGGTTCCTTAAACCTGCTCGGCACGATATTCGACGATCAGCGTATGCAGGGTTCCCGCCGCAACCTTGACCACATTCTCAATCGCATTCGCCGACTCCACACACACCATTTCGCGCCAGCCGTCCGGCTGCCCCATATCACCCATCTTGGCGGCTTTTTCTGTCCAGGGAGTCCATACCACAGTGGAAAGACTGCCGGACTTGTTGATATGAATCCGGCGCTTCAGCTTTTCGTCTTCGATCACGCACGCGGCGGCGGTGTTGATATAGACGCGGTCGGTCTCTCCGGAAAATGCGATCGCGCCAGATTGTTTCCTGAGCGTGGAACTGCCGACCTTGTCCCAGTAATCGCAACCATCCAGTCCGGTCACGCGCACCGCGCCAATGTCGCTGACTTGCAAATAGGTATGCAGGGCCTCACCGATCACGAAACCGACCGTGCCGGTATTTTCGGTAACCAGTTCCATGCGCAATGTCTCGCCAACGATCACGGTCAGATCGAGCCTTGAATCATGCGGCCACTGCGCCCTGGTCTTGTCGCTCTCCATCAGGCGCAACGTGAGGCGGGTCGCGCCATCCGGTTCGCTGCCGGACTCAACTACCTGCCACGGCACAGTGCGCGCAAAGCCGTGTCCGGGAAAACCTGATTCGGACGCGTGCGCGCCAAACCACGGCCAGCATACCGGCGCGCCGCCGCGTATCGATTTGCCAACCGCAAGTTTGGCATCCCGCGACAGCCACACCACCGGCACTGCCTGACTTTTTGGCCGCCAGCTCATCAGGTGCGCGCCCTGCATACATAGCGCTGCGGTTGCCTTTTCATTATCGATCTCTGCAACGACCAGACCACTGGCATCCTCGCGGAAACTCAGTTGTCCGTCGATGCCGAACTGCGTGTTCAATTGCTGCGCTGTTATCATTTTTCTCCCTTGTGCTTGCGAAATGCGGCGTGTTTGAGCGATTTGCCGCGTTACCCGTATAATCGTCTTGTCAATTTTACCCGATTCCCCCATGTTAATTCATCCGCAATTCGATCCTGTTGCCATCCACATTGGCCCTCTGGCGATACACTGGTACGGGCTGATGTATCTCGTCGGTTTTCTGACTTTTTTATGGCTGGGGCGCAGACGCATCGCCACGCTGAATGATGCCCAACTGAACGCCAAACTGCTTGACGACCTGTTGTTCTACGGCGTGATCGGCGTGATACTCGGCGGACGGCTGGGATATGTGCTGTTTTACAAACCCGTATATTATTTTGCGCACCCGCTGGAAATTCTCTCGGTATGGCAAGGGGGCATGTCGTTCCACGGCGGCTTTCTCGGGGTGCTGGTCGCAATGGCATGGCTGGCATACAAAAAGGATTTGCGCTGGCTGCAAATCACCGATTTCATCGCTCCGCTGGTACCGCCTGGCCTCGCGTTCGGGCGCATCGGCAATTTCATCAATGGCGAGCTGTGGGGACGACCCGCCGACCTTCCCTGGGCGATGATCTTCCCCAGAGTGGACAGCCTGCCGCGCCACCCCTCGCAGCTGTATGAATTCGCTCTGGAGGGTTTGCTGCTGTTCGCACTGCTCTGGCTGTATGCGCGCAAGCCGCGTCCCACCGGCATGGTGTCCGGCCTGTTCCTGGCCGGCTACGGCAGCATCCGGTTCCTGGTCGAATTCACCCGCGAGCCGGACGATTTTCTCGGCCTGTTGTCCTTGGGCATGAGCATGGGACAGTGGCTGAGCCTGCCTATGCTGATAGGCGGTGTGCTATTGATGATATTGAGCAACCGGCGCGCAACTTGACACTCGCACACCTCTCGCACACTATTCTCATCGTCAACACTACTGAAACACCATTTTGGACGACCTTTCTTTAGACGCACTGCTCGGCATCTTGCTGTTGCTGCTGGTGTTCGGCGCATGGTTTTCCGCGGCCGAGACTTCCATGATGGCGATCAACCGCTACCGCCTGAACAGCCTGGTTCGCAAAGGCAACCGCAGCGCCAAACTGGTCAACCGCTTGCTCGGCAAGGTGGATAAACTGCTCGGCTCGATCCTGTTCGGCAACACATTGCTCAATGTCGCGGCAGCAGCAATCACCAACATCCTTATCTTGCGCCTGTTCGGCGCCAGCGAATTGGCCCTTTTGGTCGGCACACTGCTCATCACTTTCATCTTGTTGGTGTTCAGCGAGATCATGCCCAAAATTATCGCAGCGAGCTTTCCGGAACGCGTCGCGCTGCCCTCCAGCTATGTGCTCACGCCGCTGATCACATTGTTCCATCCGGTGGTCTCGGTGGCCACTGCCATCGTAAAGGGTTTTCTGTGGCTGTTGCGCATCAAGATCCAGACCGATCAGAGCAAACAGAAAGTGACACTGGAAGAACTGCGCGGACTGGTACTGGATGCCGAACATTTTCTGCCGCGCAAACACCAGAAGATGCTGCTGAACCTGGTCGATCTGGAACGCATCACCGTGAACGATGTGATGGTTCCGCGCAACCGGATCGAAGCCCTGGATATCAACGCGGACGCAAACGAACTTCGCCATCAGATCATCACCTGCCACCACACGCTGCTGCCGGTATATGCCGACACGCCCAGCAATATCATCGGCATCCTGCACATCAAGCGGGTGCCGGCCTTGCTCCAGGAAACAACGCTGGATCTGACCCATCTGCGTGAGATACTCAATGAACCATACTTCATCCCCTCCGATACGCCGTTACTCAAGCAACTGCAGCAGTTCCAGGAGCGCCATAAGCGGCTGGGACTGGTGGTGGATGAATATGGCGAGCTGCTCGGTTTGGTGACGCTGGAAAACATCCTTGAAGAGATCGTCGGGGAATTCACCACGCAATCCCCCGCGAAAACCGGAAAGTTTCTGCGCCACGAGGACGGCAGTTTCCTGCTGGAAGGCGGCAGCAGCCTGCGCGAATTGAATCGCAAGCTGGGGCTGCACCTGCCGCTGGAGGGCGCAAAAACCCTGAATGGACTGATTCTGGAACATCTCGAAGACATTCCCGAAACCGGCACCAGCCTGAAGATCGCCGGCTACCCGATAGAGATCATCCAGACCCAGGATCGCATCGTGAAGGTGGCGCGAATTTTCCCGGCGCAGCCGGGGAAGCAATAGGGGCCGGGGACTGGATCGGGTTCTGCAAGTCCCTGGCCCACAGTCTTCCATATCGGCTTTACAAGTGACATAAAGCTCGGCATCATGCCCGCAACACTTATTGAGTGACCCAGGGAAGACGCTATGGCTGTCGCAGCAAAGGCTCAAAAACCAAAAGAATACTCGTATAGCTGGGAAGGAAAAGACAAGGCCGGCAAACTGGTCAAAGGCGAGATGCGCGCGCCGGGCGAGGCAAGTGTTTCGGCTCATCTGCGCCGCCAAGGCGTCAATGTTGTAAAAGTAAAACGCCTGCGCACTACAGGCAAAGCCATCACCCCCAAGGATATCACCCTGTTTACACGCCAACTTGCCGTCATGATGAAATCGGGCGTGCCGTTGTTGCAGGCCTTCGATATTGTCGGCAAAGGGCATAGCAATCCATCTGTTGCCAGATTGCTGCTCGATATCAAGACCGAGGTGGAGACCGGCAGCAGCCTGCAACAGGCATTCCGGAAATATCCGCTGTACTTTGACGACCTATATTGCAACCTGATCGGAGCCGGTGAAGCCGCCGGTATCCTGGATGCCCTGCTGGAACGCCTGGCGACCTATATGGAAAAGACCCTGGCGCTCAAGAGCAAGATCAAGTCGGCCCTGTTCTATCCGATTTCGATCGTCGTCGTGGCGTTCATCATCACCGCCGTGATCATGATCTTCGTGATTCCCGCGTTCAAGGAGCTGTTCGAAGGTTTTGGCGCGAATCTGCCGGCACCAACCCTGCTGCTGATGGCCATCTCGGATTTCTTCGTCGCGTATTGGTATCTGATTTTTGCCGGGATCGGCGGAGGTTTTTATGCGTTCTTTTATATCTGGAAACGCAGCAAAAAAATGCAGAATTTCATGGACAGATTACTGCTGAAGCTCCCCGTTTTTGGCGAGTTGATCCGCAAGGCCACCATCGCCCGCTGGACCCGCACCCTTTCCACAATGTTTGCCGCCGGTGTGCCCCTGGTTGAATCGCTTGATTCGGTTGCCGGCGCGTCGGGTAATGCGGTGTATTACGATGCCACCAAAACCATACAGCGCGAAGTGAGTACCGGCAGCAGCCTGACCGCCTCGATGCAGAATACCGAGGTGTTCCCGAGCATGGTGCTGCAAATGGTCGCCATCGGTGAAGAAGCCGGATCGCTGGATGCGATGCTCAGCAAGGTGGCCGATTTCTTCGAGGCCGAGGTGGATGATGCCGTGGCGGCCATCTCCAGCCTGATGGAGCCGGTCATCATGGTGGTGCTCGGCACGCTGATCGGCGGCATGGTGGTGGCGATGTATCTGCCGATCTTCAAGATGGGCGAAGTTATTTAATGATGATGGTCGGCAGGTCCGCTCCGACATAACCCGCAAGCGGGTTAGTCTCCACTGAAACGGCCAACATGACCGAACTATTCCATATTCTCCAATCCTCGCCGCTGCTGTTCACTGGCATGTGTGGCGTACTGGGCCTGATGGTCGGCAGTTTTAGTTCCGACCTAACCCTGCGGGTTAGTCTCCTCTGAAACGGCCGACATGACTGAACTATTCCAGCTTCTCCAGTCTTCTCCGCTCGCGTTCACCGTCATGGCTGGCATATTGGGCCTGATGGTCGGCAGTTTTCTCAATGTGGTGATTCATCGCTTGCCGAAGATGATGGAAATGGAATGGCAGCAGCAATGTGCCGAGTTGCCCCGCGTGAAAGCCGGTGAGCACCAATTTGCTGCGGAAAGTTGTCATCCAGACTCCCCGGAACACATCAACGGCGCCTATCCCGTACCCGCCCCGCACAGACCATACAATCTTGTCGTGCCGCGCTCGGCCTGCCCGCATTGCAATCATGTCATCAGCGCCTGGGAAAACATCCCCATCGTGAGTTATCTGCTGTTGCGCGGCAAGTGCAAAGGCTGCGGTGCGGCGATCTCGCCGCGCTATCCGATCATCGAAGCGGTCAGCGGCATCCTGTGCGCCTATGCGGCCTGGCGCTTCGGATTCGGCTGGGCTGCAGCCGGCGCACTGCTGCTGGTCTGGGCGCTGCTGGCACTCACGGCGATCGATTTCGACACGCAATTGCTGCCGGACGACATCACCCTGCCGCTGTTGTGGGCAGGATTACTGTTCAACCTGTTCGGCGTCTTCACCAGTTTGCCCGGCGCGGTGCTGGGCGCGATGATCGGTTATCTCGCATTGTGGAGCGTGTACTGGCTGTTCAAGCTCGCCACCGGCAAGGAGGGTATGGGCTACGGTGACTTCAAACTGCTCGCGGCGCTGGGAGCGTGGTTGGGCTGGCAGATGCTGCCGCTGATCATTCTGTTGTCCTCGCTGGTAGGCGCTGTGGTCGGCATCACGCTGATCGTGGCGCTCAAGCATGGCCGCAACATCCCCATCCCGTTTGGCCCTTACCTCGCCGGCGGGGGATTGATCGCGCTGTTCTGGGGACAAACACTGACACAAAATTATCTGCAACTGCTTGCAGTCATATGATTATGGGTGTCTCCAAACTTGTTGTCGGCCTTACCGGCGGGATAGGCTGCGGCAAAAGCACGGTTGCGGATATGTTCGCGAAATTCGGCGCCGGGATCATCGACACCGATGTGATCGCCCACCGCCTGACTCAAGCCGATGGTGTCGCGATCCCGGCGATCCGCTCGGCTTTCGGCAATGCCTACATCAAGGATGACGGCGCATTGGATCGCGACAAAATGCGCGGGTTGATTTTCTCGGATGCGGCTGCCAAGCAACGGCTGGAACTGATCCTGCACCCGCTGATACTGGAGCAGGCCAAAACGCAATTGCAGCGATTGCAAGCCAGTTCATATATCATCGTCATCGTGCCATTGCTGCCGGACAGTCCTGCATTTCAACAGATGGTTCAGCGCATACTGGTCGTGGATTGCGATGAAGACAGCCAGATTGCCCGCGTTGCCGGACGCAGTCGAATGAACAAAGCGGAGGTGAGCGCCATCATCGCACAGCAGACCCCGCGCGCGGAACGGCTGAAACTGGCGGATGATGTGATACGCAACGATGCCGGCATGGATGGCCTGGCGGCACAGGTTGCCGCTTTGCACGGACGCTACCTGAACGGCAGACCAGAAACTTTTGCCCGGGCACCCGATTGACGATATGTGGTTATTCAATATATCGTTCGACACCAGTTTTTTCCCAACAACACTGCGGACTGCCACAGCGTGATCAGCTACGAGTTCCCGATCAATGAAAAGATACGCACCCTGTTGCGCCTGGAGGATTTGTTCGCGCGTATCGCTCACTTCACCGGGCAGGAGAACAACGAGGATCACCACGCCGCGCTGATCACACTGTTCGAGATCCTGGAAGTGGCCTGCCGCGCCGACTTGAAATCCGAACTGCTGCAAGAGCTGGAACGCCAGAAGCGGGCGCTTTCCGGCTTGCATAACAATCCCGCGATTTCCGAGGATGCGCTGTCAGCCATCCTTGCGGAGATCGACCGGGCTTCCGCCGACCTGTTTGCAATGACCGGGAAAATCGGCCAGCGTTTGCGGGAAAATGAATGGCTGATGGGCATCAAGCAGCGCGCCGTGATGCCGGGTGGCACGTGTGAATTCGACCTGCCCTCCTATCACTACTGGCAGCAGCAAGATCCCGGCGCGCGGCGCAAGGACCTGCGCACATGGCTGGCCCCGTTCCTTCCCCTGAGCACCGGTTTGAACATCATCCTGCGCCTGTTGCGCGAGAACGGCAAGGTGCTGCGCCTTACCGCGCACCACGGCACTTTCCAGCAGATGCAGGGCGGGCGTATCGCACAGATATTGCGGGTAAGAATGAACAGTGAGTTGCCATGCATACCCGAAATCAGCGCCAACAAATATGCCATCAACATCCGCTTCGTCGCCGCCGACTATGCCGCGAAATCCACGCTGTTCGAACAGGATGTTCCATTCGAACTGACCTTCTGCACCTTTTCCTGACCATGCCGTCCAACCAGCCGCCCATCGTCACCTGTCCACAGTGCGGCAAGGAACATCAGTGGGACACCAACAACCGCTTTCGCCCGTTCTGCAGCGAACGCTGCAAGCTGATCGATCTGGGCAAGTGGGCGAACGAAGAATACCGCGTGACAAAGCCGGCAGAAGAGAACGAACAGGATTACACCGAGCCGCCTCACCAGGCCTGACGCAACAAAGAGATTCCTTGTGCGCCATGCTGCCATGCGGTCTGCATGTCGGCCTGCGTCAGCCCGCCGAGTGCATACACCGGAATCGATGAACCTGCCGCGATCGCCGCAAAGCTTTCCCAACCCAGATGCGGCGCACCCGGATGCGACAGCGTAGCCAGCACCGGGCTCAGCAACGCGAAATCGCAATCCAGTTGTTCCGCGCGGCGCAATTCCTCCGCACTGTGGCAAGAGGCTGCGCACCACTCCACATCAGGACGCTCGCGCAATTCGGCCAATTGCGCACTGGCAAGCTGCACGCCGTCCGCACCGATTTCTTTTGCCAACTCGATGTCGGCATTGATGATCAGGCGCGCATCGTGTTTCCGCAGCAGCGGCAACATTTGCAGCGCCAGATCGCGAAGTTCATCATGAGAACAATTTTTCTCGCGCAACTGCACCAGCCGCAAACCGTTGCTCAGCGCAGCCTCCAACCGCCGCAAGAATTCCCGCTCGCCCAACTCCTGCACATTGCTGATCGCATACAGAGTTGGCAATGACAGCGCGCGCAGGATCGGCGCATTGGCGGGCAACATAGGTGACACCGTTGCTGCATCACCCCCGTTCGCCCTGAGGTATCGAAGGGCAGCAGGTGACTGCCAAGCAAATTTCTGTCCCTCATGCGGGTGCAACTCCCCGTTCCACGCCGTCACGCGAAAGAAATTCAGCCGTACCGTCGCATGCGGATAAGCGAACACGCGCGTCACCCACGGGTATGCGGTTGTCACTGTGATGCCCAGTTCTTCGCGCAACTCGCGCACCAGCGCATGGTAGGGCGTCTCGCCGGGTTCGATCTTGCCGCCGGGGAATTCCCAATAGCCGGCCCAGATCTTGTCGGAGGGACGTTGGGCGAGGAGGAAGGAACCATCGGGACGTTGCAGGACGGCGGCGGCGACTTCGACGATTTTGGTTTTTTCAATCGGGGTGTTCAATGTTGTATCTCTAACTTTCAGCATGTAGGTTGGATTGAACGTAGCGATACCCAGCAATCAAAATCAACACCGCCGGGGGTAGCCCGGCAGCTATAACCAATGACTTACCCAGCGTCGTTTGCTGGGTTAGTCAGATGGCTAGTAGTTTTATCAGTCACTTTCTTTTGCTTCGCCAAAATGAAAGTAGCCAAAGAAAAGGCGACCCCGGTTTGCCGCCCCTGCGGGGTACCCTGCGTTGCTCGACTGGTCAGGCGGCTGCGGAACTCGCACTGCGTGCTCAAACATAACCAGCGACTTGGCTGGCGTCGTTTGCCAGCTTAGTCGAATGGCTAGTTGTTTCATCAGTCCTCGCCGACACCCCCTGACCAGCCTCCGCTACTCGGCGGCGCACAGGGGATGTAAGGCAAAAATCCAAAACCGTAAGTTGGTAGAGTGGGTAACAAGTTGCCCGCCAACCATTGATTTGCCGCGTGGGCACGGAGAGTGCCCACCCTACTAGGCTTTAATTATCAATTCTTCCAAGGTCGCCAGCCGGTGCGTAATTTCGCTATAAATTGTCGCTGTAACGGGCTGTACTGTTCTATCCAAAATTCACCCAAACAAACATTCAGTCGGTGTTCTCGTTCTTTGCTCCAGTTCTCATCATGTCTTTGTCGGACGCGTTTGTAGCCACACTTGGCGATGAGAGCTTCTTCATCACCTGGGTTGTATTCTCCAATTAACTGAGCATCACTTTCTTTAAGCCAATATATGTCGTTAGATGGACGAGCCATCATTTCATCAATTAAATGTTGAGGAACGGACTTTGAAGCAAGATATTTTCTAACTTTAATCATCATATCCTCTTGTATTTTTGTAGCAGCTATATCTCCGTTGTGTGATTTCAAATATGGACGGTGGATGCCTACCACGCCAAAGTCATTCTCCAGCCAAGCTTGCGTTGGAAGAGTCCCATCTTCATATGCGGTGGTAAATTCACGCCCCTGCGCTTCAAGAATCACGAAAAAACATGCGCTGATGCAATACCCTCCCTTAACTACAAAAACCGGAACATGAAGTCCTTTAACAAGAGCAGCAATGTTCATAGACTCTATTAAATCTCCCCCAAGAGAATTAATGTCGATGAAATTTATCATCTGCTCTTGTGCTATCAAAGTGGCCATGAGTTCTGCATCTCCGTGCTTGATTTCTCCAGACAGGTTTAGGATGTTATCGTTTCCCATAAAAATATCGGCGGCTTGCGCTGCTAAAGGAATACCTGTTGTGAGCAAAACAACTAGGGTTACTACGAATAATTTAAATCGGAACACAATTGCCTCCTCCAGATTTTTACAGGTGTTCCTCGATTTAGTGTGTCGAACAATTTGTACCTTCGGTGCGAGTACCTAACGAAGCTCGCAGATAGATTTCATGTTTGACGTGAGGCTGGGTCGTTATCGCTCTCACCGGCTACTGACCAAAGTTCCTGCGGTAGTAGCCGCTTTACTTGAGCGATAAAGCCTGCCCTGTAGTCTGACGTAGTAAAGCGAAAGGTGACTGAGTGATTATTGCGTTTCCAATCTATGTCTTTCGTACCGCCCCAAGGAATGCGGTTGTTGCCGCTTTGCTGCGAGTACTGCGCCAGCGAGCGTAAGCAGTTGACCAGCGCTAGGTCATCGGACTTGATAGAGATGCTGAACTTATACGCAGAATGGCTCATTGCGACGGGAAGCTCCTGAAACCTTCTCACAGTACCCTGTTCCTGTAACACAGGGAGTTACGAATACATGGGGCAACAATCTATCAGCTAAAACCACATTCTGCCAGTGGAGAAAATATCTGCGGCAATTCGGACTGTGGTGGTGTGCATGGCAAATGGTTGGAATTATTTTGTGATGCGCTCGTTGCGCACATCCCCTTTCCCCTGTGCGCCGCCTCGATCAGGCGCGAACGAGCGGTGGGGTTGGGCGAGCACTGTTTGAGCACGTGGACGCGTAGCGGATCGTGCGAGTTGCGCAGCCCCGCTCGTTTGTGTCTGATCGAGGGTACCCCGCAGGGGCGGCAAACCGGGGTCGCCTTCTTTTTGGTTACTTTTTCTTTGGCGAAGCAAGAAAAAGTGACTTGCTGCCGGGCAACCCCCGGCGGTTTTGATTTTGTGGTCGTTCACCCTTCGATACCTCAGGACGAACGGCCTTATATTTATTCCTGCCGTCCTGCCCAATCCCTCGCAAACTGCCACCCCACCCTGCCGCTCCTCGACCCGCGTTGTATCGCCCATTGCAGCGCCGCCTGGCGCGCAACCTCGTCGAACTCGGCAGTCACGCCGAAATGCCGCAACCAGTGCGCGGTGATCGCGAGATACTCGTCCTGCGAGAACGGATAGAACGACACCCACAAGCCGAAGCGTTCGGACAGCGATATTTTTTCCTCGACGCTTTCCGCAGGGTGTATCTCGTCGCCGACGTATTTAGTCGCGAGATTGTCCTGCATCGATTCGGGCATCAGGTGGCGGCGGTTGGAGGTGGCGTAGATCAGCAGGTTGTCGGAGAAGGCCACCAGCGAACCGTCAAGCGCGGCCTTGAGCGCCTGGTAGCCCGGCTCGTCGGCGTTGAACGAGAGGTCGTCGCAATACAGGATGAAGCGCTCCGGCCTGCCCGCGACCAGCGCGATGATATGCGGCAGGTCCGCCAGCGCCGGCTTGCCGACTTCGATCAGGCGCAATCCGTCCGCTGCGTATTCGTTGAGCAGCGCCTTGACCAGCGAGGATTTGCCGGTGCCGCGCGAGCCGGTGAGCAGCACGTTGTTGGCCGGGCGGCCTTGCACGAACTGGCGGGTGTTCTGCGCTATGAGCCGCTTCTGCTCCTCGATGACCAGCAGGTCGGACAAGCGGATGCGATGCGGGTGCCCCACCGTAACCAGCCTGCCCTGCTCCCAGCGGAAAGCATGAGCGCCATCCCAATTCGGCACATTGCCGATCGCAGACCTGGGCAGTGTGCGCTCCAGCTTTTCCATCAGCCGTTCGGCACGATCAAGGAAGCGGTCGAGTTTGTCCATTTAGCTATTACCTGTTTTTATCACACAAATCCATTGAAAAACCTAACCCCTCCCAACCTCCCCTTGTCATAAGCAGCGACTTGGCTATCGTTTTTTGATAGCTTAGTCGAATGGCTAGTAGTTCCACCAGGGGAGGAGCCGTTGATCCTCCCCCTGACAAGGGGGAGCTATAACCAGCGACTTTGCTGTCGTTTTGTGACAGCTTAGTCGAATGGCTAGTTGTTCCATCAGAGGGGGTTTGGTCTTAATCGCCCCCGCCCTTTGACAAGCTTGTCGAAGGGCGGGAATAACGGGCTAATGGATTAGCCGGGTTTATGAAGTTACGGCGCATGTCCCACTCTCAGGCAAGCCCGTTCATTTCTTGCGCTTGGCCAGCCATTCCTGAACCAGCGCATTCGCTTCAGCGATTTTATCCGGCTGCATGTGGACTTCGACCACTTTCTGGTTTTTGATGGCGGATTCCTTTCCACTGGCGGCGGCAATGCCAAACCATTTGTCGGCCTGCACCCAATCCCGCTCAACACCCTTCCCCTTTGCATAATTCAAGCCCAGATGTTCCTGTGCCTCCGCTTGTCCCTGTTCGGCCGCCTTGCTCCACCAGGCCACGGCTTGCTTGTCATCCTGCGCAACCCCGTTGCCCAGGTCGTACATCAAACCAAGCCTGAACTGGGCATCTGCATTGCCTTGCTCTGCAATCGGCTGCAATTTTTTCAGCGCAACGGCAAAGTCGCCCTTGGCATAGGCATCGATGCCCTGCTGGTAAGCGGCGGCGTCTTGCCGTGACCGGTCGCCGCACCCGGCAGTCGCAAGCAATGCCACGACCAGAAAGGTTTTCCAAAATGATCTTTTCATGCTGTCACCCATTTTGATTCTCCGAATAAAAAATACAATTAGCTGCGGTAGCTCGCGTTGATCTTCACGTAATCGTAAGAGAAATCGCAGGTCCACAGCGTGGCCTTCGCCGCGCCGCGATTCAGCGCTACATGTATCGTGATGTCGCTTTGCTGCATCACGCGCTGGCCGTCCTCCTCGCGGTAGCTGGCGGCGCGTCCGCCGTTCTCTGCCACCAATACATCATCCAGATACAATTTGAGCGCTTCCACATCCAGATCGGCTATGCCCGCATAGCCGATCGCGGCCAGGATCCGCCCGAGGTTGGGATCGGAGGCGAAGAACGCGGTCTTGACCAGCGGCGAGCGCGCGATGGCGTAGCCGATCTGTTTGCATTCAGCCTCGCTCCTGCCGCCATCGACTTGCACGGTGATGAACTTGGTCGCGCCTTCCCCGTCGCGCACGATGGCTTGCGCAAGATAAATCGCGACTTCGCTGATGGCCGATTGCAATGCCTTGCCTGCCGGACTTTCGGCGGATTTCACTTTCGCCAGAGCAGTTTTACCGGTGGCGATCAGCATCAGCGCGTCATTGGTGGAAGTGTCGCCGTCCACGCTGATGCAGTTGAAAGACCGGTTGGCTGCTTCGCTTGCCATCTGCTGCAAAACCGGCCGGCTTATCGCCGCATCGGTGGCGATGTAGCCGAGCATGGTTGCCATATTCGGGTGGATCATGCCGGAACCTTTGGCGATGCCGGTGATGGTGATGGCCACGCCGTCTATCGTCACTTGCCTGGAGACCGCCTTGGCGACGATATCGGTGGTCATGATCGCGTGCGCGGCGGCGTACCAGTTGTCCGCGCGCGTGTTCGCCACCGCGGCCGGCAAGCCCGCGGCTAGCTTGTCCAGCGGCAGCGGTTCCATGATCACGCCGGTGGAGAACGGCAAAATCTGCGATGCCTTGCAGTTCAGCAGCCCGGCCAATGCGGCACAACTGGTGCGGGCATCCCGCATGCCCTGCTCGCCGGTGCCGGCATTGGCATTGCCGGTGTTTACCAGCAGCGCGCGTATGCCCTGTGCCTGTGCCAGATGTTCGCGCGCGACGATCACCGGCGCGGCGCAAAAGCGGTTCGTGGTAAATACGCCGGCCACCTGCGCGCCATCGCAGATTTGCATCACCAGCAGATCCTTGCGGTCGGGGCGCTTGATATTTGCTTCCGCAACGCCCAGGGAAACGCCGGTAACGGGCAACAGCTGTGCGGCAACAGGCGATGTCAGATTGACCGGCATGAACTAATCCCCGATTCCAAGTATTGGCAGCTTGCGGCTGGTGGCCCGCAGCTTGTAGAAATACCGGCAGACTTCCCGCTGACTAATAACGGCCGCGCGCACGATAGATATAGTTGCTCAGCTCCGCAGTCTCGCTGTTTACCCGCCGCACGATGCCGTGGACGTTGCGCACGATGCCGCGCATCACTTTGTAGACGATCATTGGATGCGAATTGATCAGCGTCTCGAACTTGGCCCGCTCCAGGCACAACACCTTGGTTTTGCCAACCGCGAAAAGTGTCGCGCTGCTCTGCACGCCGCCGACGAAGTTGATTATTCCGGCCAGATCGCCGGGCTTGAGGATGTGAATAGTGGATTCCTGGTTCCCGCTCTTGAACTTCACTTCGATATCGCCATGCGCAAGAATGTAAAGATTGTCCGGGAGCTCGTCTCCCTGCTTGACGATTGCCGTACCGGCCTTGTAGTCCTGGATTTTGGACAGGTCGGCAAGGATCTCTATTTCGGCCTCGCTCAATTCTTCGGTAATCGTCGAGGTTCGGAGCGTATCAATGACTAAAGACATCACCTTCTCCTTTATCAATTAACTCAATTTACCATGGCACTGTTTGTATTTCTTGCCTGATCCGCATGGACACGGGTCATTTCGGCCAATCTTCTGCCCCTCCCGGACAAACGGTTTATGCTCTTCATCGGTTGACTGGCGGTCCGCCGACTGGGCCAACGCCTGATCGTAGTCTGAATGATGATACTGCACATTTCCCGGCGCGGGTGGAGCCTCTGCAAATTCGACATCTTGTTCGCTGCGCACCTGGACTGTCATCAGCACCTGGGTTACTTCGCGCTTGATGGCTTCCAGCATCATCGCAAACAGTTCGAACGCCTCCCGTTTGTATTCCTGCTTGGGATTCTTCTGCGCATATCCGCGCAGATGTATACCCTGGCGCAAATGGTCCAGCGCGGACAGATGTTCCCGCCAATGCACATCGATGCTTTGCAGCATGATTACGCGCTCATAATGATGCATGGCCTCCGCGCCCACCGCTTCGACTTTTGCCTGGTATAACTGCTGCGCCTGTTCCCTGATGCGCGAGCGCAAACCTTCCTCGTTCAGCTGTTTATCCTCCTCAAGCCACCGCACCAAAGGCAACTCAAGACGAAACTCGGCGCTCAGCATGTTTTCCAGCGCGGGCACATCCCACAGCTCCTCCATTGAGTGCGGGACAATATGCTGGCTGATGCTGTCTTCCAGCACGCTGTCCCGCATCGCGCGAATCGTTTCGGATATGTCCATGCTTTCCAGCAACTCGCTGCGCTGCTGATAGATCACCTTGCGCTGATCATTGGCCACATCGTCGTATTCGAGGATCTGCTTGCGCATGTCATAGTTGCGCGCCTCTACTTTGCGCTGTGCGTTTTCGATGGCGCGAGTGACCCAGCTATGCTCGATCGCCTCGCCTTCCGGCATCTTGAATTTGTTCATGATGGCCGCGACCCGGTCCGAGGCAAAAATGCGCAACAAAGGGTCTTCCAGCGACAGGTAGAAGCGGCTGGAACCGGGGTCGCCCTGCCGGCCGGCTCTCCCGCGCAACTGGTTATCCACCCTGCGCGATTCGTGGCGTTCGGTTCCGATGATATGCAAGCCGCCGCTGCCCAGCACTTGCTGGTGCAGCTGCTGCCAATCCGCCTTCAAACCGGCAATCTTCTGCTGTTTGGCTGCCTCATCCAGGCTGGCATCTTCATGGACCAGTTCGATCTGCTTCTCGACATTGCCGCCAAGCACGATGTCCGTGCCGCGGCCCGCCATGTTGGTGGCGATGGTCACCATCCTGGGACGCCCCGCCTGCGCGATGATTTCCGCTTCGCGTTCATGCTGCTTGGCATTCAGCACCTGGTGCGGAAACTTTTCCCGCTCCAGAAGACCGGACAGCAGTTCGGAATTTTCAATCGAAGTCGTGCCCACCAGTACCGGCTGCCCGCGCTGATGGCAGTCCTTGATATCAGCGATCACCGCGTTATATTTTTCCTTGGCAGTGAGATACACCTTGTCCATCATGTCGTTGCGGATGGTCGGGCGATGCGGCGGGATGATTACGGTTTCCAGATTGTATATTTGCTGGAATTCGTATGCTTCGGTATCCGCTGTGCCGGTCATGCCCGCCAGCTTTTTATACAGGCGGAAATAATTCTGGAATGTGATCGATGCCAGCGTCTGGTTTTCCTTCTGGATGGGCACTCCCTCTTTCGCTTCCACTGCCTGATGCAGTCCATCCGACCAGCGGCGCCCGGACATCAGGCGACCGGTAAACTCATCGACGATCACCACTTCGCCATCCTGCACCACATAATGCTGATCACGGAAAAACAGGTTGTGCGCGCGCAACGCGGCATACAAATGATGTATCAGGGTGATGTTTGCGGGGTCGTACAAACTGCCGCCAGCCGGCAGCAGCCCCGCCGCGGTGAGTATGTTCTCGGCGTGCTCGTGACCGGATTCGGTCAGCAATATCTGATGGTTCTTTTCGTCCACGCTGAAATCGCCCGGACCATCCTCCTCGGCCTCCCCGGCCTTGCGCGCCAGCTGCGACACCAGCTTGTCTATGCGCACATAAACATCCACGGTGTCTTCGGCCTGCCCGGAAATGATCAGCGGGGTGCGCGCCTCGTCGATCAGGATGGAGTCGACCTCGTCCACAATGGCGTAATTGAGCGGTCTCTGGAAGCGCTCATCAACATGCGTCGCCATGTTGTCGCGCAGGTAATCGAAACCGAATTCGTTGTTGGTGCCGTAGGTGATGTCGGCGGCATAGGCAGCCTGTTTGTCGCCGGAAGGCATCTGCGACAAAATCACGCCCACCGACAATCCAAGAAAGCGATACACCCTGCCCATCCACTCGGCATCGCGGCTGGCCAGATAGTCATTCACGGTGACGACATGCACACCCTTGCCGGAAATCGCATTCAGGTAGGCCGGCAAAGTAGACATCAGTGTCTTGCCTTCACCGGTGCGCATTTCGGCGAGCTTGCCATAATGCAGGACCATGCCGCCGATAAGCTGCACATCATAATGCCTCATCCCCAGCACGCGTGTGCTCGCCTCGCGCACTACGGCAAACGCCTCCGGCAACAGCGCATCCAGCGATTCGCCGCTGGCAAAACGCTGCCTGAAACTGTCGGTCTTCTGGCGCAATTCGCTATCGCTCAATTTGGCGATATCGGCTTCCAGTTTATTGATGGATTGGATGGTGGTTCGGTATTCCTTGAGCAAGCGATCGTTGCGGCTACCGAAGATACTTTTCAGCAAACTGGAAATCATGTTTTCCCGAACTACAAATTAATTAAAGTTCTCACACAAATAATAAAGGGTGAGGCAATCCTTCGCCTCACCCTCACCGATAACCATCTTTATCAGCCGGAGGTTTTTTGCAGGAAGCGCACGGGATTCTGGGCAACACCTTGGTAGCGAACTTCAAAGTGCAGGTGGTTGCCGGTAGACCTGCCGGTACTTCCCACCTCGGCGATCTTCTCGCCGCGGCGCACCACCTGGCCAACCTTCACCAGCAATTTCGAACTATGCGCGTAGCGTGTGACAATGTCATTACCGTGATCAATCTCGACCATATTACCATATTGGGGATGGTAGTCAGCAAAGGCCACCACACCGCCGGCCGAAGCATGAATCGGCGTGCCGGCATCCACCATGAAATCCACTCCTTCATGCATCGCATTTGCGTTGGTGAACGGGTCTATGCGCCAGCCAAAATTCGAGGAATACCAGCCGACATTGACAGGCAGGATAGAGGGTAGCAATTTACGGCTCAATTGATTCTGCAGCAGCATGGTTTCAAGCGCCATCAGCTTGTCGCTGCGATCATTGATCACCTGCGTCAATCTGTTCAGCTGCTGATCCAATATGTTCACTGACATTTTCTGGGTCGGCAGAATCACCAGCGGTCCGCCCTGTGCGGGCAGCTGGTCAAACTGGAACTCGCCCGGCTTCATACCGGTCAGTTTGGCCAGGCGTTGCCCGAGTGCGTCCAGACGCTGCACCTGCGACTGCATCTGCCCGATCCTGCTTGCCATGGTATCCAGGCTGCTGAACAGACTGGATTGCTGCTTTTGACGTTCTTCAATATAGGCCTTGGATAACAAGGTGCGCATCCCCTCACCCACTCCATCCGGAGCAAAGCGCACCAGCGAGTATTGCAGGGCAAACGCCGCACCCAGCATCAACCCGGATAAAATGAGCATCAAACCAAAAAGCTGCCAACCGCCCAGCGTAATCCTGCGAGTCTTTGCCAAATGGCTGGAAACTAGAATAATATTCATTTTTTCCCCTTATTGTGTAAGCCCAAGCTTGTGACGCAACAACTCAAATCACTATTGAGCAGCTCTCAGGAATTGCGGCCGCTGATGGTCAAGGCGCAAACCCTGTCGGCCTTGCAAAACCATATTATTGCCGTAGCTCAGCCACATCTTGCGCTATCCGCCCAAGTGCAAGTGCTGGGCCTGCATCTGGGCACGCTCAGCATCGCCGCGGCCAACGCCGCTATCGCAGCCAAACTGCGCCAACTTGCGCCGGAAATGGCCGCCAAGTTGCAACATAGGGGCTGTGAGGTTAGCCGAATCCTGGTAAAGGTGCAAGTCTCTTTCGATCGTGGCCAACGCAGCTCTGCCCCCCGCAAACTCAGCAAAACCGCCCAAAATGCATTACAGAATCTCAGCCTGAACCTTGGTAACTCACCGCTCAAAAATGCACTGGAAAGGATGGCGCAGAAAAAAGGCTAAACAAGGATACGCCAACCAGTCAGCACATAACGCTCCAGCACAAACAGCAAAGCTACAACCAGCAATAGGAATACGGTGAAACGCAGCGTCTGCCACGCAAACCCCAGATATCGCTTATCGCGCGTGAACAAATACAACCCGCCGCTCAGCACCAGCAACAAAACGACTGTGACTAACAATAAACGAATGACTAGCATTGCCGGCACCCCGTTTTCGATCAGCTTGCACTCTAGCGCTGCACTAACTTTCCCGTCGTGATTGCCGCAGCCGGGGATCCGCGATTACCGCCCGTTACTTGAGTATCTGGAACAGATTGCTGAAATCGTCGGTCCAGATTTTCATGCCAGCGATCGGTTTGATCGCGACACGCTTTTTCATCACTTCCGGATCGGCCAAAAAATCCCGGTTGCGGGTAACGATTACCCAGTCGCTATGCGAAGCATAGGGATTGTCGTCCGAACGGTCGGCGACCAACACGGCTTCATAACCGGCTTCGTCCGCCAGTTGCTTGATTACCGGTGCCAGACTCAAATAACGGCTGGTAACGTGGAAGGCAACCGCGCCATCAGGATTGATATTATTCAGATAAACGGCCAGCGCCTCGCGCGTGACCAGATGAACCGGGACTGCATCGCCTGAAAAAGCGTCTATCGCCAGCACGTCGAATTGCTGGGGGCGTTCGCGCTCCAGAACCAGGCGTGCATCGCCCAGCGCGATCTGGATCTGCGCAGGACTTTCGTTAAGGTAGTAGAAATAGTTGCTGGCGATGCCGATCACCTTGGGGTTGATTTCGTAGAACTTGTACAGATCCCCTTGCCTGCCGTAAGCGGCTATCGTGCCCACGCCCATGCCCACTCCTCCGATACGTCGCGGCTGGCCCTGATGAATATGGGAAAGCGCCAGGCCGATCCCTGAACTTTCCGTGTAATAACTGGTGGTGATGCGGCGGTAAGGGGCATAGATATATTCCTTGCCGTGGACTATGGTGCCGTGCATCAATATTCGATGGGTTTCCGGGCTGGTGTCGCTGTATCCCAGCTGCTTGACGCTCAACCGCCCATAAAAATTACGCACCGAATGGATGGTGCCCCCCTCTTTCAGCAGCCAGTTGTAGTCATATGCGTAATAAACCGCTGCAGCCATACTCACCAGCGCCGCCAGCGGCGCAGCGGCGTAAGCAGGACGCTGCCCGAGGCTGGAGAGATAATGCAGGGTCAGCAACAGCGCCATCAGCGCCAGCGCTGCCAGACCCAGCGGCAGCTCCCAGTAGGCGGTGAACAGATAGGGTGCAAGCAGGCCGACGAACATGCCGCCGGCCGCGCCGCCCAGCGAGAGTATCAAATAAAAACGTGTCAGATAACGCGCTGCCGGTTTGGCCGCCGCCAGCTCGCCATGACAGAACATGCACACCAGGAACAGTCCGGCGCAATAAAGCGGGATCGCGATATCAATTTCAAGAAATCCGTATTTTGCGGTGATGCCCCATGCCATCAGGCAGATGGCGATGAGCGTGGGCGGCAGCCAGTATTTGCGTACGTAAAAACCCCGCCCGCCGCGTCCCTCGAAGCACAGCACGAACGTGATCAGATACAGGGTTAACGGCAGCACCCACATGAACGGGATCGAGGCCACGTTTTGCGTGATGTGGTTGGTCACCGCGAGCAGCATCATCGAGGCGAGCGCCGCGAGAATGAACCACAGCAAATAGTCCTTTTCGATGGGAACGCCGGAACTCTCCCGGGACCCCGGCGGTTGCACCGGCAACGCGTCGAACAGCGGTTTCGGCACTTCGGACGGATCGGCGCTATCGGTCAGGCGCCGCGCACGCCACGCGCTGCCGATACAGAGCAGCGCAAACAGCGCATAGCCAATGCTCCATCCGATGGCCTGGGTGCGGGTTGAAACCCACATCTCGATGGCGAACGGATAGGCAAGCAGACCCAAAATGGCGCCCAGGTTGGACAGCGCGAAAAAGCGGTAAACGCGTTGGGCGGTCTTGGGATCGGCATGTTCGCGCGCGAACCACGACTGGATCAACGGCGCAGTGGTGGATAACATGAAGTACGGCAGGCCTATGGTGGCCAGCAGCAGCCCCAGAATCCGCCATAGCGGATCTTCGTTTCCTGCCGGTTTCCAGCCGGTTGCTGCCACGATAGGCAGTGCGGCGAGGCTCGCCAGCAACAGCACGATATGGATCGTGCTTTGCGTCCTGTGCTTCAGCACACGGTTGGAAAAATCCGAATAGGCGTATCCGCCCAGCAGCGCCAACTGGAAAAACACCAGACATGTGGTCCATACCGCTGCGCTGCCACCGAACCAGGGCAGGATCTGCTTGGCGATGATGGGTTGCACCAAAAACAGCAGGAAGCTGGAAACGAGGATCGTGGCGGCGTAGAGAATCATGTGTGGAAGATATGTAAAAAATTAGGGAACATGTTTCCGAAAAACATGCAGGCTCTGCGGTGCTCCGGAGTTAGGCACGGTGTTATGCCCAAATGATGCCGGGCAAACAATCCGGTTCCCGATGTTTGTATCATGCAGCTTGCAATTGAAGCCGCAGAAATGCCGGGGCATCTTCGACGCTGTCGAACGTGACGAACTCCCAGGCCTCCTCATCGGCGAGCAGTTCGCGCAGCAGGGCGTTATTCATGGCATGGCCGGATTTATAGCCGGAGAACGCGCCGATCAACGGGTATCCCAGCAAGTAGAGATCGCCGATCGCGTCGAGCACTTTGTGCTTGACGAACTCATCCTCAAAACGCAACCCGTCGGCATTCAACACCCGGTAATCGTCCATCACGATGGCATTGTCCAGGCTGCCGCCCAATGCCAGCCCCTGAGCGCGCATATTTTCCACGTCCTGCATGAACCCGAACGTGCGCGCCCTGCTGATGTCGTGAACGTATGAGTGTTCGCCGAGATCCACAGTGACATGCTGCCTGGTATTGGCGAACACCGGATGGGCAAAATTGATGGTAAAGGTCAGCTTATAGCCGTGATAGGGTTCAAAGCGCACCCACTTGTCACCCTGCTTCACCTCCACTGTTTTTTTAATACGGATGAATTTCTTGGCGGCGGATTGTTCCACGATCCCGGCCGATTGCAGCAGGAACACGAACGTTCCGGCGCTGCCGTCCATGATGGGCACTTCCGGGCTGTCCAGATCGACGAAGGCATTGTCCACGCCCAAACCTGACAGCGCCGACATCAGATGCTCGATGGTTGCGACACGCGCGCCGTTTTGCACCATGCAGGTGGACAAACGCGTATCGTGGACCAGTTCTGCCCGCGCACGGATCTGCTCGACAGGCTTTATGTCCACGCGGCGGAACATTATGCCGGTATTGACCGGCGCAGGACGCAAACCGAGCGTGACCTTCTCGCCGCTATGCAATCCGACCCCCGTCACGCTGACGGAATTTTTTAAAGTGCGTTGTTTGACCATCGCTGTTTTGATTACGGAAATCATTGTTGAATCTTACCACAGCCTTATACAGGATCGAGGATTGAGGATCGAGTTAAAAACGGAGTCGTGGTTTGTCCTCAATCCTCAATCCTGGTTTTCTAATCCGCCTGTTTGCGCAGGAATGACGGGATGTCCAGAGTGTCCATGCCGGATTTTTCCATCGCATCGACCGCGGCCCTGCGCCCGCTGCGGATAAACGCCGGCGTATCCAGTTCCGGATAATTCACGCCTGCATTTGCGATCGGCTCATCGTGGGTGCCGGTTCTCTGGTAATCCTGACTCTGATAGACGATCTCCGGCTTGAGTTGCTTGCGCGCCTGCGGTGCCCCCAGGCCGGTCGCCACGACGGTCACACGCAGCTGGTCGCCCATGGTTTCATCGAACACCGAGCCGACGATCACGGTCGCTTCTTCTGCGGCAAACTGGACCGACTCCATCACATCATCGATTTCTTTCAGTTTCAGCTGGCTTGATGAAGTGATGTTCACCAGCACGCCGCGCGCACCGGTCATATCCACGTCTTCCAGCAGCGGGCTGGCGATCGCGCGTTCGGCCGCAGCACGGGCACGATCCGGCCCTGACGCGACTGCCGATCCCATCATCGCCATGCCGTTTTCGGACATGACGGTGCGCACGTCGGCAAAGTCCACGTTGATCAGGCCGGGCACATTGATCACCTCGGCGATACCTGCCACTGCGCCCTGCAGTACGCCATTGGCCGCCTTGAATGCTTCCGGCACGGTGACGTCGTTGCCCAGCACCTCCATCAATTTTGAGTTTGGCACGATGATCAGTGAATCGACATATTCGTGCAGCGTCTCGATACCGGCCTTGGCAAAACGCATCCGGTTTCCTTCATAAGCAAAAGGCTTGGTGACCACCGCCACGGTCAGGATATCCAGCTCTTTTGCTATTTGGGCGACGATAGGCGCGGCGCCTGTTCCGGTACCCCCGCCCATCCCCGCGGTGATAAACACCATATGCGCGCCGCTGATCATCTCCTTGATGCGGTCGCGATCCTCTTCGGCTGCAGCCTGGCCGACCGACGGCTTGGCTCCCGCACCCAGGCCCTTGGTGATTGATGCCCCGATCTGCAACTGTGTGCGTGCCTTGCTGCGCTTGAGTGCTTGCGCATCGGTATTGATGACGATGAATTCGACCCCTTGCACACCCTGGTCTATCATGTGATCAACCGCATTCCCGCCGCAACCGCCGATACCGATCACCTTGATTACTGCATCCTGAGTCAGTGTTTCCATAATTTCAAACATCGCCATCTCCTTTTCGTAATTTTAAAATCAACCCTGAATTCAATTTGCAACAATCAAAAATTCCCCTGAAACCAGTTTTTCATTCTTGTCAGCACGTCACCAAATGAGTTCGATTGCATGCGTGTTTCTTCCATGCGGTGGTGATGCTCCAGGCCGTACAACAGCAAACCCACTCCGGTTGCCATGCGCGGCGTTTTCACCACATCCGACAAACCGCCGACATATTTCGGGACCCCCAGCCGCACCGGCAGATGGAATATCTCCTCACCCAGCTCGACCATGCCCTGCATCGCGCTGCTGCCGCCGGTGATCACGATTCCCGATGAAAGCAATTCCTCGAAACCGCTGCGGCGCAGTTCCTGCTGCACCAGCGAATACAATTCCTCGACGCGCGGTTCGATCACTTCGGCCAGAGTCTGTCGCGACAGCATGCGCGGACCCCGTTCGCCCACGCCGGGCACCTCGATCGCACCTGCATCTGCCAGTTGGCGCAGTGCGCAGCCGTGCTTGATCTTGATGTCCTCGGCATCCTGTGTCGGGGTGCGCAACGCCATCGCAATGTCATTGGTAATCTGGTCGCCGGCGATCGGTATCACAGCGGTATGCCGTATCGCGCCGCCGGTGAACACCGCGATGTCGGTGGTGCCGCCGCCGATGTCCACCAGACACACGCCCAATTCCTTTTCATCTTCTTCAAGCACCGCTTTGCTCGAAGCCAGCGGCTGCAGGATCAGCTCGTTGACTTCCAGTCCGCAGCGATGGATGCACTTCATGATGTTCTGCACCGCCGACACCGCGCCGCTGACGATGTGCACCTCGACATCCAGGCGCATCCCGCTCATGCCCAGCGGTTTTTTGATGCCATCCTGGCCGTCTATGCTGAACTCCTGCTCGAGGATGTGCAGGATCTGCTGGTCGCCAGGCAGGCTGATCGAGCTGGCTGTCTCGACCACTCTTTCGATATCGGCATGCACCACTTCCTTTTCCTTGATCTTCACCATGCCGCGCGAATTGATGCTGCGGATGTGGCTGCCCGCGATACCGGTGTAGACCTCGCGGATCTTGCAGTCCGCCATCAATTCGGCCTCTTCCAGCGCGCGCTGGATCGAACCCACCGTTGCCTCGATATTGACCACCATGCCTTTTTTCATTCCGGATGATTCATGCATGCCCATGCCGATCACTTCCAGCGTGCTGTCCGGCTTGACTTCGCCGACGATAACCACGATCTTGGATGTGCCGATGTCCAGCCCGACCACCAGATTTTTTGATTCCCTGTTTCTGCTCATTGCCCGCGCTCCTTGTCAGATGACAGAAGACCGGGGACCGAAGACAGAAAATCCGTCTCTGGTCATCAGCCTGCTATTCTCTGATCTACCCTTTATCATTTGCATTTTGTCTGACGGCAAACCCGTTGCGGTAGCGCAAATCCACATGCACCGCACCGCTGTCTGCCGTCTTCTGAATTCTGCCTTTTGTATACGGGTACACAGCCACGAACCTGGCCAGACGCTGCCGCACATCCTCGCGTCCCAGTTCCAGCACCATGCCGTTGCTCAGGCGTATCTGCCAGGCATGGCGGGGTGACAATGCCAGCTGTGTTGCGCGCAAATCCAGCGCATCAAACTGCCGGCTGAACTCGGCATAGCGCTGCGCCACCTCGGCCGATGTGCCTTCCGGACCGACGAAGCTCGGCATCACCCTCTCGCTCTCCGCAATAAAAACCTCGCCTTGCACATTCACCAGCTTGCTGTCATTCCAGCGAGCCAACGCCTGGTGTTCCTCCAATAGCACCGCCAGGCGGTCCGGAAGCTCGCGGCGGATATCGACGCTGCGCACCCACGGCAACTGCTCCAAAGAGCGCCTCAAGCGATCGATATCCACGGTGATGAGATTGCCCTGCACCTCGGTGCGCAATACCCGCAGCACCTGTTCCGCCGCGACGTTTTGCGGGGAGGCGTTCAGGCTTACGCTGCGCAACGGGAACGCTCCCGGCAGATTCATCAGGTAATATCCCGCGCCAAACAACACCCCGATCACACTGCAGGCCAGCAGCGCGTTGGCGATATCGCGTAACAGGGTATCGTTATCCCACATGTGCAAGCTCCAGTATGCGCAGCACCAGCTGTTCGAAGCTCATCCCCGACTGGCGCGCCGCCATCGGCACCAGGCTGTGATCGGTCATTCCGGGCGAAGTATTCGCCTCGAGCAGATAGAATTTGCCCGATTCATCCATCAGAAAATCGACGCGGCCCCAACCCTGCCCTCCGATAAGTTTGAAGGATCGTTTTGCCAGCTTCTGCATTTCCGTCTCTTGCGCAACACTTAGTCCGCTGGGGCACAAATAGCGCGTTTCGTCGCTCAGATATTTGGCCTCATAGTCATAGAACTCGTTGGCCGGCTCGATCTTGATCACCGGCAGCGCCTGCTCGCCAAGGATTGCAACGGTATATTCACCGCCGCCAATATAGCTTTCCGCAAGCACCAGCTTGTCGTGCCTTAACGCCGCGCGAAACGCGCCCGGCAACTCATCAAGCGCTTTTACCTTGGTGATTCCCACGCTTGACCCTTCGTTGGCGGGTTTCACGAACAGCGGCAAACCCAACTGATCCGCGACTGCTTTCCAGTCGCTGTCCTGGTCGAGCAGCGCGTAATCCGGCACCGGCAGTCTGGCCGCTTGCCATACCAGCTTGGTGCGCCACTTGTCCATACCGAGCGCGGAAGCCAGCACGCCGCTTCCGGTATAAGGGATGCCCAGTAATTCGAGCGCACCCTGCACCGTTCCGTCTTCGCCGAAACGGCCATGCAGCGCGATGAAAGCGCGATCGAATCCGTCATCGACCAGCGCCTGTAGGTTCTGCACCGCGGGGTCGAACGGATGGGCATCCACGCCGCTGCGTTGCAGAGCCGCCAGCACTGCGGCACCGCTTTTCAGCGACACTTCGCGCTCGGCAGAGCGTCCGCCCAGCAACACCGCGACTTTGCCGAAAGCAACAGGATCGAGGATCGAGGATTGCGGATTCAGGCTCGGGTTCATAATTTTCTTTCACCGACAATGCGTACTTCCGGATGCAGCTTGATACCGGTCTGTTGCTCGACTGTGCTCTGCACTTCGTTGATCAATTGTTCGATATCAGCCGCGCTGGCGTTGCCGACATTCACAATAAAATTGGCATGTTTCTCGGAAACCTGCGCTGCGCCTATGCGTTTGCCTTTCAGACCGCACAGTTCGATCAGCCGTGCCGCATGGTCACCGGGCGGATTGCGAAACACCGAACCTGCATTGGGCAGACTCAACGGCTGACTGGCGATGCGCCTGTTCAACAACGCCTTGATCTCCTTGCGCGCGGTTGCTCCTTGTCCGCGTGCAAATGCAAACCAGGCGGCGGCGAACCACTCCTCGGCGCCTTCGCGCAGCACAACATGGCGATAGCCGATTTCATAATCGGCTGCAGCGCGCACATGCACCTCGCCATGCCGGTTCACGGTCATCACCCGCAGAACTTTTCCCCATGTCTCGCTGCCGTAGCAACCTGCATTCATCGCCAGCATCCCGCCGATCGTCCCGGGGATTCCGGCGAAGAATTCCGCGCCGCTCAGATCGTGCAGCGCTGCAAATCGCGCCAGCTTTGCTCCCGGCACACCGGCTTCGACATAGACACTTCCATCCATTTCGAGGTGCAACGTACTTAATGTGCCATGCAGCATCAACACCGTCCCGCGCAGACCGCCATCGCGCACCAGCAGATTGCTGCCCAGGCCCACCGCATACAGCGGCTCATCGACCGGCATGCTGCGCAAAAATACCAGCAGATCTTCCATGTCCGCGGGCTGATACATGCGCTCGGCCACACCGCCAGCGCGCCAGCTGGTGTGTCTGCGCATATCGACCTGCTCGCGCATGGTGCCGCGCAGCGCTGGTTTTGCTAAATGTCTGGACTCAGCCATATTCATGACTCACCCGAACGCTGCGCCTGCATGGCAGGAACTATCCCGGTTGCATCCCCTTCGTTTCTTCCCAGCAGATTGTTGGGAAGATTGCCTATCGATCCGGCGCCCATGGTGACAACCACGTCCGCATCCTTTGCCATCTGCAGGATCGCCTTGTGCATGTCTGCGATATGCTCGGCGAATACCGCTTCGCTCTGGCCGGCCACGCGCAAGGCATGCATCAGCGCGCGCCCATCCGCCGCAACGATGGGCGGTTCGCCAGCCGCATACACCTCGGTCAACACCAGTGCATCCACGCTGCACAACACTTTCACAAAGTCCTCGAACAGGTCGCGGGTACGCGTATAACGATGCGGCTGAAACGCCAATACCAGACGCCTGCCGGGGAACGCGCCGCGCACCGCCTCCAGCGTGGCGGCCATTTCCGCAGGGTGGTGCCCGTAATCATCGATCAGCGTGAAACTTCCTCCATCGGCCAGACCGACTTCGCCGTAACTCTGGAAGCGCCTGCCTACGCCCTCAAATTCCGCCAGGGCGGCCACAACCGCTTCGCTCGGCACGCCCACTTCCAGTGCAACTGCGATCGCTGCCAAGGCGTTAAGCACGTTGTGCATCCCGGCCAGGTTGAGCGTGATATCCAGATCCTTGGGGGTGCCGTTCTGCCGGCATTGCGCGGTGAAACGCATCTGTCCGCCCTGGTGCCGCACGCCCACGGCACGGATCTGCGCGTCTTCGCTGAAACCGTAAGTCGTCACGGGTTTGCTGATACGCGGCAGGATTTCGCGCACGTTGGCATCGTCCACGCACAGCATCGCCCTGCCGTAGAACGGCAAGTGTTCGACGAAATCCACGAACGCCTGCTTGAGCCGCGCAAAATCATGGCCGTAGGTTTCCATGTGGTCGGCATCGATGTTGGTGATCACCGCGAGTATCGGTTGCAAGTGCAGGAACGAGGCATCCGACTCGTCGGCCTCTACCACGATGAATTCGCCGGTGCCAAGCTTGGCATTGGTACCGCTGCTGTTGAGCTTGCCGCCGATGACAAATGTCGGATCGAAGCCGCCCCTGGCCAGCACACTGGCGGTCAGGGAAGTCGTGGTGGTCTTGCCGTGCGTGCCCGCCACCGCGATGCCCTGGCGCAAGCGCATCAATTCGGCCAGCATCATCGCGCGCGGCACGACAGGGATACAACGCGCACGCGCGGCCGATACCTCCGGGTTATCGTCTTTGACAGCAGTGGAAACAACCACCGCATCAGCATTGGTCAGGTTCTGTTCAGCATGGCCGGGATATACCGTAGCGCCCAACTTCTTGAGACGCCTGGTCGCGGCATTCACCGCGATATCGGATCCGCTCACCTGGAAACCGAGATTGAGCAGAACTTCGGCAATGCCATTCATCCCGGAACCGCCGATGCCGACAAAATGTATATGTTTTACTTTATGTCTCATGATTCCGCCAATGTTCCGCAGATTTCTGCAACTTTCAGTGTCGCGTCCGGCTTGGCCACACTGCGGGCCTGCTGTGCCATAGCCAACAACCTTTCCCGGCCCTGTTCACCAACGAGCAAATCGCGCAGGATCTGCGCCAGCTTCTCAACGCTCAACTCGCTCTGTGGCAGCAATAGCGCCGCGCCGCGCTCGCTCAGGAAGCGTGCGTTGCAAGTCTGGTGATCGTCCACCGCCAGCGGGAACGGGATCAATATGCTCGCCACTCCCGCTGCGGCAAGCTCAGCGACAGTCAGAGCGCCGGCACGGCAAATCACCAGATCGGCATTGCCGTAGTGTTTCGCCATTTCGTCTATGAACGGTTTAATGTCGGCCCGCACTCCGGCCTGCTGATACGAATTCGTCACCGCTACCAGATGCTGCTTCCCGGTTTGATGGACCACAATAGGCTGGGCGTCTTCCGGCAGCGCCCGCGAGGCTGCGCCTCCTCCCTTGCGCAGCAGCGCGAGCGCCAGCGGAACGGTTTCATTGAGTACTTTTGCTCCCAGACTGCCGCCCAGCACCAGCACATTCGGCCTGCCGGTATGCGCGGCATAGCGCTGCCGGGGTTCGGGCAATGCGGCGATGTCGCTGCGCACTGGATTGCCGCACCATATCGCCCGAGGCAAAACATCGGGGAAACCGCTCAGCACTTTTTGGGAGAATCGCGCCAACGCCTTGTTGCTCAATCCGGCTATGGAGTTTTGCTCGTGTATCACCAACGGACGGCGCAGTACTGCCGCCATCACTCCGCCCGGGAAAGTGATATAGCCGCCCATTCCCAGCACCACATCGGGACGATGGCGGAGTATTGCTGCAGTACTCTGCCACAGCGCAACCAGCAGGTTGACGGGCAACATCAGTTTGCGCAGCAACCCCTTGCCGCGCAACCCGGAAAAACGCACCCAAGCCATTTCGTAGCCATGCCTTGGCACCAACTCTGCTTCCATGCTGTGGGGCGCTCCCAGCCAGGTTACCCGCCAACCCCTGGAACGCAGGGTGTCGGCGACAGCCAAAGCAGGAAAAATGTGGCCGCCAGTACCGCCAGCCATGATCAGAATCGAGCGGCTCATACCGGGAACCCTTGCATGGTTCTTCTGTTTTGGTTCCGGCATAACATTCGCTTCGCAAATGCGAGCTTCCACTGCAACCGTCGAACTTCCGGACTTTGCGGGCCACGCGCCAATTTGAGATGATTAACGCTCATATTGGCAAACCTCGTGCTATGCGACGGTTGTCATAATCCACTCTCAACAGCAATGCCGCCGCAATGCAATTCACCACGATGCCGCTGCCGCCAAAGCTCAGGAACGGCAAGGTCAAACCTTTGGTCGGCAATACTCCCATGTTCACACCTATGTTGATCATCGCCTGGACGCCGATCCAGACTCCGATGCCTTGTGCAACCAATGCTGAAAAATTTCGATCGAGAAAGGCTGCCTGGCGGCCGATCTGAAACGCGCGCACTACCAGCAGCGCGAATAGCGTGATCACCGCAGTCACACCGACCAGCCCCAATTCTTCGGCGATCACTGCCATCAGGAAGTCGGTATGAGCTTCCGGCAGGTAGAACAGCTTTTCCACGCTGCCGCCCAAGCCCACGCCGAGCCATTCTCCCCGTCCGAACGCGATCAGCGCATGACTCAATTGATAGCCCTTGCCGTAAGGATCGGCCCACGGATCCATGAAACCTATTACACGCTGCATCCGGTAAGGTGCGTAAATCGTCATTGCGGCAAACAGCAATGGCAGGGATACGATCAAACCGGCGAACACCGCGAGATTGAAACCGCCCAGCCACAAAGTGGCCAGCGCGATGGCACAAATCACCACCAGCGCGCCCATGTCCGGCTCCAGCAGCAACAGCGTCCCGATCAGCGCCATCACCACCAGCATCGGGACAAAGGCTTTGATGAACAGATGTTTGATCTTGCCCTTGCGCACCGTGTAATCGGCTGCATACAAAACCGCGAGCAATTTCATCAATTCGGAAGGTTGCAGATTGATAAGGAACAGCGGCAACCAGCGGCGGCTGTGATTCACCTCCCGCCCGATACCCGGAACCAGCACCAATACCAACAACGCCACCCCGAACAGGAACAAATAGGGAGCGTAGCGCTGCCAGCTTTGCACCGGCAACTGAAATGCAAACAACCCGGCAGTCAACCCGATTGCGATGTACATGCTGTGGCGGAACAAATAGTATGAAGGCTGGTAACCGGTAAATTTGCTCGCTTCCGCGGTAGCTATCGAGGAGGAATACACCATCACCAGGCCGAGCGCGAGCAGCCCTGTCAATACCCAGATCAGCAATTCGTCGAATTGCGCATGGGATGGGCGTATGCGTGACCTGACTGCGGAAGGGTGGGGGTGGAACCCCCGGGCACCCACCGGCGTACCTCTTGCGGGTACTGCTGAAGGGTGGGGATGAAATCCCCGGGAACCCGCCGGTTTGGAAAATTCCGCATTGCGCCGTTTCGGCAACAGGCTGCCCAGCTTGAAGAAATTCGTTGTCCGGGCTAGTGTGACCACGATTTTTCCTTGGTCAATCTGTGCACTGCCTCGACATACACCTCGGCACGATGCTCATAATTGCGGAACATATCGAAACTGGCACAAGCAGGCGACAACAGCACTGCATCGCCGCTTTGCGCCAGCCGTGCCGCCAGTTGCACCGCGTCATTCATATCCAATGCATGCAGCACATCCACGCCGCAGCCATTCAGGGCTGACGCTATCAGCGGCGCATCGCGCCCGATCAACACCACGGCGCGGGCGTGTTGTGCCACCACCGGACTAAGCGGCGTGAAATCCTGCCCTTTGCCTTCTCCGCCGGCGATCAATACCGCCTTGCATCCCAAGCCCTGCAGCGCTGCGATGGTCGCGCCGACATTGGTGCCCTTGGAATCGTCGTAGTAGGCGACGCCTGCGATCTCTGCCACGCGCTCCACGCGATGCGGCAGTCCCTTGAAACTGCGCAATGCTTCAAGCAGCACGGGCATCGGGAAATCTATAGCCCGGCTCAGGGCCAATGCAGCCAGCGCATTCGCCACGTTATGCATGCCGACCAGTTGCAATTCGCTGGCTTTGAGCAAGCGCTGCTTGCCCTGCACCAGCCAGATTTCTTCCTCAAATCGCTCAATGCCGAAATCACTTTCTGTCGCAGGCAAATTCAGGCCGAACGTGATGATCTTGCAATCCTTGCGCGCCATGTTCATGCTGCGCTCATCATCGCGGTTCAGAACCTGCACACTGCAACCGGAAAATATTCTCGCCTTGGCGGCGATGTATTCATCCATGTCAGCATAACGATCGAGATGATCTTCGCTGATGTTCAGCACCGTCGCGGCATCGGCGTTCAGGCTATAGGTGGTTTCCAGCTGGAAGCTGGACAGCTCCAGGACCCACACCTCGGGCTGGTTCACACCGCGCTCCAGCACCACGTCCAGTACCGCCGGAGAGATGTTGCCTGCCGCGACCGCGTCCTTTCCGGCAGCCTTGCACAGATGTTCGACCAGGCTGGTGACGGTGGTCTTGCCGTTCGCTCCGGTGATAGCGAGAATGTGCGGACGGTTATCCTTCGGCAAGGACTGCGCGAACAATTCGATGTCCCCCACCACCTCGATGCCGCGGGCGACTGCCCTTGCCACTGCCGGATCACGCAACGGGACCCCAGGGCTGATGGCAATCAGCTCGATGCCGTCAAACAGCGCATCGTTGAAATTCCCGCAGTAGATTTGTCCGGCGGCAACATACTGACCGATCTCGGCCAAGCCCGGCGGTGCGCTGCGGCTGTCCGCCACCCGCAATTGCGCTCTTTGGGCGCTGAGCCAGCGCACCATGGACAACCCGGTTTCACCCAGGCCCAGCACCAGCACCGATTTGTCTTTATGCTGTGACATATCGGCTTGAGGTTCGCCAGACCCGGCAATATCTTTTGGTGTCGGCATAATGTTCGCTGCGCTCATATGAGCATCCCCTGTTGCTTGCGTGATCAGCTTTTTCATTCGGCTCTCCACGGTCATCTCAACTTGAGGGTCGCCAGACCCAGCAATACCAGCAAAATAGTGATGATCCAGAATCTCACCACGACTTGAGTCTCTTTCCAACCCTTCAGTTCATAATGGTGATGCAGTGGCGCCATGCGAAACACACGCTTGCCTGTCAGTTTGAACGAGGCCACCTGGATCATCACCGAGACCGCCTCGACCACGAAGACCCCGCCCATGATGAACAGCACCAGTTCCTGACGCACGATCACTGCAACCGTGCCAAGTGCCGCGCCAAGTGCCAGGGCGCCGACATCGCCCATGAATACCTCTGCGGGATAAGCGTTGAACCACAAAAAAGCCAGACCCGCACCGGCAATTGCTCCGCAGAACACCGCAAGTTCGCCTGCGCCGGGGATGTAAGGGATACCGAGATATTTCGAGAACACCGCATTGCCTGCCACATAGGCGAACAGCGCCAGCGCGCCGCTCACCAGCACGGTGGGCATGATCGCCAGCCCGTCCAATCCATCGGTCAGGTTCACTGCATTACTGGTGCCGACAATGACAAAATAGGTCAGCGCGATAAACAGCAATGCGGGAAGCGGGAACACCAGGAACTTGAGGAACGGCACGATCAGCTCGGTATGAGCAGGGAGGCTGGCACTGTTCCACAAATAGAGCCCGATGGTCAGCGCGATGATGGACTGCCAGAACATTTTGGCTTTGGCCGACAAACCCCTGGGATTGCGGTGCACCACCTTGCGGTAGTCATCCACCCAGCCGATCACGCCAAAACCCAGTGTGGCAAGCAGCGCCACCCATACATAATGATTGCGCAGGTCACCCCACAGCAAGGTGGTGATCGCAATCGAGATCAGAATCAGCGCACCACCCATGGTTGGCGTGCCTGCTTTTACCAGATGCGTTTGCGGTCCGTCGCTGCGCACCGATTGACCGATCTTGTAAGCGGTCAGTTTGCGGATCATTTTCGGCCCGACCAGAAACGATATCCCCAGTGCAGTCATGGCCGCAAATACGGTGCGCAGCGTGATGTAGTTGAACACACTGAAGAACCTGATGTCCTGAGCCAGCCATTGCGCGAGCGCTAAGAGCATGATTCCTCCTGTAGTCGCGGCGGATCATTAATTTCACCGGCTTCCAGAAACTTCACCACACGCTCCATTTTCATGAAGCGCGAACCTTTCACCAGCACTGTGGTGTTCCCGTCCAATTCCTTTTCCAGAGCATCCTGCAAATCTTCGATGCTTTCAAAGTGCCGCCCGCCGCTGCCGAATTCTCTTGCCGCGTTGGCGCTTAATGCGCCCAGTGCAAAAAGTCTTTCGATGCCGGCATGGCACGCTTCTCTTCCCGTTTCGGCATGAAGGGATGCAGCCTTCTCACCCAACTCGCCCATGTCGCCAAGCACCAGCACCCTTTTACCGGCGGCCCTTGCCAGCACACCGATTGCGGCACTCAACGAGGCAGGATTGGCGTTGTAAGTATCATCGATCAGGGTTGCACCATGCCTGGCCGGCTTGCGCTGCATGCGTCCGGCCACACCGCCGAATTTTTCCAGACCGGCCGCGATGGTTTCCAGCGGAATATTCAATCCGATTGCTGCAGCGGTTGCTGCCAATGCATTGCATGCGTTGTGCTCGCCCGGCACTTGCAGATCCGCGGTGAAACTTCCCTGCGGAGTTCGCACTTCGATCCGCAGGCCAAATCCTTCCGGATGCCACCGGCCAGACACATCAGCCTGCTGCCCCAGACCAAACTCGAGCAGCGGATGTGCGCCCACGAGAGTTCTCCACAAGGGCGCAGATTCATCATCGGCGTTGATGATCGCCGTACCGTTTGCTCGCAGCCCGGCGAAGATTTCCCCTTTTGCCCTTGCCACCGCCTCCACCGAACCCAAACCTTCCAGATGCGCGGTGCCGGCGTTATTCACCAGCGCCATATCCGGACAGGCGATGCGCGTCAGATAATCGATCTCGCCTGGATGATTCATGCCCATTTCGATCACGGCATAACGATGTTGCTGGCCCATTTTCAGCAGGGTCAGCGGCATACCGATGTCGTTGTTGAGATTCCCCGCGGTCGCCAGCACCGCTGCCTCGTTGCCGGCCGCTGCACGCAGGATACAAGCGAGCATTTCCTTCACAGTGGTCTTGCCGTTGCTGCCGGTAATCGCCACCAGCGGAATATCGAATTGCCTGCGCCAGTGAGCGGCCAGTTGGCCGAGTGCGAGGCGCGTATCCGCCACTACGATGGCTGACGAAATCGAATCGAGGATCGCAGGATGCTCTTTATGACTATCGTCATTCACCATTGCCGCAACCGCACCGCTCTGCGCGGCCTGCGCGATGAACTCATAGCCGTCAAAGTGTTCGCCGCGCAAAGCGACGAACAGATCGCCCTGAGCGAGTTTGCGGCTGTCGCTGGACACGGCAGTGAATCGAACATCCGCTCCGACCAACCGGCCATTCAAAACCTTCGCGGCTTGTGACAGCATCATCATGTGCGCACCCCGGCGTGACTGACTTTCAGCGCCTGTTTCGCCACCAGTACATCGCTGAACGGGTGCTTGACACCTTTGACCTCCTGATAAGCCTCGTGCCCCTTTCCGGCTATCAGCACCGTATCAGTTTGCTGCGCGCGACTGATGGCACGCTGGATCGCCGCAGCGCGCTCCGCGATGATCTCGTGGTTATTGCCGCTCATGCCGGCAATGATCTGCGCAATGATTTCTTGCGGATCCTCGCTGCGCGGATTATCCGAAGTGACGATGCACCAGTCGGAAAATCGCTCTGCGACCTTTCCCATCATGGCGCGCTTGCCGCGATCGCGATCGCCGCCACAGCCGAATACGCAGATGAGCCTGCTGCCCGTCGGCACGCTGGCTTCACGCAATGCCAGCAGCACTTTTTCCAGCGCATCGGGGGTGTGTGCATAGTCCACCACCACGGTTGGTTGCAGAGCTGTACCGAGACGCTGCATGCGTCCGGCCACGGCCTGCACTTTTCCCAGTGATCGCACCGCATCGCTTAACCCGATACCGCTTACCAGCAGCGCCGCCAGCGCGCCCAGCAGGTTCGCAGCATTGAACCGCCCGATCAAGGCGCTTTTCAGTTGCGCTCCGCCCCAGCTGGTATGTATATCCAACTGCAATCCGTTTCCGTTCATTTCGGCCAGGCGGCCATAGACCATGCGGATGCCCAGTTTTCCGGCAAGCTGCAATGAAGCATCGTTCATGCCGTAACCGATCACCTCAACGGTTTCATCACCCAGTTGTTCAGCCAGCTTCATGCCGAACTCGTCATCGAGATTCAGCACTGCATACTTCAACTTGTCCCACTCGAACAGTTTGCGTTTGCTCGACGCATAGCTTTCCATATCGCCGTGATAATCGAGATGATCGCGGCTCAGATTGGTGTGCAGTGCCACATCGAAACGCACGCCGTTCGCCCTGCCTTGCGCCAGCGCATGCGAGGACACTTCCATCGCAATGGCGTGCGCGCCTTCGCGCAAATAATCCGCAAGCAGGCCGTGCACAGTTACAGCATCGGGCGTGGTATTTGCGCCGATTTCCAGCTTGCCCGCAAAACCATTGCCCAATGTCCCGATCATTGCGCATTTCCTTGAATTGTCGCTCAGTGCTTGCGCCACCCAATGGCATGTCGAGGTCTTGCCGTTGGTGCCGGTGATACCCACCATCCAAACTTTTTCCGAAGGCGAACCATATATCGCATCGGCCAGCCACCCTGTCTTATGGCGCAAATCCGCGACACCGAGATTGGGTATTTGCCAAGCATCGTCCCATACGAAATTATGCGATTCCCAGATCACCGCATTCGCGCCCTTCTCGATCGCATCTTGTATGAATTGTCTTCCGTCAGTTTTCTCGCCCGGACAGGCGACGAATGTATCTCCCCTCTGCACAATACGGCTGTCAGTCACCAAGTGCGTGATGGGCACTTTCAGCTTCGCCAATTGTTCAAGAGGAAATATCACACTTCCTCCTTGATGACATCCTTGGGAGCCACAATGATGTTATCCAGCGGTGCATCGTTCGGCACATTGAGGGCATGCAGTGCCGCACCCGTAACTTTGCTGAAAACCGGCGCAGCTACCATGCCGCCGTAATACTCATCGTTGCCGGGCTCGTCTATCATCACCGCCACCACCAGACGCGGATTTGATACCGGTGCAAAACCCACGAACGAAGCGACATAGCGGTTTACATATCGCCCGTCCTCGAGCTTGTGCGCGGTTCCAGTCTTCCCCGCTACACGATAACCGGATACTTGTGCCAGCGGAGCAGTTCCGCCGGGTTGCGTCACCGTCTCGAGCATATTTACCAGCGTGCGCGCAGTGCGCTCGGAAAACACCTTCTTTCCCGCCACCGGCTCATCAAGTTTGAGCAGCGATACCGGTTTCAATTCTCCGTTGCTGGCAAAAATGGTATAGGCACGCGCCAGCTGCAACAGACTGACCGAAATGCCATGCCCGTAGGATATTGTGGCCTGCTCGATGGAACGCCAGGTTTTCGGATCCCGCAATTTTCCCGCAGCCTCGCCCGGAAAGTTGCTGCCTGTCTGAACACCGAAACCACTCTTCGCAAGTCCCTGCCAGAGCACCTCGGATTTCAGCGACAAGGCCACTTTGGCCGCACCTACGTTGCTGGATCTTTGTATGATCTGCGAGACGGTCATCATCGCAGCCGGATGCTGGTCGTGAATCTTCCTGTTGTTCACCGTGAACACCCCGTTCTCTGTGTTAATCAGGGTGTTCGGGCGCACTTTGCCCGCCTCTATCGCCGTTGCCATGACAAACGGCTTCATCGTGGAGCCCGGCTCGAACAGATCGGTTACCGCCCGGTTACGCATACTCCTGCTGCTGGCATTATTGCGGCTGTTGGGGTTGTAGCCGGGATAGTTGGCGAGAGCCAGCACTTCACCGCTGCGCGCATCGAGAACGACTATCGAACCGGATTTGGCTCGATGTTGTATGACGGCATATTTCAGTTCCCGGTAGGCAAGATGCTGCACAGTGCTATCCAGGCTGAGGACGACGTCGCTGCCCGGCTTGGACACATGAAGACTGCCTGCATCCTCAACGATGTGGCCGCGCCTGTCCTTGATGACGCGCTGGCTGCCCGGTTTGCCGGCTAGCTGTTCCTGCAAGGCCAGTTCCAACCCCTCTTGCCCGTTATCATCCTGCCCGGTAAAACCCAGCGTCTGCGCGGCTTCCTCGCCTACCGGATAATAACGGCGATATTCGCGCTGCAACATTATTCCGGGGATGTTCAGGCCCACCACTTTCTCCACCTGATCGGGAGGCAGTTGCCGCTTGAGATAGACGAAATCGCGTGATGTGTCGAACAGACGGTCCTTGAGATCTTTCACGTCCATGCCGAGAACTTGTGCCAATTTTTTTACTTGTTGCCGGCCAGCTTCCACATCCGGAGGACTGGCCCAAACCGACTCTACCGGCGTGCTGACCGCCAGCGGCTCTCCGTTGCGGTCGGAAATCATGCCGCGGTGAGCGCTGACTTCAATCACCCGGCTATAACGCGCATCGCCTTTTTTCTGCAAGAAGTCGTCATGTATCCCTTGCAAATAGACCCCGCGGCCGAGCAAGCCGGCCAAACCAGCCAGCATTAACATAAATAGTACGGTAGCGCGCCATCCCGGCAATATCGCCGTTATGTCTGCATGTGCGCTTGCCGCGTAATTCATTGTTGTGGCCGTTCTCCGTTAACGCTCGCTTCAGGTGTTCGCATCGCCATGCTCACTTCCCGTTTGCCGGATGCGCAAGTGTTGCGTTGGGGCGAGGCAAAGACTGATTCAGCTTGATGAATTGAACCTGCCCGCTCTTCGGCAATTGCATCTTCAGCTGTTGCACCGCAACCTTTTCAACCCGTGCCGGAGTTGCCCAGGTGCTTTGCTCCAGTTGCAATTGCCCCCATTCCACATCCATCTGCTGCGCATACTCGTTTTCTTTCTGCAATTCGATGTACAGTTTGCGCGCCTTGTGCTGTGAAGAGACCACGCTTAATGCGCACATCACCACCGCTGCCAGCAACAGGGCATTCAGCCCATTACCGCTACGCAACATCGCTGCGCTCCGCTACACGCATCACCGCACTGCGCGCGCGCGGATTATCTTTCAGTTCCATCGCTCCGGCGCGCACCGCTCTGCCGATCAGCTTCAGCCTACCCCGCGGTATTTCGCTGGCGCGTACCGGCACATCGCGCGGCAACTTGTCCCCCTCTGCCATGTCGCGCATGAAGTGCTTCACGATCCTGTCTTCCAGCGAATGAAAGCTGATCACCACCAGGCGGCCGCCGCAGTTGAGTCGATTCACGCAGCCTGGCAGCACCCGCGCAAGCTCTTCGAGTTCCTGGTTGAGATAAATCCGTATAGCCTGAAATGTGCGTGTCGCCGGATTCTGCCCTGGTTCACGGGTGCGTACCGCTTTGCCAACCAGTTCGGCGAGTTGCCGCGTAGTATCGATGGGCTGAATTGTGCGCGCCGCAACAATCGATCTTGCAATCTGCTTAGCAAACCGTTCTTCGCCGTAATCATGTATTACCTCCCCAAGTAAGCCCTCGTCCACCTTCGCCAGCCATTGCGCTGCGGTAATTCCGCTGCTGACATCCATGCGCATATCCAGCGGTGCATCAAAGCGAAAACTAAAGCCACGCTCTGCGTCATCCAGCTGCGGCGACGACACGCCCAGATCCAGCAAAATGCCGTCCACCATTTCCACGCCCTGCTTGCTCAGCACCTCCTCCAACTGCGCGAAGCTGCTGTGCACTATCCGAAAGCGGCTATCCCGCCATTGCTTGCCCGCCGAAATTGCTGCCTGGTCCTTGTCCAGCGCGATCAGTTTTCCGTTGCCGCCCAACCGCTCCAGGATGAGCTTGCTGTGGCCGCCGCGGCCGAACGTTCCGTCCACATAGCTGCCATCAGGCTTGATCGCGAGTGCTTCAACAGCTTCATTCAACAGGACGGTGGTATGAGCCAAGCCCTCATTCACAAAGAGAAGCCTTCCAGCTCGTGCGGCAACTCACCGTTCATGAACGACAGGCCGGCTTCCTGCTGCCCCTGCCATTTAGCCTCTTCCCACAATTCGAATTTGTTTCCCTGGCCGACCAGCATCACGCGCTTGTCCAGCACGGCGTAGCTGCGCAGCGCCGGGGAGATCAGCACGCGTCCGGCTCCATCCATTACCACGTCTTCGGCATAGCCGATCAGGCGACGCTGCAGGGCGCGTATCTTCGGATTGAGCGAGGAGAGCTTGAGCAACTTCTCGCGGATCGGTTGCCATTCAGGTTGCGGATAGATCAGCAGGCAACCATCCGCATCGGCGGTCACCACCAGGCTGCCTGCACAATGCGCGAGCAACATGTCGCGATACCGTGCAGGTATTGCGAGTCTGCCCTTGCTATCCAGGCTGAGTTGCGCCGCTCCCTGAAACATTCTCACCCCCACTATTACCCACTTTTTACCACTTGCGCCCACTATATTGGATAAAAACATCGTGGTCAAGCAATAAAATCAAGATTTTTCTTTACAGGACAATGAGTTAGCGCCGGAAGTTAAAGAAAAACAAATGCGCTTAAAAAATAATGAATTACGCAAATAAGCTAAAGTGTTTTATGATGACCGGGCGAAGAGAGAAGGCTGGATCAGGAAGTATGGCAATGAGGCTGCTTGTCTACTGGCGCGATGCTTGATCGGGATGACGACTTGCATGCCATCACAGATGCGCCCAAGTTGTGAGCCAAGCTGAATCGAAGAATTTGTAATTGATCCGATTTGAACGTCGACAGAACCGCCATATTCACGGCAGCAAACCAGTCTCAAGCCATATCCTGATCGCAAGCCGTTTCGGCGGGACAATATTGCACGAATGATATTTGGATTTTAAAGCAACTTATAATGCGCCCATTGTTTCACCTCATCGTGCCGGATAGGGTGCGTGAACTGGAATATGCGGTTTGACCGGAATCAATTTGCACTGAAAATAACCTCGGGAATCAGCCATGAAAAAAACAGTTCTTGCCGCTTTGCTTTCAGCCTTCATTGCCGCCCCTGTTGCGGCGGAAAACATGTATGCCGGCTTCAAAATGGGAAAATCAAGGCACAACATCACAGGCGTAACCAATTCTCCGATCGCCTCTGGAGTGTTCGGCGGCTACAAGGTCAATCCTGACTTCGCAATCGAAGCCGGATATATAGACTTGGGCAGGTTTGGCAATGTCAAAGCCTCTGCAGCGGATGTCAGTGCATTGTTTTATTATCCGGGTGACGAATCATTCTCGCTGTATGCAAAAATTAGCTACGCCAGCACTGCCTGGAAACTGCCTGGCCAGGCACAGCACAATTCTTCTTTTACCCATGGTTTTGGATTTCGATACAATATCAGTCCGTTAACGACTATCAGATTTGCCTGGGATCGCTATATGATCGGCAATCCTGATGTACTCAATGTGGATGTATTGAGCGTTGCGGGCATATACGGATTCTGAGCCTGGCCACGCGAATATAAAAACTTGTGCAGCTCATACACCAATTTGCCCCATTTCCCCTGCACACCGTTATGACGTAGCCCATTAAAAGCGCGCTGATGGAACGGCTGCGATATGCATGTTGTGGTTTTTTTACAACGATTTTGCGTGTTGGCTTTGATGGGTTCGTGTTAGGGAGTAATGTATGCGCCGTTGCTTGGTGCGCAAGCAACTTGGAATTTGTAAAATTACCTAGGGGATTAAATCATGAAGAAAATTGCCATTGCTGTTTTGTTGTCCGCTTTCATCGCTGCGCCTGCTGTTGCGGCTGACACGCCTTTCTATGCTGGCGTAAATGTCGGTTCGGCCAAGATCGATTTTCCAGGCTTTGACTCTACTACCTCATTCGCTTTGCTGGGTGGCTACACTTTCAACGAAAATTTTGCTGCCGAAATTGCTTACAGCAACTTCGGCAGCAAAGATTATCCCGGAGGCTTTAACGTCAAGAGTAGCGCCATAAGTATTAGTGGTGTTGGCTCTTACCCTATCAATGAACAATTCTCGGTATTCGCCAAGTTGGGTTTTGCATCGACAACAGTAGATGATACAGGGTCTTCACAAAGCAAAAGCGATCTGACTTATGGTTTTGGCGGCCAATTCAACGTTAACAAACAGATTGGCATTCGTCTTGGTTACGATATATACAAAGTAACTGATGTTATAAACCTTGACCAAAAGGTAACGAGCATTGGTGCCGTGCTCAAGTTCTAATTTAACTTGACGCCGAAAAAGCCGGACTGTTCCGGCTTTTTTGTTGTTTGCAGAACCACAATCCCGACTCGCTCAATCCTGTATCCGCCACCGATCAATCACAGCCAGCGCAAGAATGTTTATGGAACAGCTGCAGTATCAATACTGGTGCAGCATTATTACCATATTCAATGTGCTTTGAGCTTTAGCATTGACTGGCTCGCGGGTGGCGGATAGAGTGCGTAGCATTGCTTGCATATTTCGCGTGGCATCAACTTGACTTGGGGATTGGATCATGAAAGTAATCGTTACTGTTGCGCTATTTTCCGCTTTTGTGGCTGCTCCCGCTGTTGCAGCCGACACCGGTTTTTACTTTGGCGCCAAATTCGGCAGCGTTAATTATGGCTACGCCAACGTATCAAATAACAGTCAGGCCGGATATGGTTTACTGGGTGGCTACACTGTCAACGATTACTTTGCGGTCGAAGCCGAGTTCAACCGCCTGGGTGGATTTGACAGCACCACCGGAACCGTAAAGGGCCGCTCATTCGGTTTTAGCGGCGTCGGTTCTTTGCCATTGAGCCCGGAATTCTCCTTGTTCGGCAAGATGGGAATTTCCAGCAGCACTTTGGATGATACGGCCAAGCCCGGCTACACTGAAAATTTCACTTACACCAACACCGGGCTGTCCATAGGCTTTGGCGGCAAATTCAACATTGGCAATGATGCAGGGATACTTTTTGGTTTTGATAGTTATCCGGTAGGGGACTCAGCCATCACGACCACCTCTTCCGCTGGCATGCTGTACCTAGGTGGCATATTCAAGTTCTAACCAGACTCGACGCAGGAAAAACCGGCGCCAGCCCGGTTTTTTATTTGCAGTTCGCTCCACATGAATGCAGTCAAAGATACTTGCCAAGTACCCGCAGATAAAATCGTGAAGAATGTAACCGCAGTGCTGGTCACTTTGACAATGCTGATAGTGGCAACTACGGCCCGCGCAGAATCAGCTGATCTGAAAACCCAAACGGGCAACGACATCGGCCTGTCCCTTTCTTCTTACAAGTACGATGAACCGAGGTTCATGTCATCCAAGGGAGTGAAACTGGGGCTGGATCTGCATGTCACCAAGGAGTTGCAGAACGATCGGTTCATGCGCGGCGATCTGCGCTATGCCTTTGGCTCCGTTGACTACAACAGCAATGGCACGGGCAGCGCAAGCGGGGATCCGGATTGGTATATCGAAGCCAGAGGTCTGGTTGGCAAGGACTGGGTAATCAATGATGCAGTGCTTGTGGCTTATACCGGGATGGGTTACCGCTACCTGCTTAATGATGCGCGCGGTATCACCAGTACAGGTGCGGCGGGGTATCGCCGCGAAAGCAATTATTTCTACTTACCCATCGGCGTCACCCACCGCAAGGCGCTCGATGGGCAGGCAAAATTGGAGAGTACGCTGGAATTCGACCACCTGTTGGCAGGAAAACAAATTTCCAGGTTGTCTGATGCGGGGTTGGGGTACGGTGATATAACGAACAATCAGAACAGCGGCTATGGTCTGAAACTGAGCGTCATGTACGAGAAAAACAGATGGGCGATCGGCCCTTATGCAAACTATTGGAATATCGGCGAATCAAACTGGACACTTGTGTTACAGAATGGCATTCCGGCCGGAATGGGCCGGGAGCCGAAAAACAACACCGTTGAATTCGGCTTGAATTTCAGCCAGCAACTCTGACGGGCGCCCGGGTAAAAGCAAATCGGATCCATTTCAATTTGTCCTTCACCCGCTTCTACTGATTGAGTTTTTGCTACAACCCCAATTCGCCCCACATCTGATCCACTTTCTGTTTCACCGCCTCATCCATCGCGACAGGTGTTCCCCATGCTCGCTGTGTCTCGCCTGGCCATTTGTTGGTCGCATCCAGACCCATCTTGCCGCCCAGACCCGACACCGGGCTGGCGAAATCCAGATAATCGATCGGCGTGTTGTCCACCAGCAGTGTGTCGCGCACCGGATCGACACGGGTAGTGACCGCCCAGATCACCTCTTTCCATTCGCGCACGTTGATGTCGTCGTCCACCACGATGATGAACTTGGTATACATGAACTGGCGCAGGAAAGACCAGATACCGAACATCACGCGCTTGGCGTGACCGGTGTATTGCTTCCTGATACTCACAACCGCCATGCGATACGAGCAGCCTTCCGGCGGCAAATAAAAATCCGCGATCTCGGGAAACTGTTTTTGCAGCAACGGCACGAACACTTCGTTGAGTGCCACACCCAGCATGGACGGCTCGTCGGGCGGCTTGCCGGTGTAGGTGGAGTGGTAGATCGGATCACGGCGCATCGTGATGCGCTCGATCGTGAACACCGGGAATCTTTCCTGCTCGTTGTAATAACCGGTGTGGTCGCCGAACGGACCTTCCAGCGCCATTTCATCCGGGTGGATCACACCCTCGAGCACGATCTCGGCGGAGGCGGGCACTTGCAGGTCGCTGCCCAGGCACTTGACCAATTCGGTCTTGCTGCCGCGCAGCAATCCGGCGAACTGATACTCGCTCAAACTATCGGGTACCGGCGTGACTGCACTCAGAATGGTGGCTGGATCTGCCCCGATTACCACCGCAACCGGGAACGGCTGTCCCGGATTCTTTGCGCAGTGGTCGCGGAAATCGAGTGCGCCGCCGCGATGCGCCAGCCAGCGCATGATGAGTTTGTTCGGTGCGATCACTTGCTGCCGGTAGATACCCAGATTCTGGCGCGGCTTGTTTGGACCGCGCGTGACCACCAGCCCCCAAGTGATCAGTGGAGCAATGTCGCCGGGCCAGCAGGTCTGGATCGGCAACTTGCCCAGATCCACGTCGCTGCCTTGCCAAACGATTTCCTGGCACGGCGCGGAAGACAGCACCCTGGGAGACATCGTCAGCACCTGCTTCAAAACCGGCCATTTATCCCATGCGTCCTTCAACCCCCTGGGCGGTTCGGGTTCCTTTAGATATGCCAGCAGTTTGCCCACCTCGCGCAACGCGGCGGTCGATTCTTCTCCCATGCCCAATGCCACGCGGCGCGGCGTGCCGAACAGATTGGCCAGGACGGGTATTTTGTTCCGGGCCATGCCGTGTCCCGCAACATTCTCGAACAGCACAACCGGACCTTGGGAGCGCAGTACGCGATCGCAGATCTCGGTCATTTCCAGACAGGTGGAAACTGGCGCTGTCACGCGTTTGAGTTCGCCGAGTTTTTCCAATTGCGCGATGAAATCTCGCAAATCATGGTATTTCATTGATTACCCTCCAACCCCTCCCGGCCTCCCCTTGTCAGGGGAGGAGTTCGCTTCCCCCTGACAAGGGGGATTGAGGGGGTTTAATAAAGTTTCGCTTCGCCTTCTGGCCTGGTCTTGAACCGCTTATGCAGCCAGAAATATTGTTCGGGTATCTCGAGTACGCGCTGCTCGATGAACTCATTCATGCGGCGTGTATCGGCGACATCATCCCCGCTCGGATAATTATCCCAGACCGGATAGAAGGTCAGCACATAACCAGCTCCACCCGGCAACAGGCGCGTGATGCTGGGCAGGATTTTTGCGCCGGTCATCTGTGCGATACGCGGCACCGAGGTCATCGTCGCGGCCGGCACACCGAAGAAGGGAATAAAGGCGCCATCCTTGACACCCTGATCCTGGTCGGGCGGATAGATGAACGGCATGCCCGAGCGCATGCCCTTCAGGATGGGGCGCAACCCCTGCTGGCGGGAATACAGATACTGGTTGCGGAAGCGGGCGCGTTTCTTCAACAGCAGTTCGGTCAGGTAGAGACTCTTCTGGTTCGCGTACATACATACCGTGTCGATATGCTGGGCGATCCACTGCCCGCCCGCATCCATTCCGACAAAATGCGGCGTCAGCAGGATGGCTGGCTTGCCTTTTACACTTTCAAAGTGTTCCAATCCCTCGACATGGATCAGGCCGGATATGCGCTTGGCACTCGACCACCACAGGATGCTGCGCTCGACAAGGCCGCGACCGAACATCTTGAAGTGATCCCGCAATAGTTTTCTTCGCGCCTCATCGCTTTTATCGGGAAAGCACAGTTTCAAATTGGTCGCGCCAACCCGGCGACGCTCGGCCGCCGCCAGATAGAGCAGCAAACCGATGCCGTTGCCTATCGAGACGATGACGCGGAACGGCAGGAAATGAATCAGCCACAAGATGAAAATACCCAGGCGCACCAGCATCACTGTTCCCTGGCAACATTTGGCGGCAACACACCGCGCGGAACTTTATACCGGTTATAACTCCACAGGTATTGCTCCGGGCGGGTGCGTACCACTGCTTCCAATGCCCTGTTCATCTGTTGCGGAATAGAACTGGAAACATCAAACTCAATTGGAGCAAAGTGCAACACATAACCCGCACCATCGGCCATGCGCTCGCTGTAGCACATCACCACCGGTGCGCCGCTTGATTGCATCAAGCGGCCGATCAACGTCATCGTATAAGCGGGGCGCCCGAAGAAAGGGACCCACTCGCCCTCGCCATTGCCCGGCACTTGATCCGGCAACACGCCAATGAACTCGCCGCGCTTGAGCGATTTGAGCAATTGGCGCACGCCGCCAAAATCGGCTGCCACCAATTTCATCTGTCCGCGTTCGCGTCCTTGATGCATCAGGGTATCCAGGAAATTCCAGCGCGGCGGACGATACATGCAGGTCATCGGCAAGCGCGCAGCGATGTACAGACTTATCACCTCGAAGCAACCGATATGCGGCGTCAACACGATCACGCCTTTGCCCTGTGAATGTGCCGCCTCGACATGTTCCCAGCCATGGCATTGTTTGACGCTGGCGACCACTTCTTCCAGCGGGCGCCGCCACACCCATGGGAGCTCCAAAACGCCCTTGCCTGCTTCGCGGATGTTGGCATGCAGCAACTCGCGCGACCCTGCGTCCGAGCGTTCCAGTCCGGCATGGTGCAGGTTTTCACGCAAACGAGCTGCATAGCGCCCGGAAAAAAGATAGGTCATCCAGCCAAGCAATGCGCCAAACCGGTGCAGCACCGGCAGGGGCAAGCGGGCAAGGAATTCAAATAAACCCACCATCAAGGAAGAAATCATAAAGTCAAAACGTATGGAAGGTTTTGTTATAATGCGCGCCCTTTTACCACCGAAGTGATCGAACGGAGAGCCATGAGCGAATATTTCTTCACATCCGAATCCGTGTCCGAGGGTCATCCGGACAAGGTATCCGACCAGATTTCCGATGCGATCGTGGATGCCATTCTAGCGCAGGACAAGCATTCGCGTATTGCCGCCGAAACGTTGTGCAACACCGGTTTGGTCGTTCTGGCTGGCGAGATCACCACCACAGCCAATGTCGATTACATCCAGGTGGCACGCAATACCATCAAACGCATCGGTTACGACAATACCGAATTTGGCATTGACTACAAAGGATGCGCGGTGCTGGTGGCTTACGACAAGCAAAGCCCCGACATCGCCCGGGGCGTGAACAAGGCCTACGACGACGAGTTGGGCCAGGGTGCCGGTGACCAGGGATTGATGTTCGGCTATGCGTGTGACGAAACCGACACGCTGATGCCGCTGCCCATTTACCTTGCGCACCGTATCGTGCAGCGCCAGGCGCAATTGCGACACGACGGGCGTTTGCCATGGTTGCGCCCGGACGCAAAGTCGCAAGTGACCATCCGCTACGTGGATGGCAAGCCGCACTCCATAGACACCGTGGTGCTATCGACACAGCATTCCCCGGATATGACGCTGGAAGCGATACGCGAAGCCGCAATCGAGGAGATCATCAAGCCTGTCCTGCCGAAGGAACTCATCAAGGGCAACATCAAGTATCTGGTCAATCCGACCGGCCGTTTCGTCATCGGCGGCCCGCAGGGCGATTGCGGCCTGACCGGGCGCAAGATCATCGTGGACACCTATGGCGGTGCTGCGCCGCACGGCGGCGGTGCGTTCTCCGGCAAGGATCCTTCCAAGGTGGACCGTTCGGCGGCTTACGCCGGCCGGTATGTCGCAAAGAACATCGTGGCAGCCGGGCTTGCCAGCAAGTGCCTGATCCAGATTTCCTATGCGATCGGGGTAGCCCAGCCGACCAGCGTGTGGGTCACCACTTATGGCACCGGCAAAATCTCCGACGAGAAGATTTCCGAACTGGTAAGGAAGCACTTCGACCTGCGCCCGAAAGGCATCGTGCAGATGCTCGATCTGCTCCGTCCGATCTATGAAAAGACCGCTGCTTACGGCCACTTCGGCCGCGAAGAACCGGACTTCTCTTGGGAAAGCACCGATAAGGCAGTCGCACTTCGCGCGGATGCCGGGATTTAGCAAAATTTCGCTTTTGGGTTTATAATCCGCGCCCTCCGAGGGGTGCTGCAGCGGGTCTGGGCAACCAGTCCCCCGTCAGGCTCGGGGTTCCGTACATGTTTCAACCGCACCCATTCATTAACTATTGTGAATGGAGCACCTATGAACTCAGTTACCAGCGGTAAAGCTGCCGCTAGACAAATCACCGATTACAAAGTCGCCGATATCTCCCTGGCCGGATGGGGACGCAAGGAGATCGCCATCGCCGAGACCGAGATGCCCGGACTGATGGCGATCCGCGGGGAATTCGCCAAAAGCCGGCCACTCAAGGGCGCGCGTATCACCGGCTCGCTGCACATGACCATCCAGACCGCCGTGCTGATCGAAACGCTGACCGCGCTCGGCGCGGAAGTGCGCTGGGCATCCTGCAACATCTATTCGACCCAGGATCATGCCGCCGCCGCAATCGCCGCCGAAGGCATCGCGGTGTTCGCCCACAAGGGTGAATCGCTGACCGAATACTGGGACTACACCCACCGCATCTTCGAATGGCCGGACGGCCAGCAAGGCGAAAAAAGGTTGTCCAACATGATCCTCGACGACGGCGGCGACGCAACATTGCTGTTGCATCTGGGCGCGCGCGCCGAAAAGGATGAGTCGTTGTTGAGCAAGCCCGGCTCTGAAGAAGAGACCTGCCTGTTTGCGTCGATCAAGGCCAAACTTGCTGTCGACAAGACCTGGTATTCCCGGCGTCTCGCCGCGATCAAGGGTGTAACCGAGGAAACCACCACCGGCGTGCATCGCTTGTACCAGATGCATGAGCGCGGCGAACTGAAATTTCCGGCAATCAACGTCAATGATTCCGTAACCAAGTCCAAGTTCGATAATCTGTATGGCTGCCGCGAATCGCTGGTGGACGGTATCAAGCGCGCCACCGACGTGATGATCGCCGGCAAGGTCGCGCTGATTTGCGGTTACGGCGATGTGGGCAAAGGCTCGGCGCAGGCCATGCGCGCCCTGTCCGCCCAGGTCTGGGTGACCGAGATCGACCCGATCTGTGCATTGCAGGCCGCAATGGAAGGCTTCCGCGTAGTGACCATGGACTACGCCGCGGACAAGGCCGATATTTTTGTGACCTGCACCGGAAACTTCCACGTCATCACCCACGACCACATGGCGAAGATGAAGGATCAGGCCATCGTCTGCAATATCGGCCATTTCGACAACGAGATCGACGTCGCCTCGCTGGAGAAATACCAGTGGGATGAAATCAAGCCGCAGGTGGACCATGTGATCTTCCCGGACGGCAAAAGGATCATCCTGCTCGCCAAGGGTCGTTTGGTGAACCTAGGCTGCGGAACCGGCCATCCGTCCTATGTGATGTCCTCGTCATTCGCAAACCAGACCATCGCACAGATCGAGTTGTTCACCCGCACCAAGGACTACCCGATCGGCGTCTACACCCTGCCCAAGCATCTGGATGAGAAGGTGGCCAGATTGCAGTTGACGACTCTGAATGCGCAACTGAGCTCACTGACCGACCAACAGGCCGCTTATATCGGCGTGCCCAAGGAAGGCCCGTACAAATCCGACCATTATCGTTATTGAATCCGCAACCGTTATTTCCGCAGGCTATACAAGCGTAGGTCACTGGCGGAATGCATGACTGGCCGGCACTGCAAGCCGGCCGGGAATCTTCCGCTTTGATGGGTGTCTGGCTGTCAGGCCGCTTATGGTGCCGCATTGCGTGTCCGGACGGTCAATCCGGGTGAACCCGGCAAAAGGAAGCTTATATGAAACTGCAGTTCGAATTGTTGCTGATCTGGATACTCAATGCGCTGGCGCTGCTCGCGGTGGCCAATTTCGTTCCCGGTATCCACGTGGACGGGTTCACCGCCGCCCTGATCGCGGCATTTTTCCTGGGATTGATTAACACACTGATACGTCCGTTGCTGCTGCTGCTTACCCTGCCGGTCACGCTGCTAACGATAGGATTGTTCATCTTCGTCATCAACGGACTGCTGTTCTGGTTCGTCGGTTCGATACTGAAAGGATTCCTGGTGGACAGCTTCTGGCACGGCGTATTGGGTTCCGTCCTGTACAGTATCTTTTCCTGGGCGCTGTCCGCGGCGGCCGCGCAATTGATGAGGCCGCACAATAAATGAGAAAGTCATGAGCAAGCCGGTGTTCAGTTTTGAATTCTTTCCGCCCCAGACACCCGAGGGCGTGGAAAAACTCGCCGCTGCGCGCAAGCAATTGGCGAATCTCAAGCCGGAATTCTTTTCGGTCACGTTCGGCGCGGGCGGCTCCACGCGCGACCGCACGCTGGATACCGTGCAGCAGATCAAGGCAGAAGGCCACACTGCGGCACCGCATCTGTCCTGCATCGGTTCCACGCGCGAAAACATCCGCGCCATTCTCGACACCTACAAGAATCTCGGCATCAACCGCATCGTGGCGCTGCGCGGCGATCTCCCTTCCGGCATGGCCACCACCGGCGAATTCCAGTACGCCAACGAACTGGTGTCGTACATCCGGGCGCAGACCGGCGGCCACTTCCACATCGAGGTTGCCGGATACCCTGAAGTTCATCCTCAGGCAAAATCGGCGCGCAGCGACCTCCTCAACTTCAAGCGCAAGATCGATGCGGGGGCAAACTCTGCCATCACGCAGTATTTTTACAACTCCGACAGCTATTTTCGTTTCGTGGACGAGTGCCGCAAGCTGGGCGTCACCGTTCCGATCGTGCCGGGCATCATGCCGATCGTCAAGTATGCCCAGCTGGCGCGTTTCTCCGATGCCTGCGGTGCGGAGATTCCGCGCTGGATGCGCAAGACGCTGGAAGGCTTTGGCGACGATAGCGAAGCGATACAGGCATTCGGCATGGATGTCGTCACGACATTGTGCGAACGGCTGCTTGCCGGCGGCGCACCCGGTCTGCACTTCTACACGCTGAATCATGCTGCGCCCAGCGTGGCGATCTGGAAACGGTTGGGGCTGTGACCCGAATTCAATCACCTGAATTGCTATTGCCCGCCGGCACGCTGGAAAAGATGCGCGCTGCCTACGCCTTCGGCGCGGACGCGGTATATGCCGGGCAGCCTCGCTACTCATTGCGCGCGCGCAACAATGAATTCAAGCTGGAAGAACTGGGCACCGGCATCCAGGAAGCGCACGCGCTCGGCAAGAAATTTTTCGTCGCCAGCAACCTGATGCCGCACAACGCCAAGGTGAAGACCTACATGGCAGACATGGCCCCGGTCATCGGGATGCGGCCGGATGCGCTGATCATGGCCGACCCCGGACTGATCGCGATGGTGCGCGAGCGCTGGCCGCAAATGCCGATCCATCTTTCGGTGCAGGCCAACACGGTCAACTATGCTGCGGTAAAGTTCTGGAAATCGCTCGGCCTGAGCCGCGTGATCCTGTCGCGCGAACTGTCGCTGGACGAGATCGAAGAGATACGCCAGCAATGTCCGGACATTGAACTGGAAGTGTTCGTGCACGGTGCGTTGTGCATCGCCTATTCCGGACGCTGCCTGCTGTCCGGCTACTTCAATCACCGCGATGCCAACCAGGGTACCTGCACCAATTCGTGCCGCTGGGATTACAAGGTTGAAAATGCTGAAGAGAACGGCACCGGTGATATCCAGAAGATCGACTTCGATTTTGACCGGGCACTCGGTACAAGCGCGCTGTCCGACTGCGGCGAACAGGCACGCCACCCGATGGCAGACCGCGTTTACGTCATCTCGCGCCAGGATCATCCCGGCGAACTGATGCCTGTTCTGGAAGACGAGCACGGCACCTACATCATGAACTCCAGGGATTTGCGCGCGGTCGAGCACGTCGAGCGCCTGACAAGGATCGGCATCGACTCGCTTAAGGTCGAAGGCCGCACCAAGTCGATCTACTATGTCGCACGCACAGCGCAAGTGTATCGGCAGGCAATAGACGATGCGGTTGCCGGTCGGCCATTTAACTACTCACTGCTTGGCGCGCTCGACGCCTTGGCGAACCGCGGCTACACCGACGGCTTCTACGAGCGCCACCACACCCACGAACAGCAGAATTACCTGCGCGGCCACTCCGAGAACTCGCGCCAGCAATATGTCGGGGACATTGTCAGCTGCGCCAATGGCATCGCCGAGATCGACGTGAAAAATAAATTCCAGGTCGGCGACAAACTGGAAATCATCCACCCCTCTGGCAATCATATCGTTGTGCTAAACGAGATGCGCACTCTCGAAGGCAATGCTCTTACCACCGCGCCCGGCAGCGGCCATCGCGTGCAGATACCGTTGCGGGGCGAACTGGCCAAGGGCATGCTGGCCAAATTTATTTAAATCGAGCCAGGAATAAGCTCTTAATTTCACCAATCCGGGAACACAGGCATGATCTTTTCCACCCTCTCCAATTCCGGCCGTTATGCCGCGCTGCATCCGCTGTTCCCGCGCGCATTCGAATACATACGCAACACCGATCTGCTGTCGCTCGCGCCGGGATGTTACCCGATCGCCGGTGATGATCTGCTCGCCATCGTCGAGCATGCACCGGGACGCACACGCGCTGAGGCGAAACTGGAAAGCCACCGCCGTTACATCGACATCCAGCTGGTATTGGAAGGGGTGGACGAGATGGGCTGGAAGGCGCTGGCGGATTGCCACAAGCCGGTGAGCGAATACAGCGCGGAGCGGGATATCCGATTCTACGACGATGCGCCTGCAACATGGGTCTCCACGCCGCCCGGCGCGTTCTGCATCTTCTTCCCGGATGATGCGCATGCGCCGCTGGTTGCTGCGGGAAACATCCGCAAAGTGGTATTCAAGATCGCAGTGGAATGAAACGGATTTCCGTTCATTACGATTCAGTACTGCCTCGGCCCGTTGGCCGATATCGGGTTAAAACGAAATTTTTACGCCGATATTGACACCCTCGTCCAATATCTCGTCCGGCGGAACCGTCAGGCCCAATTTTATCTTCCGGTAACCGATATAGGCGACCGCCTGCGGTATGACTTCATAATCCAGTTTCAGGCCGGTTTCGGTATAGCGGTCGGCATCGCCGAATGTGACGATATTCGGGGACAAGTACACCTGTCCGGAAATGCCGAAACGCGTATCGGTAAAAGGTGCGAAACGCACCATGGCCCCCAATGCCAGCGCTCTGGCATTATTGATCTTGGTCTTGGCGATCAAGCCTTTCAGGCCGACTCCAACCGTGACACCGGGCGCGCCGGCCAACTCGTCCTGCACCAGCAGGCCGAAATCGAACAGCGAATTGTTGTTGCTGGTATACAGAAAACCCGCATGGAGTTCGGATCTCCCGAGTGTGTCCTTGCCCATCGAGGCGTTGTACTGAACTTGGACACTGGTGTCGCGCAGATTTAGATCAACTGAATCAGCCAGGGCTGTACTGCTGAATGCAAACAGGCAAAGTGCAAGAATTCGGCGCAATAACATAACTTAACTCCTAAAAAATCTATATCAGGTTGATCATGGCTAGCGGCAAGTCTGCGGAATTTTCGCTACAAGCGTGGACTTCACGCAAATCCAACCCTTCCCATTTAATTCCGGCAAGCATATCACAGACAATTGTTATCGCGAACAGGCCGCATGCAGCGCGGCCGGCAATCATACCTCCTGATCAAACACCACATCGCCCTCGGCCGTCTGCTGGCCGGGTCGAATGTTCTTGAAATCGAACAGCTTGCTGTCGAGCAGATGCGAAGGCGCGATGTTCTGCATCGCGGTGAAGATGGTCTGGCTGCGCCCCGGATATTCGCGCTCCCATGCGGCAAGCATCTCCTTGATGTTCTGGCGCTGCAGGTTTTCCTGCGCGCCGCACAGGTTGCACGGAATGAGCGGGAATTCCATGCCGCGCGCGTAGCGGGCAATATCTTTTTCCGCGCAATACGCCAGCGGACGGATCACGATGTGGTCACCCTTGTCGGTAACCAGCTTGGGCGGCATCGCCTTGAGCTTGCCACCGAAGAACATGTTCAGGAACAGCGTCTCGATCATGTCATCGCGGTGATGTCCCAGCGCGATCTTGTTCGCGCCGAGTTCCTGCGCCACGCGATAGATGATGCCGCGCCGCAATCGCGAACACAGCGAGCAGGTGGTCTTGCCTTCGGGTATCTTCTGCTTGACGATGGAATAAGTGTCCTGCGTCTCGATGTGGTATTCGATTCCGAGGGACTTCAGATAGTCCGGCAGCACCTCGGCGGGAAAGCCGGGCTGCTTCTGGTCGAGATTCATCGCCACGATGCGGAAATCGACAGGCGCGCGCTTGCGCAAGGTGAGCAGGATATCCAGAAGGGTATAGGAATCCTTGCCCCCGGACAGGCACACCATCACGCTGTCGCCTTCCTCTATCATGTTGAAATCGGCGATCGCCTGGCCGACTTGGTGCTCCAGCCGGCCTTTGAGACGATTGAAGTTGGTGGAGTGCTTCTCGAAATGTACAGGTTGTGCGATGTCGTTCATTGCTAAGCTCATTAAATAAAATGTGGGGCATTAACCCCTCCTAACCTCCCCTTGTCAGGGGAGGAACTGAGTGCTCCTCCCCTGACAAGGGGAGGCCGGGAGGGGCTGGGGTGAAGTTTTCAAATGTTCACGCTGCGCCCGCCATCCACCGCGATCACCTGTCCGGTGATATAAGGCGCATCGTTCAATAAAAAGTTCACCGTCTTGGCGATGTCCTCCGGCTCGCCTTCGCGCTTGAGCAGAGTGTGCGCGACGATCTTGCGGCGCTGCTCCTGGTCCATCCATGCCTCGCCTTCCGGCCAGATGATGACACCGGGGGCAACTGCGTTGACGCGCACCTGCGGCGCCATCTCCTGCGCCAGACCTTTGGTCAGCGCAACCAGCCCGGCCTTGGCAACGCTGTACAGCAGGTGCCCGTGCATCGGCCGCTCGGCGTGGATGTCGACGATGTTCACGATAGCGCCATGCCGACGGCGCAATTCGGACGCTGCCGCCTGCACCAGAAACAGCGGTGCGCGCAGATTGGTGCCGAGCAGATCGTGCCACTGTTGCTCATCGATATCGGCCAAAGGAGTGGCGTAAAAACTTGAGGCGTTGTTGACCAGCGCGTCCAGCCGGCCAAATTTTTTGATGACCTTGCGCACCAGTTGCGGTAAATCTTTCTGCTCGAGCAGGTCCGCCTGGAATATTGCAGCGCTTTTCGGGCGCAGCTTGTTCAACTGCTTTTGCAGATCCAGCGCCTCCTGCTCGGAGCTGCGGTAATGCACGGCGAGCAGCGCGCCTGCCGCGTGCAGGCGGCGGCAGATCGCCGCGCCGACGCGCTTCGCCCCGCCGGTCACCAGTACCACTTTGCCTTGCATCGCTTGCTCCATTAAACTCAACCACTTTGTGAACTTTCTTGGAAAAAGCATTTGTCCACGAAATTCACGAAAGACACGAAATTAAGTCAACAACGTGAGCCGGCTTAGTCGCTCACCCTTTGGGTAACGACCTACAGCTTGGCAGCTTTGTAAATTTTGCGAGCTTCCGCCTCACGGCGTAATGCCTGCTTACCCCATTTCGTGCTTTTCGTGGACAAATCGCCTTTCTTGAGATTATACCTGACCATGCCTACCCACCCCACTCTACCCGCCCCCAGCCCGGAAGCCACTCAACACAGCGAACGCCTGGCCGAGTTCATCCGGCGCGACATCGCCGCACATGGCGGATGGATTTCTTTCGCGCGTTACATGGAGCTGGCGCTGTATGCGCCGAGGCTGGGCTATTACACGGCGGGCGCACACAAGTTCGGCGCAGCAGGCGACTTCATCACCGCGCCGGAGCTCTCACCGCTGTTCGGGCGCACGCTGGCGCGGCAAGTTGCCGAGATCATGGCGCACAGCTCACCGCACATACTGGAACTGGGCGCAGGCAGCGGCAAGCTGGCAGCAGACATGCTGGCTGAACTCGAAAAGCTTGGGTGCCTGCCGGACTCTTATTCGACCCTTGAAATCAGTGCCGACTTGCGCGCGCGCCAACAGGCGCTGATACGCGAGCACTTGCCGCATCTGCTGGACCGGGTGCGCTGGCTGGACGCGCTGCCGGAAAGATTTTCCGGCGCGATCATCGCCAACGAAGTGCTCGACGCATTGCCCGTGCATCTGGTGCACTGGCGCGACAGCGCGATCACCGAGCGCGGCGTGGCGGTGCGCGATAACAACTTCATCTGGCAGGAACGCACCATCAGCGATGCTGCTCTGTTACATGCCGCGCAGCAAATCACTGTACCCGATGATTATGTCAGCGAAATCTGTCTCTCCGCGCGCGGCCTGATCAACAGTTTCGCACAGCGACTGGATCGCGGCGCGCTGTTGTTCATCGACTACGGATTCGGCGCGCGCGAGTTCTACCACCCGCAGCGCAGCAGCGGCACACTGATGTGCCACTACCGCCACCACGCGCACGACGATCCGTTCTTCCTGCCCGGCTTGCAGGACATCACCGCGCATGTGAATTTCACCGGCATCGCCGAATGCGGCATCGATGCCGGTCTGGAGCTGATCGGCTATACCTCGCAGGCGTTCTTCCTGATCAATTGCGGCATCACCGATCTGCTCAAGAATACTTCACCGGAAAATCTGCGCGACTACCTGCCGCTCTCGGCGCAATTGCAGAAACTCACCAGCCCCGCCGAAATGGGCGAGTTGTTCAAGGTGATCGCATTGGGGAAGAATCTTGTCCTGAGCTCTGTCGAAGGGATGGCGAACCCGTTGTGCGGATTCGCCCGAGGTGACTTGACGCGTTCTCTGTAGTTCTTGCGAGCTTGAGAAATTGGCACCGCCGGTTGTCACTCTTCATATTCGAGCGCATCTTCATCGCTCCCGCCCAATCTTCCGGATAAACACCCTGCTCTACCAAGCGATGGAATGTCGAGGGATGGTAAGATTGCACCTCAAAATCAATTTTTACGTACTTTCCACCGCTAACTTCACCATGCTGTTTGGGGTGAGGCAATTGTGAGTTAAGGAGCAATACGTATGACTCGCCGGGACAAACTGATAGATCGTATTCTGCGCGGCAATTCGGATGCCGATGTTGCATTCGATGATTTATGTACTTTGCTGACATACTTTGGCTTTACCTTGCGGGTGCGCGGCAGTCATCATCTGTTTTCAAAATCGGGTATCATCGAAAAAATCAATCTGCAACGCGATGGGGCAAAAGCAAAGCCTTATCAGGTTAGGCAAGTACGCGATGTCATCGTAAAATATCGCCTTGGAGGTGAATAACATGGATCACTACGAAATCATTATTTACTGGAGCGCACAGGATCAGGCATTCATCGCTGACGTTCCAGAATTGCCCGGCTGCATGGCGCACGGCGCAACACACGAGGAAGCGTTAAGCAACGCAAAGCAGGCAATGGCCTTGTGGCTGGAAGTGGCGCGCGCTGAAGGGCAGACAGTGCCTAGTCCACGTGGACATCGGCTGATGTATGCTTAGTTAGAACGTGCCCCCAGCGACACGGCCTTGTTACATGCCGCACAACAAATCACTGTACCGGATGATTATGTCAGCGAAATCTGTCTCGCGGTGCGCGGCCTGATCAACAGCCTCGCACAAAGGCATGGCAGGATCTCTTGTGTATGTGGCGCGGCTACATCGCACTGACATTTTAACCCGCGTAAGGCGTAGGGCGTCAATAAGCGAAGCGCATTGCGCCGTATGTCAATCTTCGTATTCGAGCGCATCTTCATCGCCCCCCGCCCAATCTGCCGGATAAACAACATCCCCGACCAACCGATGAAAAGTCGAATGCGGCCAATCACCCACACGCTTGACCAAGCCGTGTTTGAGCGGATTAATGTGAACATAATCCATATGCGCACGATAATCAGCATCGTCGCGAATCAAATGTTCCCAATAACGGCGTTGCCAAATACCCCGTTCACCTCGTGCCATGCGGACATGGGAGCGCCGTTCGGTTTTTGGTAACGCCTTGGAAAACTCTATCTTGATCAATCGCCATCGGGTCGCGAAGTCGGCATCATCGGGCGGAAGCTCGATGACGCAATGCAGGTGATCGGGTAACACTACCCAACTATGGATGATAAAGGGATGACGCTGCTGCACCGTCCTCACCACCTCACGAAGCAAGTCCACAAATTGAATCAGCAGGTCATTGCCCTGCCGTTGCAACAGATTGACAGTAAAGAAGTAAGTGCCGCCCGGATGCCAGGCGCGACGGTAATCAGGCATGGTAAGAGTATCGAGGACATTCGCATACGGCGCAATGCGCTTCGCTTATTGACGCCCTACATCAGCTTGTAACGCTGCTTTTCCACCATCGTTTCTATCGCGACTATGCGCGCCTGCTGCACTGCGGCAGCGATGGTGCTGCTGTCGGTGCACTGCTTCGCAATCTCGCCCGCATCCACGGCGCGCGCGATAGCTAACAATTGCAACAAGTAATCCGCCTGCGGGTAGGGATCGTTCTCGTGTCCCGTGCGGCCGCGTGCGTCCGATGCGCAGGCCTGTAGCAAATGCGCGAAACGCTCCGGCCTGCGCCACGCATCCGCCGACTGGAACAGCTTGATGATGGTCTCGGCGCGCAATTCTTGGGCGCGATGGATGTCGCCATGATAGCGCGCCGCCAGCAAGGCCAGATCACGGCATTCGCTGGATGCGCGCAAGCGCTGGCAGAGCGTTTTCACCAGCTCCTCGCTGCGCTGCTCGTGGCCGATATGCCGTGGCAACACATCTTTCGGTGTGGTGGCCTTGCCCAGGTCATGGGTCAGCGCGGCGAAGCGCACTTCCAGCGTGCAGTCGTGCCGCGCGGCATCGTCCACCACCAGCAGGGTGTGGATGCCACAATCGATCTCGGGATGATGTATTTCCGGCTGCGGCACGCCGAACAGCGCGTCCACTTCGGGGATGATCTTTGCCAGCGCGCCGCAACTGCGCAGCGTCTCGAAAAAGCGCGATGGTTTTTTCTCCATCAGGCCGCGCGCCAGTTCCTGCCAGACGCGCTCCGCCACCAGCGCATCCACTTCGCCGTTGTTCACCATGTCGCGCATCAGTTGCAACGTCTCCGGCGCGATCGTGAAACCGAAGCGCGCCGCAAACCGCGCCGCGCGCAGGATGCGCACCGGGTCTTCGCTGAACGCAGGGCTGACATGGCGCAGGATGCCCGCATGCAGATCGGCGATGCCGTTGTGCGGATCGATCAGTTTGCCATCGGCGTCTTGCGCGATGGCGTTGATCGTGAAATCGCGGCGCAGCAGATCCTGTTCGAGCGTGACATCCGGCGCGGCATATACGGCAAAGCCCTGGTAGCCGCGTGCGGTCTTGCGCTCGGTGCGCGCCAGCGCGTATTCCTCATGGGTGTGCGGATGCAGGAACACCGGAAAATCCCTGCCCACCGGCTGGAAGCCCTGCGCCACCATGTCTTCCGGCGTGCTGCCCACCACCACCCAGTCGTGATCCTGAACAGCCAGCCCCAGCAGGCGGTCGCGCACCGCGCCGCCCACGCAATAGACTTTGGGGTTTCCCGGAATCACACCTGCGGCTGGTTTTGGTTCATCACTCATGGTTCGGCATGCCTGTTCTGTGTTGCATCGAAGCCTGTCCCGAGTCCGGTCGAGAGAGGCTAACCGGGTACAGACGGCATATTTTTGGGATTCTCCACCCCTTTGCCCGGAACGATGCCCAAACGTTTTTTGAGTGTGCGTAACGGCGCATTGAATTGGATCGCGTAATACATGGTGTTGCTCATCACCTTTTTCACATAGTCGCGCGTTTCCTCGAACGGGATGGTCTCGGCGTAAATCGCACCCTCCATCGGCCTGTCCCCGCGCCATTGGCGCGCGCGACGCGGTCCGGCATTGTATGCCGCCGTAGCCAGCACCGGGCTGTCATCGAACTGGGAAAGCACCGATTTCATGTAGTAGGTGCCGAGGCGCAGGTTGGTGTCCAGTTGGTGAATCAACTTGTTGCGGTAACTTTTCAAACCCAGCCTGTTCGCCACCCAGCGCGCCGTGGCCGGCATGATCTGCATCAGACCCGCCGCACCAACACTGGATTTTGCGCTGCTGACAAAACGGCTCTCCTGCCGCATCAGTCCGTACACCCACGCCTCCTCCAAACCGTGTTCCTGGATGTGCTCCTGCAACACTTCGCGATAAGGCGCGAGATAGCGCAAGCTGAAATCATGCACGGTTAAGGTCTTTTCCGCCGCGCCGATGGCCCGGTCATACATCTCGTTGCGCCGCGCGATCTCGGCTGCGGTAAGCAGCTCGCGGTCATTGAGATTGCGCACCAGCCAGCGCCACTCCTCCAAAGCCTCGTTGCGCAAGCCCATGCGATACAACGCCAGCGAGCGCTGCACTCCCGGCAGTGCTTCCATCTCCGCGATAATCCGGTTGTCGGGTTTGTATGCCGCCCCCGCCTCGCTGATGACCGGTGTGTCCGCCAGCTCCTCGCCCGCCAGCAGTCCATAGAAATGATATTCGCTGCTCAACGGCGCATATATATTCCTTGCTTCGACTGACTTTTCGGTTGCCTGCAAGGCACGCGCCTTCCAGTACCTCCAGGCCGCATCGCGCTGCTGCTGCTCGCTCATCGCGTTGATGCTCGCCAGCACCTCCTGCCAATCCTGTGTGCGTAATGCGGCGCGCACCCGCCAGGCAGCTTGCTGTTCGTTCAACGGCGTGTTCGCTGCCGCCTTGTACCATTGCAGCGCGCGATCATCCAGGTCGCGTGCAGCCTCATATGCCAGCCTGCCGTAAAAATAATGCTGCTCCGGCGCCGGGAAATACGGCGCGAACTTGATCCAGCGCGCGGCGGCCTGATCGAGAGATTGCCTGGCAAGACGCTGCAAGGCAAACAACACGACGGCGCGCTGTCCTTCGCTCGCCAATTTCGGATTCCATTCCATCGGAGTCACGGTGCTGGCTTCGCCGGCCACGGTGCAGGGGTCGCATACCGTTGACACGCTCGACCCGCTATCAGGTGCGGACATCGCGGTGTTACCGGATGAACCCAGTCCCAGTTGCTCCCAAAAGGCACTCCATCCAGTCCGTTCTTTGAGGGTGCCGGCTGCAAGTTGTTTTGAGGAAGAGCTTGGCAGGGTATCCTTGCCAGCCGGCCTGATGTTCTCAAGTATCGATTCGATAGCCGCTGTATCCATTCCGCCCGACTGAAGGTCGGATAGAGACAGTATGGTCTGGCCGGCGCCTTCACCGCTTTGCCGCATTGCAAGGATGGCAGAGATGCTGAATATCCCGCATGGATCCGGACAAACCCCCGGCCCGGACGATTCTCCATGCTGCGTGCCAAGGACGGGGAATCCGGAATCCTGCAGAACCGGCGTGAAATTCAGGCAGCCGGCCGCAATATCGCCGCGCCAGCCATCATCAGCGGCGCGCAGCAGATGCCTTAACGGATATTCGGTAATTGTATAAAAATTAGTCGCGCCAATCGAAGAATGCGTGTTGACCGGAACATCGGGATTAGTCCGGGCACTCTCCTGGGCAGATTTGAGCAGGGCCTTGCGGTCGTCAAGATTCAGCTTGTCCAGATAACGCAGCGCATCCGACGCTGCGCTCTCCAGAGACTTGGGGGACACTCCCTGATCGCCTTCCAGCCGCGCGAAGAGTTGTTTGGCGAGCGAGACATTGCCCGATTCCAAAGCCAGACGCAACCGCTGATTGATATCCTGCTGGGTGATGATACCTGAGGAAATTGCCGCTTCAAACACAGCGGCGCAACTCTCCGGCTGCGCCTTTCCGCTGAACCACAGTGCGCGCGCTTCGCGCAAAGCGGCCTGATCGTTGTTGCGCAAACGCGATTGCAGGTGATAACAGGCCAGTTCGGCATCTTCGTCGAGCAGCTTGGGATATTCCGCATCGAACAAGTCCCACTGCTGTTTGTTGCCCAGAACCCTGAGCCACTCGCCGCGCAGCTGATCAACCATCGGCGTGTCTTCCGGCCGGGAGAGGAATTTTTCGATCGCCCCCGCATCGGCTTTATCCAGGTTCAGGCGCAACTGGTAATATTCGACGTACACCTCGAGCGGAGTATTCTTCAGCCGTTGCGCAAACCGTTGCAGCTTGGCCGCATCACCGGCGCGAAAGGCGTCGTTGGCCGCAAGAAAATCCGCATCCTGATCCGCCAGCGCCGGAGCGGAGACCAGTAAAATAAAGTAAAGTATGAACCTCATTCCTAACCGTCAATAAAAAACCTCGCGGAGCATAGCACAACGCAAACTTCTCCCGCGTTGAGGCATTCAAATACAACAGCTATGAACTGTCAGGTTCAGTTGTTGCGGCCTCGTTAATCTGCCCCATCAAGTCAGCAGTGTCAGCTTCGAACAGTGATTTCAATTGCTCTGTGGCCAGCTGGGCATTCTGAATGAGCTGCGCTTCGTCGTGATGAACCGCATGCTGGGCCTCTATCAACTCCTCGTCATGCTGCCTGAACAGGGTGACGGCGCGCCCGGCTGCGGCAGCAGTAAATCCAAGCTTGAGCAGCGCTTGCTGCGCGACGGCTATGCTGGTCAGAAAAGTCTCGCGGTAGATCATCTCGATACCCAGGTCGCGCAACTGAAAGTAATGGGTTCGATTGCGAGCCCGTGCCAGTATCGGAAGTCCTGGAAAATGCTGGCGAACCAGCGCAGCAGTTTTCAGCGAGGCTTCCACGTCATCAATGGCGAGCACAAAGAGTCTGGCGTTGCCGGTTTTCGCCGACAGCAGCAGATCGAGACGGGTGGCGTCGCCGAAATAAATTTTGCTGCCGAAGCGGCGCACAAAATCCACCTGCTGATAACTCACCTCCAGTGCGGTAAATGGTATCCCGCACATCCTTAACACGCGCGAAACGATCTGCCCGACGCGGCCAAAACCTGCGATGATAACCGGGTTTCCCGGCCCGTCTATCACGTCGTACTCGGGAGGTGTAGTGCGATCCAGCCAGAGCGTGATCAAGCGCTCATGCGCCACGATAAGCAACGGGGCGAGCAGCAGCGAAACGGTCACCGCCATGATCAACAGCTGCGATGTTGCAAGGTCGAATACGCCCAAGCCGGTTGCGGCGGCGAACAGAACAAAGGCAAACTCGCCGCCCTGTGCCAGCGCAACAGCGAGCTGCTGGGCGGTGTTGTTGGGTGTGCCGGTGGCGCGCGAAATGGCATACATGACCGCAAATTTTATCAGCATCATCGCCGCTGCCAGCCCGAACAGGATGAGCGGTGCTTTCCACACCAGGGTCAGGTTGGCATTCATGCCGACTGCCATGAAAAACAGACCGAGCAACAGACCTTTGAACGGCTCGATGTCCGCTTCCAGTTCGTGCCGGAATTCGGAGTCAGCCAGTAAAACACCGGCCAGAAACGCTCCCAGCGACATGGACAGTCCGATCTTTTCCATGATCAGCGCTGTACCTATCACCAGCAGCAGTGCAGCTGCGGTAAAAACTTCCCTGCTCCGGTTGCGCGCAATGAATTTGAGCGCAGGACGGATAAACAGCCTGCTGCTGGCGATGAACACGGCGATCACGGCGACTCCCTTGACCGCGCCCAGCCATTGGCTTGCGCCATTCCCGGATGTTGTGGAAAGCAACGGCAATAGTGCAAGCAAAGGAATGACTGCGAGATCCTGAAACAGCAATATTGCAAATGAATCCCGGCCATAGCGTGTCAAAAGCTGTCCGCGCTCGGCTAGAGAGGTCAAGACCAGTGCGGTGGATGACATGGCGCTACCCAGGCCAATTATCAGCGCTGCCTGCCAGGCAAACCCCGCCGCCAGGGCAAGCAAACCGATTACCAGTCCCGTCGCCGCGACTTGCGCGCCGCCCAGTCCGAAAACCGAGTTGCGCAAAGTCCATAGCCGCCGCGGCTCCAGTTCAAGACCGATGAGAAACAACAGCAGCACGACACCGAATTCGGAAAACTTCAGGGTGGACTCGACGTCACCTACGATACCCAGACCCCATGGACCGATTATCATGCCCGCCGCCAGATAACCGAGCACGGCACCGAAATTCAGGCGCTGAAAGACCGGAACGATGAGTACGGCAGTGAGCAGGAAAATTGCGACTTGTTCGAGTAGTTGCATGTTGTCCGCCAATAGTGGGAATGGTGAGCACAATAAACGAAGGCAGATTGATTGCCTTCAGTGTCCTGTCGCTAACCGGTTTCCTGCATCGACAGCGTACCGGGCTGAAAAGGATTGCGGGTATTGGAAACTTGCGGACCCTGCCGATTTCGCAATTACACCCAATCCCTGGGCACCAGGAATTCCTTGTAAAGTCTGGCTTCCGCAGTGCCTTTTTCCGGATGCCAGTCATAACGCCATTTCACCAGCGGCGGCATGGACAACAGGATGGACTCGGTGCGTCCGCTGGTTTGCAGCCCGAAGATGGTGCCGCGGTCGATCACCAGATTGAATTCGACATAGCGGCCGCGCCGGTACAACTGGAAATCGCGTTCGCGCTCGCCGTAGGGGGTGTCCTTGCGGCGCTCCAGGATGGGCACGTAGGCGGACAGGAAGTGATCGCCGACGCTTTGCTGGATGGCGAACGCGGTGTCGAAATCGGGCGCGCTCAGGTCGTCGAAGAAAATGCCGCCTATACCGCGCGGCTCGTTGCGATGTTTGATGAAGAAATATTCATCGCACCATTTTTTGTACCTGGCATGCAGATCTGCGCCGAACGGCTTGAGTGCGTTCTTGCAGGTCTGATGGAAATGCACCGCATCCTCAGCAAAACCGTAATACGGCGTCAGGTCCATGCCGCCGCCGAACCAGAACACCTTTTCTCCGTTCGGCCTGTGCGCCATGAACATGCGCACGTTGGCGTGCGAGGTTGGCGCATACGGGTTGCGCGGATGCATCACCAGCGACACGCCCATCGCTTCCCATCTGCAGCCGGCCAGCTCGGGCCGGCTGGCGGTGGCCGCAGCAGGCATCCTGTCGCCCTTCATATGGGAGAAGGCCACGCCGCCGCGCTCCAGCACGTTGCTTTCCTCGATGATGCAGCTCAGTCCGCCGCCATCCGGCCGCTCCCAGCTGTCGCGCAGGAATTTCCTGCCATCGACCTGTTCCAGGCGCTCGACGATGAGTTCTTGCAGTTCGAGCAGGTATTCTCTTACGGCTGAGGAATCAAAACTGCTCATGGTTACTCCAGAAGGCTTAACTTCGTATTATTTTATCATCAGCCCAAGATCTTATGGTCGAAGGATTTTTGCGCTTGCCGACGCGCCCCGGCAATACCCACACCTTGCGCCCGAACAGACGCTGGCATTGCGCGTAGGTCTTGGCAGGGCGCTGCCCGCTGCGGTTGGCGCTGGTGGAAACCAGTGCGCTGTTCAAGCCGCGGCAAAGTTGTGCGGCTTGCCGGTAAGCGGTCAGCCGGACCGCAAGCGTATCGTGCGCGCCGCGCAACCAGCGCGGGCACGAGGATTTGGCCGGCATCAAATAAGTGACGGCTTGCGCGCCATCACTCTGCAGCCTGGCCTGCTCGTCATGCGTCAGCGGCTGGATATAGCGCGCGACCTGATGGTAATGCGAGGCGACCAGGATCAGCCCCTTGTGCTGCGGTCGCCGTTTGAGCTTGAGCAGGTGTTGTACTGCGATGCGATTGTCCGGATCGCAGCCAAGGCCGTAGCAGGATTCGGTGGGATAGGCGATCAGGCCGCCGCGCCTCAGGTGCGCGGCAATGCGGCGATAAGAAAAAGGTGCACGTTGCAATTATTTTCTGGTGTTGGCGATTGCTCGATACCCGATGTCTCTTCGCATCTGGCACCCTTCAAAATGGATCTCGTCGGCGAGCTGATAGGCGCGGCGCTGCGCCATTTTCACGCTGTCGCCCAGCGCCGTGGCGCATAGCACGCGCCCGCCGCTGGTGACCACCGTGCCATCGCGCAGCGCTGTTCCGGCATGGAACACCCGCGCATCGTCGCTCGCCTGCTTCGGCAGGCCGGTGATCACATCTCCCTTGCGCGGCGTGCCGGGATAGTTGGCCGCCGCCAGCACCACGCCCAGCGCAGTGCGTCTGTCCCATTCCACTTCGATCTTGTCCAGTGTACCGCTCACGGCATGATCGACCAATGTCAGCAAATTGCTCTTCAGGCGCAGCAGGATAGGCTGCGCTTCGGGATCGCCCAGGCGGCAGTTGAATTCAAGCACCTTGACTCCGCCCTGCGGGTCTATCATCAGCCCCGCATACAGGAAACCGGTGTAGGTAACGCCTTCCTGCTCCATGCCGCGCACCACGGGTTGTATCACTTCACGCAATACCCGCGCATGGATTTGCGGCGTCACGATGGGTGCGGGTGAATATGCACCCATGCCACCGGTGTTGGGCCCGAGGTCGCCGTCGAGCAGGCGCTTGTGGTCTTGGCTGGTCGCCAGCGGCAGCACGTGCTTGCCGTCCACCATCACGATGAAACTGGCTTCTTCTCCGGCCAGAAACTCCTCGATTACCACCCGCGCGCCGGTATCGCCAAGCTGGTTGCCGGAAAGCATCATGTCGATAGCCTGATGCGCCTCGTCCAGCGTCATCGCGACCACTACGCCCTTGCCTGCCGCCAAACCATCGGCCTTGATGACGATCGGTGCGCCGTGTTTGTCCACATAGGCGTGCGCTGCCTTGATGTCGCTGAAGGTCTCGAAGAACGCAGTGGGGATGTTGTGGCGGGTCATGAAACGCTTGGCGAAATCCTTCGAGGATTCCAATTGCGCGGCCGCCTTGGTCGGCCCGAATATCTTCAGCCCCGCCTTGCGAAAAGCATCAACCACACCTGCCGCCAGCGGCGCTTCCGGACCGACCACGGTGAGATAGATTTTTTCGCGCTGGGCGAAAGCGAGCAATTCATCGACATTTTCCAGCGCGACATTCTCCAGGCTATTCTCCAGGGAAGTGCCTGCATTGCCTGGCGCGACATACACCTTCTGTATCCTGGCATCCTGTGACAAACGCCAAGCCATTGCGTGTTCGCGCCCGCCGGAACCGATGACCAGTAATTTCATAACAACCTCATCGTAGGGTGGATAAAACGCAACGCGCGTATCCACCAGCATGACGGTGGATACAGCCTTCGGCCTTTATCCACCCTACAATATTTTGCTACCAGTTGCAGGTTCAATGTCTAAAATGCCTGTAACCCGTAAACACCATCGCAATCCCGTGCTCATCCGCCGCCGCGATCACTTCCGCGTCGCGCATCGAGCCGCCGGGCTGGATCACCGCTTTGGCACCGGCTGCTGCCAGCACGTCCAGCCCGTCGCGGAACGGAAAGAAAGCATCCGATGCCACGACTGAACCCGCCAGGCTCAAACCTGCGTTCTGTGCCTTGATGGAAGCTATGCGCGTGCTGTCCACGCGGCTCATCTGCCCCGCACCGACACCCAGCGTCTGCCCGTTTTTGCAGAACACGATGGCGTTCGATTTCACATATTTCGCGACGCGCCATGCGAACAGCAAATCCTGCAACTGTTCTTTGCCGGGTTGCGCCTTGGTCACTGCCTTCAATTGCGCAGCCTGCACGTTGAGCGCATCCGGCGTCTGCACCAGCAGACCGCCGCTGACGCGCTTGAAATCGAACACGTTGTGCGCGTTGGATAGCGGCACCGTGAGCACGCGCACGTTCTGTTTCGCTGCAGTGACCTTCAGCGCCGCATCGCTTGCGGAAGGCGCGATGATCAACTCGACGAACTGGTTGGCAGTGATCGACGCTGCGCTGTCGGCATCCAGTTCGCGGTTGAAGGCGATGATGCCGCCGAACGCGGAAGTGGGGTCGGTGGCGTAGGCGAGCTTGTAGGCGTTATGGGCGCTGTCGGCGATCGCCACGCCGCACGGATTGGCGTGCTTGATGATCACACAGGCCGGCTGATCGAAGGTCTTGACCAGTTCCCACGCGGCATCGGCGTCGCCGATATTGTTGTAGGAAAGCTCCTTGCCCTGCAGCTGTGTATAGTCAGCGATACCGCCGGGAACCAGCTCGAGATCGCGGTAGAACGCCGCCTGCTGATGCGGATTCTCGCCATAGCGCATATCCTGCACCTTGGCGAAATTGAAGTTGATCTGTGCCGGGAATGCGGTCTTCGTGCCGTCCGGGTTGACTGCGGTAAGATAGTTGCTGATCGCGGAGTCGTATGCGGCGGTGTGCGAAAACGCCTTCTTCGCCAGATCAAAACGAGTCGCGTCGCTCACGGCACCCTTATTGGTCTGCATCTCTGCCAGCACATCCGCGTAGTCCGCCGGATCGGTGACGATAGCTACATGGCCGTGGTTCTTTGCCGCTGCGCGCACCATGGTCGGGCCGCCGATGTCGATGTTCTCGATGGCGTCTTCCAGGGTGCAATCAGGTTTTGCGATGGTTGCCGCAAACGGATACAGGTTCACTACCACCAGATCGATGGTGGGGATGCCATGTTTCTTCAATGTGGCGACATGTTCCGGCAGATCGCGACGCGCCAGGATGCCCGCATGAACTTTGGGCTGCAGCGTCTTGACGCGCCCGTCGAGCATCTCGGGGAAGCCGGTGTAATCCGCCACTTCTGTGACCGGGATGCCGTTGTCGGCCAGCAACTTCGCGGTGCCGCCGGTGGAGAGTATCTTCACCCCAAGCCGGTTCAATCCCGTTGCAAATTCAAGTACCCCTGATTTATCCGACACGCTGATGAGCGCTTGTTTGATTGCTGCCATGATGATCCCGATTAAAAATTCAGAAAGCTTTTGAACCTCAATAAACCGTAGCGATGTTGCCCCGACACGGTGTTGCTAAGCATCCGGTGCAGAGGGGCAAACTGGCGGCTGCTCCCGCAATCGGCTGGCTATGCCAGTAACGTGTTACAGCCGCCAGGAGAGCAAGGCGCACGGAGCGCAAAACACGAGGCATATCTTGCAGATAGACGAGTGTTTTAGCACCGCGCAACGCAGCTATCTGGCCGCGCATAACCAATGACTTGGTTGGCGTAGTTTGCCAACTTAGTCAGATGGCTAGTCGTTTCATCAGCAGGTTTATTATGCGATGCCGTGTTCCAGCATCTTCTTGCGCAACGTGTTTCGATTGATGCCGAGCATCTCTGCGGCGCGGGTCTGATTGCCGCCGACATGCTCCAGCACCATTTCGATCAGCGGTTTCTCTACGCAGTTCATCACCATGTTGAACATGCCGCAGCACGGCTCTTCGCCGTCGAGGTCCCTGAAATATTCCTTGATGGCCTTGCGCACATAGCGCGCCATGTCGTTTTCGTTGATCAGACCATCACTCATGCCGCCAACTCCTCAAGATAGCGCAGCCGCGAACCATGCTGCTCTTGTTGTGCAAAAAATCCGCCCACCGCCGCCAATTGCTCGGCAGGGCTTTCCAATTGATTCATCTGGTGGCGGAAATGGGCCGAACCGGCCAGTCCTTTGGTATACCAGGAGATATGCTTGCGAGCCACGCGCAATCCGGTGTGCTCGCCGTAGAAATCGTAGAGTTCATGAACATGGGCCAGCAGCACATTATGTATCTCGCCCACTTCGGGTGCAGGCAGATGCAGGCCGGTCTTGAGGAAATGCTCGATCTCGCGGAACAGCCACGGGCGGCCCTGCGCGGCACGCCCTATCATCACCGCATCGGCTCCGGAATATTTCAGCACGTGCCGGGCCTTTTCCGGGGTGGTGATGTCGCCGTTGGCGATGATCGGAATGTTCACGCTGGCTTTCACCGCGGCGATGGTGTCGTATTCGGCATCGCCGGTGTAGGCGCAGGCGCGGGTGCGGCCATGTATCGCCAGTGCCTGGATGCCGGACATTTCTGCGATCCTGGCGATGCGTATCGCGTTGCGATTCTGCTTGTCCCAGCCGGTGCGTATCTTGAGCGTCACCGGCACTTTCACCGCACCGACCACCGCTTCCAGCAACCGTGCGACCAGAGGCTCGTTCTGCAACAGCGCCGAGCCGGCCATCACATTGCAGATCTTCTTGGCTGGACAACCCATGTTGATGTCGATGATCTGCGCGCCGTGATCCACGTTGTATATAGCGGCCTGAGCCAGCATATCCGGGTCTGCACCGACGATCTGCACCGAAATGGGATCGGCCTCTCCATCATGGTTGGCGCGGCGTCTGGTTTTTTCCGAGCCGTATAACAGTGAGTTGGACGAAACCATCTCGCTTACCGCCATGCCCGCACCCATGCGCTTGCACAACATGCGAAAAGGCCGGTCAGTCACTCCCGCCATGGGAGCAACGATCAGATTGTTTTTTAGTTGGTAGGGACCGATTTGCATCTAATTTCGCCAAGGGGCAGGTTTTCCACTTACATAAAGGGGCCGCGAGGGGGGACGATTATAAATGAAACTGGCGGTTGCGACACGGTGGTGTGCAACACTTTGGTGCGGGAGCAACCGCCGCCGCCCTTCCCGCACCGGATGCTGCGCAACACCGTGTCCGGGCGGCCACCATGCTATGATTGCTTTCATGAATTTCGATGTGGTGATCATAGGCGGGGGGCTGGTAGGTGCCAGCCTGGCTGCCGCGCTCAGGGATAGCGGGCTATCGCTGGCGCTGGTGGAGAGCCAAACGCCCCCCGAGCCTGCTGCCGGCTGGGACGGGCGCATTTACGCGATCAGCCCGGGCAGCCGCAGCTTCCTTGAACAATCCGGCGTTTGGTCATTGCTGGATGCCGGCCGCATCGCGCCGGTCGAGGCGATGCGTGTATTCGGCGACACCGGTGCTGAACTGGAATTCGGCGCCTACCAGATGGGCGTGGCGGAACTGGCATGCATAGTCGAGAACCGCGCATTGCAACGCGCCCTGTGGCAGAAATTGCTGCAGCAGGAAAACCTGGTCTTGTTGCAGCCGGCATCCTGCGCCGCGCTCCGGTTTGGCGGCGATGCTGCCGAGCTTGAACTGGAAGACGGCCGCACCCTTAAAGCCAACCTGGCGGTCGGCGCCGATGGACAGGATTCATGGGTGCGCGATCAAGCCGGCATCAAAGCCGCGCCGCTGGATTACCGGCAATTCGGCGTGGTCGCCAATTTCGACTGCGAGCTGCCGCATCGCGGCATCGCTTACCAATGGTTCCAGCCTGACGGCATCCTCGCATTGCTCCCGCTGCCGGGCAACCGGGTTTCGATGGTCTGGTCGGTCGGCCCAGGGAAGTCGGCAGGCCTGCTCGAACTTAGCCATGACGAGCTTTGCTCGCAAGTCGCCGCAGCTTCGCAGCACACATTCGGGGAATTGGCGATCATCACGCCGCCCGCGGCTTTCCCGCTGCGCATGCTCACCCTGCGGCACATCGTTGCCCGGCGCCTGGCGCTGATCGGCGACGCCGCGCACAATATCCATCCGCTGGCCGGACAAGGGGTGAATACCGGCTTTCGCGATGCGCGCCAACTGGCACAACTGCTGCTCGAACGCGGCGCGCAAAACGATTGCGGCGACGCCAATTTGCTACGCCGTTATGAACGAAAACGCAAGGAAGACATCTACTCGATGCAGGCCACCACTTACGGACTGAAATATCTGTTCAACAATAATGTTCCATTGTTGCGTGCCCTGCGCAATCTGGGACTGGGCGCCACCAACCGCCTCGCCCCGTTGAAGAAAATGCTGATACGACATGCCCTTAATTAAACAATGAGTATACTGCCATGAAATATCTTTCCCGCCTCGACTTGATCAAACTGCAGATATCTTCTCCAGCCCAACGAACCTTGTCCGGCCATACGGCGGGGCCATTGTTTGTATCGCTGTGGTGCGCCCTGCTGCTATTCGCTCTGGCGCCTTCCGCGCATGCCGGCGAAAAGGAAATACGCCAGTCGCTGCAAAGCAACTTCCCCGGCATCGGAAAAATCGAACACATCGTCATTACGCCATACGCCGGACTGTATGAAATACTCGTTGAAGGACAGCTTCTGTACACCGATGCAAAGGGGCTATACCTGTTCGACGGCAACGTGATCGAGACCAAGACCCGCCGCAACATCAGCGATGAGCGCCGCCGCATTCTGTTCGCGATCGATTTCGACAAGCTGCCGCTGGAGCTTGCGGTGAAAAAAGTGAAGGGCAATGGCAAACGCAGGCTGGCCCAGTTCACCGATCCGAATTGCAGTTTCTGCAAGCGGCTGGAGAAGGAATTGAACAAGGTCACTGATATCACGATATACAGTTTCCTTTACCCGATATTTCCGGGCTCGGACGAACTGGTGCGCAATGTGCTTTGCTCAAAGGATCCGGTCAAGGCCTGGGACAACTGGATGCTGAACGGCATTACTCCCGAGCAGGCATTATGCGACACCCCGCAGACCGAACAGATCAAGGCATTGGGCCAGAAACTGCGCGTCAACGGCACGCCGAACATCATTTTTGGCAACGGAATTCAATCCCCGGGTTATTTGTCCGCCGAAGACCTGGAAAGGAATCTGAACGCGCCGCCTGGAAAAATATAGGAAGAATCACCAATGCCGCAGCAACAATTGCTCAGGGAGTTCCCGCTAAAACCGCACACCACGGCATAACCATCTTCGCACAACAGCATGGCTACCCGCTGAATGAAGTTACGGTTTTAGCTCAGGTTCCGCGCCCTTCGGAAACAAGACCCACATCTGCCCGGCCTGTTTCATCAGTTCCACTACTACTTCTGCTGGTCGTGCGGCACAGCCACCGTGGCGCTCGCGGTGGCTTTGTTGCCCGAGCCATCTATGGCGGAATAGGTGACTATGTAAATGCGCCCGGCCTGATTGGTGCCCGCACGTTTGGCAGCCAGATAAAAATCCCGGTCGTCGGTGCCGAGCGGAGCACAGCACAGTGCAGTTGAGCGACACCCCGCAGGGACACCGTGCCCGCAGAGCGAAGGTGGCCCAAATAGGCGTAGCCGCGATAGCGGTGTTCGCTCGAACGAAGTAATGGACGCCGCTTGCGGCGTACTCACGAGTTCTGTCAACTGCGCCCAGATGGTCGCCGTCTGCCGGCGTCTCATTAGCGGTGATGGATTCGAGTTTGATTTCGGGCAAGGGATCATAATCGTCCTGTACCGTAATTGTCGCGTTGACAGCCACCAGCTTGCCGTTCGGCGGCCACAGCATGCCAGGACTCAACGTAAACGACAGTGTAGGCGGCGTCGCACGACTTGTGTAAACGGAATCTCGACATCCGTTACGATAGCGCCGTCCGGATTTATCGTGTTTTTATCGAGCAGGTATACCTTACCTTACGAAGCAAGGTAACCAGGCGATTGATATGCGGTGGGAATAGTTATTTCTGCCACGCTACTGCGTGTGCCAAGTCCTAATGTTCTCCGCACCAGAATAAAACTTGGGCGGCGGGATCATATTGTTTTCAACGCCTCTTTTGTGGCAAGTAGGCAACCTACCCAATCAATCGTCCTTGTCCCCGCCCATGCGCTTGGCAACATACTTGAGATCGAAGTCGAGGATGCGTGCCGCAAGCTTGTCGATCAGGGCTTGTTTGGTCTTGTTTTTATCGTTGTCATCGCCCTTTTCGCCACGATCATCGTTGCCCTCTTCCCTGTCCGCGTCGGCGTGTTCCTTCTTGATCAGCTCGCGCATCGTCTGGATGTGTTTCTTGCCGACCTTGGGCTGGCTCAGGCGGTAGGCGCTGATCGCGGATTGGAAGGAGCGGTCCAGCTGCGCGGAGAATGCCGGGTCGAGCAGTTTCATTGCTATCCAGGTGTGCATGTGCGCCTGGATGCGCTCCAGCGTCACCGCAGCATCGAAGGGGTCGGGAACGGCGATGGTGGGGACGGCAGCGTTGCGTGGGACGAAATCATTGTCATCTAACGCCTGAATCTGTTTGGCAATGTCGCTGCCTGGTTCTGGGCCTTCTCCTCCATAACCATGTACGCCACTTTCTCCCTTGAATTGCGCCACACCCAGTCCCGGAAGGCTTTGACTAACAAAGCCAAACCCTTTTACATGCCCTTTGGGCGGTATGCCCGCAGCCGAATCAACAGGATCCCAAGTAATCGAAGCCCCGTTTTCGTAAGTGGAAATATAACCCCGCCAACCGCTGGGGGTGGCTAAGGCCTGTTCATTCGCCTCCAAGACGGCAAACGCTTGCGCCACCGTTGACGTTTGCATGTTGGTTGGCAAATCCTGGCTGCCAACAACTTTACCAGTAATATCAATACTGATTCCATCCAATATCTGACGGCTTTGCGCCCCGCTGCTGACTGAATAGCTATAAGTTACTGTGCCCGTTTGGTCCAGATGAAATTTTGAATTTATCGCGGGGACGATCTTGGTAGCGGGAACAAATGTCGCATGCGACAAAATTTTACTGCCGTCATCCTGTTCATCAGAGTAGGTCAGTGTGTAGTTGCCTGTCACCGGGTCAAGAACGATACTCTCGCCAGGTTCCAGCGCAAAAGCAACACCCAATGGGAATATCAACGCACAAATAAAAACGGTAACGCCGCGAGCAAAGAAGATAGTCATTGGTTTACTCCCAAAAGAATTACATGAAAATGCCGATTATCATCGCCAATACATTTGTCTACTGAGTAGTCCCTTCCTCGGGAACAATGTACTTCAGCTTTAGCTGGTATCACACGACCGGCCAGTATTGTTCTTGTTTTAGCAGCCAGCTTTTTAAAATCGGTAAACAACCTTTCAGGGATATTACCCGACGCTGTATTGGCCCGTATGTCTATGACAGTCCCTCTTCTATGAGCTCCGTGATCGCCGACCCAATTGCCTTTTATATCAAATTTGCCGCCCCACACAAGGCTGGCATCGTTCAGGTGTAGCACAGGTTCATTCGGGTAAAGGAAATGGTAGTTGATCGCCATGATGACCAGTTGATTAAGTGCATCTCCGATCAGGTAATGGTTGTCGTGGTGTTTCTTGTCTGCTTCGCCGCCAATCAAAGCATAAATTGTCGGTTCAGATGGTATTGGTGCCAACCCTTCCACCTTGACATTGATCTTGCCCGTTTTCGATCCGCTGCAAGCATGGCTGATGCAGGCGGCGGTGATGGTGTGCGTACCCGAAGCAGCCGGCGCGTTGAAAGTAAAACCGGTATTGCCTTCTGGGCCAGTAGTGCAGTCATAGGTGTCCGGAGCGCCGCCGGGTTGAGCAACGCAGTTGCTGCTGCTGATGGTGCCTCTGGATCTGCGCCCGTAGGCTTCGCCATGATCGTGCCCGCCGCTGGTCAGGTCTGCGTCGAGGCGGAATCTGACCACCGCTCCTTGCTTGGGTTGTCCGGTCTGGACGCTGGTCACGCGCGCGGTGATTTCCCGGGATGAGCCGGGTTCCACGTCGGGAAGTTGAGTTTGATCCTGAGGCTCCGAGAGGGTGTATTGTTCCTCGACACAGCCTGCCCCGTTGGGATTCGGCACATACCCGCCAAGTATGCAGGCGCAGGGGGAACCGGACATGTTGGCCGGGCAGCTGTTGGCAAGCACACAGCTAGTGCCCGTGGCGTCCGGCTGGTAGGGATCGTTACAAGTACAGGAAGTTGGATTATATGAGGAATTACCGGTGGAATTGGCAGGACAAGAAGTAGGACCTCGCTTCAACCAAATTGGCTGAGAACCACTATAAGTACCACCCAGAGCGATAGAACCGCTGTTGGAGGTAGGGGTAGGTAGAACCACAGCACCTAAAACAACACCTGGATAACTCGCAACCAAACAACTTTCAATTTTCGCTAACGTAGTGCCCAAATTACCATAATCGCAGTAATTTGCACATGGATGAGAAGAACAAAAAGCATATGTGCCGATAGTAGGCGTAACACTACCAGTAGCATTGGCCGGTTTAGCCATCGTCATCGAAGAAATCACGATAACCAAAACATACAGAGCAATGGTGAGTAAAGCAGGTCGAACAAATCTTTTTGCATAGAGCGCGTGCGCATCCATGATTCCCCCTGATTATTCAAAACGCATCCCATCGTCAAGCTCAAGAGAGGTTCGCGCTATGTCCAGCGTGAGTGGCGTAAAACGAGCTTGCCTGACTATCACTGACGCGCAGCTTAGCCTTGTCTATAGTAATGTCATTGGGTAGCTGACGAAGGGTAATGAATAACGGACAAGCGGGGGCTATTGGTTACGGACCAAGCACCGGCTCCGCACCCTTCGGAAACAAGACCCACATCTGCCCGGTCTGTTTCATGCGTCCCGCCTGGGCTCCGGCCTGTTCGCCAAAACCCCAGAAGAAATCACCGCGCACCGCGCCCTTGATCGCGCCGCCGGTATCCTGGGCCAGCATCAGTCGGTTCAATGGATCGGCGGTATTCGGATAGGTAGTGGATAGAAACACCGGGGCACCGAGCGGGATGGTTCGCGCATCCACCGCCAGACTGTATTCATTGGTAAGCGGCACTCCCAATGCGCCCAACGGAGCGGGCAGATCATTCGGCAATTCGCGGAAGAACACATAGCTGGGGTTCTGCTCCAGCAGGCTGGCCAATTTTCCGGGGTTTTTTTGCGCCCACAGCTTGATGTTCTGCATCGACGATTCTTCGATCTTGAACGCACCCATTTCGACCAGCGTCTTGCCGATGGAGTTATAAGGGTGTCCGTTCTGCTCTGCATAACCGACCTTAACCAGGCTGCCGTCCGGCAGCTCGATGCGTCCCGAACCCTGGATCTGCAGGAAGAACAAGTCGACCGCGTTGTCCACCCAGAATAATTCGCGCCCCTGCAACGGGGCCTTGCCATTGTCGATCTCGCCGCGATTGTAGTAAGGCACGATGCGCTTGCCCTGCAGGCGGCCGCGCAAGCGCAAGTCCTTCAGTTGCGGATATACCTCGCTCAAATCTATGGTCAGCAGATCATCCGGCACGCCATATAGCGGATAACGAAAGCGCTCGGTTTTGACGCGGCTGCCGTAGAGCCTGGGTTCATAGTAGCCGGTGATCAAGCCCTGCGAAGTGCCATCCGGATTGAACACCTGATAGGGAATGAACCGCTCCTCAAAAAAAGCACGCAACGAAGTATTGTCAGGCTGCGTCAACTCGTCGGCGCTTACGCAGACCGGCTGCCAACCGGGCTTGTTCCTGAGGGCGTTGCAGCTTTGCCAGAATGCCGCCCAGGCCGGCTGCAGATCTATCGTCTGCCAATCCGGCAGCATTTCCCACTTGCTGACCGCAAACGGCACGTAAGGCGCCATATCAACCGGCTGCGCCACGTCCGGGGGTTTGGAAGAGCTGCAGGCCGCAAGAAAAACCAGCGGGAACAGCGCAATTTTAATATGTTGTTGAATCATGTCGTAAACTGGGAAAGAAATAGTGCTAATGCAAAACACGCGGGACACTCAGCACGAATTGCGGAATCTCGATCTCGAACTGCGCGCCATCCTCAGACTGCATCTGGTAGCTGCCCCGCATCGTGCCGACCTGCGTGGCCAGTACCGTGCCGCTGGTATATTCAAAGCTCTGGCTGGGCTGAAGCAACGGCTGCTCGCCCACCACGCCCTGTCCGCGAACTTCCTGCACATGGTGGTTGGCATCGGTGATGATCCAGTGACGGCTGATCAGTTTGGCGGGCGCACTACCGTGATTGGTGATGGTGATAGTGTAGGAAAACACGAAACGGTTACCCGCTTCATCGGATTGCTCCGGCAGGTAATTTACCTGTGTTTGTATATCGATGTTATGCCGATCAATCTTTTCCATGAGCGGCATTTGAACCGATTTTTGCTGGTATCGCAAGGGTCACACGGCGCTTTTGTGCTAATCTGCACGCGTATTTTTTCAGGCGATGCTGAATCATGAAGGGTTATTTGAAACGCATACTCAACGCGCGCGTCTACGACGTGGCGATCGAAAGCCCGCTGGAACCTGCGCCCAACCTGTCTGCCCGTATCGGCAATACGGTGCTGCTCAAGCGCGAGGACATGCAGCCGGTGTTCTCGTTCAAGCTGCGCGGCGCATACAACAAGATGGCTCAGCTCACCCCCGGGCAGCTCAAACGCGGCGTGATCGCCGCCTCGGCGGGCAACCATGCACAGGGCGTGGCGCTCAGCGCGCAGAAGCTTGGCTGCAAGGCAGTCATCGTGATGCCGGCAACCACGCCGCAGATCAAGATCCAGGCTGTTGCAGGGCGTGGTGCCAAAGTGGTGCTGCACGGCGATTCTTATTCCGATGCCTATCAGCACGCGCTGGAACTCGAGAAAAAGGACCAGCTGACCTTTGTGCATCCTTACGACGACCCGGATGTAATCGCAGGACAGGGCACCATCGCGATGGAAATATTGCGCCAGCATACCCAGCCGATCCATGCGATTTTCGTCGCCATCGGCGGCGGCGGTCTGATTTCCGGCGTGGCGGCTTATGTCAAGGAATTGCGTCCGGATATCAGGATCATCGGTGTGCAGCCGGCAGATTCCGATGCCATGTATCGCTCGCTGAAAGCCAAGCGGCGTGTAACGCTCGATCATGTCGGTCTGTTCGCCGACGGTGTGGCGGTAAAGCAGGTCGGCCAGGAAACTTTCCGCCTGTGCCGCAAGCTGGTGGATGAAATCATACTGGTGGATACGGATAGCACGTGCGCAGCGATCAAGGACGTATTCGAAGACACCCGCTCCATACTCGAGCCGGCGGGCGCGCTGGCGATCGCCGGAGCAAAACTGTATGCCGCACGCAACAAGTTGAAAGGTGAAACATTGGTCGCCATCGCTTGCGGCGCCAACATGAATTTCGACCGCTTGCGTTTTGTCGCGGAGCGTGCCGAGATCGGTGAACAGCGCGAGGCGATATTGGCCGTCACGATTCCCGAGACGCCTGGCAGCTTCCGCAAATTCTGCTCGCTGCTCGGCAAACGCAATATCACCGAGTTCAATTACCGTTATGCCGATCCGAAAGCGGCGCAGGTTTTCGTCGGCATTCAGGTGCGCGACCAGATGGAAACCGGGGAACTGGTGGAAAAGTTGCGCCACAACAAACTCGCCACACTGGATCTGAGCAACAACGAAATGGCCAAGCTGCATCTGCGCCATCTGGTCGGCGGGCATGCACCCGAGGTCAAGGACGAGATCATATTTCGCTTCGAGTTCCCCGAACGCCCCGGCGCGTTGATGAACTTCCTCAACAGCATGAACCACAGCTGGAATATCAGCCTGTTCCATTACCGCAATCACGGCGCGGATTACGGCCGCGTGCTGGTCGGCATGCAGGTTCCGCACCACGATAAAAAGGCGCTGCGCAAGTTCCTCGACACGCTAGGCTACCGTTACTGGGACGAGAGCGAGAATCCGGCATATCGGCTGTTCCTGGGTTGATGCGCAATGCCGGCAACACCTCTAGCTTCCAAGACTGGCATCCGAAAAAACACCCTTGCACTACGCGAGCAACTGCCGCCGGGAACGCATGCCGCGCACAGCAAGACTATCGCCGAACGCTTGCTTAAACTCCCTGAATACCGGCAGGCTCGCGCTGTTCTGGGCTACATGAATTTCGGCACGGAATTCGCCAGCGAGGTCTGGATAGGGCAGGTACTGGCGGCGCGTAAAAAATTGGCGTTGCCACGAGTGAACCATCACACCAGCCAGCTCGACCTGTTTTGGGTGGAAGACCTCGAAAACCAGTTGGCGGCAGGACTATGGGGGATACGCGAACCGATCGTCGAACGCTGTGAACGGGTGATTGCGCTAAATGAGGTAGAATTCGCTCTTTTACCGGGTGTGGCTTTCGCCAAAAATGGCGCGCGTCTGGGCTACGGCGGCGGATTTTACGACAAACTGCTGGCGCGCATGACTCATCGTCCCACGTTGGCCGCTGCGGCGTTCGAGCTGCAGATCATGGAGCAAATTCCACAGGAGGCGACGGATGTGAAAGTCGACTGGATCATCACCGAGCAAAGGACCATAAACTGCTCGGCGTAAACCAACCCTTGGATATTCGTTGCAATTAGCGAGAGAACGAAAAGATGTCAACATTACCTGATTACGATCCGCAAGAAACCCAGGAGTGGCTGGACGCCCTCGAGTCGGTGCTGGAGAACGAGGGTGCGGAACGCGCCCACTTTCTGCTCGAGCAACTGATGGGCAAGGCGCGCAGTTCCGGCGCAGGCATGCCGTTCAGCGCGGTCACTCCGTACCGCAATACCATCCCGGTCGGAGAGGAGCAGCGCTCCACCGGCAACCAGGATCTGGAGCACCGCATCCGTGCATGGATGCGCTGGAATGCGATGGTGCTGGTATTGAATGCCAACCGCGACTCGTCTGAGCTGGGTGGTCATATCGCCAGCTTTGCCTCTGCAGCGACGTTGTATGACGTCGGTTTCAATCATTTTTTCCACGGCAAGACCGATAGCCACGGCAGCGATCTGGTGTATTTCCAGGGACATTCCTCGCCCGGCATCTATGCCCGCGCCTTCCTCGAAGGACGTATCAGCGAGGAGCAGATGTACAAGTTCCGCCAGGAATCCGAAGGCGGCGGCCTGTCCTCCTATCCGCATCCCTGGCTGATGCCCGACTTCTGGCAGTTCCCCACTGTGTCCATGGGTCTCGGCCCGCTGATGGCGATCTACCAGGCGCGTTTCATGAAATATCTGGAACATCGCGGCATGGCGCAGACCGCAGGGCGCAAGGTGTGGGCATTCCTGGGCGACGGCGAGACCGACGAGCCGGAATCGCTGGGTGCGGTTTCGATGGCCGGACGCGAGAAGCTCGACAATCTGATCTTCGTCGTCAACTGCAACCTGCAGCGCCTGGACGGCCCGGTGCGCGGCAACGGCAAGATCATCCAGGAACTGGAAGGCGTATTCCGCGGTGCCGGCTGGAATGTCATCAAGGTGGTGTGGGGCAACAAGTGGGATAGGTTGCTCGCCAAGGACAAGAACGGCCTGTTGCAGAAGCGCATGGAGGAAGCGGTAGACGGCGATTATCAGACCTACAAGTCCAAGGACGGCGCCTATGTGCGCGAGCATTTTTTCGGCAGGTATCCCGAGTTGCTGGAGATGGTCGCCGACATGACCGACAAGGAGATCTGGCATTTGAATCGCGGCGGCCACGACACCGGAAAAGTTTATGCGGCTTATGCGGCAGCCTCCAAACACACCGGCCAGCCGACCGTGATCTTGGCCAAGACGGTAAAGGGCTACGGTATGGGCCAGGCAGGCGAGGGCCAGAACATCACCCATCAGCAGAAGAAGATGGCCGACGAAGTGCTGCTCAAATTCCGCGACCGCTTCAACATTCCGCTTAACGACGAACAGGTTGCCAGCCTGAATTTCTATCGTCCGCCCGAAGACAGCCTGGAGATGAAATATCTCAAGGAACGCAGCCGCGAGATGGGTGTGGTGCCGCAACGCACGCCGGTCAACGAGCCGCTGCAGATACCGGGTCTGGAGGCGTTCGATGCCTTGCTGAAGAGCACCGAAGACCGCGAGATCTCCACCACCATGGCGTTCGTGCGCCTGCTCGGCATCCTGGTCAAGGACAAGAACATCGGCAAGCAAGTCGTCCCTATCGTGCCTGACGAGTCGCGCACCTTCGGCATGGAAGGCATGTTCCGCCAGCTGGGCATCTTCTCGCAGCAGGGGCAGCTCTACACCCCGCAGGATGCCGATCAACTGATGTTCTACAAGGAAGACAAATCCGGCCAGATCCTGCAGGAAGGTATCAACGAAGCCGGTGCAATGTCTTCCTGGATTGCTGCGGCGACTTCCTATGCCAACCACGGCAAGGCGATGTTGCCGTTTTATATCTATTATTCGATGTTCGGCTTCCAGCGCGTCGGCGACCTTGCCTGGGCTGCCGGCGACTTGCGCGCGCGCGGCTTCCTGCTCGGCGGCACGGCCGGCCGCACCACGCTGAATGGCGAGGGCTTGCAGCACGAGGATGGCCATAGTCACCTGATGTCGGCCACCATCCCGAATTGCATTTCCTACGACCCGGCCTTTGCCTACGAACTCGCGGTGATCATACACGACGGAATGCGCCGCATGTATGTCGAACAGCAGGATGTGTTCTATTACCTGACGGTGATGAACGAAAATTATGCGCATCCGGCCATGCCCAAGGGTGCGGAAACGGGCATCGTCAAGGGGATGTACTTATTCAGAGGACAGCAGACAGAGGATAGAGGGCAGCAACAACCAGTCGTCCAGTTGATGGGGAGCGGCACGATATTGCGCGAGGTGATCGCCGCGGCGGAATTGCTGGAAAAAGATTTTGGCGTCGCATCAGACATCTGGAGCGTGACCAGCTTTACCGAATTGCGCCGCGAGGGTCTGGATTGCGAGCGCTGGAACATGCTGCATCCGGAAGCCGAAGCGCGCGTCAGTTATGTCGAACAATGCCTGTCCGGTCGCAGCGGCCCGGTGGTCGCCGCTACTGATTACATGCGCTCGTTCGCCGACCAGATCCGCGGATTTCTGCCCAAACATTTCAAGGTGCTGGGCACGGACGGCTTCGGTCGTTCCGACACCCGCAAGAAGCTGCGCAGGTTCTTCGAGGTCGACCGTCATTACATCGCTATCGCGGCATTGAAGGCCTTGGCCGATGAGGGCACCATCAAAGCCGGCGTGGTCAGCAAGGCGATCAAGCTGTATGACATCAGTCCTGACAAACCCAACCCAACGACGGTCTAAGGTTAAGGGGAGACACACTGTGGCGGAAACAAAGCAAGTACTGGTGCCGGACATCGGCGACTACAAGGATGTGAGCATCATCGAGGTAATGGTCAAGGCAGGCGACAGGATCAATGCCGAGGATAGCCTGATCACGCTGGAAACCGACAAGGCGGCGATGGATGTGCCGTCACCGTATTCCGGTTTGGTCAAAGAACTGAAGGTAAAGGTTGGCGACAAAGTATCGCAGGGTTCGGTGATCCTGGTACTGGAAAGCAGCGACACGGCTGGCGCGCCTCAGGCTGGCAAGTCTGCCGCCCCAGTCGCAGCCGCTCCGTCAGCACCGGCACCAGTTCCAGTTACTCAAACCACTAACCCCTCCCAGCCTCCCCTTGTCAGGGGAGGAGAGGGCGCGGTGCCCTCCCCTGACAAGGGGAGAGTTGGGGAGGGGTTAAAAGCCCACGCCAGCCCGGCGATACGCCGTTTCGCGCGCGAACTGGGCGTGGATCTGGCACATGTCAAGGGCAGCGGCGAGAAGGGCCGCGTCACCAAAGACGATGTGCAGAATTTTGTCAAAGCCGCGCTTGGCCAACCGCGCGGTGCTGCGGCAGGCAGTGGACTGCAGGTGCTGGCAATGCCGGTGGTAGACTTCGCAAAATTCGGCGCGATCGAAACCATGCCGCTGTCGCGCATCAAGAAGATTTCCGGTGCGAATCTGCATCGTAATTGGGTGACTATTCCGCATATCACGCAATTCGACGAGGCCGACATCACCGAAATGGAAGCCTTCCGCAAGGAGCTCAATGCGGAATACGTCAAGCAGAACATCAAGATCACGCCACTGGCGTTCATGCTCAAGGCGGTCGTGGTCGCGCTGCAACAATTTCCTGAATTCAACGCGTCGCTGGACGCCAGCGGCGAGAATCTGGTGCTGAAAAAATATTTTCACATTGGCGTGGCGGTCGACACACCGGACGGACTGATGGTGCCGGTGCTGCGCGATGTGGACAAAAAGGGCATCGTGCAACTTGCTAGGGAACTCGGCGAGATCAGCGCACGCGCCCGAGAGAAAAAAATCACCGCGGCCGAGATGCAGGGTGGCTGTTTCTCGATCTCCAGCCTGGGCGGGATCGGCGGCACGGCATTCACGCCGATCATCAATGCGCCGGAACTGGCAATTCTCGGGGTGTCCAGAGCCATCGTCAAACCGATGCATCAGGATGACACGTTCGTGGCACGATTGATGTTGCCGCTGTCGCTGTCATATGACCATCGCGTGATCGACGGCGCTGCTGCCGCGCGCTTTATCGTTTTCCTCTCGCAAGTGCTGGCGGACACCCGCCGTCTGGCATTGTAATCAGTGAGCAATAAGGCGATCGGCATTCTGGGAGGAACCTTCGACCCGATCCATTTCGGTCATCTGCGGCTTGCCGAAGAAATGCTTGAACTCGCCGGTCTCAAGCTGATCCGTTTCATCCCCGCCGGCACCCCGCCGAATCGCGATATGCCGCAAGCATCCGCAACGCATCGCAGCGCCATGGTGCGGCTGGCGATTGCAGGACAGCCGGCATTCGTGCTGGATGAGCGCGAAGTCGATCGGACTACGCCTTGCTATACAGTGGACACTTTGCGGGAATTGCGTGCGGAATTGGGGACTGCGCAACCTTTGTGCCTGCTGATGGGTGGTGATGCTTTTCTGCAATTGCACACCTGGCACGAGTGGGAGCAATTGTTCGAACTGGCACACATCGTGGTGGGATTCCGACCCGGTTTCACGCTGGAAGAGCGCATCCACAGCGCAACCGGGGAATTGCGCCGTCATTATCAGCAGCGCTTGTGCACCGTGGAAGATTTGCCGCAACAACCTTGCGGCGGAATCGTGGAACTGGCGATTCCAAAACTGGAAATATCCGCCACGCTGATCCGCAGCCGTGTCGCTGAAAATCGAAGCATACGCTACCTGTTGCCAAACACGGTGGCCGACTACGTTCATCAACATCATCTATACACAACATGCTGACTACCGAAGAAAAAGCTCAAGCCGTCGTTGACGCCCTTGAAGACATCAAGGCCGCCAATATCACCGTGATCGACACCAGCAAACTCAGCCCGCTGTTCGATCGCATGATCATCGCGAGTGCCTCGACCAAACGTCAGACCAAGGCACTTGCGGATAACGTGGTGGTCAAGTTGAAAGAGCATGGCGAAGAAGTGCTGGGGTGCGAAGGGGAAGACAGCGGCGAATGGATTTTGATCGATCTGAATGAAGTGCTGGTGCACATCATGCAGCCTGCCGTCCGCGATTACTACAACCTGGAAGAGTTGTGGAGCAAGGCGCAGGCGGCTAGGCCCAAGCTGGCGAAACCTCCAAGATAGGACGTAAACCAAAAAACAATTGATCCACGAAAAACACGAAAGGCACGAACAAGTCAATTATGTTGGAGTGATTAAGTCATTAACCTTTGGGTAACTATCTACAGCTGGGTATCGCTTTGAATATTTTCGTGCTTTTTGTGTTTTTCGTGGACCAACTGTTTTTTTCAGGATGAAGCTGCTCATCGTTTCGGTAGGCCACAAGATGCCGGACTGGATCACGGCAGGTTTCAATGAATACGCCAAGCGCATGCCGCGCGAGGCAAGGATCGAACTGCTGGAAATCAGGCCCGAGCCGCGCTCTACCGGCAAAACCGCCAATCAGATCCTGGCGGCGGAAGCACAGCGCATACTTGCTGTTCTGCCGCAGGATTGTCTGCGCATCGTCATGGACGAGCATGGCGCGCAACTGACCACCAAGCAGCTCGCCGAACAGATGCAGGAATGGATGCGGGAAGGCCGCGACGTGGCATTCATTATTGGCGGCGCAGACGGGCTGGATGTATCGGTCAAACAGGCTGCGCGTCAGTTGATGGCATTGTCCGCACTCACCTTGCCGCACGCAATGGCGCGTGTATTGTTGGCCGAACAGTTGTATCGGGCGCATAGCATGATGCACAATCACCCCTACCACCGCGAATAACACATAGTGGCGCTTTGCAATTCTCCATAATGTGCCTCAATTAAGGACAGATTAACTTATGCGCATCATTCAACCACGTATCTATCTTGCCTCGCAGAGTCCCCGTCGACGCGAGCTTCTCAAGCAGATCGGCATTAATTTCGAGATGCTGCTGCTGCGCCAGGATCCCCGGCGCATCGTGGACATAGACGAAACACCGCGGCCTGACGAGCGGCCGGAAGACTATGTATTGCGCATCTGCAAGGAAAAGGCCCTTGCCGGCTGGGGATCGTTGCGTTTTCGAGGTTTGCCGCCCTTCCCTGTGCTGGCTGCGGATACCACGGTCAGGCTGGATGGGGTCATCCTCGGCAAACCGGGAAATTCAAAACTGGCCGCTTCGATGTTGCGGCAACTGTCCGGACGCGAGCATCAGGTGCTAAGCGCTGTCGCAATCGCGATGAACGAGCATGTCGAAGCCGCGCTTTCCATCTCCACCGTGCGTTTTGCCACGCTCAGCGAGGAGCGCATCCGCCGCTATCTGCTTACCCGAGAATATCTGGACAAGGCCGGAGGCTATGCCATCCAGGGAGTGGCGGGCGCATTCGTCGAACACCTGTCCGGAAGCTATTCAGGGGTGATGGGCCTGCCGCTGTTTGAAACAGTGCAATTGCTGCAGCGTTTTGATTGCCCGACCCCTTGAACCTTCATCATGAGTGAAGAAATCCTGATCAATGTCACCCCGCAGGAAACCCGCGTCGCAGTGATGCAACTCGGAGTGGTTCAGGATATGTACATAGAGCGCAGCAGCAGCCGCGGCATAGTCAGCAATGTGTATTCCGGCAAGGTCATCCGCGTGTTGCCGGGCATGCAATCCGCATTTATCGATATCGGCCTGGAGCGCTCGGCATTCCTGCATGTGGCGGATATCTGGGAAAACAGCGTCAATGGCGATACTGCCAAGCCGATCGAAAAAATCCTGTTCGAAGGACAGACCCTGCTGGTGCAGGTCATCAAGGAGCCCATCGGAACCAAGGGTGCGCGCCTTTCCACACAACTCAGTATCGCCGGGCGCTTGCTGGTGTACCTGCCGAAGGAGACTCACATCGGAGTATCGCAACGAATCGAAAACGCGGAACAACGCGAAGCATTGCGTGCCAAATTGCTGGCCATGCTGCCGCCGGAGCACAGCGGTGGATACATTATCCGCACCGTTGTGGAAGCCGCGGCTGATCCGGATTTTCTGGCCGACATCTCGTACCTGGACAAACTATGGGCCAATTTGCAGGCCGCCGCGAAAACCGCCAGCGCACCGCAATTGCTGTATCAGGAGCTCGACATCAGTTTGCGGGTGCTGCGCGATTTTGTCAGCGAAGACACCGCGCGCATCCTGATCGACTCACGCAGCACATTCCAGAAGATGCTGGAGTTCGCACAGGCCTACAATCCCGCCGCAGCCGGCCGTTTGGAACACTATCCCGGTGTGCGCCCGCTGTTCGATTTGTATAACGTGGAAGAAGAAATCGAACACGCATTGTCCAAGCGTGTCGACCTGAAATCCGGTGGTTATCTGATCATCGACCAGACCGAAGCCATGACCACCATAGACGTGAACACCGGCGGATTTGTCGGGCTGCGCAATTTTGATGACACCATATTCAAGACCAATCTGGAAGCCACCCAAGTCATCGCGCGCCAGCTTCGTTTGCGCAACCTTGGCGGCATCATCATTTGCGATTTCATCGACATGGATACCCAGGAACATCGCGACGCGGTGCTGGAAGAATTCAGAAAGGCCTTGGCGCGCGACCATACGCGCATCAGCGTCAACGGATTCTCACCGCTGGGTCTGCTGGAAATGACCCGCAAACGCACCCGGGAAAGCTTGGCGCACGTGCTGTGCGAACCCTGCCCGACCTGTCAGGGACGCGGGGAAGTGAAAACAGCCCAGACGGTGTGTTATGAGATCCTGCGCGAAATCCTGCGCGAAGCGCGCCAATTCAACGCGCGCGAATACCGCATTCTTGCATCTCAGCAGGTCATCGATCTGTTTCTGGAAGAGGAATCGCAGGCACTGGCAGAACTTTCCGATTTCATCGCAAAACCGATCTCGATGCAGGTGGAATCCCTTTACAGCCAGGAACAATACGACGTCATTCTGATGTGAGACTCGCCAATATTCTGTTCGCAGCCCATCCAGGTTTCGACAAAGGATGCATGTCCCGCAAAGTTGAGACTATCCGGCGATTGGTGAATGTCTCGCAAAACCGACTGTGGCCGGAAACCACGGCACTACACCAGCGTTATGTTGCCCGCAGGAGGTTATGGATAAAGGTCCGCCTAGGGTCGCTGTTTTTTCTCATTGCCCCGCCTTGCGCAGGAAAATGCCGGGCAAGATCGTTGTTAATCAGCCCGCCCAGATTTCTGATCCCCCTCCTGTCCACCTCGAACTGAGGCAAGCGACAATTTTACTGTTCGTCGCAAATACCGGTCTTATTGTCAAACCGGTAGAGAACGAGAAAAAGTGCTGGTCCGAAAATTTTAAAGGATCGGGCACAGCCAAATACAGGGTGCCTTTGTGCACACCGACCGGGATGGCCAGTTTTTCACGTGCATTATTATTGGAGATAAGATTCAGGACATCGTATGGGATGTTGATAGCTTCCACGTCTACCAGCAGCACCCCGGCCTGGATACACAATGCCCGTGTCAGCACCTCTGCTTCGATTATTCCCATATAGACAAGTAATTCGCCGGTTGGCTTGTCTTTGGCCGTCTTCGTGAGATGGCGTTTCTCTACCGCATCCAGAATCTTGTCATCGATCATTCCCAGTGATTTCAGGATTTCTCCGATTCGCTTTCCCTGTGTTGGATAAATCCGACCACCGCTTTGCAATATCTCGGCGGCGCTTTTCAACTGACTTTCGGTGCGTATTTCAGGCCAGGAAACTCCATCTACACCTAGCGGAGGTGCAATTTTTCGCGATGAATTTGTCCCGTTGTCGTGATTCATGGTCGCCTCCACAAAAGATCTGCATGATAAATTATCCTGGAATCAACCCGGATTCGGAATCTGTTCATTTTTTATTATACTTCCAGGATCTACGCGACTACCCTTTACCTGAATCACCTTGTGGCGCGATTGTGCGCCGTGCTTCAACTCCACGTTGCGCAGGGGAACAGCAAACAACTCCGCGATGAATTTCTGCAATGCTTCATTGGCGCGCCCTTCGACCGGCGGCGCGGCCAATCGTATCTTCAGCGCTTCACCGTGCAATCCGGCAATTTCGCTGTGCCTGGCGCCGGGCTGCACATGTAGCGCCAGGGTGATAGTCTCGCCGTTGCGGTGGTACCAAGCAGCCATATCAGAGCAGGTTCATTGCAGACACTTCCAGCATGCGCACCGGTACGATCACGATGAGCTGGCAGATGATGAACAGCAACAGTGCGGACAAATCCAGATTGCCCAGCATTGGCACGACCCGGCGCAACGGTTGCAGAAAGCGCTGAGTGATCGCTGTCAGCAGCGGCGCGATCGGCGTATAGGGATTCACCCAGGACAGGATCGCCTGGATAAACACCGCTGCCATCAGCAGGTACAAGCTGATCTTCAGCAGCTTGGCTATTGCCAGCAGCATCAGCCCCGGCATTGGAAAACCGTGCAACGGGAAACCCTGCACCCACACGAATCCGGTCAGATACAGCATCTCCACCAGCAAAGCGAGCAGCAGGGTCGCGCTATCCAGACCGATTGCGGAAGGGACTAAGCGGCGCACCCGCAGCACTGCAAAATCAGTGAGCACCATGACGAATTCTCCGACCGGATTGCGCATCGGAGCGCGCAGCCATTGCAAATGAAAACGCAGCAGCAAAATCGCCGCGAACGGTTGCACCAGTACGTCGAGCAGGAACAACATGGCTTCGCCGAGCATTATTTATTTCTCCCTGCTTCGTCGCCCAGCTCATCACCCATTTCCTTGGCGCGTGCGGCGGCGCTTTTCGCGGCGGTGATGATGTGCTGCTTCACATGATTTGCCTCCATGCTGAGCAGCGCTCGCTCGGTGGTGCCGTTCTTGGAGGTAACACGCGCGCGCAGCGTACTTGCATTTTCCTTGCTGGCCATCGCAAGTTTGCTCGCGCCGAGAAAGGTCTCCAAGCTGAGGCGCCGCGCATCCTGTTCCGCGAAACCCAATTCCATCGCTGCTTTTTCCAATGCCTCGATGAAGTAGAACACATAGGCCGGGCCGCTGCCGGAGATTGCAGTGATAGCGTCCATCATAGCTTCGTCATCCAGCCACAGAATGTTTCCCACTGCTTCCAAGACCGATTGTGCATACTCGAGATGGACAGTTTTTACCGCTGACAGCGCATACAGGCCGGTCATGCCACTCTGGATCAAGGCAGGCATATTCGGCATGGCGCGCACGATGTTCTGTGATCCCAGCCAGCACGCGATGTCTGTAGCACGAATCCCGGCGGCGATGGAGACGATAAGCTGACCAGAAAGCAGGGGCGAAAGTTGTTTTGCCACTTCGCGTAATTGCTGAGGTTTGACTGCCAGTATGATGATCTCACTTCCTGCAACACCGGTCGCCAGCTCTGCCGTGACTTTTATGCCGAATTCGCCTTGTAACTTGGCGCGGCTGTCCGCGTTGATTTCAACCACGCTGATCTGATGCGCGAAACCCTGGCCAAGCAACCCGCCTATCATGGCGCTTGCCATGTTGCCGCCGCCGATGAAACAAATGTTCATATCGTTTCCTTCCGATAAATCCGGTCACCAAATATAGCGGTGCCGATGCGCACCATCGTCGCACCCTCCGCGATTGCAGCGGCAAAATCATCCGACATGCCCATTGATAAAGTATCCAATTGCATGCCCTGCCGATTCAGCTGGTCGCGCAACTTGCGCAATCGGGAAAAAGGCACACGCTGCGCGGTGAAATCGCCACCGGGTGCGGGAACGGCCATCAGCCCGCGCAATGTCAAATTTGGCAGTTTAGCGATGGCACGGGCCAACTCATCCGCTTCATCCGGCGCCACACCACTTTTGCTGGTCTCCTGGCTGATGTTAACCTGCAAGCACACCTGCAACGGCGGCAAATGGACGGGACGCTGCCCGGACAACCGCTCGGCGATCTTGAACCTGTCCACGCTGTGCACCCAGGAAAAATTCTCCGCGATGGCGCGCGTCTTGTTGCTCTGGATCGGCCCGATATAATGCCACTCGATGGCCAATCCGTGCAGCACGGCGATCTTGTCCAATGCTTCCTGCACATAGCTCTCGGCGAAGCGGGTTTGTCCGGCCAGATAAGCCTCACGCACCGCAGCGGGCGGGAAGGTTTTGCTGACTGCAAGCAAACACACTTCTTCGGAGCGGCGGCCCGCCTCGCCGGCAGCGGCCGATATCGCGTAGCGCACAGCTTGCAAGTTGGAAGCGATTGTTGTCATAATCCCGTGCGCACTTAACTTCCTAATTCGCGCGGCCCGTAATTCCGGATTACGGGTACAGGGCCGCCTCGTCAATCCGGGACAATTATAATGGATATAACCGAACTGCTTGCCTTCAGCGTCAAAAACAAGGCTTCCGACCTGCATCTTTCCGCCGGCCTGCCGCCGATGATCCGCGTGCATGGCGACATCCGCAGGATCAATCTGCCGGCAATGGAGCACAAGGAAGTGCATGCGCTGGTGTATGACATCATGAACGACGGGCAGCGCAAGTTTTACGAAGAGAACAAGGAAGTCGACTTTTCCTTCGAGGTTCCCGGACTTGCGCGTTTCCGTGTCAATGCTTTCGTCCATAACCGCGGTGCGGGTGCCGTGATGCGTACCATCCCATCCAAGATATTGTCGCTGGAAGACCTGAAGGCACCGAAGAGTTTCGAGTCCATCTCAGATTACCCGCGTGGCATGGTACTGGTCACCGGACCGACCGGATCCGGCAAATCCACCACACTGGCGGCGATGATCAACCACCGCAATGAGCACGAAATGGGGCACATCCTGACGGTTGAGGATCCGATCGAATTCGTTCATGAAAGCAAAAAATGCCTGATCAACCAGCGCGAAGTAGGCCCGCACACCCTGTCTTTCCAGAACGCACTGCGCAGCGCCCTGCGTGAAGATCCTGATGTGATACTGGTCGGTGAAATGCGCGACCTTGAAACCATCCGTCTGGCAATGACTGCCGCGGAAACCGGCCACCTGGTGTTCGGCACACTGCACACCAGCTCTGCCGCCAAGACCATCGACCGTATCATCGACGTGTTTCCCGCCGATGAAAAGGAGATGGTGCGTGCGATGTTGTCCGAATCATTGCGCGCCGTAATCTCGCAGGCGCTGCTCAAAACCAAGGATGGCACGGGCCGGGTGGCCGCGCACGAGATCATGATTTGTACCCCGGCAATCCGCAATCTGATCCGCGAAGCCAAAGTGCCGCAAATGTATTCGGCCATTCAGACGGGCCAGGCCGTCGGCATGCAAACTCTCGATCAATGCCTGGTGAACCTGATCAAGGCAAATATCATCAGCCCTGCCGAAGCACGCAGCAAGGCCATGAACAAGGAACTGTTCCCCGGCTAACAGGTAGTCATAGTCTGTATATCGAAGCAATCTACACTAGGAGTTTCAATCATGGAAAGAGACCAGGCCACCGACCTGATACACAACTTGTTGCGTGGCATGATCAGCAAAAATGCTTCCGACCTGTTCATCACTTCGGGATTCCCGCCGGCATTCAAGGTTGACGGAAGAATGACGCCAGTCTCAAGCCAGGCGCTTACTGCGGCGCATACCCAGGAATTGGCACGCAGCATCATGAACGACCGCCAGGCTGCCGAGTTTGAATCTACCCACGAGTGCAACTTCGCGATCAGCCCGCACGGCATCGGTCGTTTTCGCGTAAATGTCTTCATGCAGCAGCAGCGTGTCGGGATGGTGCTGCGCACCATCACCACCAAGATTCCCGACCTGGACGAGATGGGCATGCCTCCGGTGCTCAAGGATATCGTGATGACCAAACGCGGTCTGGTGATCGTGGTCGGCGGAACCGGATCCGGCAAGTCGACCACGCTGGCTGGCATGATCGGCCACCGCAACAGGAACAGCTATGGACATATCATCACCATCGAAGACCCGGTTGAGTATGTGCACGACCACATCAATTGCCTGATCACGCACCGCGAGGTCGGGGTGGATACCGAGTCATGGCACAACGCGTTAAAAAACACCCTGCGCCAGGCGCCCGATGTGATCCTGATCGGCGAGATTCGCGATCATGAAACCATGGAGTATGCGGTTGCTTTTGCCGAAACCGGACACTTGTGCCTGGCCACGCTGCACGCAAACAGTGCCAACCAGGCACTGGATCGGATCATCAACTTCTTCCCGGAGGAACGCCGTGCCCAACTGCTGATGGACTTGTCACTGAACATCAAGGCGTTAATTTCGCAGCGCCTGATCCCGAAAAAGGATGGAGAGGGCCGTGCTGCTGCGATTGAAATCATGCTCAACTCCCCGCTGATCGCAGATCTGATCTTCAAGGGTGAGGTCAACTCGATCAAGAGCGTAATGGCCCAGTCGCGCGAACAGGGCATGGAGACTTTTGACGGAGCACTGTTCAAACTATTCGAAGAGGACAGGATTTCCTATGAGGAAGCCCTGAAGAACGCCGACTCGGTGAATGACCTGCGCCTGCGCATCAAGCTGGAAAGCAAAAACTCCCTGGACAGGGATGTCATGAGCGGAACGCAAAACATGAAAATTACCTAGGGCTGGCTTGCAAAATAGCAGCCCGCGCGCTATTGCTTATTGTCGGCTTTTGTTCCTGTTATTCAATTGCTTGCGACGCCAGCAATGCGAACTGCCCGCACGTCTGCGCCGGTCGGGCAAACTGCATGAACTACCATTTATCGCCATCCTTGCGCCGTTCATCGATTATGTCTTCAGTTGGCAGGTGCGTTGAAAGACAATCTGGACTGGCGATGAAGCGATAGTCGCCCATGCTCTTCTCCTCCCTTTGAGCATGTGTTCTGACTCCATGTTGGAACTCCTTTATCCCCCATGCCATAGCGGTTTGGGGGATTTTTTATGGAAGCGGGGTTCGAAGCGATTAACATCCACCCATGCCGGCCTACGGCACGAAACATCGGAACATCGATATTGAAGTTCCGGAAATCATGTTTCCGGCTCGCTGGCCGCCCATAACCTCACTTGGCGCGGTTGCTCCCAGCCACGATCTTGTATTCCAGCAGACGGCATTCTATTGCGCCGTTGAATAACGGGATGCGTCTGGAAGGGGAAAGCCGCATCAGTTTCAAGATGGCCTTGTCGGCGGTGAACAGATAAGCAGTCCAGCCGCCGAATTTTTTCTTGAGCGCATCGCCCAGCTTCGGGTATAACTCGGCCAGTTCGTCCAGTTCTCCCATGCGTTCACCGTAAGGCAGGTTCGCCACCATGATGCCGTGATCCGCAGGCGCGGATATTTCCAGAATATTGGCTTGTTTGAGTTGCACGCATTCCGACAGCCCGGCTTCTTCCAGGTTGCGCCAGGCGGCTTTCAGCGCGTCGCCGTACAGATCGCTGCCATAGATCTCCAGCGGCTTGGCCGGCAGTTGTGCGGCGATCGCCTGTCCGCGCATCCCGGTCCATTTAGCGGCGTCGAAATTCTTCAGCTTCTCGAATGCGAAGCCGCGCGCGATGCCGGGCTGGATGTTGAGCGACATCTGCGCCGCCTCGATCAGGAACGTGCCGCTGCCGCACATCGGGTCAAGCAGGGTTATGCCGGGCTGCCATTTTGCCAGGCGCAGAATGCCCGCGGCCAGATTTTCCCGGATGGGAGCGATATTGGTGTGTGACCGCACGCCGCGCTTGAATAGTGCATCTCCCGAGGTATCCAGATACAGCATCAGATTGCTGTCTTCGATGAACACGTGGATGCGCACGTCGGGATCCAGGGTATCCACACTGGGACGTACGTTGCAGTGCGCGCGGAACCGGTCACACACGGCATCCTTGACCAGCAGCGTGACGTATTCCAGGCTTTTCAGCGGGCAACGGATTGCCGTGGTGTGCACGCGGATGGTGTTGGTGACATCGAACCAGCGTTGCCATTGCAGATCGAACGCTGCCTGATAAATGTCCTGCTCGGTGCGGTATTGCGTTTCTCTAACCCGCCACAAGATGCGGCTGGCGATACGGCTTTCCAGATTGGCGCGATAGCACAGCTCCCAGTCGCCAGAGAAATACACGCCGCCCTCAACGTTGCGCACTCGTTGCGCGCCGAGCGATTCAAGCTCGACGCTCAGAACGGCTTCCAGGCCGCGCGGGCAGGGGGCGAAAAAATCCGGCATCAATAATTCAGAACGGCTTTACCGTGACCAGTATTACCACTGCCATCAGTATCAGCACCGGAATTTCGTTGAACCAGCGATAGAAAACGTGGCCACGGGTATTTCGATCGGCGGCAAACTGCCTGACCAGGCGGCCGCAATAATAGTGATAACCGATCAACAACAAAACCAGCACAAACTTGGCATGCATCCAGCCGCCGCCTATGCCGTAACCCAGCCACAGCCACATGCCAAAACCCACGGCCAGCCATGCGATCGGGGTGACAAAGCGGTACAGTTTGCGCTCCATCAGCTTGAGCCGCGCGATCTCGGCCGGTTCGGTCGCCATCGCGTGATTGACGAAAATGCGCGGCAGATAAAACAGCCCGGCGAACCAGCTCACCACGAAGATAATGTGAAATGCCTTAACCCACAACATAAACACCTCTATAAATTTGTTTTCCGGGCGAATCGCGTCGTCACGTGCTCGCTCACTTCTCGTCTATCTATCCGATATGCCTCGTCGTTCGCTCCGCGGCTCCTTGCGCTTCATCCCGCAAAAGCGAATTTCTAGAGGTGTTTGGAATACTTTCACTGGGATAACCTTTTCCTGAACAGCACCAGCGACACATAAAACCCGGTCAACGCATAAGCCAGCAACACCCCGATATGCAGCAGAAGTTGCGCCGGAACCGTGTCATTCATCAGCGGCCTTGCCAGATTGATCGCATGTGTCAGCGGCAAAACCGACGACACGGATTGTAGAAAAGGCGGCAACTGCTCGACCGGGAAAAACACGCCGCATAATAGCACCATCGGGGTGATGATCAGCGTGAAGTAGTACATGAAAAAGTCATAACTCGGCGCAAGCGAAGTCATGATCATCCCCAGTGACGCGAAGCACAGCCCCACCAGCAATGACAACGGGATTATCCACAGCGACAACGGCGAGTGCGACAGTTCCAGCATCCAGATCACTAGCAATACTGCCGCGCCGGACAACAGGCTTTTGCTGGCCGCCCAGATTATTTCCGATAGCACGATGTCGTCCAGCGTAATCGGAGTATTGAGTATCGCCTCCCAGGTGCGCTGTTCGTGCATGCGCGCAAAACCCGAATACAGCGACTCGAAACTGGCACTGTTCATGGTGCTGTAGCATACCGTCCCAGCCGCGAGAAAAGCGATGTAAGACATACCGTTGATTTCGGGCAGCATCCCGCCCAGCCCATATCCCAGTCCCAGCATATAGATCACCGGATCGGCGAGATGGCCGAGCACGGAAGCGCCGGCCATTTTTCTCCACACAAGAAAGTTGCGCCGCCAGATCGGTATGAAGCGGGTGCTGAATTGTGGCAGGACAAAGATATTCATTTCCGCTTTGCCATCAATCACGCATCTCCCGGCCGGTCAGCTTCAGGAATACATCCTCCAGACTGGCGGGACGATGCAGGTAACGCAATTCGGGGTGCCGCTGCAATTCGAGCAATAGCGGCTGGGCGTCGTCCACATAGCAAAACACCGATTCACCGCTGGCCTCGAAACGCTGAGCGAGACGAGCAGCATGGCTTTGTGCCCATGCTGCGGCGTGCTCGCCGAATACTTCGACGACTTGCGGCTCGATATTTTGCGCGATCAAGTCGCGCGGCGAACCGCTGCTGATAATCCGTCCGTTGTCCATCACCGCGAGACGGTGGCACAGTCTCTCGGCTTCGTCCATGAAGTGAGTTGTGAGCAGCAGTGTCTTTCCGCGCGCAGTCAGCTCGCGCAGGCGTTGCCAGATCAGATGGCGCGCCTGCGGATCCAGGCCGGTAGTCGGCTCATCGAGAAAAATGACTTCCGGATCGTTCACCAGTGCGCGCGCCAGAGTCAAGCGCCGCTTCATCCCGCCGGACAAGGTTGGTACTCTTGCATCGCGCTTGCCGGTAAGACTCGCGAATTCGAGCAGTTCCGGCAAGCGCGCTTCGATAGCAGCATCGCTGATGCCGAAATAGCGGCCATACACCAGCAGGTTTTCCGCCACGGTGAAATCCGGGTCGAGATTGTCGAACTGGGGTACCACACCAACGCGCAGCCGGGCGGCGCGTGCCTGCCCGGGTATGTCATTATCGAACAGGCGCAAGTCGCCCTCGTCCGGAGCGATCAGGCCGAGCATCAACCGTAGCGTGGTGGTCTTGCCGGCGCCATTCGGCCCCAGCAGCCCGAAACATTCGCCGCGCCGGATGGACAGATTCAGTCCATCCACCACCACTTGATCGCCATAGCTTTTGCGCAGATTGTGCGCGCTCAATACGGCGTTCATATTCCCTGCCCGTTGAATGCATGCAGCACGATCTGCTTGAGCTGGTTCAGCCGCCCGTGGAAAAAATGTCCCGCTTCCGGTAGCACCACGATGGGCAGATGCAGTGGGCGAGCCCATTGCAACACATCGGCCAGCGGCACGACCTCGTCCAGTTCGCCGTGCACCAGCAGCGTGTCGTGCCGCACAGGTGGCATCGCGAAACGCCCCACCGCAGGCGCGATCAGCACCAGCCGGTGCGGATGCGGGTGCAGGTGCTGCGCGGCGCGTGCCTGCACATAAGCGCCGAAAGAAAAACCGGACAGGATCAGCGGCAAGTCGCCATACTCCAGCTGAGCATGGCGCACTATCGCCAGCACATCTTCGATCTCGCCGTTGCCGCTATCGAATTCGCCACTGCTGGCTCCGACCCCGCGAAAATTGAAGCGCAAAGCGACGCATCCCAATTCCACAAAAGTTTTCGACAAGGTAGTGATGACCTTGTTGTCCATCGTACCGCCCATGGTGGGCAGCGGATGCGCAACTACCGCGATGGCGCGCGGCGATTCGTCAGGCAGGTGCGCAATGCCTTCGAGGTTGCCTGCCGCGCCGGGGATGGAAAATTTTTTCAGGGTAGGCATTGAAGTCAGGGTATCTGCAAACCAGTGAGAGGGTTCAATAGTTATGCGGCATGAATGACTGCTTTCGACACGAAGCGGTCGTAAGCGTTTCTCGAAAGCCGACGTTCAACGTGAAGCTAGGCCCATTTATGAATCAATGGAATAACTAGTGAGACCATGATACCTAGCAAAGCAAAGACAAACATCAAAACGTAAGCTCTGCCCAAATAACCCCACCCTTTCCATTTAACGTTGAATGCGCACTTCCATAATGAGCCGACTGCCCATATGAAATAAGCGATATATAGGACTAAAAAAACGATCCCGACAATGGCCTTTACAATAAAGGCGTTTATTGCCGTAATAGCGATTACGCCAATCGCAGCTAGTAACCGAAGAAGAAAAATGCCGAGAACGTTATACAACCAGTAGACTATCCAGAGACGCTCTTCTCCGTTCCATGCCCTTATTATGTATCTCTTCATTGGGGACATTTGCTTTTGAGGCTGAGGCGCTGGTTCAAGCGGGCGGGGTTTCGGCAAGGCGCTATCAACTTGCGAAGGTGCAGCAATCTGAGATTGCGCTGAAATCGGCTTGCCACACTTGAAGCAGAAAATAGAATCAGCAGCCAGTTCGGTTCCGCATTGTGAGCAAAACATAGCAATTCCCCTTTTTAGCACAGTCTATCGTCGTTTCATTGTTTCATCACGCACTGCGACAGCGCCACTGCCACTGCCACGACGACCCCAATCGCAGTGACTGACACCCCCCATTTGTTTACATCCTTGGTTTGCTTGGCAACCTTCAAATGTTCCCTGTCATGTGCTTCCTGCTTGGCTTGTTGCGACGATTCTAGGCGGGTTTGGGCGTAGTCGTATAGCTCCCGTTGGAAACGTGACGCTCGCCCTCGTTTCACCTCGTAGGCAAGCTCATCCTCTGTGAGCGCATCTACAATCGCCTTTCGATCTTCGGTTAGCCTCATGGTATGTTTTCCAGCTCTGCAAGCAGTTCATCCGAACTGATGCGGTGACTCGGTCTCAACACGCTTACAGGAACCCACTGGTGAGTAGCGGGATCTCGAAACTTCCAAAAAACTCGCCCGTTTGCATTGGCCGCGTCGCCTGTCGTGCCGGCAAGGTGCTTTGCTGCGATGGCGGCAGGCGAGAGATTGTCATACAACTTTCCGCGAAAGCGAATACCACCGCGCTCAACAACAGCAGTATAAGACTTGCCAAGGTATGTGCCTTTAAGCTCTGCGCCAATAGGTAGAGCATCTCCACGTGATGACTTCCAAAACTTTGGAGTAACTACGGAGTCACTTTGTTTAGTTGTTTTTGTTTCCTTTGGGTGGTTCTCCCAAAAATTGAGAAGGCGCTCAATTACAATGTCGGTAGTATCCACAAGCGGAGCCGCAAGCTTCTGAAGGCGCTCAAACAAAGGTTTTGAAATAACGACTGTTACGTGTTCGGACATGGCAATCTCCTAATAGTGACGACAGTTTACCAGAAGTTACTATATAGCGACTATGCGAGACTGTCAAGCGTCAAGGGCTCATGTAGTTCTATAGACTGAGCAACCTGAGAAGGCCGCCCTGACCAGCAGTTATTGGCATATTCTGTTGAAAAACTCTTATTGGCTGCTGCAAAGCCACCGCTTCAAATACACTGACCTCATAGGAAGCTCTACAATCGACCAACGCTACTCGGTTAAGGGTTTGATGACCCCAAAAGTTCTGTCTGAAATGGTGCTGAAAGAGTTTTTCAACAGAATAGGCACAAAGCAGTCTTGGTGCTCACCCCTTGATCGCCCTCAACAAGAGATTCCGGATGCACTATATTTTCAGCCTTTCCACTACGCGTCCGTTTTTCAAATGTTCTTCGATGATCTCGTCGAGGTCGCTTTCATCCACGAAGGTGTACCAGACCCCTTCCGGGTAAACCACTACTACCGGGCCTTCATCGCAGCGGTCCATGCATCCTGAAGTATTGATCCGGATGCTGTTTTGCCGGTTCGAAATGCCTAGCTCCTTGACCTTGTTCTTGACGTAGTCGCGCGCCTTTTGCGAGCCGTGATCGCTGCAGCAAGCTTCACCATCCTCGCGCTGATTGACACAGAAAAACACATGTTTATCATAAAAGCTCATAACCGGCTCCCGAGTAACAAATAGAAGTGGAATTATACTTTCCGGATGCGCCACAAGTGGAGCAACAGCAGTATTGGAAAGATAAGCGTGATGGTTTGCGCCAGGCCGTTGTAATTGAGCAGATGCCCGTAGTGCCAGTGATAGACGGACATTGCGGCAGAAGGAGCGTTGCCATCGATCATAAAATTCACGATGACGAAATAGCTCAATGCCACCACCGCACTTGAGCCGATGGCAGCTGCGCGTTTCAGTCCTAACAGAACGAGCAGCAGCAATATCCCCAGCAGCATCCCCAGCACCGCCTCACTGTTGATCCACAATAGCAAAGCCCAAGACCTCAGCAGCAGCGCCGCCGCGACAAATTTCACCAGTGCCACAACACTCAAAACCGCCAGCAAGGCTGTGACAACATTGCCCGGCGCACGCAGCAGCGTCAGCAGCAACGTGCCCAGCATCAGCAGATTCAGCGTAACGGCAATGCACTCCCACCCATCGAACAGCGCTGGCGGCAGTGTCACAAAAGGCTGGCGCGCTACTTCGCTGATAAACACGTTACCCAGCATCGGCAAAGAGGGGTTTATCTGCACAAACATCCACAGCATCAGCAGGGCCAGCCCAAAATCCATGTCCTTGCCATGCTGGAACAGACTGCTGCGCCAATGCGTCAGGCAAATAAGCAGCCAAGGCCAAGATGTGATGCCCACCGCCAGCAACGCGCCTATCAGCATGCCGACGCTGTTGGATAGCACATCCATATTCGAGCTGATGCGCGCCGGCAGATACATTTGCAGATATTCCATGCTCACCGACAGCCCCATGCCAAGGAGCAGGCTGATATTAACGCTGGCCACCGCTCCAAACCTGGCACGCAACGCAAGGCAAACCAGCAATCCGAACGGCAGATAGGACAGCAAATTTAGCGCCGCATCGAATGCGGTATAGGTCAGCCGCAAAGGCGCGTCCAGCATCTCGATGAAGTCTATACCCTGCGAACGCCACCCGGAAAACGGTGACAGGCTGGCATACACGATGAACAACGCGTAGCCAATCGCCAGCCAAGTGCGCAGTCGTGCGTTGCTGCCAGTAATGAGCGGTTCATTCATGCCTGATATAAATTGTGTTGAATTGCCGACAGTTGCGCAAGTTTAACCTATACGCGAACAAGGTTCTGGTGGTGAAGAGTCAGCCGAGGCGCGAAGGTCGAACCACCAGCAGTTAAGGGCCCGTGTATCTGAAGTCGGCATGTTAAACTGATCGTGAAGCTGGCCAGACAGTCGCTGCGCACGCAAGTGCGGAGAGGAAAGTCCGGGCTCCGCAGAGCAGGATGCCGGTTAACGACCGGACACCGCGAGGTGATGAACAGTGCCACAGAAAACAAACTGCCTAAATCCCGCAAGGGGTCGGCGATGGTGAAATGGCGGGGTAAGAGCCCACCGCGTACGTGGTAACACGTACGGCACGGCAAACTCCATCCGGAGCAAGATCAAATAGGCAGACCATGACGTTGCTCGCGTCGTCTGCGGGTAGATCGCTTGAGCGTCAGGCAACGAAACGCCTAGAGGAATGACTGTCCACGACAGAACCCGGCTTATCGGCCAGCTTCACCTTATTTGCTAGACAACCGTTCAGGCGCACAGAGCAGGCAACAAAAAAGCCGGATCATATCCGGCTTTTTTGATATTACGGCACGAACTTTTTAAGTTTATACACACTCAACTAAAAATGATAATTAGCTCCGATGGTCACTCCGCCGATGTTGTTGTAGTTCAGATCGGCTGAAACTTCAGGCGACACCACATAGCGAACCCCAAACGTAACATATAGGCCGCCTGAATCGGCGGAAACCGCAGGCAGACCGGCAGGTCCGGACAACGAACTGCTTAAAGTAAACAAACCCAGACCTGCGTACGGCTTGATTTTGTTATTCTGCTTAACCACAGAACCAAAGTCATAAATTGCCGCCGCTCCGAAACCATTGTAGCTGAACTTATAAGTCCCGAATCCGGGATAATTAAAAGACTCCGAATAACCCTTCCAGAATACCTGGACTGAAACAGGCGCTTTGTTGACATGGGTAGAAATGTCGAATTCTCCCTGAAGACCAATCACGCCGCTCTGATCCACGCCGTAATTGATCCCGACACTCTTGCTACCGTCCGCAGCGGCAGCTGGTGCAGCGACAAAAATTGATACCAAAGCAGCTATAAGGATTCTTTTCATGACTAAATATTCCCCTAGAATGATTGTAGTGCAGCTTGCTTGCAGCCAGCCGCGAAACTTATCCTATCCAGCGGAATGAGATGAATCAAGAGTTTTATCAACGAAGTGGTAAAAAAACGACATCATAACCAGACAGCTTGCAATCATTTTTTGATTGCTTTGTGGAATGGCTATAACCAATGGCTTGGCTGTTGTTATTTGACAACCTAGTCAGATGGCTGGCCGTCTCATCAGAATTTCCATCAGTACTGTTTTTGCAACCACTCGATCAGTGCATCCTGCGCAGGCTGCGCCAAGGATGCATTCGGGTGGTTGATGAAAAACACCACGACCCACTGCTTGCCGCTGTGCGACTTCACATAGCCGGCGATGGATTTAACGCCGTCCAGCATGCCCGTTTTGATATGCGCATATCCCGATATCTCGTTATCCTTGAAGCGCTTTTTCAGCGTCCCATCCATGCCCAGTATCGGCAACGAGGCTTCCAGCTCGGCAGCGTAACGGCTATGTGAGGCGTGCCGCAGCAATTCTGCGAGATGCTGCGCGCTGATACGTTCCTTGCGCGACAGTCCGGCGCCGTTTTCCAGCTCCAGTTCCGGAAATTCCATATGTTCACTGGACAGCCATTTCTGCATCGCAGCGATGCTGCGCGGAATGCTGGCTGCGGGAGGGTCGACGCGCAGCGGCGGGGTACCCGCCGGCGTACTCCCTGCGGGTGCTGCGGGAGGGTCGACACCTGCGCCAAGACTGCTTGCAGGCCGAGCATCCGGACCAGCAGGCGCTGCCGACTCCCCGGCTTCAGGAAGCAAAGCCATCACATCCTCCACTGGCAATAGCTCTTGCACAGGATTTGCCTCACCGGAGCGCGCACTTGCGGGTTCGTCCGCCCCGAGAGTCAGGAACAGTTGCCGCGCCATGATATTGTTGCTGTATTTGTTTATGTCACGTATCACTTCCGACAATGGCGCCGACAAGTGCGTGGAAAATGGCTGTTGACCGGCCGGCGCCGTGCCTTCACGCATCCCGCCTTGCAGCATCCCGCCCATTTCCTTCCATAATGCGCTGAACACCGCAAAGAAATAATCCCCGTGAGGCAGCAACGAGAAATAATCGTCCACCTCGCCGCAGTCCACGGGAATGGTGCCTTCCAGCACAATGCTGCGCTCTTCCAGATAGGCTGTGTAGTCATCGCCTCCGGAGCAGGGCCGTTTTGCGACCGTCGTCACGCGATTGCTGAGCAGGTAACCGGACAGGTCGGGTTCGAGCAGCGCGTTAGTGCTTGTGGCGTTGGGTATCAGGCGCAGATGCAGTGCATTGAAGTTGAGCAGCAAAGCATTGGGGCCGACGTTGTATGCGCGGGTCGGGTCGTTATCGAATTCAGCCGGATCGTGATCGATGGCTTCGAAAAAACTGCGGTCCAGCACCACATCTCCGCGTATCTCGCGCAGCCCGCGCTGACGCAACTCGCGCAGCCACATCCAGAATTGCTCGACGGTCAGCTTCGGGTCACCGTAACCCTTGAATACCAGATCGCCGTGCAGCACGCCGTTGTCCAGCTTGCCATCAAGAAAGACTTCGGTTTTCCAGCGATACGCGGGTCCCAGCATTTCCAGGGCGGCAAAGGTGGTGAGCAACTTCATCGTGGAAGCAGGATTCATCGCCAGTTCGGCATTCCGGCTGAGCAGAGGTGCGCCGGAATCCTCCTTCTGCACTACGATCCCGACGCCTGACAGCGGAATGTTGGCGCGCTTGAGCTCGTCGCGCACCGCCTTGGGCAGCGATACAGCGACGGCCTGCTGGATCAAGCATAACGTGACCAACAATGCGGCAATAAGATGTTTCATCTGACCCGTTACCTGAACAAATTCAAAAATACCCTGTTACGCTTGTTTTCCAATACGCACGGTAATGTTGCCTCCGCGATGAGTCACTTTATTTGCCCGATAGTTCAACGACCTTCAGCGTGCGGTCCACCAGCAACCCCATTTCTTCGGTGCTGATGACATAGGGCGGCATGAAATATACCGTATTGCCGATGGGACGCAACAGCAATCCCTTTTCCAGGGCGATTGCGTAGCAGCGTTGGGCAAAATCACGGTGCGGAGTGTCTACCTCAAACGCCCAGATCATGCCGGTATTGCGCCAGTTGCGCACCGAACCATGCTCGCGCAAGGGCCGAGAGATCTCATTCAGATATGCGGTTTTTTCCAGGTTCGCAGCCAGCACCCGGTCCTGCGCAAATATATCCAGCGTGGCAAGCGCGGCACGGCATGCCAGCGGATTGCCGGTATAGGAATGCGAATGCAGGAATCCGCGCGTTGTCTCGTCGGCATAAAACGACTGGTAAATCTCATCTAGCGTCATCACCACCGATAACGGCATATAACCACCGGTGATGCCTTTTGACAGGAGGAGAAAATCGGGGGTTATTCCGCGACCCTCTCCCCCAACCGGCTGCGCCCCACTCGCCACGATCTCCCCGCGGGCGGGATAACCAGCGACTTGGCGGCTTCGCCGTCTAGTCGATTGGCTAGTGGTACTTTCAGAGGGAAGTATTCCGACGATTTCATTCCCTCGCCCCTCTGGGGAGAGGGGTGATGCCTGTTCGCAGGCGAACATCGTGCCGGTGCGTCCCATCCCAACGGCAATCTCGTCGGCAATCAAATGCACTCCGTATTCGGAGCAAAGCTGCCGAGCTCGCTGCAAGTAGACTGGGTTGTACATCGCCATACCCGCCGCGCCCTGTACCAGCGGTTCGATGATGAATGCAGCCAGCTGCGCATGATGGTGCTGCAAATGCTGCTCAAGCGCAGCCGCACACTGCAGTGCGTAAGACTCGGCGCTTTCCCCGGCATCGGCTTTGCGCCAGTCCGGACTGGGCACTGTGGCATGCTGGCGGATCAGCGCTCCATACGCATCCCGGAATAGCGCAACATCCGTTACCGATAAAGCCCCCAAAGTCTCACCGTGGTAACTGTTCTGCAAACTGATGAACTGTACTTTGTCCGGCTTGCCGCTGTTACGCCAATAATGGGCGCTCATTTTCAGCGCAATCTCCGTCGCCGACGCGCCATCCGAGGCGTAGAAACAGTGCGCCAGCCCGGCGGGCGCCAGGTTGCGCAGACGTTCCGAAAGCAGCACCACCGGCTCGTGGGTAAAGCCCGCCAGCATCACGTGCTCCAGCGTCTCGAGCTGTTCGCGCAAAGCCGCATTGATGCGCGGATTGCAATGACCAAACAGGTTCACCCACCATGAGCTCACCGCATCCAGATATTTCCTTCCGTCATAGTCATACAGCCATACCCCGTTGCCGCGCGCGATCGGCACCAGCGGAAAGGTCTCATGCTGCTTCATCTGCGAACAGGGATGCCACACCGCCGAGAGACTGCGGGCAACAAGTTCTGCGTTGGCTTGACTGCGATCTGGCATGGGCGAAATCATAACGGGTTTTACCGCAGGTCAGCGGGAAAACCATTTGTACATCTCCATACAAGCCTATTTCGTTTGAAACGCTAAAATCCTGCGAATGCGCTATGCACTTGTCAGACAAGCGGTTTCGCAGGGCATATCCCTGCTAGATATACCGGCTCTGCTTTCAGTATTACCCCATTTGTGGCATCCTTCACACCCTGTGAATGTGTACTAATAATCATTTTTGCTCTCTTGTTAAAGACTTAGGGGCAGTGGAAGGATGGCAGTAATGAAACGTGTTGATGATTTCCGCCTGCGCTTTGGCAAGCGCGAGATAGTACCGATCATAATAGGCGGAATGGGCGTTGATATTTCCAGTCGTGAGCTGGCTCTGGAAGCAGCGCGGCTGGGCGGCATCGGACACATTTCCGATGCGATGCTGCCGACCGTGACGGATCGCCACTACAAGACAAAATTCGTCAGCGACAAGCAAAAACAATACAAACTCAATATTCTGAAAGCTGACAAATCGATCGTGAAATTCGATCTGGAACAGGTGGCCGAATCGACCCGCTTGCACGTCAGCAAGACCATGGATGCCAAACGCGGTGACGGCATGATCTTCGTCAACTGCATGGAAAAACTGACCATGAATTCACCGCGCGAAACTTTGCGCGTGCGGCTGTGCGGAGCGCTGGATGCCGGAATCGACGGCATCACGTTGAGCGCGGGGCTGCATCTCGGATCATTCGCATTGATGGAAGACAACCCGCGCTTCCGCGATGCCAAGCTGGGCATCATCGTCTCATCGTTGCGCGCGCTACAGCTGTTTATACGCAAAAATGCAAAGCTCAATCGCCTCCCCGATTTCATCGTGGTGGAAGGTCCACTGGCCGGCGGACACTTGGGCTTCGGGATGGATTGGGCGAAGTATGACCTGCGCACCATCGTCACCGAGATTCAGCAACATCTTCAGGCCGAAAAGCTGGATATCCCGGTGATCCCTGCGGGCGGGATTTTTACCGGCAGTGACGCGGTGAGCTATCTGGAAACCGGTTCGGCAGCCGTGCAGGTGGCGACGCGCTTTACGGCTGCCAAGGAATGCGGCATTCCGGAAAAAATCCAGCAGGAATATTTCAAGGCCAGCGAGGAAGATATCGTGGTGAACATGATATCGCCGACCGGTTATCCGATGCGCATGATCAAGAGCTGTCCGGCGATCGGCGCCGGCATACGCCCCAACTGTGAAGCCTACGGTTACCTCCTTGATGCCAATGGCCATTGTGACTACATCGATGCATACAACCGCGAAGTGGCGTTGCATCCCGATGCCAAGAAAATTTCCGTGAAGGACAAGACTTGTTTGTGCACCCACATGCGCAATTATGACTGCTGGACCTGCGGGCATTACACCTATCGTCTTAAAGATACAACACATCGCAATGCCGATGGCACTTATCAAGTTCTGACTGCCGAACACATTTTCCACGACTATCAGTTCAGTACCGATAACAAGATCGCCCTCCCATAGCCCCGCTCCTGAAATAAAAACCTCCGTCCTGCCCTTGAAATCGGGCAGGCTCACCCCAACTATTGGCACTCACGGGCAGAGAGTGCTAAACTTCGCCTCCACATTTTTTAACCCCTTGTTTTAGGAGACATCAGTATGAAAATTCGTCCTTTGAACGACCGCGTTATCGTCAAACGTATGGAAGCAGAACGCAAGACCGCTTCCGGTATTGTGATTCCTGATTCTGCTAGAGGTGAAAAGCCAGATCAAGGTGAAGTCATCGCCGTGGGCAAAGGCAAGGTTGGCGACGACGGCAAATTGCAGTCTATGACAGTCAAGGTTGGTGACCGTGTGCTGTTCGGCAAATATGCCGGCCAGGCCTTCAAGATGGACGGCCAGGAATATATGACGATGCGCGAAGATGACATCATCGGCATCGTTGAAGCCTAATTTGGCACGTAATTATTGATTTCTAGGAGAAAAAAATGGCAGCTAAAGACGTAAAATTCCACGACACCGCACGCAACAAGATGGTAGTCGGCGTGAACATCCTGGCCGACGCGGTCAAGGTGACTCTGGGTCCCAAGGGTCGCAATGTAGTGCTGGATCGTTCCTATGGCGCACCAACCATCACCAAGGACGGCGTATCTGTCGCTAAAGAGATCGAACTGAAGGACAAGTTTGAGAACATGGGCGCGCAAATGGTCAAGGAAGTCGCATCCAAGACCTCCGATGTGGCGGGTGACGGAACAACCACCGCAACTGTGCTGGCGCAATCCATCGTCATGGAAGGCATGAAGTTCGTCGCGGCCGGCATGAACCCGATGGACCTGAAACGCGGCATCGACCAGGCGGTCATCGCAGCCGTTGCAGAACTGAAAAAACTTTCCAAGGACTGCACCACCAGCAAAGAGATCGCGCAGGTCGGCAGCATTTCCGCCAACTCCGACACCGTGATCGGCGAAAAGATCGCTGCTGCGATGGAAAAGGTCGGCAAGGAAGGGGTGATCACGATCGAAGACGGAACCGGCCTGGAAGATGAACTCGACATCGTGGAAGGGATGCAATTTGACCGCGGCTACCTGTCACCTTACTTCATCAATAATCAGGACCGCCAGTTGGCATTGATGGAAAATCCGTACATCCTGCTGCACGACAAAAAGGTTTCCAACATCCGTGACCTGCTCCCGGTGCTGGAACAAGTTGCCAAGGCCGGCCGGCCGTTGCTGATCATCGCAGAAGACGTGGATGGTGAAGCGTTGGCCACCCTGGTCGTGAACAATATTCGCGGCATTTTAAAGACCGTTGCAGTCAAGGCCCCCGGCTTCGGCGACCGTCGCAAAGCCATGCTGGAAGACATTGCGATCTTGACCGGCGGCACCGTAATCGCCGAAGAAGTCGGCCTGTCTCTGGAGAAAGCCACTCTGGCCGAATTGGGCCAGGCCAAGCGCATCGAAGTGGGCAAGGACAACACCATCATCATCGACGGTGCCGGCAAGGAAGACGCGATCAAGGGTCGTATCAGCCAGATCAACAAGCAGGCCGAAGAATCCACCAGCGACTACGACAAGGAAAAGCTGCAGGAACGCAAAGCCAAGCTGGCCGGCGGCGTGGCCGTCATCAAGGTCGGTGCCGCGACCGAAGTCGAAATGAAGGAAAAGAAGGCGCGTGTCGAAGATGCATTGCACGCAACCCGTGCTGCCGTTGAAGAAGGCATCGTTCCCGGCGGCGGCGTCGCGTTGTTGCGTGCCAAGGTTGCGGTAGCTAAGCTGAAGGGCACAAATCATGACCAAGACGCGGGCATCACCATCGTGTTGCGCGCCATGGAAGCCCCGTTGCGCGCCATCGTCGCCAATGCAGGTGACGAGCCATCGGTCGTTGTGAACAAGGTGCTGGAAGGCAAGAGCAACAACTTTGGCTACAACGCTGCCAGCAGCGAATATGGCGATATGTTGGCCATGGGTGTGGTCGATCCGACCAAGGTGACGCGCGTCGCATTGCAGAATGCAGCGTCCATCGCGGGGCTGATGCTCACAACTGCATGCATGGTGGCCGAGTTGCCTGAAGACAAACCTGCAGCCCCTGGCGGTATGGGCGGCGGCATGGGCGGCATGGACGGCATGATGTAATTGCTGTTTGATTCGCATTAGTCCTGCAAACCCCGCTTCGGCGGGGTTTGTTATTTGGCGCTGTACCGGTATAATGCGCGGCTTCCGAAGTTGGCTGATCTTGTTTATTTTATTGGGCTTGGTTAACGGGAAATGGCCTGGTAGCTCAGTCGGTAGAGCAGAGGATTGAAAATCCTTGTGTCGGTGGTTCGATTCCGCCCCGGGCCACCAGAATTTTTGGTTGGTGAATTTTGAAATGGCTTGCCAAGTGAATCGGCAAGCCTTTTTTGTTTGGCAGTTATTAAGCCTACTCGAATAAATGGATCAATCATTGGAAGATAACATAACCCTCTCGGCAAGTTCTGAGGAGATCGTGCGTGAAGCCGGTATTGTTCGCGAAGTCGGCCGCCGCCGCACCTTCGCGATCATCTCCCACCCCGATGCGGGCAAGACCACGCTCACCGAAAAACTGCTGCTGTTCGGCGGCGCGATCCAGATGGCGGGCACGGTAAAGGCGCGCAAGAGCGGCCGCCATGCGACTTCAGACTGGCTGGAGATTGAAAAGCAGCGCGGCATCTCGGTGGCCAGCTCGGTGATGCAGTTCACCTATGACGATTGCGTGATCAACCTGCTCGACACCCCAGGCCACCAGGATTTTTCCGAGGATACCTATCGCGTGCTGACCGCGGTCGATGCGGCGGTGATGGTGGTGGACGCAGCCAAGGGCGTGGAAGCTCAGACCATCAAGCTGCTGGAAGTGTGCCGCTTGCGCAACACGCCCATCATCACCTTCATCAACAAGATGGATAGAGAAGTGCGCGATCCTCTCGATGTGCTGGACGAGATCGAGTCGGTGCTGAAGATCAAATGCGCGCCGGTGACCTGGCCGATCGGCATGGGCAAGCGCTTTCAGGGTGTGTATCACCTGCTGAACGACGAAGTGCTGCGCTTCTTGCCGGGCGAAGCCAAGGCCGATCAGGAAGTGGAAGTGCTGCGCGGTTCGCAGATCGACCAGCTCGCAAAGCAATGCCCCAGCGAGATGCAGACCATGCGCGAAGAGACCGAACTGGTCATGGGCGCGGGATCATCGTTCGATCTGCACGAATTTCTAGCCGGGCAGCAATCGCCGGTGTTCTTCGGTTCCGGCATCAACAACTTCGGCGTGCGCGAAGTGCTGCGCGCCCTGGTGGACTGGGCGCCCGCGCCGTTGCCGCGCGAGACCGATATGCGCATCGTGCAGCCCACCGAGTCCGCGTTCACCGGCTTCGTGTTCAAGATCCAGGCCAACATGGACCCGAACCACCGCGACCGCATCGCCTTCCTGCGCGTCTGCTCCGGCCGCTACACCTCGGGCATGAAGGTCAAGCACCGGCGCACCGGCAAGGAAATGAAGCTGGCCAACGCGGTAACCTTCATGGCCAACGAACGCACGCGCATGGACGAGGCCTACGCCGGCGACATCATCGGCGTGCACAACCACGGCCAGTTGCAGATTGGCGACGTGCTCACCGAGGGCGAAGCGCTGACCTTCAAGGGCATCCCCTATTTTGCGCCGGAATTGTTCAGCCGCGCGCGATTGCGCGACCCGATGAAGGCCAAGCAACTTGAGAAGGGATTGCGCCAGCTCGGAGAAGAAGGCGCGGTGCAGGTATTCTCGCCATTGGTGGACAACACCCCGCTGATCGGTGCGGTCGGGCAGTTGCAATTCGAGGTAGTTGAGCACCGCCTCAAATCGGAATACGGGGTAGACGCGGTATTCGAGCGTGCCGGTATCCACACCGCACGCTGGGTGACTTGCCCCGATGCCGCGCATCTCAATGAGTTTGTAAAAGCCAACCAAAACCGTTTAGCCAAAGACGTGGATGGCAACTATGCCTACCTCGCCGATACCGGCGTGAACCTGCGCCTCACCCAGGAACGCTGGCCGAAAGTCGAATTCCACGCCACGCGCGAGCATGGCCAGCAACTAGGTTAGCAGATGATTGAATAACTACTGCGCTCGCTTTGTTGTTTAACACTGCGCCATCTTTCATATTTATTTTGTCAGGTTGCGGCATCACCTCTCATTGATACAGAGATGGAAATTGTTTGCGCAACTGCTCCAGCTTGGGCATATCGTTGAAAACGATGTAGGGCTGATAGGGATGCAATGCCAGATAATTCTGGTGGTAATCCTCGGCCGGGAAGAACTGCTCCAGCGGGACAAGCTGGGTGACGATGGGAGCAGAAAAAGTGCGCGCAGCATCAAGCTTTTGGATATAGTCTTGAGCGATCTTCTGTTGCTCGGCACTGGTGAAAAATATCGCAGAGCGATATTGGGTGCCGTAATCAGGGCCCTGGCGATTCAGTTGGGTTGGGTCGTGCGCCACTTTGAAGAACACTTCCAGCAATTGCTGATATGAAACCTGTGCCGGATCGAAACGGACACGAACCGATTCTGCATGCCCGGTATTGCCATCGCTGACCTGTTCGTAATGCGCTGTTGCCGCATCGCCGCCGGAATAGCCGGACTCGACCGTGGAAACGCCCTTGACGTGCTTGAACACCGCATCCACGCCCCAGAAACAACCCTCGGCGAATACGGCTATCTGGCCGGACGGTGCGGCGGCGGCATTTAACGGCGCGTCGATGCCGAGGATTGGGTCAATGCACGCGACCGTGAGATCAAGACCAGAGACAGCTGGACGCCACGCATTCTTGCTGCCGTAGTGGTTCTGGGCTACCTTACCGTGCAGTGGTACATCCTGTCGCACATCGTGCCGACCGAGATGCGTGAGATTGTGCTGCGGTCTATGGGTACGCTGGATATGGCATTGGGTCTCGTGCTTGGCTACTACTTCGGCTCCAGTGCGGGGAGCGCGCGAAAGGATGCTGTGATCAATCAGTTATCAAAAGATTGAAATATTCGCTCACAGCACAATGTAAGGTTTCACATTTTCCAACGACCAACGCAAGCATCAGCCATTTCGGCAATGCCAAGAATGTTTATTTAATCATCCAAGGAGAGCTTCCATGAAATTCAATCAAATCGCAAAAACCCTGATTTCTTCCAGCGCGCTGGCTGCCGCCATGAGCGGTGCCGCAATGGCCGCCCCTTGTGGCGCAGCCAACCCCTGTGCAGCACGCTCCAAGATGGAAGCCTCCGCCAATCCTTGTGCAGGGAAAAACCCATGTGCTGGCAAGCACCCCTGCAAGGCAAAACAAAAAAAACACAAAGCCAATCCATGTGCCGCCAAGAATCCATGCTCTGCGCAAAACCCATGCAGTGCAAAAAATCCCTGTGCGGCCAAGAACCCCTGTGCAGGTAAAAATCCATGCGCGGCAAAAATGCATTGATTCAGCAACAGGCATCCCCTTTATCCAGCCCCGTTATGGGGTTGGGGATGCCTGATCTGACCAGTCTTCCACTTGTGCAGTTGCAGGCCATGCAGCAGGCAGGGTTGGAAATCCTTACCTGTTATCGGGTACTGCAAAAAGCCGGGATGAACCTCGTCGGCGAAGTGCTACGCGACTCGCTCAATAAAGGCGAGACCTTTTACGAATTCAATCATTATCCTGATGACGACGTGTATGACCGCGAGAGTCATGCGCAGTATTATTACCATGACCATCGCGGTGAAGTTGGGGAGCATGGACACTTCCACTGTTTTCTGCGCCCCAAGGGCATGCCTGCCGGTGTGGCGCCTATCGACTATCCTGCCACCGATCCTTGGCCGCAAGGCGATGAAGCGCTGTCGCACTTGGTCGCCATCGCCATGAACAGTTACGGCTACCCGACCGGGCTATTCACCACCAATCGCTGGGTGACTGCCGAAGCCTGGTATCCAGCCGAGCAAGTGATCCAGATGCTGGATCATTTCGTGGTTGACCATGCCTTTCCATCTTGGCCAGTAAACCGCTGGATCAGCGCGATGTTCGTACTTTACCGGCCCCATATCGAAGCCTTGCTCAAGCGGCGCGACGAAACCGTCTGGACTTGGGAGAAAGCGCATCCGGGAGGGGACGTGTTCGAGGATCGCATGCTGGACATCACCAGCCAGATGCCAATCTCGGTTGAAGGCACACTGGGTGAAATCGAATTCGTGATTACCTCTTTACAACAGCAGACATGAACACATTTAGCCCAACACTTGAATCCCTGATCTCCTGCCCGCATTGCGGGCATGCCAGGTTGGAGACCATGCCAGAGGATTCATGTCAGTGGTTCTACGAGTGCCTCAACTGCCATGCGGTATTGAAACCCCAGCCCGGCGATTGTTGTGTATTTTGTTCCTACGGCTCAGTGCCGTGTCCACCTATACAGCAAAACCGAGCAACTCGCTGTTGTTGAGAATTACCATGCAACGTGTCTATCTTGTTGGCGCGTCCCTGTTGATACTGGTGCTGATGTATCTGGGTAGCCATCACGGATTGAGCGTCTTGATCATTCTGTTGGGGGTGATGCTGGGAGTGGCATTTCATCACGCCGGATTCGGTTTTACGGGGGCGTATCGCAGCATGATGGAAAGCGGAAACATGCGTCTGGTGCATGCGCAATTATTTCTGCTGGCATTGACTACGCTGCTGTTTGCTCCCTTTCTCGCTGCAGGCTCGTTCAATGGGCAAAGCATCGTTGCGGCAGTCGCGCCGGTCAGCAGCGGTGTCGCTGTAGGCGCATTCCTGTTCGGTATCGGCATGCAACTTGCGGGAGGGTGCGGCTCAGGCACACTATGCGGTTTCGGCAGTGGCAACACGCGCCTGTTTTTTACGATCATCACTTTCTGTTTTGGTGGCTGGCTGGCCACCCTGCATGCTTCATGGTGGAAGACGCTGCCCGAATGGGATGCCCCCACTTTGGGCGAGATGCTTGGTTGGCCGCAAGCCGTGGCGTTGCAATTGGCTGTGTTGGGTACTCTGCGGTGGGTGAGCCGACGCTGGGGGGAAAACAACGTATTGCCAGCACCACAAAACTTTGCCTTGTTGCGTGGCCCATGGCCGCTGTTTGCCACAATGCTGCTGGTGGCCTTATTGAATCTGGGCGTGCTGATCGAAACCGGGCACCCGTGGTCAGTCACCTGGGCATTTACCTTGTGGGGTGCCAAGATGGCTGCCGTGCTGGGCTGGGACGCGCAATCCAACTTTTTCTGGAGCACCGACTATCGGCTGGACATGCTGCATAACAGCGTGTTCGCCGATGAAACCAGCGTGATGGATATGGCCATTATCCTGGGTTCCGTAATCGCTGCCACATTAGCGAATGAACTCAAGCCAAATTTTCGTGTGTTGTTATTGCCTCTATTGGCTGCACTGTTGGGTGGCCTGTTGATGGGTTACGGTTCCCGTATTGCCTATGGCTGCAACATCGGCGCATTCCTGTCAGGCGTATCGTCCACCAGCTTGCACGGCTGGCTGTGGATCATCGCTGCATTGCCGGGGAATTGGGCGGGTATCAAATTGCGGCGCGCATTTCGTGTTGATTAACCTGCCCGAATAAACTCCAAGTACTGCGAATGTGTGCAGTTACCGTATTCTTGCGATTATTACCACTCTACACCAATCGCGGCGCTCAAAAACACTGTCATGGGCGAAATAAGGCGACAGTTGGCCTCAAACAGTTGCATCAAACGCGGGCTGCACAGCTCGGCTTGCGTCATCGCGATCATCACCACAAAGTCCTTGCGCTTCAAATCCTCGATCAGCGGGTGCTGTATGTCAAAGCCCTGTGGCGGGCGCACCAGTTTCTCGCCCCAGAATATGCAACGTTGCGCAAATTTCTTGCCGGAGATTGCTTGCTGCCACTTGTCCGGCTTTTCAGCAATCGCGCTACGCACCTGATGTAAACGTTTTGCGTCGGGATGAAATAACCCGCCGCCCATGAACACCTGCTCCGGCTCAATGTGCAAATAGAATCCGGGCGCGCTGATGTCCTTGCCGAAACCTTCATGGCGGAAATGCGCTGCCACCGCCGTTTTGTATGGGCTCTTGTCTTTGGAAAAGAGTATATCGCAGTTGATGCGGAACATTGAGCCGCCCACGGGTCTGGGATCGGCAATCACATGGGGTGCGACCTTGTCGAGCACCGGCTGCAAGTCCTCGATGAAGCGCAACATCGGATTGCGCGCTACTTGCTCGTAACGCACCTTGTTGGCGACAAACCACTCACGATGGTTATTGTCCTTGAGCTCGCGCAAAAACTGAAACATCTCTTCGGAAAAATATGCCTGGTTTTTTATCGTGCGCACCTTCGTTTATTGGGTGGCTTCAATATGCGTCTTCATCTGCGCCAGCGATTGCGCGATGATTTTTGTGAATTGCCGTTTCATCATCAGCGCGTCCATCAGCTTGCCGAGGATGCCCATGCTGGGCGCATACTCGGTATCCGCAATCAGCCGGACCTGGTTGCCTTGCGCCAGCATTCGATTCGTCCAGCGCATATAGGACAACGGCCATTGATGTTCGTATAACTCGAAGCTGATGGACTGCTGAGGGGTGGATGCAGTGACACGTTCCTTGGCGAATTTGCCATCCTTGAACACACAATGTCTGGCCGCGCCCACTCCGCTTTTGTCTGGGGAAATGATTTGCACCGTTTGCACCAATGGATTGTAATAGCGCACGGATTCCAGATCGTTGAGGACTTGCCAGACTCGACCTACAGGTGCGTCGATAACGATCTCATGATGGAGTGTAGACATGGGGAATGCTCCTATTAACGTTAACAATGTTGCATGGACGATGCTGTGTCTGACTGATGCGCTGCATCATGGGCGATGCGTGACCACCCTGGGGCGGCGCGAAGTGGCTTTGGTGGCTTGATCTTTCAGCGGCATGGCAGATACATAACGCAGCGCCATTCTGATTGCGGCGGCCAGGTCGCGCTCGCGGCTCAGTCCCGCCGGGTCTATCATCACGAAGCCGGGCATCTTGTGACCTGCGCCATCGCAGGGTCGCGCATGGGGCAGTTGCAAGGCTGCTGCCTCCGCCTCCTTGCCCACCCTCACCATCAGCCCTTTCTTGGACGCGCAACACAGCATGTTGCCGTTCAGCATCAAGGTGACGCCGCCGAACATACGCTTTTCCGCCACCTCAACGTCAGGCATAACCGCGCGCACCCGTTGCAGCAACTCGGCGGTTTCGTTAGCGGACATGATTTTCTCCATCGTGCTGTGCTTCGGCATAACGTTTGAGCCCTGCAAGAAATTTCTTGATGCCGCCGTCTGTTTGCCTGCGTATCATCAGGCTGTCCAGCAGCCTGCCCAGCAAACCGAATTTCACGGTGTACTCCATGATCTGCTTCACTCTGGTTTGATTGCCGATCTGTTCAAAGCTGTAACTGTGCTTCAGTCCCTTGATCGGAAAAGAGCAATCCGTAAGCTGATAGGTCAGAGCAGCGTTGGGCTGGAATACCGTCACTTTTTCTTCAAACCAGTTTTTACCGTCCAGCATATCCACTTTTCGCTTTGCACCCAGCCCCGATTTTGCGCCGGGCAGCAACGTGGATTTTTTCACGGTCGGGTCGAATTGCTCCAGCAAATCCAGTTCGCTGAGAATTGCCCACAATTTGTCAATGCTGGCGTTGACCAGAATTTCATTGTGCAGCGTAGCCATGTGACCCCCGTTAACTGAATTATCAGGCAAGCGTGGCAAATAAATAACTTGTCACTTGCAAGTAGTATAACTATTAACTTGTATTATGCAAGTGTTTTGCGTACCCTTGGCAAATGAAAGAAAAACCTGCCGAAACGAGGCGCTCGGGATGCCCGATTAGCATCCTGCTGGAAATCCTGGGTGACACCTGGTCCTTGCTGATCGTGCGCGACATGATGTTTTACGGACGGTGTGCCTATAACGAATTTCTGAATGCCGGGGAAAAGATCGCCACCAACATTCTCTCGGATAGGCTGCAACGGCTGGAAACAGCAGACATCATCGAAAAACGCCGCGATCCGAGTGACGCAAGAAAATTCATTTACCGCCTGACCGAAAGAGGCATAGACCTCGCTCCCATGCTGGTGGAAATGATCCTGTGGTCGGCGCAACATGAAGACACGGATGCGCCGCCAGAAGTGATCGCCGCCATGCAAAAAGACCGTGCCGGATTTATTGCCAAGTTACGCCAAGACCAGGCGCAAAGTGCCTGAAATGGCAGCAGCCTGCTTTCACAACACATGCGGCGCGATCTCTTCCACCATCGCGCCGATCAGGTCGGCGTCGCAGTCCAGGGCGAGCACGGAGGCATCGCCACGTTGGCCGGTCATTTCCAGTTTGCGCGTGTCCCCGTGCTTGCTCAGGCGCGATTCGCCGCCGCAGCAGTGACAGTACACATGATCCCCGTCGCGCTGCGCACTGCGCACCGCCATCGGTGCATTGCATGATGGACAAGGCAACAAGGGGATGCCCGGTTCGCTGTGGCCGGCGATATGAGCGATGTCCGTCGTGCGATCCAGCTCCAGGAAATGCTGCCCCAGTCTGGCATCGAACTGGCTGCCCAGTTCGTTGCCGATGATGCTGAGCGCTTTTTCCATGGGCATGCCCTTGCGGTAGGCGCGCGTGCTGGTCATGGCGTCGAAGGCATCGGCGATACTGACGATGCGTGCGACCTCGGGGATGACCTCGCCAGCAAGGCCGTGCGGATAACCTTTGCCGTCCGGGCGCTCGTGATGACCGACCACGGCTTCATAGGCCAGATTTGCCAGCGGATGGCTGGTCAGCAGGCGACCGCCGACTGCGGGGTGAGTCTTGATCACGGCGTATTCACCATCGGTGAGTTGGTCGGGCTTGTTGAGGATGGCATCGGGTACGCCGACCTTGCCGAGGTCGTGCAGGAAGCCGCCGACCTCGCACAGTGCGATGTCGCGTTGCGACAGCCCGGCCTGATGCGCCAGCAGTCTGGAGAATTGTGACACGCGCCACAGGTGGCCGCCGGTATAGGGGTCGCGCGCCTCAACGATCATCGACAAGCCGAGTAAGGAGTTCAGCAGCGATTCTTTTTCGGACATCTGCGCCTCCTTCACCTCTCAATAACGGGTGCTCAGATTCACCATCCAGTCCGGCATCGCATTCACGGCCCACTTCTCAAAATCCTTGTCCGCCCCGGACAACACCAGCACGCCGATCAACAGCAGTGCGATGCCGAATAGTTTCTTGGTCTTTTGTCCGGCCTCCAGCATACACCCGCGCCACTTGCCCATCGCCTGGCGCGACAACATGCCGAGCGCGAGCAACGGCAATCCTGCACCGAGGCTGAACACCAGCATCACCGAGGCGACCTGAGCCAGCGCCTGCCCCTGGCTGGCCAGCGTGATCGCCACCCCCAGCGTGGGACCGACGCATGGACTCCACACCACGCCAAGCAACAAGCCGAACAGAAACTGTCCATGCAGACCGTCCAGGTTGAAGCGCGCCAGCAGCCCCTGCCCCATGCCCAACCGGCTGACCGCCGCACTGAAACGATCTTGCAGCCTGCTGGAGACCAGCACTGCGCCGAATAGTAGCAGCAACACGCCGCCAACCATGCGCAGGCTGTCCGGCTCCAGCCCGAGGCCGCTACCCAGCGAGCCGAGCCCGACGCCGATGAGGGTGAACGACAATATCAGCCCGCCCACCAATGCGACCGGGCCGAAGCGATGGGTACTAGCCGCCGCGCCCATCAGGATGGGCACCAGCGGTAGCACGCAGGGTGACAGCATGGACAACACCCCCGCGAGAAAGGAAAGGCCGAAGCTGGCGACGGATAATTCCATATTTCGCCTACAGCGCCTTGCGCAACAACTCCGCGATACGGTCTCGATCCGTCTCTCCGGTCACACGTGCGACTTCCTTGCCGCCCTTGAATACGATGAGCGTGCTCTGATACCTCACGCCGAACGCCTTCACCATGGGTTTCTGCGTATCAAAATTCACACGTAAAGTCATGATGCTTTTAAACTCGTTCGCCGGCAAAAGCTCGCCCAATATTTTGTCCTGCGCTTTGCAGGTCGGACACCAGTCGGCATAAATAAACACCAACGCTGGCTTCCCTGACTTGTTCAATGCGTCCAGTTTCTCCTGCGTGTAGGGTTCGCCGACTGCATGGGCAAACAGCGGAAAGGCCATGGCAAGCAGCGCCAGTAGATTCCTAATCGTTTTCATTTTGAGTCTCCTTAATGAGGTTATCTGTTGAACCTGGCTTCTGTTAGTCGCATTTCCGCCCCATTCCTTACACAGCAATTCGACATGTAAGGTTTATCCATGCTGTGCGACCAACGCACGTCACCATTGTAAACGTGACTTTTCCAATTTTTGACAGGAGGTTGAAATGTCCATGATGTGCAAAATGAACGGTGCTTGCGAAGCAAAACATGGCTTGTGCATACACGAAAAAATGATGCTGGCTATGGTGCTGTTTATCGTCGCCAGTCTGGTTGGCTTCTGGTTATTCAAATGAATCACGAAAGGAGGTTGTCATGAAACATACTACACTGGTTAACACTTTAATTACTTCCGGTGCGCTGACCTTATCCCTTGGCGGCTTGGCAATTGCATCTCCCTGTCGCGCCAACCCCTGTGCACCACGCAATTCGTCACGCATGAATCCATGCTCCGCCAGGAATCCCTGCGCTGCAAAAAACCCGTGCGGAGCGATGAACCCTTGTGCCGCCAAGATCATCATCGATCCCAAACGCGTCACTCGCCCCAAGAACTATAGCCCTTACCATGGTAATAATTCCGATCTGATCGCGTATGGAAAAAAACTGTTCAACGATACCAAATTGAGCGCCAACGGCATGTCATGCAACACTTGCCATGAGGATTACAATGGATTCCAGAACACGTTTGCCAAACCTTATCCGCACTTCGTGCAAATGCCCAAAGACGATTCCAATGTTAATTCGGTCTATCTGGATGAAATGGTTCAATTCTGCATGGCTAAACCGATGGCAGCTCAACCCCTGGATTGGGGATCAAAAGAATTGGCGGCATTGACTGCCTACGTTGCGGATTACCAGAAAGGTTTTAAGCCAGGCCGCAATTCGGCCATGGGCAACCCTTGTGGCGCGAAAAACCCCTGTGGCGCGAAAAGAATGAATCCCTGCTCCGGAAAAAATCCCTGCGCAGCCAGAAACCCCTGTGCGGCGAAAAAAATGGACCCATGTTCCGGAAAAAATCCTTGTGCAGGGAAAATGCAGTAACCCTTTCAATTGTTCTGCCATGCTGAGTTCCCCCCTTTGCTCAGCCTTCACCCGCAACAGTCAGGCGGGTGTTTTTTTGTTTACACCCTATCCTGATGTCAGGCGGATGTCTTTGTGTTTTTTCGTTCTATCGCTCAATCGGAATCAGGTGTTAGTATCCTCACTTTAAAATCCAGGCGATGAGCATTGAATGGCTACATCCGGCGTGATCGATCCTGAATCCCTGCAACAGCACCGCAGTTATCTGCTGCGTTATGCCATCCTGCAACTGCGCGATCCTCACCTGGCGGAAGATGCAGTGCAGGAAACGCTGGTCGCGGCTATCGAAAGCCGCAGCAAGTTCACGGCGCAGTCCTCCCTACGCACCTGGCTGGTCGGCATCCTCAAGCACAAGATACTGGACATGTTGCGCAAACGTGTGCGCGAACCGCAGCTGGATATTGCCGAAGGCGAGGATGAAAGCGAGTTGATCGATGCATTGTTCAACGAACACGGGCGCTGGTCGTCACCACCACAAACCTGGGCTAATCCCGAACAATCCCTGGAGAACGCTCACTTTTGGGAGGTCTTTGAACAATGCAACCAGCACATGCCGCTTAACACCGCGCGCGCCTTCATGATGCGCGAGTTCATGGACATGAGTACCGAAGAGATTTGTCAGGAACTCTCCATCTCCACGACTAACTGCTGGGTGTTGCTGCACCGCGCGCGGCTTGCGCTGCGCGAATGTCTCGATCTCAACTGGTTCGGAAACGCGAGGTAATCATGCTGAACTGCAAACAAAACACCGAGTTGCTATCGCAAGCACAAGAACGCCCGGTCACGTTGCGCGAAAAAATGGCGATGCGCATGCATCTGCTGATGTGCGACGGTTGCCGCAACTTCGAGAAACAGCTCGCTTTCATCCGCAAGGCCGTGCGCGAATTGCCGCGCAAGTGGTGAAGCGGAAACAACCAGAAATGCACCTTAATTTGTTGGCACACACAGCCCCAACGCAGAGTGGGCATAGCAATGCGACTTACGTTTCAAATTGACCGGGTAAATTTATACGAGGTGATGACAATGAATTGGCTAGGTGGCAGATTGGCGCGTTTTCTGGCAAAGGAACGTCATGTACATAGTACATCTGTACCCACACCCGTTGAGCTGCTGCAAAAACATCTCAAGATAGGCGATGTGTTGTTGATTGAGGGTAGCAGCCGTATCGGGACGGCAATCAAGTTTATTACCCAATCCACTTGGTCACATGCAGCGCTGTATGTAGGAGAGCGGCTTGCCCAATTACCGGGAAATAATGCCCACCATTATTTCGTCGAAGCCGACAGCGTGGCTGGCGTGCGCAGCACTGGTTTTGATGCCTACAAAGGCAGGCATACACGCATCTGCCGTCCATTTGGCCTCAACGCTGAAGAATGCCAGCAAGTCGCGGACTATGCCATCGCACGCATCGGGCAACAGTATGATTTGCGCAACATTTTAGATTTGGCGCGTTATTTAATGCCCGCCCCACCTGTACCTAGCCGCTGGCGCAGAAAACTTCTGGTGCTGGGCAGCGGCGATCCGACTCGCGCCATCTGTTCTACGCTCATTGCCCAGTCTTTCCAGTCCATACGTTATCCCATATCACCTATCGTGGAACATCTGGATGCCAGCAGTACGGACTGTCCTGGATGCATAGAGGAAATTTACCGCCTGCGCCACCATAGTCTGTTCACCCCGCGCGACTTCGATGTTTCACCGTATTTCGAAATCATCAAACCTCTACAGGAGGAGCATTTCGATTTCAAATCGCTCAATTGGAAGGATAGTCCGCACCGTAACCATAAAGATAGGTAAGCCAAATTTTTACACCATGCCCGCACCGGCTACACACATCAATGACTTTCTGCGCCACCTGCATCTGGACTCGGAGGTTTATTACGTCGGCCAGTTGTGTGATGCCTGGCACATGTCCACGCCGGGCGGCAGCGAAGCCACCACCTTCCATCTGGTGTGCCACGGAGAAGCATGGATACACATGCAGGATGGCACCAAGCCTACCCGGATGGGTTCGGGTGATATTGCCTTCTTCCCGCACGATGCGGCACACACCTTCAGTGCCCATCCCGCCATTTCACAACAGCCTTATGATTATTCGCGTCCAGCCCCATTAGACAGAAATTCACCCGGCGCGGGACTGCTGTGCGGCCATCTGCGCTTGCCCGCACACATCCGTCTCCTGCTGCTCGCGTCATTCCCGGATTTCATGCTGATCCGCCCGGATACCAGTCCAGTCGGGCGGCAGATACGCACGCTGATCGAAATCATGACGGATGAGGCAACGCTAAATGATCTGGGTGCGAATGCGATCCTTGATCGGCTTTCGGACACGCTGTTTCTCTACGTTATTCGCCATGCCTTGCATCAGGATCCAAAATTATCTCCACTGCTGGCTGCTATATCGGACGAGCACCTGCGTCCGGCCATATCGGCCTTTATTGAGCGACCGGCGGAAACGTGGACGGTAGAACGCTTGGCCAACCTTGCCTTCCAATCGCGCTCCGCCTTTTCGGATCGGTTCAGCCAGCTGGTGAAAATGCCGCCGATGGAATTCGTGGCAACCTGGCGCATGCACATGGCGACGGCGATTCTCGCCAGCGGCCACGCCAACATGCTGGATGTCGCCTTGCGTTGCGGCTACGAGTCGGAAGCCGCTTTCCGCAAGGCATTCAAACGCATCATCGGCGTTCCGCCGGGGCAGACACGACCAAAAAGTTGAATGCCTTTTAGTTTATTGGTGTTCTCTACCATGCTAAATTGCTCAAGCCAGACGTTATGTCATGGTTGCTGCTGAGAAATTTGCATTGAGATTTGACCATACCCACGTTACACAAAAAATGGCTTGCGCGAACACAGGCCATCAAATATCTATTGAGGAATTTCCTACCTTATTGTGATTTGATCACCTCGCCCTTTTTTTTGGATCGGCTCAGACATAATAACTGAAAGGTATGGAGCAATACGACTTTCCCTTTCAATTGATCAAGGTCTATCGCTTGCTGGCAATTAAACCACTGGCTAACTTGCCACGCTGGAGCTGGTTCAAACGTATCCATATTTCCTCCCCTCAGTCACGCAAATTACTAAACACATAATCATGTTTATTTCGTGGCTCGTGGCAGCCAAAACACGCACTGGCGGCATTTGAACCTACAGCACGATCCGCTCTTGAATCGCCCTTGAAACCCTCGAAACCCCAGCCACCCGTTGCAGCATACCGCTTGCTGTCTTTGTGCATCACGCCCACTACTAATGACATGGACTCCCCCTACTCAAACGGCATCTGATGTGCCAGATTGGGAATGCGAATTTCCAATCACTGAGAGGAGGAGTCGAAATGAAGCTTACCCGAGTTGGGCTGGATACAGCAAAG
>JBMOQB010000014.1:0-1910 GCA_049320585.1 Pseudomonadota bacterium | reverse complement strand
GGGGAAAGCATGCCCGTGGTGAAGGCGGCGGGAGACCCGGTGTTCGCGGGAACACTGAATGAACGCGGCATGCTGGAATTCCGTGTCACCGCAAACAAGGGCAACACCACGCTGGATCGCATCATCCGTTCGGTGCAGGAGGCGCAAGGCCAGCGTGCGCCGACGCAGCGCTTCGTCGATCAATTCGCGCGCTACTACACGCCTGCCGTCGTGGTGTTCGCGGTTCTGGTGGCAGTCGTTCCTCCATTTTTATTCGGTGCCGCATTCGAGCCGTGGTTCTACAAGGCGCTGGTCATGCTGGTGATCGCCTGTCCCTGCGCGTTGGTGATCTCCACGCCGGTTACCGTGGTCAGTGGTCTCGCCGCAGCGGCAAGGCAGGGCATTCTGGTGAAGGGCGGTGTGCATCTGGAAAATGGCCGCCTGATCAAGGTCGTGGCCTTGGATAAAACCGGCACCCTCACCCACGGCAAACCTGTCGTGACCGATGTGTTTCCGCTAATTGAGCGTTCGGCAGACACGCTACTACAACTCGCCGCCAGCGTGGACGCACATTCCGAGCATCCTGTTGCGGCAGCCATCGTAGCGGCATGGCAGGGCGGCGAAGCAACGTTGCGTCCCCTGTTGCAGGCCGCTTCGTTCGAGTCCATCACCGGGCGCGGAGCCAGGGCAGTTGTTGGCGGGCGGCTTTATCATCTAGGCAACCACCGGCTGTGTGAAGACCTTGGCGTCTGCGGTCTGCATGTCGAGGAAGTGCTGGGCCGTCTGGAAAAGGAAGGCAAGACGGCAGTGATACTCGCCACGGAAACCGAACCGCTGTGCGTCATCGGCGTGGCTGACACGGTGCGCGGACACAGCGCAGAGGCTATCCGCCAGCTTCACGCTCTCGGTGTGGCATCGGTGATGTTGACCGGCGACAACCAGGCTACGGCCAGCGCCATTGCCGTTCAGGTAGGTATAGATGATGCGCGCGGCAACCTGCTGCCGGAAGACAAGCTGGCGGTGATTGATGAGTTGCTGGGACGTTACGGCCAAGTCGGCATGGTGGGCGACGGCATCAACGATGCACCTGCGCTGGCCAAGTCCTCCATCGGCTTTGCCATGGGCGCAGCCGGAACCGATACTGCCATCGAAACCGCCGATGTCGCGCTGATGGATGACGATCTGTGCAAAGTGCCGCATTTCATTCGGTTAAGCCGTGACACTTCCCGCGTGCTGCAACAGAACATCGCGCTGGCCATCGGTATCAAGGCGATATTCTTCGCTTTGGCCCTTGCCGGGAAAGCCACGCTCTGGATGGCGGTCTTTGCCGATATGGGGGCTAGCCTGTTGGTGGTGGCGAATGGACTGCGATTGCTCAGAATTACTGGAAGCTATGAATGGCGACATAAATCCTGACCATTCGTGGAAACTGCTTCTTGTTCGATTACCTGTCGCACCTATTTCAGGTAAGACCGCCACACACTTACTACCTGAGCTAATCCTGCGGGCGCAGATTTGGTAATCCGCGAGCCAAGCATTCACGAAGAGTTGATGCATATCAGTGTCGAGATAAATCAAGTTGGTTAAAGCGATCAATGTAAAGTTGCCTAAGCTTTGCAGATCAGCGTGAATCCGGCAATGTCCAATTTGCAACATTGACCGTTTCATATGGACGTTTGGGTCGGCGGTTTCATCAGAATTTCCAAGTAGTCGAATTCGATTCTTTTAGGACGCATTTCGCCAGTTATCATGTACCAGTAACTGTGTAGCATCATTGATATTCAATCCCGCACCGTAAGGCGCAGGATGAAAGTGTGGTAGCTGGCCACGAGAAAACAAACAGCATCATGAATCCCGCCGGGAGAGAGTATCCCGGTAGGGGTAACTCCATGCCGCGCGGAAATTTCCAACCGGCCCAGCCGTGACCTTCC
>JBMOQB010000013.1:0-17600 GCA_049320585.1 Pseudomonadota bacterium | reverse complement strand
TTGTCTGACGACCATAGCGAGTTGGTCCCACTCCTTCCCATCCCGAACAGGACAGTGAAACGACTCCGCGCCGATGATAGTGTGGATTACCCATGCGAAAGTAGGTCATCGTCAGACTCCTTACAAAGCAAAACGCCCAACCTTGTGTTGGGCGTTTTGCTTTATGGGATTTGATTGGTGACCCCGTTTGCGGCGGAGGCTGACGTTCGCTTCTGAATGTTAAGCCCCAGCGGGGGCGGCCAAAGCCAAAGCATGTATTAAGGAACCTCTGATCAAGTCCACCGCGAGCGCCCGTTTTTGTCGCAACCCGAGAGGGAATTGGCTTTGCGGGCGGTCTGTTGCGTCAGGTTCCTAGCGAAGGGAATAACCATTCGCGTTGTCGCCTTTCTTGCATCCCATCCCGCAAAGCCGAATTCGCGGCCATGTGGGACTTAATCAGAGGTTCCTTAAGTGTTATTTGTAATCGCGCAATTCCGGAGGAGTGTCGTCATGATCGCCATGAGGCTCGTGATCATAGGCTTTGACGAATATCTCGCGTATCTTTTTTTTTGTGAACTGCATCGGGATGTCCATGTTATGGCAGATAGTGTCTTCGCTATAGTAAATAACATTGCGCTCAATGCCGCGCAACATGCTGTGGTCGAGATGAAAGCCTTCCTCGGTCAAGGCGTGTTCCAGTCCCTCGAGGGTGTAGTGTTCCAGGCTGTAGGTAACACGCAAGGCGTTCGGGATATCGCCATACTCGACCTGGAAGTTTGGCAACCCTGACAAAAGTTGATAGGCGCGATCTGGCTGGCCGGGCGGATCTTCGCTGAATACAATATCGCGCTGTTTTTCCAGTTCAGGCGAATCAGTCATTTTGGCGTCGCGAAAGCCATATTATTTTCCCTGCAGTATCTGTATTCCCTTGAGCAGGTTCAATGCCTGGTTAAGTTGATAATCGCTCTTTGAACCAAACTCGGCGGGAGCCGGTTTGGCAGTTTCTCCACCATTGCTTTTGGGAGCGGTGAGCGTGTTTTTGCCAATACTGCCAGGCTTGCCATCAGATGGCTTGTCATTGATCAAATGCTTGTCCAGATCTGCCTCGCGCAGATGGAATATGCCGTCATCGTTACCAAAGGCAGGATCTTCAACAAGAATGTCAGGTTCGATGCCCTTGGCCTGTATGGAGCGGCCGCCGGGAGTGTAATAACGTGCCGTAGTAAGTTTGATCGCAGTATTGTTGCCCAGCGGTAGTATGGTTTGCACCGACCCCTTGCCGAAGGTCTGGGTGCCCATGATGACCGCGCGCTTGTGATCCTGCAACGCGCCGGCAACGATTTCCGAAGCCGAAGCCGAGCCGCCATTCACCAATACCACCATAGGAACACTCCTGGCGGCATCCGGAATATTCTTGATGTAGTCGGTATTGCCGTTGCCGCGCAGATAATTCTCGGGGGTGGCGGTCAAACGCATCTTGGCATCCTCGGTGCGCCCTTCGGTATATACAACAAGCGCATCCTTGTCCAGGAATGCGGCGGATACGCCTACCGCACCGGTGAGCAAACCGCCCGGATCGTTGCGCAGATCCAGCACCAGGCCTTTCAAAGACCCCTTGTTCTCCTTGTACAGATTCCCAAGCGCAGTAGCGAGATTCTCACCGGTTTTCTCCTGGAACTGGGTGATACGTATGAATCCGTAACCGGGTTCGATCAGTTTGGATTTTACGCTCTGCACCTTGATGACAGCACGCGTTATGGTAAAAGTCAGTAATTTAGGCTCATTCTTTCGTGTGATGGTCAGCGTGATCTTGCTGCCGGGTTTGCCACGCATGCGCTTGACTGCATCCTCGAGCGTCATACCCTTGACCAGTGTGTCATCCAGCTTGATGATCAGGTCCCCGCTCTTGATGCCGGCATTGAAAGCGGGTGTGTCCTCTATCGGAGAAACTACTTTCACCAAGCCGTCCTCCATGCCGACCTCGATACCAAGTCCGCCGAATTCGCCGTGTGTCCCGACTTGCAGTTCCTTGAATGCATCAGCATCAAGATAAGCGGAATGCGGATCCAGGCCGCTCAGCATGCCGGTGATGGCTTCAGTGATAAGTTTCTTGTCAGTGACCGGTTCGACGTAATCGCTCTTGATACGGCCGAAAACCTCGGTGAATGCGCGCAATTCCTCTACCGGCAGCGGTGTCGCAACAGTATCCTTGTCGGCAATCGCGGCAAAATGCAGGCTGACCGCGATGCCCGCGACCAAACCTAAACCGACCAGACCAGTTTTTTCCAAAAGACGCATAATTTCCTCAATGTTGTTTTACTGCCAGCCACTTTTGCGGGTCGAGCGGTTTGCTCTTGTGGCGCAGTTCGAAGTATAAACCGAAATTCTCATTGCCGCCGCTGTTGCCAACCGCAGCAATGGTATCGCCGCCGCGCAATATATCTCCTACTTCCTTGTAGAGTGTTTCATTGTTGCCATACAAGCTCATGTAGCCGTCGCCATGATCGATGATGAGCAGGTTGCCGAAGCCCCGCAGCCAATCGGCGAACACCACCTGTCCGGCAGCGATGGCTTTGACAGTTTGTCCGCTGGAAGTTCTTAGAAACAGCCCTTTCCATTTAACAGTACTATCGGGCCTTGGTGCGCCGAACCGATTGGCGATCTCGCCTCTGACCGGCGGCGTCAGTTTACCTTTGAGTTGGCCGAACGGGCTGCCATCAAAGCGGCTGTCCGGCAGGCTGTCATTGCGGAACAGAGATTTCGATTTGGGCTGCGCGAGCATTTCAGTGATTTTCTCGACCAGTTGTGCCAGCCGGTTCTCGTCGCGTTGCAAGCGGCTGATCTCGCTGCGTTGCTGGCGAAGTTGCAGGGATATCCTGCTCAACATCCGTTGCCTGGAACGCTTCTCCTTCTCCAGAGATTTTTTCTGCACCGCTTGTTCTGAGCGCAATGAAGCGAGTTCCGCGCGTTGCTTGCGCGCTGCGGTGCCGATGGCATCCAGTTCGGCAAGATCGTCGCGCAAAGATGCAAGCCAGACTGCCCGGTTGCGGGCGATGTGCCGGTAATAGTGCAAGTCGCGCGCAACCTGATTGGGATCCTGATGGTTCAGTAACAGTTTGAGGTATTCCTGCTTGCCGCCGAGATATTGCTGATACAGCAGTTTGCCGAGCAGGGCCTGTTGCCGAACTATGTCTGCATTCAATTGTTGCTGTTGTTCTTGCAGCGTGCCGAGCTTGTGGTCCGCTGCGCGCTGTTGTGTGGCGAGTTTGGAAAGCTTGCGATTGATATTGCTGATTGCACGCTCCGATTCACGCAATGCGTCAGCAGCTTCCGATTTCGACTCGCTGGTCTTGTCCATTTCGGTCTGCATGGCCGCAATGCGTTTGCGCAGGTTTTCCAGTTCCTCCTGCCGGTCGGCATTGGCCGCAAAACAGAAGGTAGCAAACAGGAGGCAGAAGGCAGAAAAAATTAGAAAAGGACCGCGGCATGGCCAAACGAAAATCTGACTATTGTCGTTTATTTTTTGTCCACGGATAGCGGCGAAATTAGATGACAATCTGTCTTTCGTCATCTGTCCCCTGTGATCTGGATCAGGCTGTGCCCGGTCATTTCCGCCGGTTGGGGCAAGCCCATCATGGTCAACAGGCTGGGTGCGAGATCGCGCAGCGCGCCGCCGTCTGAAAGTCCGGCTTTTCGACCGATATACAGGAACGGTACGGGATTCAGAGTGTGCGCAGTATGAGCCTGGTGCGTGACATGATCGATCATTTGCTCGGCGTTGCCGTGGTCTGCGGTGATGATGACTTCGCCGCCGATGGATAACATCGCTTTGACCACGCGGCCGATGCACACATCCAGCGCTTCGATGGCCTTGGTGGCTGCATCCATGTTGCCGCTGTGGCCGACCATGTCACCGTTGGCGTAGTTGCAGATGATCGCGTGATATTTCCGGCTCAGAATGGCGGCTTCAAGTTTATCGGTCACCTCGAATGCGCTCATTTCAGGCTTAAGGTCGTAGGTGGCCACCTTGGGGGACGGAACCAGGATACGATCCTCGCCGGGATAGGGCTGTTCCCTGCCGCCGTTGAAAAAGTAAGTAACATGGGCGTATTTCTCGGTTTCAGCGATACGCAATTGCTTCAAACCAAGGCTGGAAACATATTCTCCGAAACCGTTGTGTATCGGTTCCGGGGTATAAGCGCAGGGCAGGTCAAAATCGTCGCCATAACGGCTGAGCGTGGCGAAGCAGGACAGTTTCGGAACGAAAGCACGCTTGAAGCCGCTGAAAGCGATATCAGTGATAGCGCGCGTGATTTCACGGGCGCGGTCGGCGCGGAAATTCATGAACACTACTGCGTCGCCATCCTGCATCGTGGCTGCCGTTGTGCCGCCGGGGACGATGACGGTAGGTTTGACGAATTCATCCGACTCGCCGCGTGCGTAAGCCGACTCGAGTCCGCTCAAGGCGTCAGTCGCGGTGAGTTCGGCTTGGCCTTGCGTGAGCAATGCATAAGCCGGTTGAACGCGTTCCCAGCGATTGTCCCGGTCCATCACATAATAGCGCCCGACGATGCTGGCGATCCTGCCGACACCCAAAGAGGCGCATTTTTCCTGCAGCATTTTTAACGATTGTGCCGCGCTTTTGGGCGGAGTGTCGCGACCGTCAAGGAATGCGTGCAGATAGACTTTTTTCAGGCTGTTGCGGGCTGCCATCTCAAGCATGGCAAAGATATGGCTTTCATGGCTGTGCACGCCTCCCGGTGATAACAACCCCATGATATGCAGCGCGCTGTCGTTCTGCTTCGCCAGGGTAATAGCTTTGGTCAATGCCGGATTGGTGAAGAAGCTGCCATCCTCGATTTCCACATCGACGCGGCTGAGATCCTGATATACAACCCGACCGGCGCCTATGTTGAGATGGCCGACTTCGGAGTTGCCCATTTGCAGCGACGGCAAACCAACGAATTTTTCAGAGGCGTTGATCAGGGTGTGGGGGTAACCGTTCCATAATCTGTCCCAATTCGGTTTCCGGGCGGCCAGAATGGCATTGTGATCGGGGTCCTCGCGATAGCCAAAACCGTCAAGGATAAGCAGTAATACAGGGGTGACGTTCATTGATGTAGAATATAAGCAGACGGTAATTTGATGAAGCAACATTCTAGCCGAATTGCCCGCCATCATCTAATGAGTTGCCGTGCGACAATTGTACGGGTGGCTGGATGCTTGGGAATTTATTCAATGCATGGCGAGCAGGATTAGCGGTGAAACAAATATGGCAAACAAACTGATAGACAGAGATGAAGATATACAACAGGCCGCACAGGCCATCAAGGCGATCGCACATCCGCTGCGCCTGAAAATCCTGTGTGTGCTGGGCGATCAGGAAATCAGCGTGCAGGAGATCGTGGATCAGGTAGGCACGACCCAGAGCAATATTTCTCAGCATCTGGCGATTTTGCGCGATAAGGGCGTTCTGGCGACACGCAAGGACGCGAACCGGGTGTACTACCGCATCGGCGACTTGCGTACCCTGAAGCTCGTCGGGATGATGCGCGACGTATTTTGCGTTTTGTAGGTCTTGACCTCCAGAATATATTAGTATATTCTTATATTCTGAATTTTGAATGGGGTGACTACTTTGAAAATGCCATGGATACTTTCTTTGCTGCTGTGTTTGGCGAACGCTCAAGCGGCCGAACAACTCCAGGTTGCTTCAGTGCAGTATCGCGAAGTGGAGCAGACCTATAGTGTCGAAGGATTGGTAGAGGCGACGCGCCAATCCACCGTGTCTGCGCAAATCAGCGGTCGCATCAAGGAGATCAATTTTGATGTTGGAAGCCGGGTCAATAAAGGCCAGGTGATTCTGCGCATCGATGAGCGCGAAACTGCCCAGGCACTTGCAAGCAGTAACGCGCAGGTTTTGCAGGCACAAGCCACGCTGCAGAACGCCAAGGCCAATTACGAACGGTCCAAGCAACTATTCGAACAGAAATTCATCAGCCAGTCCGCGCTGGACAAGGCCCAGGCGGATTACCAGGTGGCGCGGGCGCAGGCAGCCGCGAGCGAGGCGGGGGCGGGCCAAGCCAGCCTTGCCCACGGTTATAGCGCGGTTGTCGCACCCTATAGCGGTGTGGTTGCGGCGCGACTGGTCGAAGTGGGCGAAATGGTGACCCCAGGCAAGCCAATGATGGTCGGCTTCGACCCGGCGGAAATGCGCGTGGTGGTGAGTGTTCCCCAGTACAAATTGTCAGAGATCGGCCCGCATCCCAAAGTCATGGTGGAAGTGCCATCATTGAATAGATGGATCAAAGCGGCTTCGACAATTGTGCAGCCGCTGGCTGACGCGCGTACCCACAGCACTCAGGTGCGTGTCTATCTTCCCAAAGATGAGCCTGGGGTTTACCCGGGCATGTTCGTGCGAGCTCACTTCGTCGTGGGCAAAGCCAACAAGCTGGTGATACCCGTTAGCGCGGTGCTGCGCCGCAGCGAAGTTGTCGCGGTATACATCGTCGATGAAAAAGGCGGTGTCAAACTGCGCCAGGTGAGATTGGGAGAATTGTCAGCCAATGGATCAGTGGAAGTGCTGGCAGGGCTGAATCCCGGGGAAAAAGTGGCTCTGGATCCGATCAAGGCAGGTATCAGCAAGAATTGACAAGCTGAGCCTGCCGGATAGGGGTTCGTCGAGCTTCAATCGCCATATTCAGGATTCAAATAATCATGGGAATTTCAGGACGCATCTCCAAATTATTTCTGCACTCGCAGATGACGCCGCTGCTGGCATTGGTTGCAGCGTTGCTGGGCACGTTCGCGGTACTGGTGACGCCGCGCGAGGAAGAACCGCAAATCAACGTGACCATGGCAAATGTGATGATTGCCTATCCGGGCGCATCTGCTAGGGATGTGGCGCAAACCGTGGCGACTCCGGCAGAACAGGTATTGTCGCAAATCGCCGGGGTGGACCATGTCTACTCGGTATCGCAACCGGGCATGGCCATCATAACCGTGCAGTTCAAGGTCGGTGAAGAGCATGTGCCATCGCTGGTGAAGTTGTATGACGTGGTGCGCTCGCATGCGGATTGGTTGCCGCCCACACTGGCCGTTGCCGAACCCATCATCAAGGCCAAAGGCATAGACGATGTTCCGGTGGTGGCGCTGACGTTGTGGCGCGAACAGGAACTGGGCGGCAGCCTGGAATTGACTCACGTGGCTCATGCCATCGAAACGGAATTGAAGAGAGTCCCCGGCACACGGGAAGTTGCAACGCTGGGGGCGACGCAACACATGGTGCGAGTGCTGCTGGACCCTGAAAGCATGAATGCATTCCAGCTTTCGATGCAGGATGTGCGCGCAGCATTGCAATCCGCCAACGTATCGCAGAATGCGGGAAGTCTGGTGCGCGACAATCGTGAAGTGCTGGTGCAAACCGGCAGTTTTTTGAGCAATGCCGGTGAAGTGAGACAGTTGGTGGTTGGCGTGTCGGATGGCAAGCCGGTGTTCCTGCGTGATATTGCCGAAGTGCAGGATGGCGCAGATCAACCGGACAAATATGTGTGGATGGGGACCGGCCCGGCGGCACAGGACAAGCAAATCATGGTAAACGGCGAATTCACCGCGGTAACCCTGGCAATCACCAAAAAGCCGGGAGCGAATGCAGTAGATGTCGCCAGACAGTTGCTGGCCCGGGTGGATGAACTCAAGGGAAGCGTGATTCCGGACGACGTGTATGTGAGCGTCACGCGCAATTATGGCGAAACCGCCAACGACAAAGCCCTGAAACTGATCCAGAAACTGTTGTTCGCCACTGCCGCCGTGGTTGCTCTGGTGTGGTTATCGATGGGCAGGCGGGAAGCTTTGGTGGTGGGCATCGCGGTGCTGCTGACACTCGCCGCGACTTTGTTCGCTTCGTGGGCATACGGATTTACGCTGAATCGCGTATCGCTGTTCGCGCTGATATTCTCGATCGGGATACTGGTGGATGACGCGATCGTGGTGGTGGAGAACATCCACCGCCGTCGCGCCCTTGCGTCGCACCAGCCACTGTCGGAAATCATACCCGAGGCGGTGGATGAAGTCGGCAGCCCGACCATACTTGCAACCTTTACCGTGATTGCTGCCTTGTTGCCGATGGCCTTCGTCAGCGGGTTGATGGGTCCTTATATGAGCCCGATCCCGATCAATGCCAGCATGGGCATGCTGATTTCGCTGGCGGTGGCGTTCGTCATCACCCCCTGGCTGGTGTTGCGCTTTGCCGGCGCTCATCATGAAGAGCTGAAAGATGAACGCGATACCCGGATATACCGCTTCTTTCGCGACCGCCTGGGTCCGTTCCTGAATGGCGAGCATGGCAAACCGGCGCGGCGCAAGTTATGGTTGGCGATCCTCGGCGGATTGTTGCTTGCCGTTTCGCTGGGGGTGGTGAAATTGGTGATCCTGAAAATGCTGCCGTTCGACAACAAGTCGGAATTCCAGATCGTGGTGGACATGCCGACCGGCACGGCCCTGGAAAAAACCGGTGCGGTATTGCACGAAATCAGCAGCTATCTGGCCACCGTGCCGGAAGTCACTGACTATCAGGTGTATGCAGGTGCGGCCTCGCCGATCAACTTCAATGGACTGGTGCGTCAATATTATTTGCGCAGCGCTTCCGAACAGGGTGACATCCAGGTCAACCTTCGCGACAAGCATCACCGCAGCCGCAGCAGCCATGAGATCGCCACGTCAGTGCTTGATCCGATACAGAAGATCGCCGCGACCTGGGGAGCGAAGGTCAAGATCGTCGAGGTGCCGCCCGGTCCGCCGGTGATGTCGCCGATTGTTGCGGAAATCTACGGGCCCGATTATCAGGGCGCGCGCAAAGTTGCCGGCAAAGTGCGCGAGCAATTCGGCAATACTGCTGACATCGTGGCGATCGACGATACCGTGACAGAAGCCGCACCCAAGATGCTGCTGCAGGTGTTGCAGAGCAAAGCCGCATTGCTCGGTGTCGCGCCGCGCGACATCGTTGAGGTGATCGGCATGGCATTGTCCGGTCAGGATGTGACTACCTTGCATGATGAGAACGCGAAATATGCTCCGCCGTTGCGCATCGGATTGTCTGCCGACCGGCGTGCCGACCTCGATGAAGTATTGAAGCTCAAGGTGCGGGCACGGGATGGTGTTGCCCGAGAAGGTATATTAGTTCCGCTCTCCGAGGTGGTGCAAGTGGTCGCCCTGCAACGCGATTATCCGATCTACCACAAGGATCTGCTGCCGGTGGTGTATGTGTTCGGGGACATGACAGGCAAGGTGGATAGTCCGTTATACGGGATGTTTGCTATCAACAGCGGGGTCAGCGGTGCGGAACTGGAACAAGGCGGAAAACTGGAGAGCCATTTCTTCAGACAGCCCGGCGATCCATATGCCGGCTATGCGCTGAAATGGGACGGAGAATGGCAGGTGACATTCGAGACCTTCCGCGATATGGGCATCGCGTACGCTGTGGGCCTGATGCTGATCTATTTGCTGGTAGTGGCGCAGTTCAAGTCATACCTGGTGCCGCTGATCATCATGTCGCCGATCCCGCTTACCATCATCGGCGTGATGCCCGGACATGCTTTGCTGGGCAGTCAGTTCACCGCGACCTCGATGATAGGCATGATCGCGCTGGCGGGGATCATAGTGCGAAATTCCATCTTGCTGGTGGACTTCGTCAATTTGCAACTGCGCGACGGAATAGATCTACAGCATGCAGTAATCACGGCAGCAAGTGCGCGCGCCAAGCCGATCATACTGACCGGGTTGGCAGCCATGCTCGGCGCGCTGTTCATCCTGGATGACCCGATCTTTAACGGATTGGCGATCTCATTGATTTTCGGCATCCTCGTCTCCACTTTGCTTACGCTGGTGGTGATACCGGTGTTGTATTACGCCGCCTTATACAAAAAAATCCAGTAAAATCCGTCAACTTGACACAAGGAGTTTCAATATGAACGCAGAACGCATCGTCCGTATCGTCGCAGGCAGCTTCATCCTGCTCACGCTGTCGCTGGGTGTTGAAGCCAGCCCGGTGTTTGTCAGCCAGCACTTTTTATGGTTTACCGGCTTTGTGGGTTTGAATCTGTTCCAGAGCGGCTTTAGCAAAATCTGCCCGTTGAATAGCATACTGGCAAAATTCGGCGTCAAGAGCGCTGCGTGCTGAAAAACGCGCTGCGGTCGGCAAGCTTGACCCACATCAGCCTGGCCTTGGTTGGGTTGATGTGGGTTTTGCCATTCCTGAACTATCGTCATGCATATCCGTTGACCACTTTTTATCAGGAATGGTGGAGCGCGCTGCTTGGTGTGCTGGCCCTGACCTTGTTGGCTACCCGCGATTTCTGGAAGCAACCGGAGATCCCGCGCATCGCACAATTGCCCGCCGTGCTGATAGGTGTGGTGTTGGCGCAATGGGGTTTGGGCAAGGTCGTTTATTTTGACCAAGCCTTGCTGTATATCCTGTATCTGCTGTTCGCGGCGTTGCTGATGCTGCTCGGTGCCAGGTTGCGCGATTGCCTGGGCATCGCGAAGATGGCGATGGTGCTCGCGATATTTCTGCTGATAGGAGCGGAACTCAGTGCATTGATAGGTGTGCTTCAGCATTATCGCTGGCATACCCCCCTGGATTGGGTGGTAGTGAGAAAAATATCCTCAAGTGTTTACGGCAACATCGCTCAGCCCAACCATTTCGCCAATTACATCGCGTTGGGCATGATCTCGCTCGGCTTGCTGTTCCAGTTGCAAAAATTGAGAGCGGTTCAAGTGGCCTTGTTGGCGATGCCGCTGTTATTCGTGATGACCCTGAGCGGTTCGCGCAGCTCATGGCTATACCTGTTAATGATGGCAGGATTGGCGTGGTGGTGGGCGCGAAACGACGCCAGGCAACGCCCGTTGTTGCGCTACAGCCTGCTGCTGATCGCCGGATTTGCCATCATGCACTTGGTCGTGCAACTGCCTTTCGTGACTGGCACGGAAAGCAGTGTCAATACCATGCAGCGCCTGTTTGGCGACAATGCATCGGGCGGGATACGGCTATTCCTGTGGCGTGAGGCATCACTGATGTTCACGCAGTCGCCTTGGCTGGGCGTGGGTTTCGGGCAATTCGCCTGGCAGCATTTTCAGTTGTTGCCATCGCTGCAGCCGAGCGGGATAGTGGGTCTGTACAACAACGCTCACAACCTGATCTTCCAGATAGCGGCAGAAGCGGGTATTGCCGGACTGCTTGTGCTATTTGTGTCTTTAGGCGTCTGGTTGCTTGGCTTGCGCCGGGCTACGCTCGACGAGGCGCACTGGTGGGGATATGCCGCATTGGGTGTGCTGGCCATCCACAGCCTGCTCGAATACCCGCTGTGGTACACCTATTTTGTGGCAATCGCGGCGATCCTGCTGGGTGCGCTGGATGAGACCAGTTACCGCCTGGAATTGCGCAATGTTGGCCGCATGTCGGTGGCCGCAATGCTGCTGCTGGGTTTGATTTCGCTGGTGCAACTGAAGAGCGGATATCGCGATTTGGAGCAAGTTCAGGCGATCAAGTCGGAATCGAGCATAGATTCGAACACTGCCAGGCTGCTGCGCGACAGGCTGATGTCAGTACATGACGCTTCGCTGCTGACGCCTTATGCCGAACTGCTCCTGAGTTCGATGATCGAGGTGAATGAAGATCATTTCAAGGAAAAGCTGGCGGTCAACACCCGCGTGATGCATTTCGTGCCGATAGGGCCGGTAGTGTACCGCCAGGCATTGTTGCTGGCGCAGGCCGGAGAGCTGGAACAGGCAAAGAACATACTGGTGCAGGCCATCTGGTCTTACCCGAATGACTATGGCAAACCCCGGCAGCAATTGCTCGAGCTTGCAGAGAAAGACCCCGCACATTTTTCCGCTCTGCTAGAATTTGCCCTCAAACAAGAACAGGAGTACCGAAGTGCAGTTCATAAGCAGTAATTTGCTTCCGATTTCCATTGCCTTTTTCAGCGGTGCCATGCTGTTCTGGTCGATATTCGGCAACCGCATCCGCGGCATAAAAGAGGTGGATTCCATTGCTGCGCTGCAGCTGATCAACCATAAGAATGCGATCGTGCTCGATGTGCGCGAGGAAGACGAATATAAAGCCGGCCATGTGTTGAACTCCACACTCATTCCGCTCGGCAAACTCAACCAGCGCATCGGCGAACTGGAAAAGTACCGGGATCGGCCTATCGTGGTTGTGTGCCGCAGCGGCAACCGTTCGGCTACCGTTTGCGCGAAGCTGGGCAAGCAGGGCTTCACTCAGGCGTACAATCTGGCGGGCGGCGTGAATGCATGGCAGAAAGCAAAACTTCCTTTGGAGAAGTGATGGCAAGAGTAGTGATGTACAGCACCGCCGTATGTCCATATTGCATCCGGGCCGAACAGTTGCTGCACAGCAAGGGAGTCTCCGAAATTGAAAAGATCCGTGTCGATCTTCAGCCGGAATTGCGCGTCGCAATGATGGAAAAGACCGGCCGGCGCACCGTGCCGCAAATTTATATCAACGGTGAACATGTCGGCGGATATGACGATCTTGCATCGCTCAATCACGCCGGCAAGCTGGACGCGCTACTGTCAAAATAATCATTAAGGAAAAGAAATGTCTGATGCGACTCAAGGAAACACCCAACCACAATTCAGCATGGAAAAAATCTATGTGAAGGATCTCTCGCTCGAGATACCCCACGCTCCGAAGATATTTCTGGAGCGCGCCAATCCGCAAATAGATGTTCAGTTGCATACCCAGGCGGGATCGGTCGAACAAGGCGTGCACGAAGTGGTGGTGATGACCACTGTGACTGCCAAAATCGGCGAAAAGGTGATGTTCCTGATCGAGGCCAAACAGGCCGGTATTTTCCGGATGAGCAATATGTCTGCCGAGGAATTGGAGCAGGTTCTGGCGGTGATGTGCCCGAACATCCTGTTCCCGTATTTGCGCGAGGTGGTTTCTGATTTGGCTGTCCGCGGCGGATTTGCACCGGTACTTATGAATCCGATCAACTTTGACGTGCTCTATCAGCAACAGAAGCGGCAGTTGCATGCCGCATCATCCGCCACCGCACACTGATGAAACTGGTTGTCCGGTTAATTCTGTTCTTGTTGTTCAGTTTCATGAGCGCGGCCGATGCGGTGGATTTCGTATCGGTCAGGGACGCCAGCGCGATACTCTATGATGCCCCTTCGACCAGGGCGAAAAAGCTGTTCGTGGTGAACCGTTACATGCCTTTTGAGCAGGTGGTCACCCTGCATAGCTGGGTCAAGGTGCGCGACCGTTCCGGCAAGTTGTATTGGGTCGAAAAGCGCGTATTGAGCAATGAACGCTATGTGTTTGCGCTGCTGCCACTGGTGGATGTGCGCATCGAACCGAAAATTGGTTCGCCGCGGGCGTTTCAGGTACGCCAGCAAGTGGCTATGCAGCTGATTGAATCGACCGGTACAGGCTGGATCAAGGTGCGCCATCAGGACGGAAATGTTGGCTATGTGCGTAGAACCGAAGTATGGGGCGACTAGATAGTCCAGGTATCCATAAATGAACATCACGGTAATCGGCGCAGGCGCATGGGGAACCGCACTTGCTATCAGCCTGGCAACCAACCATCATGTCACCCTGTGGGGACGCGATGCCGCGCAAATCGCAGAAATGCAAACTTCGCGCCGCAATCAGCGCTATCTGCCCGATATATCGCTTCCTGCCGATCTTCGACTGAGCGCGGATTTTACCGGTGCACTGGCAGCCGCCGAACTGGCAATCATTGCCGTGCCCACCGCTGCGTTGCGTTCAACCCTGCAGCAGTTTGCGCTGTCGCAGCGAAATGTTGGCATGGTGTGGGTGTGCAAGGGTTTCGAGGCAAAGACATCGCTCCTGCCTCATCAGGTGGTTGCCGAGGTATTGCCTCAAGGATGGAAATACGCCGTGCTGTCAGGACCCAGTTTCGCCCAGGAAGTCGCGCGCGGACTGCCGACCGCGTTGACACTTGCTTCCAGCGATGAGGAATTTGCGCGCGGAACGGCACAGGCACTCCACCACGCGCGCTTGCGCGTCTATGCGAGCAGCGATGTGATCGGCGTGGAAGTTGGCGGCGCGGTGAAGAATGTGATGGCGATCGCTTCCGGCATTTGCGATGGCATGGGGCTCGGACAAAACGCGCGCGCCGCGCTGATCACACGCGGGCTTGCCGAGATCACCCGGCTCGGACTGAAGCTCGGCGGGCGCTCGGAAACGCTCGGCGGATTATCCGGATTGGGGGACTTGATCCTGACCTGCACCGGCGATCTGTCGCGCAACCGGCAGGTCGGCCTGCTGCTGGCGCAACAACAAGATCTGACGAAGATACTGAACAAGCTCGGGCATGTAGCCGAGGGTGTTTACACCGTCCGGGAAGTGCATCAGCTTGCGCAGAACCTGGGCGTTGCGATGCCGATCTGCGATGCCGTCTATCGTATCCTTTACGACCACATGCCTGCCGCAGAGATGGTCGCCGAACTGTTGAATCGTGCGCCGAACCTCGAGTTCAACGGTAACTGATCAACCAGTATTGTTTTTTCTGCGAAACACCAGATCCCACACGTCGTGTCCCAATCGCAGTCCGCGCTGCTCGAACTTGGTGAGCGGACGATAGTCCGGGCGCGGCGCGTAATTCGCTGCGGTATTTTCCAGTGACGGTTCCGCAGCCAATACTGCCAGCACCTGTTCGGCATAATCCTGCCAGTCTGTCGCGACGTGGATATAACCGCCGGACCTGAGTTTCTGCGCCAGTTGCGTGATGAACGGCGCCTGGATCAGACGGCGCTTGTTGTGGCGCGTCTTGTGCCACGGGTCGGGGAAAAAGATGTGCACGCCGTCCAGCGTGTTCGCTGCGATCATGTCGCGCAACACTTCCACTGCGTCGTGCTGGATGATGCGGATATTGAAGATCTGTTGCGCGTCGATCAGCTTGAGCAGATTGCCCACCCCGGGTGTGTGCACTTCCAGCGCCAGATAATCATTCTCCGGATGGGCGAGCGCGATGGTCGCAGTGCTGTCGCCCATGCCGAAGCCGATCTCCAGTATCTTGGGCGCTGTCCGTCCGAAGGCCTGCTCGAGGTCAAGTGCCTGCGCGGCGTAGGCGATGCCGAAGCGCGGCAGCAGCGTTTCACAGGCGCGCTGCTGCGCGGGCGAGACGCGGCCTTGGCGCAAAACGTAGCTGCGGATATGCCTTTTGCGAAATTCGGAGGTATTGGTCATGGAGCTTGTGTTTAGTTACCCTCACCCGCCCTGTCGGGCACCCTCTCCCACTTGCGGGATAACCAGACACTTGGTTGCCGTCTTTTGGCAATCTAGTGGAATGGCTAGGGGGACCATCAGAGGGGAAGGGGAGAGGGGATTTTCAGGAACGTGTCGAACTGATGATTCCCGCCGTCGGTGAACTTGGGCTGGCGCTATACAGCTTCTTCGGCATCCGTCCGGCGAGGTAAGCCGAGCGTCCGGCCTCGACCGCCAGCTTCATCGCCGATGCCATCAATACCGGTTGCTGCGCGCCGGCGATCGCGGTATTCATCAGCACGCCGTCGCAGCCCAGTTCCATCGCTATCGCGGCATCCGATGCGGTGCCGACACCCGCATCCACGATCACCGGCACTTGCACGCGTTCCATGATCAGTTGCAGGTTCCACGGGTTGAGTATGCCCATGCCGGAGCCGATCAGCGAAGCCAGCGGCATGACCGCCACGCAGCCAATGTCTTCCAGTTGCCTGGCGACGATAGGGTCGTCCGAAGTGTAGACCATCACCTGAAAGCCTTCCGCGACCAGCGTCCTTGCCGCTGCGATGGTCTCGACCACGTTGGGATAAAGCGATTGCGGATCACCCAGCACTTCCAGCTTGACCAGGCTGTGGCCATCCAGCAACTCGCGCGCCAGACGCAGGGTGCGCACCGCGTCCTCGGCGCTGTAACAGCCGGCGGTGTTGGGCAGCAGCGTGTATTTCGACGGCGGCAGTATCTCCAGCAGGCTCGGCTCGCTCGGGTTCTGCCCGATGTTGCTGCGGCGGATTGCTATCGTGATGATCTCGGCGCCGCTGGCTTCGACCGCCGCCCTGGTCTCGCTGAAATCCCTGTACTTGCCGGTTCCCACCAATAGCCGCGAGCTGTAACTTTTGCCTGCGATGATCAACTTGTCGTTCATTTTGATGTTCCCAATATATTGCTCAGCCGCCACCGACTGCCACGACTACTTCCAGTAGCTGTAGGGTGCGTTCCACGCACCTTCATCGTTGGTGCGTGAAACGCACCCTACATGAATATTGTTGTTTATAAATAGAATTAGAATTAACCGCCACCCACCGCGACGACGACTTCCAGCCTATCGCCTTCTGCAAGCTGTTGCGTGGCAAATCTGCTGCGCGGTACGATCTCGCCGTTGCGTTCCAGCGCGATGCGCTTGCCGGTAAGTCCCATCTCTTCGATGAGTGCGGCAACGCTGTTTGAGTCGGGAAGCTGGCGGGTAGCGCCATTGATGTTGACGGTAATCACTTTCAAAAAATCACTCAGTTACGGTAAGATGAGATGCTATCACGCGGGTGTAGTTCAATGGTAGAACGGCAGCTTCCCAAGCTGCATACGACGGTTCGATCCCGTTCACCCGCTCCACTATCTGCGCCGCGTTTCGTTGCATCATTTACCTGAATCCATAATCCGCAGTTCATACGCGAGATAAATAGGCACCGGGAATTAGACGTGTTATTGCCTTACGGTCGCGTTAACCCGCGAGCAAAAGGGGCGCGAAGCGCCCTTTTTGCGAGTCGGTGTTGAACGCGGAGTTATACGTTGCCTTCATGCCATCCTCATTGCGGATACAGTGTTCGCATGCAAGACGTGAAGCTGTTCTGGAGATCGCGATTGGTCGATACATCCTTAGCGTAACGTCTTGCTGCCTCTCGAATGTCGACCGTCATGGATTTCAGATGGATATGAACCCTATGTGTGTACTTGCATGGCCACGGCGGATCATTTTTTAGTGTTCCATTTTCCGCGACTATTCTAATTGCGGGGCGCCGTGCATCTGCTAGCACCTTCCAGGTAATTCGACGCCCATGGCCTTGCCCAGGCCTTTGGTCACGCCAAATACCGCTCGCGATGCCACGATGCGCGACCGAATTTCTAAATGCTTCGAAAAACACCCGTACCGCATCCTCATGATAATCAGGCTGTGGCAAATATGTGTTTGCCCAAGCGGCGACGTCGCGCCAGCCAAGGCCATTAACACGGCCACACTGCATAGCAGTTAGGTACTCAATGGTTCCGCAGCAGGCAGCCAATGCAGGGAAATAGGCGTGTATTGGTCCCCACCGTGTATTAGACGGTATCGGAGTCAGGCAGATTTGAAGGTCCTTTTCAAAGCCTGCGAGGCGCGACAAAACGAAATTACTGGCGAATACGCCAGTGTCATTGGCACTGCCTCGATGAGGAACTCGACTCATTTTGTAAGCAACGTATAACGAAAATATATGGACTCCCCCGTTTTGCAAGAAAGATGGTTTTCTGGTTTGAGAATCTGATTGCAGCAATATATCCGGCCTACTGTTGAGCTTGTCAGCTCTGGCCCTGATGACATTCGCGCACGGGTTCC
>JBMOQB010000012.1:0-137574 GCA_049320585.1 Pseudomonadota bacterium | reverse complement strand
CACTCAAACGTACTGCGGTTGCCTTGAATTGCATGCTGTAGCGATGCACTTTTGGCAGACTTGATTTGCCCATGAAACACCTCCGTTTGGTTAGGGGGAGGTGTCAACTATTTTGGGGGAAGTTTACCCTCCCTTGTCAGGGAGGGAGCAGGGGAGGAGCGATGCAGTTCATACTTAAATGTCTAATGGATTATTTGGGTTTATGTTTCAAATCCTACTGATTATTGAGCATTACATAATTCATTACATCGTTCACCCTGAGGTATCGAAGGGCGAAATCTTGGTCAGCCTTAGGCTTCGATACCTCAGCCCGAACGGAATGGTTGTCGCGAATTATGTAATGCTCAATAGTTCTGTACCCCGTCCGATGTTTTGTCCGTGTCTATCCGTGGCTGAATGACCTCACTGAATTCAAAATTCGCAATACCTCCAACAGGCGCAATCGGTGTTTTTGATTCCGGTGTAGGCGGACTTTCCGTGCTGCATCACATTCGCCAGCTGTTTCCGGGCGAACGTCTGATCTATGTCGCTGATTCCGGCCACGTGCCCTACGGCGGCAAGCCCGCTCACGACATCGAGCAACGCTCGCATACGCTCACCCGTTTTCTCGTTTCGCAAGGCGCAGATGCCGTCGTCATCGCCTGCAACACTGCGACTGCGGCGGCAGTCGCCAGCCTGCGCAGTCAGTTCAGCATCCCCATCGTGGGCATGGAGCCGGCTGTCAAACCGGCCGTTGCGGCTACCAGCAGCGGGGTGGTCGGCGTGCTGGCGACCATCGGCACGCTTGAGAGCGCGCGTTTCGCCGCACTTTTGGAACGCTACGCCGGAGCGGTCGAGATCGTCACTCAAGGTTGCCCCGGACTGGTCGAGCAGGTGGAACAAGGTGAATTGAACGGCGTTCGCACACGCGAGCTTGTCGAGCGTTACACATCACCGTTGCTAGCTCGCGGCGCAGACACCCTGATCCTCGGTTGCACTCATTATCCTTTTCTCGCTCCGCTGATTCGCGATGTAGTGGGCGACAATATCGCGCTGGTGGATACAGGCGCGGCGGTCGCGCGCCAACTTATGAGACGGATTGAATCTGAACTGCCCGGCCGTGTACCCGGTGATGCCATTGAACAATTCTTCACCAGCGGCGATGCCGCGCTGGCTACGCGCATCATGTCGTTGTTGTGGAACAAAAAGGTGATGGCACAACAGCTGCCACATACATACTTATAACCTTGCGAATTTCTTCGCTGCAATCCAACGCATCGATACAAGGAATCCGCATGACGGTGGAAGACCTGGTGCGCTGTGGGCGCGACATCGAGAAGACCGTGCTGTCGCGCGGCCTGCGCTATCACGTCTAAGACCGCGTGCTGGTGTGCGGCAGCAAGACCATCGTGTTCCGCTAAATTTCAGTGCCTCAGCTGCGCCACACCAACCTGCGGCAAATTCGCCAAGCCTATGTCGCGCGCATGCTGTTCGAAGCCTTTGTTCTTCCAGAAAAATGCACCGGGCATCGTGGTCGGTATCACTAACACATAAAACAAGGCACGACCGATGACGCTGGTGGCGATCAGCGTTGCTCCGACCACCAGCCAGCCAGCAAGAGCAATCAGGCTGGCACCTTCTTGCAATGCGCTTGCTGCCAGCAAGCCGAGCGCAAACAACACGTTCAACCCCAGCATGGCATTGCGCAAGATGAAGGTTTTGCCGAAGGTGGTTAATTGCACGTAGTAGGATGCGCCGCCTTCGTGTTCAGCTCGTCCCATGTCACGGGCATGCGCCACATGGCCGATCCCTTCGATGGCCATGCCGAGGCAGATCAGACCGCCGCAAACGAGCAAGGCGGTTTGATATGCCGCGCCGGAGAATATCAATGTCGGAATGATCACCACGCCCGCCACCAGTGCGCCCAATGAAAACATATTGCCGGAAAACGCCGCACCGACTTGCCAATGATTCCAGAACGGGCGGGCTTTGATACGGTAGCAGCGGTTCATGTAATACAAACCGGCCACACTCGCCAATACTGCGATATATCCCGTTGCCGAGGCATAGCTGGTTGCAGTTGCCGGGCTGATGATGCTGGCAATATCCATGGCAAACACGCCGGAGAACAGCGATTGAAACAGGCTGTTTCCCGGCAAGCTGAACAGGATATGTAATCCCATCCCCGCCATGAAAATAGCGATACCGAGACCCTCGCGCGATACCGGCGAATGGCGCAAGTTGTTAAAGCCGCGATAGAAGCGGTGTGGCTTGCCCAGGTGCATGGTCGACATGAACAATCCAAAAGCAACCAGCAAAAAGCACAATAGCGAGAGCGGCGCATACAGTGGCGATTGCGCAAACGATACGAAATCCGGGATCCCCATCTGCGCGGCCAGAAATGCCAAAGCGAACGCACCTGCCGCCGCTTGTGCGCTCAGCGTAAACAATACCAGGGGATTTTCCTTTGAACTGAGGCGGCCAATATTCCAGTGTCTGGCCTGACCATTTTTCTGGTCGATCGCCGGACGAAAGCGCCCTGCTTCGTCCTTGTGATATTTCACCGGCATTGAGTCAGTGCGTTTCATTTCGCTCGGCATCCACTTGATTTGCTGGAAGCGGATATTCGGCTGGGTGATTTCCGGCGAAGGAAAACCGGGAATCTCGACGCGCGCCTGCTCGCGGTTTTTTGGAATGTTTTCGATCACGCCAAAATCCAGGGCATTACCGACGCAGGCTGAAACGCAAGCGGGCTTGAGGCCGATTTCAAGCCGGTCGACGCACATATTGCACTTGGAAACCTGTCCTTTGACGGGATCCAGCTGGGGCGCATTGTAGGGACAAACCCAAGTGCAATAACCGCAACCGAAACAGGTCTCCGGATCTTGCAGCACTGCGCCGTATTCGACATGCTTGGTGTAAGCGCGGGTCGGGCAACCCTTCAAACAGACCGGGTCGTCGCAGTGATTGCACGCCATGGAAATATTCATGCGCTTGTAATCAGGGAAGCTGCCGCCTTCGACGTAACCGACCGAGCGGAAAGCCAGATGCGCCGGATTTTCATTCTTCTCGCTGCACGCGGCTTCGCAGGCGTGGCAGCCTATGCAGTTATCGGCGGTAAAGAAAAATCCGTGCTGCTTGTTGCGATTGGGGTTGCTGCCGACCGCAGGATTTTCATTGATATGCATAGAACGGCCGGCCGGTCTGGTGTGGTCGCACAAGGCTATCAAATCAATTTTTTGTCCGTAGCGGTTTTTTTCTTGTATGACCTTGTCATCGAGCAAGGCATAAGACCGTTCCTCGGTACGCATTTCCCAGATCGTACTATCCGCGCCAGCACCGGCTTTGGCGGGCTTGGCCTCGGGTTTGGCCACAGACTGGGCGGCCTCATCAGTTTGTTTATCTAGTAGCATTTCATGTCCCGTTCAATTAGAAAGCGCGGCGCTCAAAATTGAGACGCGCCGCTTCCTGCTGGTCAACTTTTTCCACACGTACGGCATTTTGCTTAAACGCCGGCTGGCGCGAATGGGGATCCAACAAACCCAGGGTCAGCCGATTGACGCAATCGTGGAAGTGAAACGGGATAAATACCATGTCGCGGCCAACCCGATGCGTCAGTTGCACCATCACCACCGCATCGCCGCGGCGGCTGACCAGGCGCACATAACTCTGGTGTTCCACACCGAGTTCTTCGGCTGCGTCGGGATTCATTTCCATATACGGCGTCGGGCTGAATTTGTTGCAGTTCCCGATCTTGCCGGTGCGCGTCCGGGTATGGAAATGTTCGACCACGCGGCCGGAATTCAGCCAGAACGGATATTCGCTATCGGGGCACTCGTTGTTATCGACAAAGCGCACCGGCAGCAGGTTAGCGCGGCCATCATGGGTCTGGAATACGCCATCGGTATATAGGCGCGGGTTGCCGAGAAAATCCTGGCGCTTGCTCATGTCGAAGGGCATGACCTGCCCGACTTTCGCCTCATCCAGCCTGGCCTGCTCCTCGCTGTACGGCCATTGTATGCCGCGTGCCGCCTCGATCCTGTCGTAGCTCATGCCGGAAATATCCAGCGTACGTCCCGCACCTTTCGACAGTAGTTTCATCTCTTCGAATGCGCCCTCGGGCGTGGCCGGGAAATGAATCTTGTTGCGATCCTCAAAGCGCTTGGACATCTCATTGAAGATCCAGAAATCAGGCTTGGAGTCGGCGTAGGCGGGCAAGGCATTGCGTGTCAGGCTGACGCGACGTTCAGTATTGGTGTGGCAGCCTTCTTTCTCGGCCCAGACTGCAGCCGGCAAAAATACGTGCGCATACTGATTGGTTTCGACGTCCTGGTAAACATCCTGCACGACCAGGAATTCAAGATTTTCCATCGCCTTGCGGATGCGCGGCTGATTCGGCATCGAGGTCATCGGATTGGTCGCGACCAGCCACAAACCCTTGATCTCGCCGGTTTCAATCGCAGGGAAAATATCGGTCTGCGCCAGACCGCGCTTGGGCGGAAAGAAGCTCTCGTCTATCCCCCAGAATTCGGCGATCTGCTTACGGTCCTTTTCCTTTTCCAGGGCCCGATAGCCGGGCAGACCGGAACATGACGACCACTCGCGCGTACCCATCGCATTGCACTGTCCGGTGATAGACAAACTGGTGCCCCCCGGGACACCGATATTGCCGGTGATCAGATTGAGGTTGTTGATGTTGACGACGCCATCGGAGCCGTGGGTGGATTGGTTGATCCCCATCGTCCAGATGCTCATCGCACGCGGCGCTTTAGCGTAGATGCGGGCGACGGTGCGGATGCGGTCTTCGTCGATGCCGCAGATGTGTTGCGCTGTGACAGGATCGTAATCGGCGACCAGGGCGCGCAGCTCGGCTATGCCATTGGTGCACTTGGCAATGTATTCCTTATCTTCCAAACCTTCCTTGAAGATAACGAACATCATCGCGTTGATCAACACCGTATCGGTTCCGGGCGTGATCGGCAGATGGATGTCGGCGAACTGCGCCAGCATCGTGACGCGGGGATCGACCACGATCATGGGAAACTTGCGCTTCTCCATTGCCTCTTTCAGGCGCCAGTAAATCACCGGATGCTGTTCCGGCAGGTTGGAGCCGAACGCCATCAGGCAATGAGTGTGCTCGAAATCATCGTAACAGCCGGGCGGGCCGTCCGAGCCGAACGAGCGTTTGTAGCCGGACACCGCCGAGGCCATGCACAGCGTGGTGTTGCCGTCGTAATTGTTGGTGCCGATCTGGCCGCGCACCAGCTTGCCGAGTGTATAAAATTCTTCCGTCATCAACTGCCCGGTCGAGACCACGGCGAATGAATCACGTCCGTATTTATCCTGGATCTCCTTGATCTTTGCAGCGGTTTTGTCGAGCGCCGCATCCCAACTGCCGGTTTGAAACGGCAGGTGCGCCTTGTCGCGCATCAAGGGTTGGGTGCCGCGTCCCGGCGAATCGAACAGCTCATGTTCGAGCAAGCCTTTGATGCACAATTTGCCGCGATTGACATCGGCACCGGCATGACCGCGGCTGGTGATGACTTTGCCGGCATCGTTCAGGCCAAGTTCTATCGCGCAACCGGTCGAGCAATAATTACAGGTGGCGTATTTCCACTCTTTGACCGCTTTAACCGGAATGGTGATGGGCTTGCGATTTTTTCTGCCAAACAGCATGTTTTCTCCTATGGCGTATCCGCACAATGATGTCAGGGGCTGGTGCTGTATATCGGTTGTTGTTCAGATACAAGTTGCATGCTCAACCTTGACTTCAAGAAATACCACGCCATGCGCAACGCGCACTTCATGGCGATGCGCGCAGCCTTCATCCGGTGCGACCGCAACGCCCGATTCCAGATCGACCACCCAGTTGTGCAACGGGCAGGTGACGCGTTTGCCGTGCACGATGCCCTGAGATAACGGCCCGCCCTTGTGCGGGCATTTGTTATTCAGTGCGAACACATGGTCGTCCACACTGCGAAACAGCGCGATCTCGCCCGATGCTGTATTCACCACCCGCGAACCCTGGCGCGGGATGTCTTCAAGATTTCCGATTTGTAACCAGTTCATTTTTTCCACCTCACTATTAATTCCGAAAGCTGCAAGACCGAAAGAGCTGCATCGCTCCTCCCCTGACAAGGGGAGGCCGGGAGGGGTTGGGGTTTCCGCAAAAACCAAACCCCCTCCAGCTCCCCCTTGTCAGGGGGAGAGCCACGTTGCAACTCCATTCAGCAATAGTCATGACCACCCTACGCAACCGTCGCAAGCGCCGCATATTCATGCGCATCCATGCCTTCCGCGCGCTCCTTCCACGGGTCGTCCTGCGAATATTTTTGCGATTCGAGGAAGCGCGCATACAGCGCGGCGCGGCTCGCCGCATCCTCGACCACATGCTGCTTCACGTACGCCAGCCCGACGCGCTCGATCCACGGTGCGGTGCGCTCCATGTAGTGCGCGCCCTCGCGATACAGCTGCATGTATGCGCCGCAGTATTCCAGCACCTCTTCCTCGGTCGCCACCTTGCACAGGAAATCGGTGACGCGCACCTTGATGCCGCCGTTGCCGCCGACGTGGATCTCATAGCCCGAGTCCACGCACACCACGCCGAAATCCTTGATCGTCGCCTCGGCGCAATTGCGCGGACAGCCGGACACCGCGATCTTGAATTTGTGCGGCGTCCACGAGCCCCAGGTCATCTTTTCCACCTTGATGCCCATCGCGGTGGAATCCTGCGTGCCGAACCGGCACCATTCCGAGCCGACGCAGGTCTTCACAGTGCGCAGCGCCTTGCCGTAGGCATGGCCGGAGACGAATCCCGCCTCGACCAGCTCGCTCCACATCTTTGGCAGTTGTTCCTTGGTGATGCCGTACAGGCCGATGCGCTGACCGCCGGTGATGTGCACGGTGCGCACCTCGTGGCGCTCGGCGATCTCGGCGATGGCGCGCAACTCCGATGGCGAGGTGACGCCGCCCCAGATGCGCGGGATCACCGAATAAGTGCCGTCCTTCTGGATGTTGGCGTGCACGCGCTCGTTGATGAAGCGCGAGCGGCTGTCGTCCCGGTATTCGTTCGGCCATGCGGCCAGCAGGTAGTAGTTCAGCGCGGGACGGCACACATGGCAGCCGTCCGCCGTCTTCCAGTTCAACGCCTGCATCAGCTCGGGGATGGTTTTCAGCTTGAGCTCGGCGATCGCCTGCTGCACGTCCTGATGAGCGTGCTCGGTGCAGGCGCACAGCGCCTTCTTGCTCGGCTTGGCCGAATAATCGCCCAGCGTGTTCGCCAGTATCGCCTCGCACAATCCGGTGCACGAACCGCACGAGCTGGATGCCTTGGTATGCGCGCGCACTTCTTCCAGCGTGAACAGCTTCTTGTCGAGGATGGTCTTGACGATGGCGCCCTTGCTCACGCCGTTGCAGCCGCAGATCTCTGCCGAGTCTGGCATGGCCGCGACGTTCAATGCACCGCCGCGCCCCGAGTCGCCGATGTGCATCTGGCCGAACAAAATGTGCTCGCGCATCTCCGACACATCGGTCTCGTCGCGCATCATCTGGAAATACCACGGGCCGTCCAGCGTGTCGCCATACATCACCGCGCCGCGCAACTTGTTGTCGCGCAGCACCAGCTTCTTGTACACGCCGCGCGCCGAATCCTGCAGCAGCAACTCCTCGTCGCCCGGCTTGAGGTTGAAGTCGCCCGCCGAGAACAGGTCGATGCCGGTCACCTTAAGCTTGGTGGAAACCGCCGAGCCTTCGTAGCGCATGCGCCCGTATTCGGCCAGATGGTTCGCCGCCACCTTGGCCTGCTCGAACAGTGGCGCGACCAGCCCGTAGCATTGCCCGCGATGCTGCACGCATTCGCCCACCGAGTAGATCTTCGGATCGTAGGTCTGCATCGTGTCGTTCACGACGATGCCGCGATCGCAATGAATATTGGCTGCCTTGGCCAAGGCGATGTTGGGCCGTATGCCCGCCGCCATGATCACCAGGTCGGCTGAAATCTCCTCGCCATTCTTGAAGCGCAGGCCGGTCACCTTGTCATCACCTAAAATCGCCTCGGTCTGGCGCGAAAGATAGAACTTCAGCCCGCGTTTTTCCAGCTCGTTCTTCAGCAGGCCGCCGCCCACCTGGTCGAGCTGGCGCTCCATCGGCCAGTCGCACAGGTGCACCACCGACACCTCCATGCCCTGCAACGACAAACCGTTTGCCGCTTCCAGCCCGAGCAGCCCGCCGCCGATCACCACTGCGCGCTTGCAGGTTTTAGATGCAGCAAGCATCTTCTCGACATCGTCTATGCTGCGATACGCCAGCACGCCGGGCAGATTGATGCCGGGTATCGGCAGCATGATCGGGTTGGAGCCGGTCGCGATCAGCAGGCGGTCATAGGGAATCGCCAAATCATCTTCGGCATATACCACGCAATGTTTCCGGTCGATCTTCGTGACCAGCTTGCCGGCATGCAGCGTGATGTTGTGTTCCTTGTACCAGCTCCAGTCGTTGAGCACTGTGTCCGCAAACTTCATCTCGCCGGACAACACCGGCGACAGCAGGATGCGGTTGTAGTTGGGTTGCGGCTCGGCGCCGAACACCGTGATCTCGAATTCGTCCGGCGACATCTTGAGCAATTCCTCGATGGTGCGCATCCCGGCCATGCCGTTGCCGATCACCACAAGCCTGGTTTTCTTGTTTGCTTTCATATCATCCTCGCAATTAAAAAGGCATCGTCCTGCACCACCTCATCTCAACCTGCTCCCCCGTGGGGGAGTTTCGTTTGCCTCCTCTCCCGCGCGAGGGAGAGGATTGAGGAGAGGGTGCCGGAGCGACGCCTTTGTCGGTATTTATGTGTACCCTTCCACCCGCCGTTGGGCCAGAAGAGTTACTCAGTAATTACATTGCAATTCCTGTGCCACTACGTGTTTACTGGGTTTCCGCGTGGCACGGGCCCATCAAACGCATCTATTTGGTGCGCAACGACGCACAATCCTATTAACTTTGGTGCGTGACTAATAGCCCCGTCATTCCCGCGCATAACCAGCGACTAGCTGGCGTAGTTTGCCAGCTTAGTCGAACGGCTATAACCAATGACTTGCCCAGCGTCTTTTGCTGGGTTAGTCAGATGGCTAGTAGTCCTATCAGTTGTATCATCAGCGGACAACGAATATCGTATTCATGCCTCGAAAATCGATTTCCTCGAAGAGATGCAAACCTCCGCACCCGGTTCTATCGTGTTGAACAACCGCGCCTCGCGCCCATTCACCGTGCACACCAAGTGGCTGTCATCCAACTCATCCACCCAGCGGTCGCCGCGCTTGTACAGGCTGCACAGCAACTGCCCGAGCGTATAGCGCCCGGAGGGGATCACCATGCGCTCGGACGTCATCATCAAAAATTCACTGGTGCGGCCAAAGTACATGATCGCAACTTCATGCCTGTTCACGAGAGAAGCGGTAGGAGACAGGAAAAGTGTTTTCTTTATCCGGCTAAGCAGATTACTTAGCCAGCTACCGATATGAAAACTCCAGCGCCGTGCAATACCGCGCACACCGGTGATGAGCGCGCCATTGGTTTCGATAATTCCGGAGTAGCGGCTTAAACTGATTTCTTGCATGGGTCACCTCACGTCAATATAACGTAAGGTTTAGCAATAGCTATGCCACGCGCGCAGCTATGCAGAATCAGCTAGTTAGAATGTTTCATCGATAAAATAGCGGGTGATGGTGGTGCATGCACACAGCTAGGTGCATGTAATTGGTGCAGCGGATTGGTGTTATGATTAACCTAGTGAACAGCGATAATTGCGATGAAGAACATATAATTAATACTTGGCTGCCATTCATCGCTTAAACTTAATAAGTTAAAATTTAGAATGGATTTTAGAATGCTGCAATATATATCAGGTGAACTTATTAAATGACAGGCACAGAATTGCCCCCTGTGTCATATAAACACCCCCCGATTACAGAATCTGTAATAGGCATAAATTTTTCGTCGACAACTAAACTGACGGACATTAGAACTGTTAGCAAGAAGTTTCATGCGCATTACCCTCATCAGCAGATCGTCTCCAATTTTGATGTTGCCGTTGAGATGCCTATAAATCAGGTTAACAAAGTTGCTGCCAATATTCATAAAAACGATGGTCATCGACTCTCCACTGATGATATGACACAGCTATTAGTGTTTTGGCCATCCTCTTTCACTTTTTCACAGCTTGCACCATACCCAGGTTGGGATATTTTTTTCAAACGCTTTGTCAGAGACTGGGGTATATGGAAAAGGAATATTGGCCACAAAGAAATTAGCCGGATAGGTGTAAGGTATATTAATCGTGTTGATATACCAATTATGGACTCCATTACAAAGTATGAAGAATTTCTTAACGTATATCCAAAATTACCAGAAAGCATAGACCCATTAGTCGGATATGCTGTTCAAGCTGCTTCCGAATTAAAAGACCTTGGTTGTTTATTAAAGATCAACTCTGCAGTTGTCCCTTCTCCGATACTTAACCATGTTTCTTTTGTTGTTGATTTAGATATTTCAAAAGAAATCAATCCACCACAAAGTGATAATGATATTTACGATTTGCTTAATAATATTCGTTTACAAAAGAATATTGTATTTGAGGCCTGCATTACCGATCGTGCTAGGGAGCTTTTTCAATGAGTAACCAATTGATACCAACACATTCAGATTATTCTCTAACAAATAAGGCATCCTCTTTATATTTGGGAAGCCGGCAAACCAAAGGCATTAGTACTTTTTTGAAAGCTGGTTTTGCAAATATTAATTTGCAGTCTGAAATGAGCTCAGCAGCCATTAGCGCGGGAACTCAGCTACTGTCAAAAAAAGTTAATGACTTAAAGAGCTCTCTTTCTCCCGCATCGCTTGCCTTAGTTCCTAATGATAAGGGTGTTGCTGAACGCCTTTTTGACGCAACTGCTACTGCCAAGATACTGACGTCACAAGTCGCTATGTATTTTGACAAGAATTGGCGCAACAAACTTTTCAGACAGATTGATTCAATACATGATTTGGACGAATGGGATGAAGATGACAAACCTGTGAAAAAATCCTCCTTCGCAACATTCTTAAAGGCAATTCTTCAAATTAGGCCTCAACGACACCCAGGTCTTGGCTTAACTTATGAAGGCTATCTTGTTGCTGCATGGACAATAGGTCAGGATCGGTTAACAACAGAATTTCTTCCAAAAGATCGTGTTCGATGGACTATAACTCGTAATATTGATGGAGAAACAGAAGGTGCGGCTGGAGAAACATCTGTATCCCGGCTTTACGAGTGCTTGATACCTTACCAACCTGCCCACTGGTTTTTGCATGAAGAAAATTAACAAAGGAGCGAATCTACCAGATCAGGACCATGTTATTCGGCATGTTCCTTGGGCAAGACTCCTTAGAGATGAAGATGACAATATCTTGGGTTTCCTTCCTCAAGCGTTTGCATTAAGGCCAATAGAAGAAGCCAAGAAATCTATTTCTGTGAATTGGCTAGAGTATTTTGGTGACGATCACACTACTAATATTAAGAAGTCGATACAAGGACTTCGCACTACCAAAAAAATTGGCGGGAAAAGTGCCTTCGGAATTGGCGGCGTTGCCAAAATTAAAGAGGTCTGCAAAAAAAATGGCGCTTTAGTAAAAATCGTATACGCACCTACAGATGGCAATCCTTCTCATTCAGCGATTCGCAACCTCCCAATACATAACCAATCTTTGCTACAAGCTTTGGCTACAGCTGCTTTTATTGAACTTGTGTGCAATGCTGACATACCAAATTAAACGGGTCAGCATCGAAATACTTTCCAGCTTATGCCGCAGCGTGCTGGTCCGGTTCTACCGAGAGTTTCATTCCCACTGCTTTCAATACAGCAAGCAGCGTTTTCAGTGTCGGGTTGCCCTTGGCTGAGAGTGTGCGATAAAGCGATTCGCGGCTGATTCCAGCTTCGGCCGCTACTGCACCAAGTCCGCCATACGCTTCCGCAATGGTGCGTAGTGCAAGCAACCCTGCCGCACGATCATCAGGATCGTCAAGCGATTCCATGGCGACTTTCAGATATTCAACGGCCAGCTCGCGATCCGCACGAAGTTCGGCCACTTCACGTTCATGGTGCAATACCGCTGCTTTAATTTTCTTGCTCATATTTGTCTCCTTTTCCAATCTCGCTAATATTCCTTGGCGGTCTTGATGTCTTTTGCTTGCGATTTCTTTGAGCCGCCGCACAGCAAGATGACGACTGTCTGACCGTGACGGCCAAAATACACCCGGTAACCGGCGCCCAAGTGTTCCCTCAATTCCTGCACTCCCTCGCCTATTGGATCGCAGTCTCCAAAATTTCCTGCCTCCAGGCGTTTGAGGCGAATACGAATCTTGGCCTGCGCTTGCTTGTCTCGCAGCGAGTGCAACCAGTCTGTCAATGGCTCATCGCCCTCTTCGGTCTGGTATCGGAATACTTCGATCATGGAAGCAATGTAGCTTATAAGCTACGAAATGGCAAGTCGCCTGATTGCGAATTGAGTAAATTACATAGGTGCGCTGCAAGATTTTTGGCACATACATACACCTCAAATCCGGCCGCATACCCCTTCAGTTCCTTGCCATCCCACTCCGTACCATGCATCTATATTGAACTGCGCATCGACTCGGCGGGCACGGCGACGTTGAGCTGCGCTGCGGCCTGGCTATATGACCGATACGGTTGATCTGCTTAGCGACGGCGAGATAGTCCGGGTCTTCCTTGAGCAGCCCCCAGCGCTTGAACTGGGTGAGAAACCACATATCCTTCGACAAGCTCAGGACGAACGGTACATTCTTTGAATTACCAATTTATAGTTCGGGTCATGCCATGTCTTGCCCAGGCCGTCTTCGTAGTTTCCCAGGAATCGCCCTGCGATGATCTCGACGGGCGCATCGACGTAATCCGGGCTGGCGATGAGTTCCGCGACCCCGGCGCGGTTGGCTGCTTTTCTTGGTCAGGTTGACACAAGAACGTTCGTTCTCTACGATGTGGTTATCGTTCTGATCGTTGATTCCCCTGGCTTGTGCCGGGAATAAGACTGGAACAAGGAGGAATACATCATGACCAAAAGGCCCTCGTTACCCGAACAGCCGGAAAACCATCTTGTGGTCTTTCAGGAAAAGACTATTCGCCGAACTTGGCATAACGAGGAATGGTGGTTTGCGGTTGCAGATGTAGTCGTTGTTCTCACCGATAGTGTTAATCCTGGCGATTACATCAAAAAAATGCGCTTGCGAGACAAGGAGCTATCTCAAGGGTGGGGACAATTTGTCACCCCCCTTCGCATCGAGACTGAGGGCGGTGTGCAGCGTGTTAACTGTGCCAATACCGAGGGCCTGTTTCGCATCATCCAGTCCATCCCTTCACCCAAGGCGGAACCTTTCAAACGCTGGTTGGCACAGGTGGGTTACGAACGGGTGAAGGAGATCGAAAACCCGGAACTGGCCAGTGCTCGCGCAAGAGAGCTTTATCAGGCCAAGGGCTATCCGCAGGCGTGGATCGAGAAGCGGTTGCGTTCCATCTCTATTCGCGGTGAGTTAACCGATGAGTGGAAGCAACGCGGGGTGCGGGAAGGCAAGGAATATTCCATACTCACCGCAGAGATCGCGCGCGCCACTTTTGGTATAACGCCCGATGCGCATAGCCGCCTCAAGGGTCTGGATAAGGTGAAGACCGGAAATAATCTCCGCGACCACATGACCGATCTGGAACTGATTTTCACTATGCTGGGCGAGGCTGGAACGACGGAAATCGCGCGACGCAAGGATGCACAAGGCTTTGTGGATAATCGCAAGGCCGCGAAAGAAGGCGGAGCCGTTGCGGGCAATGCACGCAAGGCGCTGGAAGCCAAAAGCGGCAAGCCGGTGGTGAGCAAAGAGAATTATTTGCCGCCTGCAAAGAAGAAATTAGGACGGAAATAAAAATGCCCAACGCGAATCAATAACTGGTTACAACCGGCCCGTTGCTCCTCATGCATACACCTCAAACCTAGCCGCATATCCCACCGGATCTTTCCCATCCCACACCGCACCATCCATCAACCTTGAACTGCGCATCGCATCAGCGGGCACGGCCACGTTGAGCTGCGATGCGGCCTGGCTATAAAGCTCGATGCGGTTAATCTGTTTGGCGACGGCGAGATAGTCCGGGTCTTGCTTGAGCAGCCCCCAGCGCCTGAACTGGGTGAGGAACCACATGCCGTCCGAGAGATAAGGGAAGGGCACCTTGCCGTCGTTGAAGAACTTCATGTGGTTCGGGTCATGCCAGGTCTTGCCCAGGCCGTCTTCGTAGTTGCCCATGAAACGCCCCGCGATGACTTCGACGGGTGCATCGACGTAATCCGGGCTGGCGATGAGTTCCGCGACCCTGGCGCGGTTGGCCTGTGTGTCGATGAACTTCGCCGCATCGAGCATGGCCATCACAAGTGCGCGCGCGGTGTTGGGATGTTGCTCGACGAATTCGGCGGTGGCGCCCAATACTTTTTCGGGATGGTCGGGCCAGATGTCCTGCGACGAGGCCACCGAGAAGCTGACCTTGTCGTAGATGCCGCGCGCATTCCACGGCTCGCCCACGCAGAAACCGTCCATGCTGCCGAGCCGCGCATTCATTACCATCTGCGCGGGCGGCACGGTAATGGTCTTGATGTCGGTGATCGGGTCGATGCCGTAACTGGCCAGCCAGTAATACAGCCACATCGCATGGGTGCCGGTCGGGAAGGTATGCGCGAAGGTGTAGTCCCTGTCCCTCGTCTTGATCAGCTTGGCCAGCGACGAGCCGTCGGTGACGCCCTTGTCCCTGAGCTGGCGGGCGAGCGAGATGCCCTGGCCGTTGTTGTTGATGGTCATCAGCACGGCCATGTCTTTCTTGAGTCCGCCGATGCCGAGGTGCACGCCGTACACCAGGCCGTACAGCGCCTGCGCGGCATGCAGCTCGCCGCTGACGACCTTGTCGCGCACCGCCGCCCATGAGGGCTGCTTGCAGGGAATGATCTTGATGCTGTATTTCTCGTCGAACTTCATCAATGAGGCGATCACCACCGATGCGCAATCGGTCAGCGGAATGAAGCCGACCTTGACCTCCCTGAGTTCCGGCGCATCGCTGCCACTGTTGTAATTAACCATGATCGCACTCGGCAAGGAAGGTGAGCAGTTGTTCGCGCAGCGTGTAGTAGTCGGGATGCTCTAGCAGCATCTTGCGCGTGCGCGGACGCGGCAGGTCGATCTCGAGTATCTTGCCGACCTTCGCATTCGGCCCGTTGGTCATCATCACCACGCGGTCGGCGAGCAGGATCGCTTCATCGACGTCATGGGTGACCAGCATCGCCGTTACCTTGGTGCGCGTCCAGACTTCCATCAGCACTTCCTGCAGGTCCCAGCGCGTCAGCGAATCCAGCATGCCGAACGGCTCATCGAGCAACAGCATCTTGGGTGAGAGCGCAAACGCGCGGGCGATGCCGACGCGCTGCTTCATGCCGTTGGAAAGCTCGGCGGCTTTCTTGTCCCGCACATCGGCGAGACCGACGCGCGCGAGATAATTCTCGATGATGGCGTTGCGGTCTTGTGCGATCGCGTGCGGGTAGACCTGCTCCACACCCAGCGCGACATTGTCGTAGGCGCTGAGCCAGGGCACGAGGCTGGGCGCCTGAAACACGATGCCGCGATCCGGCCCGGCGGTGGCGACCTCGCGGCCGTCCAGCACGATGACGCCCTCGCTGATGCTGTTGAGGCCGGCCATCATCGACAGCACGGTGGACTTGCCGCAGCCGGAATGGCCGATGATGGAGATGAACTCGCCCTTGCGTATCTTGAGGTCGAAGCCGTCGACGACCTTGATCGGTCCCTTGCGCGACGGATAGATCTTCGACACCTGCGAGAAATCGACATAGCGTTCCACATTCGGCGCGGCGGTGTCGCGCGACTTCTGGCTCGTTTGATGTTCGCGCGAGGTGTTGGGCAGCACCGCGGGCAGCGTGACGATCTTGTCGTCCGCGGAAGCATTCTTTGCAGCGCCGACCTGCATCAGGTATTGCGTCACTTCGCGGCGGATGCGCTTGAACTCGGGCGAATGATTGATCGCCGCGCGGTCGCGCGGTCGCGGCAGCGTGACCGGGAATTCCGGCCCCAGCGTCGCATTCGGGCCGGGGTTCAGCGGGATGATGCGGTCGGCCATGATGATGCCTTCGTCCACATCGTTGGTGATCAACACGACGGTTTTTTTCTCCTGGCTCCAGATGCGGATGATCTCGTCCTGCAGCTTGGAGCGGGTCAGCGCATCCAGTGCGCTCAGCGGCTCGTCGAGCAGCAGGATGTCCGGCGAGGCCGCCAGCGCGCGCGCCACCGACACCCGCTGGCGCATGCCGCCGGACAGTTCGGCGGGACGCTTGTCCATCGCGGGGGTGAGGTTCACCATGGCTATGTATTTCTCGACGCGCGCGATGCGCTCTTCTTTGGATGCGTTTTTGAAAACCTGATCGACCGACAGCGCGACGTTCTGGCGCACCGTCATCCATGGCATCAGCGAATAATTCTGGAACACGACGCCGCGATCCGGCCCCGGCCCTGCTATCGCTTTGCCTTTGACGAGAACTTCACCTTCGTCCGCTTGCTGCAAGCCTGCGATCAGCGAGATCAGCGTGGACTTGCCGCTGCCGGAGAATCCGACGATAGCGACGAACTCGCCTTCCCTAATCCGGAGATTGATGTCATTCAACACGACGGTGCGCTGTGTACCGGTGCCGTAGGACTTGGAAACGCCCTTGAATTCCAGGCTGGTCACACCACCTGTGACTTCAACTTGGGTCACCGGTGGCGAATTCACTTCGACAGGGTCTTCGATTTTTAGTTGAGCGTTAGGCATAGTTCAATTTTCCTGAATGTATCTTTGTAGGAGCGGCTTCAGCCGCGAAATTAAAGTGCATCGCGGCTGAAGCCGCTCCTACGTGTTGATACTGAACAATTGGTATGTTTGTAATTTCCAGCTCCATTATTCCGAACGCTGGCCGAAACTGGCCATCTGCTGCAGCGTGTGCATCATCCGGTCCAGCAGGAAGCCGACAAAGCCGATCGTGAAAACGGCGACCATGATGCGTTCCAGCGACTGCGAGCTGCCGTTCTGGAATTCGTCCCAGACGAATTTGCCGAGGCCGGGGTTCTGCGCCAGCATCTCGGCGGCGATCAGCACCATCCAGGCCACGCCGAGCGACAGGCGCATGCCTGTGAAGATCAGCTTGAGCGATGACGGAAGGACGATCTTCATCACCTTGGTGCTGGTGGACAGGCGCAACACCCTGGAGACGTTGAGCAGATCCTTGTCGATGGACGCCACACCTAAGGCGGTGTTGACCAGCGTCGGCCACATCGAGCACAGCGTCACGGTGATCGCGGAGATCAGGAAGGATTTCGCGAACATCGGGTCCGCGCTGACATAGAGCGCGCTGACCACCAGCGTGACGATGGGCAGCCAGGCGAGCGGCGACACCGGACGGAAAACCTGGATCAGCGGGTTGAGCGCGGCCTGGATCGTCTTGTTCAGGCCGCACAATATCCCGAGCGGCACGGCGATGATCGTGCCCAGAAAGAATCCGACGAACACCGTGTAGAGGCTGGTGAAGATCTGGTCGAGATAGGTCGGCTGGCCGGTATATTTGATCTCGTCGAATGTTTGTCCGGGATTCGCGGCCAGGAATTCGGCCTTGCGTTCCTTCTGGCGTTCATCGAATGCAGCCTCGCGCTCCTGCTCGTTGCGATACTCCTGATACAGATTGCCGGCCTGCTCCATCACCGCAACCGGACCCGGCAGTGTGCCCAGCGATGTCTGGACACCGCTCGCACCGACATGCCAGATGCCGAGAAAGACAGCAATGCCGAGCAGCGGCGGCGCAATGCTGCGCAAAATGATCCGCGATCTCGATTCGCCGCTGGCACTGGGTTGCGCCAGTGCACTCAGGCGTTGCCAGATTGATGCTGTAAGTTGTGCTGTTGTACTCATGATTACTCCATGCTGTCATTTGCACCCCGGCACGAGCCGGGGCGCGTTCACTCTCTACGGCTGGTCGTTACCCTTCAGGCCGATCTTGAACTTTTTGATGTAGTCGTTCGGCTTGCGCCCGTCGTAAACAATGCCGTCGATGAAGCCGCTTTGCGGGCCCTTGAAGCCGGTCTCTTTGGCGAAATCCGGGAAATCGGACGCCTTCATCTTGCCTTCGGCGATCAGTTCCTTTGCCGCGGCGGCATAGATGTCCGGACGGTAGATCTTCTTCGCCATTTCCATGTACCAGCTATCCGGTTTCGCTTCCGCGATCTGGCCCCAGCGGCGCATCTGGGTCAGGTACCAGATTGCATCGCTGTAGTACGGATAGGTCGCGTTGTAGCGGAAGAACACGTTAAAGTCCGGTTCGGCACGCTTGTCGCCTTTTTCGTACTCGAAGGTGCCGGTCATGCTGTTGGCGATAACCTTTTCGTCGGCGCCGACGTAGTTAGGCTTGGCGATGATCTTTACCGCCTCCATGCGGTTCTTGTTGTTATCCGCATCGAGCCAGTAGCCGGCGCGGATCAGCGCCTTCACGACGTGGATGAGGGTATTGGGATTCTTGTCTGCCCAAGCCTTGGAGACGCCGAACACTTTTTCCGGATTGTTCTTCTGCACGTCGTAGTCGGTTGCGACCGGCACGCCGATCCCCTTGAACACTGCCTGCTGGTTCCACGGTTCGCCGACGCAGTAACCGTCTATCGTCCCTGCTTCCATGGTCGACGGCATTTGCGGCGGCGGGGTCACGGACAGCGGCACGTCCGCCTTGATCGTGCCGCTGGTATCGCCCTTGGCCGGCGCGTAGTAGCCGGGGTTCATGCCGCCGGCCGCGAGCCAGTAGCGCAACTCGTAGTTGTGCGTGGACACCGGAAACACCATACCCATCTTGAATGTCTTGCCCTGCTTCTTGTAATCGTCGGCGACCTCTTTGAGATACTTGGGGTCGATCGGATGCACCGGCTTGCCGTCCTTCATCGGCAGCTTCTTCTTGAGCTCTTCCCATACGGCGTTGGAGACGGTGATGCCGTTGCCGTTCAAGTCCATGCTGAAGGGGGTGATGATGTCAGCCTTGGTGCCGAAGCCGATGGTGGCTCCGATGGGCTGGCCGGCGAGCATGTGCGCGCCGTCGAGTTCACCGGTGACGACGCGGTCAAGCAGCACCTTCCAGTTCGCCTGCGCCTCCAGCGTGACGGAGAGCCCCTCGTCCTCGAAGTAACCTTTTTCATAGGCGATTGCCAGGGGCACCATATCGGTCAGCTTGATGAAGCCGAACTTCAGCGAGGACTGCTCGGCCTTGCCGACGGCTGCCTGGGCGTTAAATATGCCGAACGGCGCAATACCGCTCAGCGCGATGATGCAGGCGGTGATGGCCGTGCTCTTGAAAAATCTGCGACGGACTGTGCTGAAACCAATCAGTCCTTTGGTGTTTGCGCTCTTCACGTTGCACTCTCCTTGAATAAAACAGCCAGATTAAAAATCGAACCGGAATAAAAAGGCGTCCGGCTGCGCGTTTGCGCAGCGGGACGCCTTTGTCCGTTCAAACTTGTGCCGGATCGTCATTGATCCGGTTGCTGCAAACTACTCCGCAAGACCCGTGCCAAAAATCCAATAACGGCTGAAACGCCCAAATATCAAGGGGTATTGCGGATTATTTGTGTTCGTGAATTCGTAAACCTTGCCGCACCAGCCGCCACGCTTTGGTGCATTTCCTTGCTGCTGTGCACCCGGATGCGACATTCAGGCACTCAACTCCTTGGCCATGATGATGGCCTCGGCGATCTCCGACAGTCGTTTACCCTTGTTCATCGCCATGCTGCGCATACGCTTGTAGGCATCCGCTTCGCTATAGCCGTGATCCTCCATCAGGATGGCCTTGGCCCGATCGACCAGCTTGCGCTCTGACAGCTGATTCTTGGCCTCTTTTAACTCGTCGCGCAGCTTTTTGTGCTCGGCAAAACGGGCGGCGGCCACGTGGATGATGCCGCTCAGATCCTCGCCTTGTACTGTATGCGCCACATAGGCGCTGACACCGGCACGCATCGCCTCCTGGATGCTGCGTTGGTCTTTTTGCGCACCCAGCACCACCACAGGTTTTTCCAGCGTGGTAGACATCAGGCTGATCTGCTCCAGCGTGTCGCGCCCCGGCGCATTGGCATCCACGATGATCACATCGGCCAATGCCGCCTGTATTGAATGTTCATCCACTTGCTCCCAGGCCAACACACCGGCAACATCGAACCCGGCCAATTCAAGACTGGCTTTCAACCACGCAGCGCGATCGGTTAAATCATCAATAATCAGGATTCGCTTCAAGTCAGGCTCCACGCATTTCTTATAGATTGAGCAATAAGCGAGCCATGCTTGAATCACCCGGATTTATTGAGTCATTTCGTCAGGCCGGAGCGGTTCTCGCACAATGACTGTGCGCTACGCATGGAATTGGTGCGATATATCGTTTTGTTGTGGCGCTGATCACATGGCCATTCAGGAGCAGGCTGTGGTTTCGATGCACCGTCTGAGCTATGATATGAAAGGCCACGTGCTGGTATGCGGAACAAGGCCATCGTGTTTCGCTGAATTTTTGGGGATAGGGAGGACAGGCCAGCATGACTGCACCGGATCGTACCTTGATCGAGCACAACCAGTTATTCCAGGGCATGGACTTCACCAGTGTCGAATACATACTGGAACACTGCACCGTGCGTAGCCTGGCCGCAGGAGAAAATTTGCTGCGGCCGGATACCCCCAATCGCCATCTCTATCTGATATGCGACGGCAAACTGAGCATTCGTCTGGCTGCACAGGAGTCGCTGGAATATGCGACACTGGGCGCCGGAGAGTGCGTGGGAGAAATATCTCTGGTGGATGGCAAGAACCCCTCTGCATTGGTCGTCGCCGCCGAGCCTACCCGTGTGCTGGCTGTCCCTTATGACACAGTGTGGTCGCTGGTGGATCACTCCCATGAGATCGCCCGGAATCTTCTGGGCATCGTTGCCAGCCGGATGCGCAACGACAAACGGGCGCTGATCAACTCGCATGACACAAAGAAACAATTCGAACACCAGGCCTATGTGGATGCGTTGACCGGCGTGCATAATCGGCACTGGATGGCGGATGCCTTCCCGCGTGCCATGCACCGCTGCGCGCTCAACAAGCGGCCTTTTACCATCATGATGGTGGACATCGATCACTTCAAGCGTGTAAATGACGCCCATGGACATCTTGTCGGCGACCTCACTTTGAAAACCATCGCCAAATGCATGACGGAGAACCTGAGACCCAATGACCTGTTTGTTCGCTACGGCGGCGAAGAATTTGCGCTGCTGCTGCCCGACACTGACATAAAAAATGCCCGGATAATCGCCGAACGGCTGCGCAAGGCTATTTCGGATTCCAGGATACAGCGCGATGACCTGTCTTTTCAGGTTACGGTCTCGATCGGCATTGCGCCGGCCCGGCACGACGAAAAACTTGAAATCCTCATCGACGAAGCAGATAAGGCGCTCTACCGGGCAAAAGAACTGGGGCGGAATCGCGTGGTGATATATAACATAGCGACATGAATCTACTGCGCCGCGTTAATTTTTCAGGCACACATATGCAAAAAATCGTACTCGCAATAATACTGTACTCTTTACTGTCACCAGTTTCGGTGTCGGCAGGTGTAGAACCAGCTGTCATCTATTGGGACTCGGCGGCAGGCAAAGCACTGCGTGCCCGTATCCCGGCCGATGCGGATTACTGGCAGCTTGCCCCGACTTTTGCCGTGCAGATCACCCAGTCGTATTGTTCCGTAGCCAGCGCGATCACTGTGCTCAACGCGATGCCGATCAATAAGCCCGTCGATCCGACTTTTGCCCCCTACGCCTACTTCACCCAGAGCAACTTTTTCACGCCCGAAGTCGCAAAGGTCATCAGCCCGCAGACCGTACTCGCCATCGGCATGACCCGGGAGGAAATGGCCGAGACAATGTCCCGCCAGGGAGTCACCGCCAAATCCATCGCCGGTGACACATTCGACGACCAGAGTCTGCGCGACTTGCTGCAAAAAGCGCTTGGCGATGACGGACAGTTCGTGCTGGCAAATTATCTTCGCGCCAATCTCGGACAGGTCGGTGGCGGACATTGGTCGGTGTTGGCTGCCTATGACGCCCGATCCGACAGTGTGCTGATACTCGATGTGGCCAAGTACAAATATCCCCCGGTGTGGGTCGGCATCAGCACCTTGCGCCAGGCAATTGCGACTATCGACACAACCAGCAATAAGCCCCGTGGACTGGTTATCGTGTCAAAATGAATTCTTGAATTCCAAATCCAGAATCATCGAGCTTGACCCCGTATATTTCCACAAATCATTCAGTACCCGCTCCTTTCCTTGCTGCGTGCATTCGTTATACAACCCGGCAGTAGCAGCAGATAACGCACCTTCCATGTGCACTACGCTTGGTTTTGGTGCGAGCGGCACTGTGCGCTGCCGGCAAATTCATATCCATGTCAGGCTGATCAGAAATCTGCTGTTCATTTTATGTTCATGCCAACTTATTGTTTATCTGCGCCAGATTCAACATGCGCCGCAGCGGTGACGCCAGCGCAAAAAAGATGAAATGAAAAGTTGCAAGGAAGCAACTGCAGACCTGAATCAGGCATGCAACTTGCTGAATAGCTAGTACGCCTCGCGTGTGCACAAGAACGGCTGAAGCGATCGCTCGAATTTGCGCTTTTGCCAGGAAACTTAACACTTATTGGTGAAATAAACTTGTCTGACAACCAGCTTAAAGCGATTTATGGCAAACCTCCGGCAGCTTTGCACATCATGGGAGACTTGATGATTCCCGATGAGCGGATCCTGCACGCGTTACACAGCAGCAGACTGGTGGAGAATTTACGCGACTTTGAAGTCAATGTATTTGCCAGCCTGCTCAACATCCAATATTTCGAGGTCAAAGAGCTTGTTGCCGAACTGGATGACTCTTTGAAAGATGCCCTGATGATCCTGGTCGAGGGTGATGTCGAAGTAAACGCGATGGTGGGCAATGAATCGGTATCGCTGCATCTTAAAGCGCCAGGTGATCTGGCCCGAATCATCAGCTTTGTTGCCGGCAATATTGTGGATATCAGTGCCAGGATAAAGATCAGGAAGGATAGTGTCGTACTTCTGCTGCGACGTTCCAAGCTGGAATCATTGCTTCATTCTCATCCATCCATCGTGTATTGCGTGATGCGCAACCTGATTCAGCATGTACACGGCGTGGCCAGACGAAAGAGCGCCGAAAAAGAGGAAATGAGCAATTATTTATTTCGCGCGCACGGACTTTACTGAAACCCATCTCAAGGAACCATTCCCTTTGCTCGATTTGGCTCGAGGCAGCGACAGGCCGCAGCACGCTCCATAGACCTGAGATAAAATTTTCACGCTGATTGGCATGACTGATTACAGGAGGTAACTCATGAACAGAAAAGAACTCATAGCTGCATTGGCCGGCAAGACCGGGAGCACCAGGGTGGATGCGGATCGCAACATCGCTGCGCTGATAGAAGTTATCAGCAGCGCCCTGGAAAAGGGTGACAAAATCACCTTATCCGGTTTCGGCATCTTCGAGGTACGCGAGCGCGCCGCGCGCATCGGCCGCAATCCGAGAAACGGCAAATCACTGCAAATCAATGCAGCAAGGGTTCCCTCATTCAGGGCCGGTGTCGCACTGAAGGCAACGCTGAACAGCGGCATGAAGTAACCATGCATTGATTTGTTGTCCAGTCTTCTGCACGTATACTTGCAAGCGGAAGCAAGTATACTGCTCTCCAACATAACTATCGTATTCAGATAGCCTGCATCAAGCGGAATCTTTTCTGCCGGTGCTTGTCGGATACGGCGACTCATTTCACTGAACCTCCTGGATGGCAGTTCCTTCCGCACCAATACGAATTGGCAACTATTCCATCGTCGAGCAGATCGGGGTCGGCGAGAGCTCGAACGTCTATCTCGCGATCGAGGAAGACAAATTCTTCTCGGTCGCCATCAAGCAACTGCGCATGACGCGGCAGTCCGAGCCATACCTAAAGCTGCTGGCCAACGAGGTCGAACTGGCGGGCAAGCTGCACCACAAGAACATTGCGCGTGTGCTGAGTGCAAAACTCGAAGAAAAGAACGGCCCGTATGTGGTGATGGAGTATGTCAAGGGTGTATCGCTTGATCACCATCAAAATGCCGAGACATTGTTGCCGATCAATACTGTGTTGTCGGTGATCGAGCAAATCGCCGGTGCGCTGCAATACATCGCCGGCCAGGGCGTGATACACCGCGACGTTAAGCCGGAAAATATCCTGCTGATGCCTAACGGCATGGCCAAGCTGACCGATTTCGGCTGCGCGATCCCGCTGGGAACGAGCGGCGACATGGTGGCGGGCAGCCTGGCCTATATGTCGCCGGAGCAATTGGAAGGGTTGCCGCTCGACGAACGCGCAGATATCTATTCTCTGGCTGCGACGCTGTATCGCCTGCTGACCGGGAAGAACACCTTCGAAGCCGACAACGAGTTCGACGCGCGCATCGCTGTCCTGAATTTTCCCGCCGTCCCGATCCAGACCTACCGCAAGGAACTGCCGCAGGAACTGGTTCGCGTGACACATCGCGGACTTGAAAAGGATTTGCGCAATCGCTATCCGGACTGGCCTGCATTCATCAGCGATCTGGGCAATGCGGCGCACAAGATACACATGTCGGATTACGACATGGACCTGTATCGCGGATTCAGCATGTCGACACAGTCCGTGCTATCCAGATTAATGACCACCGATCATGAGTTTTCGCGCAGCGGATTTTCTCGCAGCACCATGGCCGATTAAATTCAATCAAGCTATCAGGTGAAAAAAAGGGCACCTTGCGGTGCCCTTGAAACGAAGCCTTGAGGCTCCGGGAGGATAACCAACGACTTGCCCGCTTGCGGGCTTAGTCGGATGGCCAGTGGCTCCATCAGAGGGTTTAGACGCTGTAAGCGCGTTCTCCGTGACTCGTGGTATCCAGACCTTCGCGTTCCGCTTCTTCCGGCACACGCAGACCGATGGTCAGATCGACGACCTTGTAGCAGATGTAGGCCACCACACCGGACCAGATCAGCGTGGTCAACACGCCCTGCGCCTGGATCCACAATTGGCCGCTGATGGTGGTGTCGACGATCGTGTTGTTCACGTAATCGACGATACCGGTGCCGCCCATGTGCCAAGTGTTGAACACACCGGTGAGCAGCGCACCCAGGATACCGCCGATGCCATGTATGCCGAACACGTCGAGTGCATCATCCGCACCCAGCAGTTTCTTGAGGCCCGTAACTCCCCAGAAGCAAAACACGCCAGCCAGCGCACCAACCGCCAAGCCGCCGCCCACACCGACCCAACCGCAAGCCGGAGTGATCGCGACCAGCCCGGCTACCGCACCGGAAAGCGCGCCCAACATCGAAGGTTTGCCCTTCACCATCCATTCGGCGAAAGTCCAGGCCAGTGCAGCAGCGGCTGTTGCATTGAGGGTATTCACAAAAGCCAGCGTAGCAGTACCGCCCGCTTCCAGCGCAGAGCCCGCATTGAAGCCAAACCAGCCCACCCACAACAGCGAAGCGCCGATCATGGTCATGGCCAGGTTATGCGGCGCCATCGGTTCCTTGCCGTAGCCGATACGTTTGCCGATCACGAATGCGCCAACCAGCCCTGCAACGGCGGCATTGATATGCACCACTGTTCCGCCGGCAAAATCCAGCACGCCCTTGGCAAACAACCATCCTGCAGTCGCCGTTGCAGCATCAGCGGCAGCCTGGTCGGTGTAGGCATCCGGACCCGCCCAGAACCATACCATGTGCGCGATCGGCAAGTAGGCGAAAGTAAACCACAGCGCCGAGAACAGCAGCACAGCGGAAAACTTCATGCGCTCGGCGAAAGCACCCACGACCAGCGCCACAGTGATGGCGGCAAAAGTGGCCTGGAAAGCGACAAATACGAACTCGGGTATATAGACGCCCTTGCTGAAGGTTGCGGCATTGGCGACGCTGCCGGTGGCCGGGTCGAAGATGCCCTTCAGGAACAGCCTGTCAAATCCGCCGATAAACGCATTGCCTGTGGTAAAGGCCAGCGAGTAGCCGTAGATTGCCCACAACACCGTGATCATCGCAAAGATAGCGAACACCTGCATCAGGATGGACAGCATGTTCTTGCTGCGCACCAGGCCGCCATAGAACAGTGCCAAACCCGGAATGGACATCATGATTACCAGCAAAGTCGCGACCAACATCCAGGCAGTGTCGCCCTTGTTGGGCACAGGAGCCGGAGCGGCTGCCGGTGCAGCAGGTGCAGCGGCGGGAGCTGCAGTTTCAACTGCCTCGGTTACTGCGGCAGTTGCCGGCACAGCATCTTCGGCATAGGCAGGCACGGATAGACCAAACAGCACTGCCATCAAAGTAAAGAGCACGAATAATTTTTGCATTTTAGTTCTCCTTACAGCGCTTCTGCGCCGGATTCACCGGTGCGGATGCGTATGACTTGTTCGAGGTCGGTGACGAAGATCTTCCCGTCGCCGATCTTGCCGGTATTGGCCGCCTTTTCGATCGCTTCCAGCACCTGATCGAGCATGTCGCTTTTGATCGCGGCCTCCAGTTTTACTTTGGGCAGAAAATCCACCACATATTCCGCACCGCGATACAGCTCGGTGTGGCCCTTTTGCCGGCCAAAGCCCTTGACTTCGGTGACGGTGATGCCTTGCACGCCTATGGCGGAAAGGGCTTCACGCACCTCGTCCAGCTTGAACGGCTTGATGATAGCGACGACCATCTTCATAGCATTCTCCTGGGTAGGGGCGGGATGAATCCCGCCCGAGTTAAATTACAACGCGTGAGACACAGACAATACGGCGGTACCTTTGCCCAGATCGATTCTGGATCCATCTGCCTGAAGGACGTTATAGTATTGGCCGACGCCTTTCTCTGCATTGGTTGAGCTGTATGCCAATCCCACTACATAACCGCTGAAATCTTTTGATGCGCTGAGCTTGTAGTCCGAGTAGGTTGCCTTGGCGCCGGCGGCATAACCTACAGCCGAAAGGTCGGCTTCATATTTCCCTTTGTAGGTTTGCTTGCCGTAGTGCGCGCCCAGCGTGACGCCCGCATCGGCGAGCGTATAGCTCGCGTTCAATTCGACATAGCTGGTACCGCTGGCATCTGCCAGGCCAAATGTATCGCCCAGGCTATGGGAATATTTAAGCGTTACCCATTTCCAGCCGAGCGCGCCGTAGATTTCGTTGGTATCAGCTTTGGCAAAGCCGGTTGCTATTGGACTGGGATATACGCCAGGATAGTTGTAGCGCAGAAAACCGACGTCATAGCTGAAGTCTCCGGCAAAGCCGCCCTTGAACCCCGCATAAGTATCCAATTCCAGGCTGGAACTGCTAGCACCCAGTGAAGGACCTACCCAACTGACATTCGAGCCCCACAATCCGGCATAAAAACCGCTGGCATGCGCGTAATCGAAACCGCCTTGCAAGGCCGGCTTCGCACCGGTTTGAGAAATGCCGCGATACAGATAATCGGTAACCAAACCTACGTTTGCAGTAATAGGCAAAGTATCAGCCGCCATTGCTACGCCAGGTACCGCCAGTGCAGCCAGAATCAACGAATTCAACAAATTGCATTTTTTCATGATGATTTCCTTTATGGTTAAGTTAACAGGCGGGGTAAATAAATCCGCATGCTCATATCAGCAGCAACCGTGCCAATGTTATTTATCATTTTTAAACAATAGGTTAAATTCAATACCTGATTGCCAGGAAAAATATGTGCACCAATTTCATGCGCACTGCAGCTCTTGCGCACCGCTTGAGTGCAGCCATCCAGACCGAGTGGATTATTTGTTACACTGACTGACACAGGCAATCAGGGAGCTATCATGTTGAATGGGAATTTTTTCGAGGATCTCATCGCCAAGTTGACTGCAGCGGCAAACAGCAGTCCCGCCAAGGACATCGAAAAAAATATGCGCGCGCTGCTCGCGCAAGGTTTCGCCAAACTCGATCTGGTGACTCGTGAGGAATTCGATGTGCAGGCGCAGGTATTGGCACGCACCCGTGAACACCTGGTTGCGCTGGAAGCCAAAGTTGCCGAGTTGGAAGCGCAACGCAAATAAAATGAAAGTCGCATTTAATGTAGGAGCGAGCTTGCTCGCGAATTCTTGTCGCGAGCAAGCTCGCTCCTACAAAGAATTATCCAAATTTAACCTGGGGCCGCTCTTGTGAGCCTCGCAGTTTTATACAGCCGCGCGCTTTCAGGAATGGAAGCGGCTCTCGTCACCGTCGAGGTGCATATCGCCAACGGCCTGCCCAACTTCACGATCGTCGGTCTGCCGGAAACCGAAGTCAAGGAGAGCAAAGACCGGGTGCGTGCCGCACTGCAAAATTGCCAGTTCGATTTCCCCGCGCGCCGCATCACTGTCAATCTCGCCCCCGCCGACCTGCCCAAGGAAAGCGGCCGGTTCGATCTGCCGATCGCGCTCGGTATCCTTGCCGCAACCGGACAGATCCCCGCCGACAAGCTCGCCGGCTATGAATATGCCGGTGAACTCGCGTTGACCGGAGAACTGCGTCCGATACGCGGCGCGCTGGCAATGACCTATCGCGCCGTGAACAGCGGGCGCGCCTTCATGCTGCCGCAAACGAACGCAGCCGAAGCCGCGCTGGTGGAAGCTGCAACAGTGTATCCGGCCCGGTCGCTGCTGCAAGTTGCCGCACATCTTACCGGGCGGGAACCGATACAGCCTTACATCAGCCAGCCGCAAACTATCCAACCTCATTATCCCGATATGCGTGAAGTGAAAGGACAGGCCCAGGCCAAGCGCGCACTGGAGATTGCCGCTGCCGGCGGGCACAGTGTACTGATGCTGGGGCCGCCGGGAACCGGCAAATCCATGCTGGCGGCTCGATTTCCCGGCATCCTGCCGCAAATGACGGAAGCCGAAGCGCTGCAAAGCGCGGCTGTGCAATCGCTGGACGGCAGCTTCGATGTGGCAAAATGGAAATCGCGCCCGTATCGCGCGCCGCACCATACCGCCTCGGGCGTGGCACTGGTCGGCGGCGGCAGCAATCCGCGCCCGGGCGAGATTTCGATGGCGCTGCACGGCGTGCTGTTTCTGGATGAACTGCCGGAATTCGAGCGCAGCGTACTGGAGGTGTTGCGCGAACCGCTGGAGTCGGGGCGCATCACAATCTCGCGCGCCGCGCGGCGCGCCGATTTCCCTGCCCGGTTCCAGTTGATAGCAGCGATGAATCCCTGCCCGTGCGGCTATCATGGCCACTACAATGGCAAGTGCCGCTGCACCCCGGACCAGATTGCACGCTACCGCAGCAAAATCTCGGGTCCGCTGCTGGATCGCATTGACATCCAGATCGAGGTTCCCGCAGTGCCGCAGGAAGATTTGCTCAACAAGGCGGATGGAGACTCAAGCAGGGATATCCAGGCGCGCGTCGAAATCGCGCGGCAATTCCAGATGGAACGTCAGGACAAGTCCAATGCGCAACTCTCGGTGACCGAAATCGACACATTGTGCGCTCCGGATGAGTAAGGTGCCGCGCTATTGCAACAGGCTATCAGCCGCCTCGGCCTGTCCGCACGCGCCTATCACCGTGTGCTCAAAGTGGCGCGCACCATCGCCGATCTGGAAGGGGTCAATAACATCTCGGTCAAACATATCGCCGAGGCGATCCAATATCGCCGACTCAATCTTTAATATCCAGTCAGGAGAACCAGCGCAACACAGCCGCCGAACTTAACGCCAGCACCCCCAGAATGCACAACACCAGCCAAGCATATCGGCGCGAAGACTCTGACAATTGTGCAAGCAGCAGCCATCCGGCCAAGGAAATTCCAAGCGCGGCACAAATGACTTTCACGAGCAAAGCCGCGATGGCGATACCGAATATATCGGGAAACTTTGCATAGTAGTAATAGCTGATCGCGCCGAACGTTGCACCGCTCACCGCCTGGATCAGCCATCCCGCAAGCATCATCCAGGCAAGCCTGCGCTGCAGTTCGACATCGCGCCACACCAGCGCAAAGACTGCGCCGCCTACCACTGTCACCGCCCCGAAGTTGTGAACGATCTGGGTGATGGCATAGGCGAGGTTCTGGATATCCAGCGTCATTCGACCTCGACCTTGATGCAGCGCTCCACTCCGATGGGGGTATGGTTCTTGTTGACGAGCTTGATGCAGAGTTCATGGTTGCCCGGCGACAGGGTTTCCATCGTGTAGCTGCCCTTTACCTGGCGCAACAGGGCGGTCTCTTTGCCATCCACGTAAACATGGATGTGATCGGCACCATTGCCAAGCGTGACGCTGTAATCCAGTTTGCTTTGCTCCATTGCATCCAGTTTGGCGCCATCCACCGGCGAACTGATTTCGATTGTTGAATCGGCGGCCATTGCCGGCGGTGCGGCAAAATTTGCGAATAAGAGTGCCAGCATGTACAAGTTACGCATGATTTTCTCCTTCAGTGTGATGTAGGATGCCGGCCCGCATGGCCGGCAGGACACAATAACCGATGCAAGCATATTGTGTCGCACATGCCAACCTTACGCTACAAACCAGCAGGGCTCAACCGCGGTGCATCATCAGCCACGCATGGTAAAATCCGCGCTCATTTTTTAAGGCCGTATCCAATGAACCGCACATCCCACCCGATAGAGCAGCTGATCCGGGAACGCATCCTGATCCTGGACGGCGCAATGGGCACCATGATCCAGCGCTACAAGCTGAGCGAGGAACACTATCGCGGCACCGCGTTGTATGGGGATTACAGCGGTCCGCGCAAATCTTTTCCAGACCATCAGGTTGACGTAAAAGGCAACAACGATCTGTTGCTGCTTACGCAGCCGCACATCATCCGCGGGATTCACGCCGAATATCTGGAGGCGGGAGCGGACATCCTCGAGACTTGCACGTTCAATTCCAACGCCGTGTCATTGTCCGATTACGACATGGCGCATCTCGCTTACGAGTTGAACCTTGCCGGCGCGAAGCTGGCGCGTGAAGTGTGCGCTGAATATGCGACAGCCGACCAGCCGCGCTTCGTCGCAGGCGTGCTGGGACCCACCACACGCACGGCCTCGATCTCTCCGGACGTGAACGATCCGGGATACCGCAATGTGAGTTTCGACGAACTGGTGGAGGGGTATAACGAAGCCGTACGCGGCCTGCTCGACGGCGGTGCAGACCTGCTGATGGTGGAGACCATTTTCGATACGCTCAACGCCAAAGCCGCGCTGTTCGCGATCGAGCGCCATTTCGAACAACACCAGGTGCGCGTTCCGATAATGATCTCGGGCACGATCACCGATGCTTCCGGACGCACGTTGTCCGGCCAGACCACCGAGGCGTTCTGGAATTCGCTGTCGCACGCCAAACCGCTTTCCATCGGACTGAACTGCGCGCTGGGCGCGGAACTGATGCGTCCCTATGTGGAAGAATTGTCACGTGTCGCAACCTGCTATGTCAGCGCGCACCCGAATGCCGGGCTGCCCAATCCGCTCTCTGAGACAGGATACGATGAGTTGCCGGAGATGACCGCGCGGCTAATCAGGGAATTCGCTGCCAGCGGCTTCCTGAACATCGCAGGGGGGTGCTGCGGCACAACGCCCGCACATATCAAGGCGATTGCCGAAGCGCTGAAGGGTGTACCGCCGCGCAAGATACCGGAGCTTGAACGCAAGTGCCGTTTGTCCGGCCTCGAGCCGTTCAACATCGGCGACGACTCGCTGTTCGTCAATGTCGGCGAGCGCGCCAACGTCACCGGTTCGATCAAGTTCAAGCGCCTGATCCTTGAAGGCCAGTACGACGAAGCGCTGGATATCGCCAAGCAGCAGGTGGAGGCCGGTGCGCAGGTGGTCGACATCAATATGGACGAGGCAATGCTTGATGGCGAAGCCGCGATGGTGAAGTTCATCAACCTGATCGCCTCCGAGCCGGACATTTCCCGCGTACCCCTGATGATCGATTCCTCCAAGTGGAGCATCATCGAGGCCGGGCTGAAATGCGTGCAGGGAAAATCCATCGTCAATTCCATTTCGCTGAAAGAGGGCGAGGAAAATTTCATCAAATACGCAACGCTGGTGCGCCGTTACGGAGCTGCGGCTGTGGTGATGGCCTTTGACGAACAGGGCCAGGCCGACACCTACCAGCGCAAGACCGGAATCTGCAAGCGCAGCTACGACATCCTGGTGAACAGGGTCGGCTTCCCGCCCGAGGACATCATCTTCGATCCGAACATTTTCGCGATCGCCACCGGCATCGAGGAGCACAACAACTATGCTGTGGACTTCATCGAAGCGACTGCGTGGATCAGAAAGAATCTGCCTTACGCCAAGGTTTCCGGCGGCGTATCCAACGTATCGTTCTCATTCCGCGGCAATGACCCGGTGCGCGAGGCGATCCACACCGTGTTCCTGTATCACGCGGTGAAGGCGGGCATGAACATGGGCATCGTCAACGCCGGGCAGCTCGGCGTGTACGAGGAAATTCCAAGGGATCTGCGCAACGCAGTGGAGGACGTGGTTTTGAACCGCAGTCCGGACGCGGGCGAAAAGCTCGTTCAGCTGGCCGAGACGGTGAAGGGCGGGGGCAAGTCTCAGGTGGAAGACCTGGAGTGGCGCAATGGCACGGTACAGGATCGTCTGACCCATGCACTGGTGCGCGGCATCACCACCTATATCGTCGAGGACACCGAAGCGGCGCGTCTGCAGGCGAAATTTCCGGTGGAAGTGATCGAAGGCCCGCTGATGACCGGCATGAATGTGGTCGGCGACCTGTTCGGCGCGGGCAAGATGTTTTTGCCTCAGGTGGTGAAATCGGCGCGCGTGATGAAGCAGGCAGTGGCGCATCTGGTGCCGTTCATCGAAGCCGAAAAATCGCGTTCCGGCGACAGCAAGCCCAAGGGCAAGATCGTGATGGCCACGGTAAAGGGCGACGTGCATGACATCGGCAAGAACATCGTCACCGTGGTACTGCAGTGCAACAACTTCGAAGTGGTGAACATGGGCGTGATGGTACCGTGCCAGCAGATCCTCGACACAGCCCGCGAACACAACGCCGACATCATCGGCCTGTCCGGCCTGATCACTCCATCGCTGGAGGAAATGGCGCATGTGGCAAAGGAAATGGAGCGCCAGGGCTTCAGGATTCCGCTGCTGATCGGCGGCGCGACCACTTCCCGCGTGCACACCGCGGTAAAAATTGAACCCAATTACAAGAGCGGCCCCACCGTTTATGTCGTCGATGCTTCGCGTGCCGTCGGTGTATGCAGCAATCTGTTGAGCGACACGCTGCGTGACGATTATGTTGCAGGCATCAAAACCGAATATGCGAAAGCGCGCGCGCAGCATGAAGACAAGAAAGGCAAAGCCGTGCATGTTCCGCTGGCGGAGGCGCGTGCGCACGGTTTCAAGACCGACTGGAAAACTTACCAGCCGCCCAAGCCGTGGCTCACCGGCGTGCACAGATTCGAGGATTATCCGCTCGACAAGATTGCCGAGTATATCGACTGGTCGCCGTTCTTCCAGGCCTGGGAACTTTCCGGCCGCTATCCGAAGATTCTTCATGACGAGGTGGTCGGCGAAGAAGCGCGCAGGCTGTACGCTGACGCACGGACCATGTTGAAACAGATCATCAAGGAAAAATGGCTCAGCGCAAATGCGGTGTTCGGCCTGTTCCCTGCAAATTCGGTAAACGTTGAGGGTGGATTGGGCGACGACATCGAAATCTACACCGACGAGTCCCGCAGCAAAGTGGCGATGACCTGGCACAACTTGCGCCAGCAGACCAAAAAGCCTGCCGACATCCCGAACTATTGCCTGGCGGACTACATTGCACCCAGGGACAGCGGCGTGGCGGACTATATCGGCGCGTTCGCGGTGACCGCAGGCATCGGCATCGATGCCCGCGTCGCAGAGTTCGAGAAGCATAACGATGACTACAGCGCGATCCTGCTGAAAGCGCTGGCCGACCGTTTGGCAGAGGCCTTTGCCGAACTGCTGCACGCCAGGGTGCGCCGCGAATTCTGGGGCTACGCTGCTGATGAGAATCTGGACAACGACGCGCTGATTGCCGAAGAATACCGCGGCATCCGTCCCGCGCCCGGCTATCCTGCCTGCCCTGAACACTCCGAGAAGGGTCCGCTGTTCAAACTGCTGATGGCGCCGGAAAACGCGGGCATCACCATCACCGAGAACTTCGCGATGTTCCCCACCGCTGCGGTGAGCGGCTTCTATTTCTCCCATCCGCAAGCGAAATATTTCGCTATCGGCAAGATAGACAGGGATCAGGCGGTAGACTATGCAAAGCGCAAGGGCATGACGCTGGAAGAGGCAGAGCGCTGGCTGGCACCCGTATTGAGTTATTCTTAGGCGCAGCAGGACAATCCCTGTGGATATTTGACTGGCTAACAACGAGCATCACAACAACTGGAGAGCAATAAATGAACCGCATCACATTTTTACCGCTGGCACTGTTGCTGACTGCCGGTATCTTTTCGACCACCGCGTGCACAGACAAGGCCGCGCCAAAAATGGAGACTGGAAATATGACTGAACTGATCAAGACCGACATCAGGCTGGGCGAGGGTTTGCTGGCAACCGCAGGCCGCAATGTGACCGTGCATTACACGGGCTGGCTTTACGATGATGCGGCTCCCGATCATCACGGGAAAAAATTCGACAGTTCGCGCGACCGGAATGAGCCATTCGTATTCCCGCTCGGCGGTGGGCGCGTGATCAGGGGTTGGGATCAGGGCGTGGAAGGAATGAAGATAGGCGGGCAGCGTACCTTGATCATTCCTGCGAGCATGGGCTACGGTGCGCGCGGAGCCGGCGGAGTAATCCCGCCCGATGCGACACTGGTGTTTGACGTGGAATTGCTGGACGTGAATTAGTCTCCGCTCCAAATACGCCAAGATGGGATCGATCTCGAATCCGCTGCTGATCACGGCGCTGATGCTCGCCGTGTCCAACCTGTTCATGACCTTCGCGTGGTATGGGCACTTGAAGAATCTGGCATCATCGCCCTGGTACGTGGCGGCGCTGGTGAGCTGGGGCATCGCGCTGTTCGAGTATCTGCTGCAAGTGCCGGCCAACCGTATCGGTTACACCGCGCTCAACCTCGGTCAACTAAAGATCCTGCAGGAGGTCATCACGCTGTCGGTGTTCGTGCCGTTCGTGGTGTTGTACATGGACCAGCCATTGAAGTGGGATTATCTGTATGCGGGGCTGTGCCTGATGGGCGCGGTGTATTTTATTTTCAGGACGTAGGAAGACAATTGTCCACGAAAGACACGAACAACACGAAAAGACACCGGGCACCTTTTCCCTGTTTCGTGCTTTTCGTGTCTTTCGTGGACGGATCAATTGACCATGAGTAAACCTCAACATATCCACATTCTCGGTATCTGCGGCACCTTCATGGGCGGGATCGCGGCACTGGCAAAACAAGCCGGGCATCGCGTGACCGGTTGCGATGCCAATGTCTATCCGCCGATGAGCACGCAACTGGAAGCGCAGGGCATAGACCTGATCGAGGGTTTTGCTGTGGATCAGCTCGAACTCGAACCGGATGTGTTCGTGATCGGCAACGTGGTATCGCGCGGCAACCCGTTGATGGAAGAGATCCTCAACCGCAACCTGCCTTACCTTTCCGGCCCGCAATGGCTGGCGGATACGCTGTTGCGCGACAAATGGGTTTTGGGTGTTGCAGGTACGCATGGCAAAACCACCACCAGCGCGATGCTGGCATGGATACTGGAATATGCCGGGCTCAAGCCGGGCTTTTTGATCGGCGGGGTACCGCAGAATTTCGGCATTTCCGCGCGACTCACCGATACGCCGTTCTTTGTCATCGAGGCGGACGAGTACGACACCGCATTTTTCGACAAGCGTTCCAAGTTCGTGCACTATCATCCGCGCACTGTGATCCTCAACAACCTGGAGTTCGACCATGCCGATATCTTTCCCGACCTCGCGGCCATCGAGACGCAATTCCACCATCTGGTGCGCACCGTGCCGGGCAACGGCCTGATCGTCAGCAATGGCCGCGAACCCTCGCTGGATCGCGTGTTACAGCGCGGCTGCTGGACGCCTGTGGAGCTTTTCGGCACCCGGGAGGGCTGGGAAATCGATGCAGAAAGCCGCGTGACCTTCCACCGCGAAGCGCAAGGCACACTGCATTGGGGACTGCTCGGCGAACATAACCTGCAAAACGGGCTTGCCGCACTTGCCGCTGCACGCCATGCCGGGGTGTCGGCCGTCCAGGGGTTGGCGGCTTTAAGCGAATTCAGGAATGTGAAGCGGCGTATGGAAGTACGCGGCATCGTGAACGGCATCACCGTATACGATGATTTCGCGCATCATCCAACTGCAATAGATACTACCATCGCCGGGCTGCGCCGCAAGGTCGGCAATGCGCGCATTGTCGCCGTATTGGAGCCGCGTTCCAACACGATGAAGCTGGGCGTGATGAAGAACGCTTTACCCGGCAGTTTGAAGGAGGCTGACATGGTGTTCTGCTACGCCGGAAATCTCGGCTGGGACGCGCGCGGAGTACTCGCGCCGCTGAGCGGCAAAGCGGTGGTGAAGGACGACCTCAGCGAGCTGATCGAAGCTATCGCGTCCGTCGCGCGCGCAGGAGACCATGTGCTGGTAATGAGCAATGGCGGCTTCGGCGGAATACATGTGAAGCTGCTCGACAGGCTGAAGAAGTAATTATCCTCACTGACTTTCCAACCCAAGCTCCTGAATTTTGCGCGTCAAAGTATTGCGCCCGATACCGAGCAGCGTGGCGGCCTCGATGCGGCGGCCATTGGTGTGTTTCAGCGCCTGCATGATCAGGGCGCGTTCAAACTGTGTGGTGAGCGTATCCATGATGCGCTCATCGCCGCGCTGCAATGCCAGCGCAGCCTGCTGCACCAGCGCCGCTTCCCAATCGCCGCCTTCCGCCGGACTTGCCGCAGATTTGTCGCGCCATTCCGCCGGCAAATCGTTTATTTCCACCACTTGCGAAGGCGTCATCACAGTGAGCCAGTGACAAAGATTCTCCAGTTGCCTGACGTTGCCCGGGAAATCCTGTGCTTTAAGATGCAGCAATGCCGCTTCACTGAGTTGCTTCTGCTCGACGGATAAATCATTGGCACTTTTTTGCAGGAAGTATTTTGCCAGCAGCGGAATGTCATCACGCCGCTCGCGCAAAGGCGGCAAACGCAGCCGTATCACATTCAGGCGATGGAACAGATCTTCGCGGAACAGCCCTTGCTTGACGCGTTCATCGAGGTTTTGATGGGTGGCGGTGATAATGCGCACGTTGGCCTTGATCGGTTGATGACCGCCAACGCGATAAAAATTGCCGTCGGACAGCACGCGCAGCAGCCGTGTCTGCAGATCGGCCGGCATGTCCCCGATCTCATCAAGAAACAGCGTGCCGCCCTCGGCCTGTTCGAAACGCCCGCGCCGCATTGCGGCAGCCCCGGTGAACGCGCCGCGCTCATGGCCGAACAATTCGGATTCAAGCAGATCCTTGGGGATTGCCGCGGTATTGATGGCGATGAACGGCTTGTCGGCACGCGGACTGTGCCGATGCAGCGCATGTGCGACCAGTTCCTTACCGGTGCCCGATTCTCCGTTGATCAACACAGTGGCATGTGATTGCGACAACCTGCCGATAGCGCGGAACACCTCCTGCATCGCCGGAGCCTGGCCGAGTATGTCCGCATCCAGCGCCACCTGCTGGGTTTCATCGGATTTGCGCCGGCTTTGATCCAGCGCGCGCCGTATCAGCTCTATCGCATGATTCACATCGAACGGTTTGGGAAGATATTCGAAAGCGCCACCCTGAAACGCCGATACGGCGCTTTCCAGATCGGAATATGCGGTCATGATGATGACCGGGATAAGCGGGAAACGCCGGTGCAGCGTTTGCAGAAAATCCAGCCCCGAGCTGCCCGGCATGCGAATGTCGCTGACAACCACCTGCGGCACGTCATTTACCAAGGCCCCCAGCGCATCGTCAGCGGTGGCGAAACTCTTGAAATCGATATTCTCCCGCGTCAGGGACTTTTCCAGCACCCAGCGTATCGAGCGGTCATCATCAATTATCCAAACCGATTTCATGTTGTCACCTGTCAGGGAAGAGGGAGCATCACAGTGAAGCAAGTACGTCCTGGTTCACTGTCAAATTCTATCGTGCCGTGATGCTGGTTGACGTAATCCTGCGCCAGAGTCAGCCCCAGACCATGGCCACCGGCACTTCCCGACACCAGGGGATAGAATATCTTGTCCTGCAAATCCGCCGGGATGCCAGGCCCGCTATCAATGATCTGCACCATTACTGCCAGACGATGACGCCGTTTGAGTAGCGTCACCTGACGGGCAATCCGGGTGCGCAGGATGATCGATCCTTTGCCGTGCATCGCCTGGGCGGCGTTGCGTACAATGTTGAGCATGACTTGTATCAACTGTTCCTTGTCGCCTATCAGCGCCGGCAGGCTGATGTCATAATCCCGCCGTATCTGCAATCCTTCCGGCATTTCCGCCATCACCACACTGCGTACGCGTTCCAGAACTTCATGTATGTTGAGCGCACTGTAGTGCGAACCATTTTGCGGGGAGAGCAGGTTCTCCATCAACGTGCGAAGCCTGTCAGCCTCTTGCACGATGACTTGCGTGTATTCCCTTAATGCCGGTTTATCCAGTTCCTGCTCAAGCAGTTGGGCGGCGCCGCGTATCCCCCCCAGCGGATTCTTGATCTCGTGCGCCAGATTCCGCAATAGCAGACGATTGGCCTGTGTCTGGTCGAGCATCTGTTCTTCGCGAGCCAGTTTTAGCGGCCTGTCAATCGGATGAAATTCCAGCAATAAATATCGCCTGTTAAATTGCAGCGGTGTGGCTGCGCAGCGCAGATGCAGCTTTCCATGTGCAAACGTGCCTAGCGTCAGATCATGCTCGATGTAACTTGCATCGTTATGCACCGCCTGCCGCATCGCGCTGGCCAGCTGATCGGAATGGGTAAACACCTGCTGGACCGGGAAACCATGCAGATTTTTGCCGCTCAAATCGAACAACTGTTCCGCGGCCGGATTGAGATAGGTGACCCTTGACTCGTCATCCAGCAGGATGATGGCAGTCGCCAGATACTCCAGTGTGAGGTAGGGTAAGTCGGACATACGTAATCAAGTAGCAGAAAGTATGCCAGACAATGGTGATCTATTTAAGCTTTGAAATCTCGGTCTTCAAGGCATCGACGTTTTTTTGATGCAGCTCAACCTGATCTGTTAGTGCCTTTATCTTCTCATCGTATTTCGCGACATTGCGGTAAGTCTTCCCGTCTATTCCCCGAAAGACCTCAGGATTTGCTTCGCCTTCCTGCAGGTTCCTCCTGGCCTCTTCGAGCATTCTTTCTTCCGCGCTCAGTTCGTTTTGCAAAATCATATAGCGCGTGTCATCGCGATTTTTCTGCGTTTCGCCATCCACTCTCGGGAAACCCTCAGGGGAGGCACGAGACGGTGCATCCATGGTGGGCAAAGGTTCCAGAATGATTTTCTTGCCGCCCTTGATCGGTGTGCTTGAGTAAGTGACGTGTCCGTTTTCGTCTACGGCCTTGTAAATCTCCGCCTGCGCCAAGCCGGGGCATGCCAGCAACACCGCCAGTAAATATCGAAGTTTCATGGTCATCTGCCCTCGAAGTAATGCAACAAGTATAGGGCAAGCCTCATGCCCAGACAATCATTCAGGCAAAAGAAAACGGGGCTTGCGCCCCGTTTGGTCATACCGCTTATGCCGGCTTAAATGCTGTAATACATATCGAATTCTACCGGATGCGTGGTCATGCGCAAACGTGTCACTTCATCCATCTTCAATGCGATATAAGCATCGATAAAGTCATTGGAGAACACACCGCCACGAGTCAGGAACTCACGATCCTTGTCCAGGTGCCCCAAAGCTTCATCCAGCGAGCTGCACACCGTCGGGATACGTGCCTCTTCTTCCGGCGGCAGATCGTACAAATTCTTGTCAGCCGGATCGCCCGGGTGGATCTTGTTCTGGATGCCATCCAATCCTGCCATCATCAAGGCTGTAAAAGCCAGATATGGATTGGCGGTCGGATCAGGGAAACGCGTTTCGATGCGGCGCGCTTTTTCGTTGGGGACATGTGGAATGCGAATCGATGCGGAACGATTCTTCGCCGAATATGCCAGTTTGGTAGGCGCCTCGAAGTGCGGAACCAGGCGCTTGTACGAATTGGTGCCTGGGTTGGTGATCGCATTCAATGCCTTGGCATGCTTGATGATGCCGCCGATATAGTACAGCGCTGTTTCGGAGAGGCCGGCATAACCGTTGCCCGCAAACAGGTTCTTGCCGCCTTTCCAGATCGATTGATGCACGTGCATGCCGGAACCATTGTCGCCGACGATAGGCTTGGGCATGAAGGTTGCGGTCTTGCCATACTGATGCGCAACATTGTGCACGACGTATTTCAGAACTTGCGTCTGGTCGGCGCGACGCACCAGAGAATTGAACTTGGTGCCGATCTCGCATTGACCGGCGGTCGCCACTTCGTGGTGATGAACTTCGACCTCGATGCCGATTTCCTCCAAAGCCAGGCACATCGCGGCACGGATGTCATTCAGGCTGTCAACCGGCGGAACCGGGAAGTAGCCGCCCTTGACTGTCGGACGATGGCCGGTATTGCCGCTATCAAACTTTTCGGCTGAAGACCAGGCAGCTTCTTCGGAATTCACTTTGCAGAAACACCCGGACATGTCGATTTGCCAATTCACCGAATCGAAGATAAAGAATTCGGGTTCCGGACCAAAGTAGGCAACATCGCCGATGCCGCTGGACTTGAGATAGGCTTCGGCACGCTTGGCGATGGAGCGCGGATCGCGGTCATAACCTTTGCCATCGGTTGGCTCCACTACGTCGCAGGTAATCACCATGGTATTTTCATCCATGAACGGATCGAGAAAAGCGGTCGCCGGATCCGGCATCAACAGCATGTCCGAGGCCTGGATGCCTTTCCAGCCGGCGATGGAAGAGCCATCGAACGCATGGCCCTCCTCAAACTTGTCCATACCCATGCATTTAACGGGAACACCCACATGCTGTTCTTTGCCGCGCGTATCTGTAAAACGGAAATCCACGAACTTGACATCACGTTCTTTAATCATCTTCAACACATCATTTGCCGACATCGACATAACCGTCTCCTAAAGCATCAAATTTAACAGCTGACCAAAAACCCGAGATTTTAAATGCAGAAAGCGTGCCAACCCTATACGCTCAGCAGGGCGCATTGTGCCACAAGCCTGATACACAGCACACTCATTCTTTGCACCAATAAAGGGCGCCCGGAATCTGAAAACGCACTATTTCTGTGCACTGCTGTTGTGAACTTGGATAGCGCGAAAAATTTCATCCCCTTGCACCAGATCATCGCAGCGCAGTTGCATGCTATCGGCCTGTTGCTGTGTGGCGGCCAAATAGATTTCGGCATCCACCTTGCCATCCAGATAATGGAACACTACGCGGTTATCCTGCAAATCCATCCCAGCCAACCGCTCCGCAAGATATTTCATCAGTTCCGGCCGGCTGGGCAAATGCGCATTGGGCTTGGCTTTCAGATCGTCCTCCGGATCGATATGGACCATCACGTCCATTACATGGTGGTTTTTCAGCACGGCATTGCGCGCTGCCTCGGCGATGTAATGGCCTTCAGAAACGCTGACCTTGGGATCGACTATGATGTGTGCATCGACCAGGGCATTGTCCGCCATCTTGCGCGTACGCAGTTCATGCAAGCTGCGCACCCCGTGAGTGTTCAGCAAAGTCTGTTTTATCGCCTCGACCTCCTCGGCATCCAAGCCGGTGTCGATCAGTTCAGCCATCGCTTCAAACGCCAGTTTGCCGCCCATGTGTGCGATCATCACGCCCACCACCGCTGCGGCAACCAAATCGAGGAAGGTGAAGCCGAGCAGATTGCCGGCCACGCCGACGATGACCACCAGTGAAGATGCCGCATCCGAGCGCGCGTGCCATGCGTTGGCCACCAGCATCTGCGAGCGCACCCGTTTGGCCACCGCCAGCATGTAACGGAACAGCCCTTCCTTGGCTACCAAAGCGAAGACCGCGATGGCGAGCGCCAGCGGATTGACCGCCACCAGCGCATGCGGCTGTTGCAGGCGCATTGCCGCAGCCACCAGCAACACCACACCGAGCACTGCCAGGAACGCGCCCAATATAAGTGTGGCTGCAGTCTCCACCCGCGCATGACCATAAGGATGATTGGCATCGGCGTGGCGATTGCCGTGCCGATTGGCAAACAGCACCAGCACATCGGAAAGCAGATCCGACAGCGAATGCAGGCCGTCCGCCATCAACGCCTGCGAGTGCGCGAAAAACCCTCCGACGACCTGCAAGAACGTCAACAGCAGATTTATGAGAATGCTCACCCAGGTGCTCTTTTGCGCGGCGGCGAATCGCTCCGGGTGGGCAGGCTCAAAAGCACCGATGTCGGCATGGGGACGATGCGGAGGTGTGTGATTTTTCATATCGGTTACGTTAAGATGCATTTATGCTGAGGAATCAATTCTACACCCGCTTCTGCGCGTGTTAACTCGATTGCCCCGACACTGCTTATCACCGGCGAAGATTTCGTTAAATCTCGACTTTGAAGAAAGAATCATCATGGGAAAAATCACCGCTATTCTGCAGTCTGCGCAACAACGTGCCAAAGAATTGAACCTGCCATACGAAGGCACGCTATATCCCGACGAGGCTTATGAAATCCTGCAATCCGCACCGGGAGCAAAATTGATCGATGTGCGCAGCCGGGCGGAATTGGACTGGGTGGGCCGCATAGCGAATAGCGTAAATATCGAATGGGCGACCTACCCGGGAATGAAACTCAACCCGCATTTCCTCGCTCAGCTGGAACAGCAAGCCGACAAGGAGGCGTTGCTGATCTTCCTTTGCCGAAGCGGGGTACGCTCGCACCATGCCGCCGCTGCCGCCACCAATGCCGGCTTTGGAGACTGCTACAACGTGCTGGAAGGATTCGAAGGCAATCTGAGCGATGACAAGCGCCGCAATACGATCGGCGGATGGAGAGTAGCGGGACTACCCTGGGAACAGAGTTGAGACTCCCATAAGTCGTTCCGGCAGAAACGCGCCACCTATCTGTAATCGATAATCAGCGGTGCATGATCGGAAAAACGCTGCGCCTTGTAGATGCTTGCTGATTCAGCCAGCACAGCAATGCCGGGTGTGGCAATCTGGTAATCAATGCGCCAGCCGACATCCTTTGCCCACGCCTGGCCGCGGTTCGACCACCAGGTGTAGGCCTGCTGATCCGGATATAACTTCCGGTACACATCGACGAAACCAACTTCATCGAATATCCCCGTAAGCCAGGCGCGCTCTTCCGGAAGAAAACCGGAATTCTTTTTGTTGCCGCGCCAATTTTTCAGGTCGATCTCCCGGTGCGCAATGTTCCAGTCGCCGCAGATCACCACCTCGCGCCCGCTGGCACGCAATTCTTTCAAGTGCGGCAGAAAGGCAGCCATGAACTTGAATTTCACCGCCTGGCGATCCTCGCCGCTGGAACCGGAGGGAAGATATAGCGATACCACGCTGAAATTGTTGAAGTCCGCGCACAAATACCGTCCCTCGCTGTCAAACTCGGCGATGCCCAAACCGGCAATGACCTGCTGTGGCTGATCACGGCAATAGAGGCCTACACCGCTGTACCCCCTTTTTTCCGCATAATGAAAATAGCCGTGATAGCCGGATGGCGCAAGCATTTGCGCAGTCATGTCCGCCTGCTGCGCCTTGATCTCCTGCAGGCACACGATGTCGGCACCTTGTCCGGCCAGCCATTGATAAAATCCTTTGCCGGCGGCGGAACGGATGCCGTTGAGATTGACAGTAATGATGCGCATGAAAAAATGACGGGGTTATCGGGCGCGCCATTATAATGACTGACTTCATCCCGACCTACAGTTTTTCGATATGTTCAATTTCAGACAGGACTTCATCCGCTTTGCGGTACAGCAGAAAGTATTGCGTTTCGGCGAGTTTAAAACCAAGGCGGGGCGCGTATCGCCGTATTTTTTCAACGCAGGATTATTCAATGATGGCGCTTCATTAAGAAGTCTTGCACAGTTTTACGCCCAGGCCATCCTCACTTCGGAAGTGGCATTCGACATGTTGTTCGGACCGGCTTACAAAGGCATCCCGCTGGCTGCAGGAACCGCGATCGCTCTGGCCGAACAGGGTCGCAACGTTCCCTATTGCTTCAATCGCAAAGAGGCCAAGGACCACGGGGAAGGCGGCACGACGGTAGGCGCAAAGCTTGAAGGTCGTGTGCTGATCATAGACGACGTGATCTCTGCCGGCACCTCGGTTCGTGAGTCCATCGAGTTGATCCGTTCCGCAGGCGCGGAGCCATGTGGTGTAGTGATTGCGCTGGATCGCATGGAACGCGGGCAGGGCGAGCTGTCCGCCGTTCAGGAAGTGAAGATCAGCTATGGCATTCCGGTGATCTCCATCGCCTCGTTGGACGACCTGCTCGGATATTTGCAGGATGAAGCCGAAATGATGCAGAATCTGCGTGCCACACAATCATATCGGGACAAATACGGGGTGAATAATGAATAATTCCGGATTGCTGATCGCGCTACTCGCCGGCATCACCTTCAGCCTGCCCGCCATGGCAAAGTTATACAAGTGGGTGGATGAAAAAGGCATCACCCATTATGGCGAAACGATCCCGCCAGAATATGCGGACAGGGATCGCGCCGAATTGAACAAATCCGGCCGCACCGTAAAAGTCATTGAAGTACCTACAGCGGCCGAACGGAAGACGCGGAAAGAGGCGGATGAAAAAAAGCGCGCCGATGAAAGGGCCGCCATCGAAAAGAAGCGCCATGACCTGACCCTGACCAGCACATACAGCAACTCGAACGAAATCGATCTTGCGCGCAGCCGCAGCCTGCAACAGGTAAACGCACGCATCAACAATCACACCTCCCAGCTCAAGATGGCCAGCGATAATCTGCTGGCGTTGCAAAAGGAATCCGAGGGTTACACCAAGACGGACAAACCGGTCCCGCCAGCTTTGCAGGATGAACTAAAAGACTCGCAGGCTCGTGTGGACAGGCTGCAAAAGAACCTGGACAAATCCCTGGCCGAAAAAGCGGCGGTGGAAGCGCGCTATGAAGCCGACAAGACGCGTTACAAGGAACTGACCGGAAAATAACCGCGGAACCTAGCGATGTTCCCGGCAGGCTGGTTTATAAAGGCTTCTTTTTTTCCGATTTGCCTTAAGAACGGCAATAATTCTGCCGTATCTCCGGAAAACTTTTGACCGGGCGCTCCTGCACACGTGCTGTTTCGAATGCGAACTGGAATTACAACGTTTCGAACCGGCGGGTAGCGGTATTGTAACCCAGTAACTCGCCGCCCTCGATATCGAAATACCAGCCGTGCAGCGAGAGCTTGCCTTGCTCGACGCGCTCGCGTATCCAGGAAAAGCTCATCAGGTTATTCAATGAAACCAGTATTGCCTGCTGCTCGCAAGCACGATGTCGCAGCTTGTCACTGGCACCCGCAAGTTCCAGTTCAACCTGCTTGCGTGCGTCTTCTGCCAGCCCCATCCATTCGGCAATAAAAGAATCTTCCTTGGCTACCCCGCCCGCCAACAATGCGTGGATGCCGCCGCACTGGGCATGTCCGAGCACGATGATGTGCGGCACTGCCAAATTACAAACACCGAATTCCAGTGCGGCGCTGGTACCGTGATAGTGGCCCTGGTTCTCATAGGGGGGCACCAGGTTGGCGACGTTGCGAATCACGAACAGATCACCTGGTGCGCAATCCAGCACCAGCGCGGGATCGACGCGCGAATCGCAGCAGGCCACCACTAGCGCCTTGGGTGTCTGGCCGAACTGCACCAGATCCTGGAATTGCACCGCGTCTTCGGCGAAGTGACGCTCGCGAAAGCGCCGGAACCCTTCGATGAGTTGCCCCGGCGTGCTCATGCGCCGATCAATTTGAGTTGTGCCTCACGGTATTTGCCGGCGGTTTTTTGCAGAACATCCGGAGGGATACGCGGCGCAGGTGCGCGCTTGTTCCAGCCGGAAGCCTCCAGCCAGTCGCGCACGAATTGCTTGTCGAAACTGGGCGGATTGCTGCCGACCCGGTATTGGTCGGCTGGCCAGAAGCGCGACGAATCGGGCGTGAGCGCTTCGTCGATCAGATACAACTTGCCGGTTTCATCCACGCCGAATTCAAACTTGGTATCCGCTATGATGATGCCCCTGGTCGCCGCATAATCTGCCGCTTCGATGTAAAGCTGCAACGTCGCATCACGGACTTCATTGGCGCGCGCTGCCCCGAGCAACTCGACCGCTTGTGCAAACGAAATGTTCTCGTCGTGATCACCCACCGCCGCTTTGGTGGAAGGCGTGAACAACGGCTGGTGCAACTTTTCCGCCTCGCGCAGCCCGGCCGGCAATTTTATCCCGCACACTGCACCGGTCTTTTGATATTCCTTCCAGCCGGAACCGACCAGATAACCGCGCACAATCGCCTCGATCGGCAACGGCTTGAGTTTTTTCACCACGAACGCGCGCCCGCGCACCTGCTCGCGTTCGGCTTCGGTCTTGACCACGGATTCAGGCGAGATGCCGGTCAGGTGATTGGGAATCACGTGCTTCAGTTTTTCGAACCAGAAGTTGGACACCGTGGTAAGCACTTCGCCCTTGCCCGATATCGGATCCGCCAGGATCACATCGAATGCGGACAGGCGATCGGTCTGCACCACCAGCAACTTGTCGTCACCCACCGCATAAATGTCGCGCACCTTGCCGCGATGCAGAAAGGGCAGGCTCTTGAGGTCGGACTGCAGCAGCACGGCGCTCATCCGGGTGCCCGACCAGAAGTATTTTGGGGGGCTGCCCTGAGCACTCCGTCAATTTCCTGCTGCAGGCTCTCGGCGGTCTGCGGCGGATATATTACCTTTACCTTCTTGCCGTCGGCATCGAGCAGCACCAGGGTTACGCGGGGCGCCTCGTTGGCTGCCATGAACGCCCGTCCCTGCGGAGTATTGAAATCGGTCAGCAGAAACTCTACCTGACCGGCATATTGATCGCGTATGCCATTCATCGATTCCATCAAATCAAAAGTCTGCACCGCATTTTTGTCGCGGATTAAAACGATCGCCGGTTTGCCTTTGCCGGCAAGCGACAAGTCGTCGCTGTAACCGCGCGGCAAGTTCATCACCGCCACTGCTGCCAGCACCACGAAAAAGACTGCCGCCAGCCACTTGAATTTCCTGGCACGATTTGGGTTGGACGTTGCCCCGGTATTTTGCTCTGTTTGACTCATGTTCTCTCCAGCACTGTGGTTATTCTGTTAGCGTTAATCCCAGATAATCCATTAACCACAAACCCCTCCCAACCTCCCCTTATCAGGGGAGGAGCGGGTTCAGTTCTCCCCCTGACAAGGGGGAGTTAGAGGGGGTTTAGGGCACATTTCACCTAATGGTCAATCTCGGTTTAATGTAATTTGAATTATAAAGTTGGCAATGTGGTTGCTTTCACTGCCTCTGCCTGTTTGTTGCGGAATGCCTGCAATCGCTGCGCAAGTCCGGCATCATTGAGTGCCAGCATGGCCACCGCAAATAGACCGGCATTGGCAGCACCGGCTTCACCGATCGCAAAAGTGGCGACCGGTATGCCCTTGGGCATCTGCACGATGGACAGCAGGGAATCCAGACCTTGCAGATATTTCGATGGCATCGGCACGCCCAGTACCGGCAGCGTGGTCTTGCCCGCGATCACGCCGGCCAAGTGCGCCGCGCCGCCTGCTCCGGCGATGAAACAGCGCGCGCCCTGCGCGCTGACTTCCTTGATGTAGTCGAACAGCAGGTCGGGAGAACGGTGCGCAGAAATCACCCTTGCGTCATAGGACACGCCGAAGTCCTTCAACTGCTGGGCGGCCTGTTTCATGACTTCCCAGTCGCTGGCACTGCCCATTATTATCGAAACAAGCGGTATACCCATGAAGACCTCCAATAATTCTAATTTGCGTTAAGCCCAAATAATCCATCAGACCAAACATTCCCTCCCCCTTGCAGGGGGAGGGTTAGGGAGGGGGTAGAACCTCGGCTTCCCCACTACTCTACCCCCATCCTACCCTTCCCCCTGCAAGGGGGAAGGAACAGGTTTGTCGCTAATGGAACTGTGGTATGTCTCGTCGCTCGCTACACCGCGCCTTGCGGCTCTGTAGAGTGCATTTACTCTGCCTCCATTGCTAATGGGATTAAACCTCTTTGTGATAACTGACGATACGCTCTACTTCGTTCTTCGAACCGAGGATCACCGGCACGCGCTGATGCAGGCCGGAAGGCTTGATGTCCATGATGCGCTCGTATCCGGTCGAAGACACGCCGCCCGCCTGCTCGACGATGAAGGACATCGGATTGGCTTCGTACAGCAAACGCAGCTTGCCGGCCTTGCCCGGATCCTTGGTGTCCTTGGGATACATGAACACGCCGCCGCGCACCAGAATGCGGTGCACCTCGGCCACCATCGACGCCACCCAGCGCATGTTGAAATTGATCCCGCGCGGCCCGGTCTTGCCGGCGATGCATTCATCGACATAACGTTGCACCGGCTTTTCCCAGTGGCGCTCGTTGGATGCATTGATCGCGAATTCCAGCGTGTCCGCGGCGATCTTCATGTTCGGATGGGTCAGCATGAACTCGCCGATGTCGTTATCCAGCGTAAAACCGTTCACGCCATGCCCGGTGGTGATGACCAGCATGGTTGCCGGGCCGTATATCGCATAGCCCGCGCAAACCTGCGTGGTGCCGGGCTGCAAGAAGTCCGCTGCGGCCGGGTGCTCCACGCCTTTGGGCGCGCGCAGTATGGAGAATATCGTGCCGACGGAAATGTTCACGTCGATATTGGAAGAGCCGTCCAGCGGATCGAACACCAGCAGATATTTTCCTTTCGGATATTTTGCCGGGATCGGATAGACATCATCCATTTCCTCGGAGGCCATCGCCGCCAGATGCCCGCCCCATTCGGTGGATTTGATGAACACTTCGTTGGTGATGATGTCCAGCTTCTTCTGCGTCTCGCCCTGCACGTTCTCGCTGCCGGCGCTGCCCAGCACGCCGATCAGCGCGCCCTTGTTGACATCGTGCGCGATCTGCTTGCAGGCCATGATGACATCGCTGATCAGGCCGGTGAAATCGCCGCTGGCCTTGCCCGGGATCGCGCGCTGTTCTTCGATGATGAATTGGACCAGACTCTTGCTCATGATTTTTCCTAACCCTTGATATTTTATAAACGTGGGATTTTACCGCTTTTCCGCGCTGCTCTCCACGGCTATTTATGAGGACTGGGGTACGAAGGCTGGGGGCTGAGATAGACTACATCGGCAGAGCCTCAGCCCTCAGTCAGGCCATAACCCGAAAACATACCGCCTGTCCCGGCAACATTCTCGGTTATCGGATGGCGCTTTACTTGGATAGTGCTTATTCACTACAGTGCACGCAATCTGATGAGGAGTAGCAATGCGTACCAACAAGCAAACTGGCGTAACAATGATGGAGATGCTGATTGTCGTGGCAATCGCCGCGATACTGGCGACCATCGCCGGCCCCTCATTTGGCGATTTTGTGAACAATACCCGCCTGAACTCCACCATGACGCAGCTCGCCAGCGACCTCAACCGTGCGCGTATCGAAGCGATCAAGCGCAATTCGTGGATGCTGATCTGCGTGAGTAATGCAGCGGGAACCGATTGTGGAACGGGGGCCAACTGGCAGAACGGCTGGGCGGTCTGCCTCGATAGCGAACCGGATGGTTCGTGCGATGCATCCACCACCGACCAACCGAACCCGATCACCGTGCACCAGCCTCTCAACACAAACCTCATGCTTACCGGTACTGCGGCCGCGATCCGCTTCAATCCCAATGGCACTCAGGGAACAGGCGCCGTGGCCACCTTGACTTTGTGCTGCAAATCGAATTCCTCGCCTAATACCAGTGTCGCCAGCATCGCTGCTACCGGGCACATTTCCAGACAATAGTCCAGACGACAGGACCGATATCATGCGCCGCGACTCCCGCCCCCTCTACTCAATCACAGCCCAGCATGGATTCTCCATGCTGGAGATATTAGTCACGCTGGTGATCGTTGCGACTGCCTTGTTCGGCACAGCCGGCCTGCAGGTCTATGCGATGCGCATGAACCAGGGTGCTCAGTTCCGCACCCAGGCGATATTCCTCGCATCGGACATCGCCGAGCGCATGGAAACGAACAAGGCGGCAGCCTTGGCCGGGAGTTATGAACTGGCCGAGACCAGCGCAACCGGCGTTGCGGCCACTGATTGCTCGAACAGTGCATGTGATGAAGCGTCGCTGGCAGCCTGGGACCTTGCCGAGTGGGGAAACGTGATCGCAGGACTTTTACCGCAGGCCAGCTGGCAAATCACCCGGACCGTTACCGGCAACCCCAGCACTTACGAAATCGTCATCAACTGGACGGACAGGCGCACCAATACCCAGTACGCCACTGCCGGAACCGGGGAAACCTTTTCCTATACCGCGACAAGAACCTTGACCGACTGATGCCATGAAAAACACCCGACACAAGACTCCAGGCATTACCAACAACCCGTCATCCGAGCGCGGGTTCAGCCTGATCGAAATGATGATCTCCGTCACGATCGGGATGCTGATCATCGCCGCGCTGGTCGGTGTGATGACCAGCAATTCCCGAGCTGCCAAGTCCAATGACCGCACCTCTGAGTTGCAGAGCAATGGACGTTACGCGCTGAATCAGCTCAAGCGCGAAGTACGGCTCGCCAGTTATCGCGGTTACACCTGGGCAGAACCGACTAACCCACCCACTACAGCCATTGCCCCGCCGTCAGGTGAATGCTTGCCTGCTGGCGGCACAGCCGGAAGTTTTGCAACCAATATCCGCCAGGGTATCTGGGGTGCGAATGATAGCAACCCCTTTCCTGCTAACTGTCTTAACGGTCGTTATGCCAGCGATGACGTGTTGGTGGTGCGCCGCACCGGAGATCAGACCGCAACCGCATTGACAGCCAATGCCTTTTATTTCCGCTCCAGCTATGCAATCGGCGAAATGTTTCAAGGCACTGCGCCGCCGACCATTGCCGGATCGCCCGTCGCCAATTTCCCGGTACTGGAATATGTCTACTACATCGGAACAGACGATACTGATGCGACGCTCCCAGCGCTGCGGCGCATCGCCTTGTTATCCGACGGCACGATGGGCGATGAAATGGTGGTGAGCAGGATCGAACACATGCAGCTGCAATATGGCCGCGCCACGACCGACCTGAACACACAGTATTACGATGCCGACGGCATCACCGGCACCTCCACCGATCCGCTTCCGACCGACTGGGACGATGTGGACTCGGTGCGTATCTGGCTGCTCGCGCGCAACGCCCAGATAGAGCCGGGTTACACTAACACCAACACCTACGACATGGGCGACCAGAGCTTTACCCCGAACGACGGATTCCGCCGCCAGCTGTTCACCGCAGTCGTACAATTGCGCAATTGAGGATGAACATCATGCGATCAGACATCAGAGGACAGCATACAGTCGACAGAGGTGATGTCCCGGCTGCACTGCGTCACTTATATGATCGTGCCACTTTTCGGCACGCAAAACCCCAGTCCTCAGTCCTCAGCCCTCGGCCCTCTGAACGCGGCTCCGCCCTGATCATCAGCATGATCATCCTGATCATCCTGATGTTGCTCGGTGTGACCGCGATGACGACCTCCGACACCCAGTTCAAATTGGCCGGCAACCTGCAATTCGAGGATGCCGCGCTGAACAATGCCGAGACCGCCATCGCCGCCGCAGAAGCGCTGCTGGCAGACGGGGTCAGCTACCAGAATGCGGGGTTGCTCACTGCCTACGATGCAGCTCTCACCCCGCAGTTCTACCCGATCGGCGTGCTGGAGGGGCTGGCCGCGCCCGACAACGATCCATTGACGATGACTTGGGACGATAACAACTCCGCCCAGGTTGCCGGCAATCCCAATCAACGCTATATCGTCGAAGCCATGTCCATCAACGACCGCTTGGTCGGTTCGAGCCAATGCATAGGCTGTCGCATCAGCTCCGGTTGCAACCAGGTGAACACTTACCGGCTCACCGGGCGCGGGGTCAGTGCGCGCGGCGCCATCAGATTCGTCCAGTCTTACTACAGCGTCCTAAGCTGCCCAATTTAACGGCTCGACAGTTACATCACGAACAGATAGATCTCAATCAGGAGAACATCATGACCACCTCGACCTTGCAAAAAACCTTCGCAAAGATCAAGCCACAGCACTGGCTGGGCGCGCTCGCTCTGCTGGGGACTACGGCCTTTTTCATCGAACTGGCGCTGGCCATCACCGCGTTCAACCCGCAGGACCAGCCGACCGGCTATGTCGGTCAGGACGAACTGTCCAACTTCAACCTGGCCGGCGGCGGCGAAACGGTTTACCGTCCGGAGTATGAAAAGGAATACTGGAGCGGCAACCTGTATGCCTACCCGGTGGACGCTGCGGGACAGGTGAACACCGCAGCCGAACGCTGGTCGGGCGGAGCAAAGGAGAATATCGACCTGCAGAATTTCGATACCGGGCGATTGATCGCCACGATGAAGGACGATGGCAGCGGGGTCCCGTTCCGTTCTATCAGCGGCATTTCGGCCTCGCAACTGGCCTCATTGGCGACCACTGTCAACTCTATCGCCTATACCGGCGCACAGATACTGGACTTCCTGCGCGGCGATCGCAGCAACGAGAGCGCGTCGACGCTGCGCGTGCGCCAGTCGGCGCTGGGCGATATCGTGCACATGCGTCCCTACTATGTGCCGAACGCGCTCACCCCCACCATCTTCGCCGGGGCCAACGACGGCATGCTGCACGCCATCAATACTACTGACGGCTCGGAGCGCTGGGCTTATGTGCCCTCGATGCTGATCAACAAGATGAAGAATCTGGCTGCCAATCCCTACACCCATGATTATTTTGTGGACGGCCAGATCAATATCGGGCAGGTCACCATCAGCGCGCAGCTCAAGCGGGTGCTGGTCGGCGGATTGGGCGGTGGCGGCAAAGGCTTGTATGCACTGGATGTCACTACCCTGAGCGCAGCCTCCGAAGCTGATGTCGCCAGCAAGATCCTTTGGGAGATCACCCCCACTACGGTGAATTATGCCGCGCCGACCGGTTCCGGCGGCGCGACCGGCTTCAGCAACCTTGGCTATACCTATGGTACGCCGGTCATCGCCAAAGTGCAGAACGGCGCCAGCACGCAGGACGTGATGATCATCGGCAACGGCTATAACGACAGCGCATCAGGCAACTATCAGGCCTATCTGTATGTGATCGACATCTCCAACGGGCAACTGATCAGATCCATCATGGCCGACACAGCAGCCACCCCCGATGGCACCGCCGCGAGCCCCAACGGGCTTTCCTCACCGGTCGCACTGGACAGTGATGGCGATGGCGCGGTCGATCTGGTCTATGCCGGCGATCTGAACGGCACGATGTGGAAATTCGACATGTCCAGCACCTCACCCGCCAGCTGGACCGCCAGCGTGCTGCTGACCACCTCGCCGGCGCAGCCGATCACCTCGACGCCCGGCGTCGCGATCCATCCGATGGGCGGCTACATGATCAATTTCGGCACCGGCGAAATGTTCGCCGCCGCCGACGCCAGCAAGGCGGGTCCCTATTATGTCTATGGGATATGGGATAGCGCGCCGGTCGCCAACACCACGCTGGTGACACAGACTCTGGAAGAGCGTTCCTACACCTATGCCGGTGTTACCACCCGTGTACGCCGCAGCACAGCCATCGAGCCGAACTGGACCAGCGGCGGCGACCGGGGCTGGAAAGTCGCGCTGCCGGCCGGCGAACGCATCACCGGTGATGGCAGCTTCATCGAAGGCGGACGGTTCTACTTCACCGGCCACAATCCCACCGTCAGCTACCTGGTGCCCAACACCACCACCACGGTCTATGGCGAAAACTGGTTGATGGAATTGAACTACCTGACCGGCGGCAGCAGCACCCAGCCCTTCCTGGACATGGACGGGAATCTGCTGCTGAACTCGAACGACCGCATCAAATATATCTCGGGAGACACCATCCCGGCAGGCAAGGCGGTGGGCGACCTCATCCTCACTCCGAGCGAGGATGGCATCCCGGTCGGCAAGTGGCTGTCCCGCGGGGTGCAATCACAACCGCTGCTGGTGCAGTTGCGCACACTGAACACTACGCTGTTCAACCAGAATCCCGACGTGACCTTCCCGGTCGCCCCGCTGGAAAAGGGCGTGGCGGGCGGACACTTCGACGAGGATATCTATTACGAGGGCACAGTTACTACCACCCCAGGTGTTAAAGCTACCGCTACTATCACGGTCGGCACTACCGGCTACACCAACCCCGCAACGCTGGGCGGTATAGCAGTGGACGGCACCACCATCGTCCCCGCGTTGACCGTCTCCGACATCGCAGACGGCACGGCATCAAGCACGAACGCCACGACGATCAAGAACAAGATTACGGGCGGCTACAGCGCCTCTGTTGCAGGCAACGTCGTGACCATCACCGCGCCTGCCACTGGCGCCAGCTACAACGGCAAGACCTTCACCATAACCGCCGGCACCTCCTCTGCCGGCTCACCGGGTACCGCGCCGGCTAACGGCACGCTGATCATGACGGCGGTGGCCAAATCCAAGGGCATTTCAATCAAGTGCGGCAGCACCTTTATCGGCCAGTCTGCCGGGTGGACCTCTTCCAGCAGCGGCACGGCCAGCACCAGACTGAGCGCTCTCTACTCCAGCATCAATGGCACGACAGTCAATGGCTATACCATGACGTGCAGCGCAACTCCGGACACCGCTGCGCCGACCAGCCTGACTTGCAGCATCTCTGCGCCGGTTGGCCCTTCGGCTTGCAGTGGCGGTTTCACCGTCGATTCGGATATCACCAAGACAACCAATACCGGCCCTTCCGGCGGGTCAGCGGCGACCGGCTGGGATGATTTTGCTCCCGCCCTCACAGGTGGAACGTTCAGCGGCGGCACCGATGACGTAACGACACTGACCTCAAGCAGCCCTTGCAATGGCGGCACCATCCCGTGCACCAGCAAAAAACACGTTCACGAATACGATGATATCTACGACAAGACCGGCGTGAACATGCTCGATGCCAGCAACATCCTGTTTGATCTGTCCAACGCGATCCCGTCCACCTCAATCCAGTTCAAGGTGCTCGCACAGAACCAGTACCTGAGTCCGGCGGTTAAGCTCCATATCGGCAACCCCAGTTATGTCTGGAACGTTGACTCAGGCTACATCCCGCTGTCGGGATATACAACGGGTTCAACGCTGGATCTGGCTACGTTGCCGACCTACACCCGCGACACGATAGGCAGCCTTGCGATCAACATGCCGGTGGATGCGTTTACTGCGAAGAACTGGTGGAATGGTGCGCTGGGTTTGGCTGCGGATGTGCGCGTCGGTTTGCACCCCACCCAGACCGGCTGTGTCAAATCGTCCAAGGGTGTGACCGATGGCAATATGTACCAGCCCATCATTCCGCCGGCCAATGGCGTCGATGGACCCGGCACACTGGGCTACAACGCAGGTACCACGCCAGCGACTGCCACCGGCGTGCGCCACGGCGGGGCTTTGGTGATCCAAATCATCAGTGCCAGCACACCGAACAGCGCGATCGAGATGAGCTTGCCTGGCCGCCCCGAATACGGCTGGCGGGTCAAGTCCGCGTTCTACAGCACTTATGTGCTGGCGGAATACACCACCTTCTGGCATGACAAGTTGGGTGGTCAATGCTATGGTGACGCAGGCTGGACCAAGCTAGGCCACCCAGACAACCGGATATGCGGCACGGCCGACACGGCAACGGAGCGCAAGTGCGCGACCGAGCTATCCGCCGCCAGCGGCACCGATCCCAAGATCGGCACGTTTGGCGCCGCCGCGACGATATCTTCCGTGACCACCGTGGTAGTGGGCAATGTGACCACCATCACGATCAACTACACCGACGGAACACATGCCACTATTGTCCGGACCGCCAATGCTGACGGCTCGGTGACTATCGTAACCACCGATGCCGACGGCAATGTCACCACCGAGATCGTCGCCAATTCGTCCGGCAACATCACCTCCGGCGGTGACGAGCGCGGCATGCAAACGCGCACCGGCCGTGTATCATGGCACGAATTGATCAGAGGGAACTGACCTGCACGGTGTGTTGCCGCATGTTGCGGCAACACACCGTGATGTTGAAGGCTGATCCCATTTCGCAATAAAACGGTATTTCGCAGGGTGCGTTCTACGTACTGCGTTTGATACAGCGATGGCGCGTAGAACGCACCCTGCCAAACCATCATTATTGTTAACGCAAACTGCAACAAGGAGCAAACAATGAAACTTCATCGCATGAACGGATTCTCGCTGATCGAATTGATGATCGTCGTGGTCATCGTCGGTATCCTCGCTGCGATCGCCGTGCCCAGCTATGGCAGCTATGTGGTCAAAGCCTCGCGCGAAGCGGCGCAAGCCGAGCTGATGGAACTGGCCAGTCTGCAGGAAAAGATCTACCTCAATGCCAACAACTACACGCCCAACATCACCGGCGGATATAACGGCCAGACAGCCGCGAACAGCAGCGCAGCAGCCGGGGGACTGGGCAGAACCAGCGGCCGGACCAGCGATGGCAAATACGATCTCAGCCTGGACATCGCCGCCCCCGCCCAGACCTTCACGCTGACCGCCACGCCGGTCGCTGGCAAAAAACAGGAAAACGATGGTTGCCTTACAATCAGCGAGAGCGGCCGGCGCACCTGGCATCAAGGCAACGACGACTGCGATTCGGTATCGCCGATCGCCTGGTAATTCTTTTTTTCGAACCGTAGTGAATATTGCAGGGGCGCGATTTATCGCGCCCTTCTTCTGCTACATGAATAGTTCAGGACGCGATAGTTTTGCACAGGCATTCCAATAGGTTGTCAAAGTAGGGAAGCCAGGTGGCCAGAGTCTGTTGACATTCATACCAGCCACAAGAAGGCTGCGGCGATGGCGATGGGTGATGAAAACCGTTCGGCGAGCTTGTCGTATCGGGTGGCGATGCGCCGAAAATGTTTGGTACGAAGAAAGAAGCGCTCGATGAGGTTGCGATGTCTGTACTGATGCTTGTCGAAAGAACGCTGCTCGATCCGATTAGTGCGTGGTGGAATGACTGTTCGGCAAATACCTTATACCAAACGCCTTGCTTCGACCATCATCCGAACCGCTGGTACACGGTGTTCCATTCGCCGAATTCCGGCGGCAGGTCGTGCCATGGCGCGCCGCTTCGTTCCTACGCTCCGAGTGGGTACGATGAAAAATCAGAGGTGATCTTCTTTCAACCTGAAAATCGTAGTTGCCATCCCGTTCATGCTTCGATACGTCTTGCTGCGCAAGGCACTCAGTACGAAAGGAGTGGTCACCAACTTGGTGAAAGTCCGTTCGACCTGAGTAGCCCGCGCAGCGGGCGTGTCGAAAGGCAAGCATCATTCAACTGCAGTTTTTAGGTTCAAGGAACACACGAAGAATCCCCAACCGCGCTGAACCTGACCCTCACCTGCCCCGGCTGAGCCGCATCAAAAAATCCCGCCTCTCAAACAGCCTGCCACAAAAAACAAAGACCCCGTTGCCGGGGTCTTTGTTCATGCGCGCTATCGCAGCGGGTTACTGGATCGTGCCGGCGGTGGCGACGGAGGCGGGAGAGGTTCCGGCAGCGATGGTCGCACCGCCGGACAGCGCGCCATCCGCGCCGATAGTGAAGGTCGAGACCGTGCCGTTGTTATTCGCCACATAGAGATACGCGCCGGAGATATCGACAGTGACCGATTTGGGCCCCGCTGACGCTGCCAAAAAGTACGGACTGCCCAACAATTCGCTCAGCTCGCCGGTGCTGGCGTTGATGGCGTAGGCCGATACGCTGCCTGTGCCGTTATTCGCGACGTAAGCATACTGACCTGTGGGATCGACCGCGACTGATTTGGGCGCAGCTGACGCTGCCAACGCGTATGGACTAGTGCCCAATTCGCTCAGCTCGCCGGTGCTGGCGTTGATGGCGTAGGCCGATACGGTATTTGTTCCAGAATTAGCCACATAGGCGAACCTGCCGGTCGGATCGACAATGGCCGAACTGGGAGTTGTCCCCGCACCCACGGTACCCACCAAACTTAACGTGCCACTGGATGCAGCGATCAGGTAAGCCGAGACACCGTTATCGTGCACCACATAAGCGAACCGGCCGGTCGGGTCTATCGCGACGGAGCGGAGATTAGAGCCCGGAGCAGTTATGCTCTGGGTGCCTGCGGTGGCGCTATCCATATCGATCTGGGTAAGCTCACCAACAGCCTGATCGATACCGTAGCCCCAAACCGTGCCATCGCCATTCGTGACATAGGCGAATCGGCCGGAGGGATCGACCGCGATGGCGCCGGGTCCGTTCCCCGCCTGCGCAGGTGCGTTGGCAGAAAGTTGACCAGTGTCGAAAGCAATTTCATAGACCGAGATGTTGTTTGTGTTGCCGCTATTCGCCGCGTAGGCGAATCGGCCGTAGGGATCGACCGCGACGAAAGCCGGGCTTGTACCCGCCGAGAAGTCGTTCCCACTACATGTCGCAGGAGAACCACAAACAATCTGAGCCAGCACTCCGGCAGTGATGGTATAGCCTGAGACACTGTCGGAACCGCTATTTGCCACATAGGCAAACTTGGGTGTGTAAGTCACGGCTGTAGCGCCTTTGGTCATCGCGATCGAGGCGCTGCCGGCGCGGGAACGCGTATTGGCGGCGGTGCCGGAGACAGCGGCGGGCGGACCGGCGGAGATGTCAAAAACTGAAACATCGGCGGAAAGATTATTCGCCACATAGGCGAACTTGCCGGATGGATCGACGGCTACCGAACTGGGGCCATCTCCCGCCGCCGCGCTTGCTGGAGTTGTTGCACTCAGCGCGCCAGTGCCACCAATGTTGTAGCCCGAAATAGTGTCTGTACCGTAGTTCGCCACATAGACAGACAAGCCGTAGGGGTCGACGACGACGGATCGGGGAGTGACTCCTGCGGCTATCGAACCAACGCTGGCCAGCTCGCCGCTGGAAGCGATGGTATAGCTCGAGACATTGCCGCCGCCATTCGCCACATAGGCGTATGCGCCGGAGGGATCGATGCTGACGGAATTCGGATTTGTCCCGGCTAGGATGCTCGCCTGAGCGCCGATGGCAGTGCTGGTATCAATCGCCGTGAGCGCGCCGTAGCCGTCTATGCTGTACCCCGAAACTCCGCTGCTATTCGTCACATAGGCATATTGCCCGGCGGGTGCAACGCTGATCGAGGTGGGATTCGCGCCGGTCAGGTAGTTCAGCGGATTATTACCGCTGCAACCGAGCGTCACCCCGCCGATGCACGGGATGCGGGTCAGCGCACCGGTGCCAAGATTGATGCTATAAGCAGTGATGTTCTCGCCGATGGCATTGGTCACGTATACATAACGTCCGGAGGGGTCTACGGTGACGGAACTGGGTCCATCACCCGCTGGTATCGCCGCAGCCACGAGGGTCAACCTGCCATCGGAACCGATGGCATAGGCAGAAACGCTATCGCCAAGGCTATTTGCCACGTAGGCGAACTGGCCGGACGGATCAACCGCGACGGCACTCGGGCCAGTAGTCGCACCCACATACACATAGCCGTTCGGCCGCAACTGGCCGGTCAAGGCATCCACGATGTAGCCCGAGACGGTGTGGTCGTTGCTGTTCGCGACGTAGGCGTAGCGCGGACTGTCGAGCAACGACACTGAGTTTGTACAAGTGACCACCACGTTGAAGACATCTGCCCCTACTGGGCCTGTGCCATCGCCATTCGAGCCACCTGTGACGGGGCAATCCTGCGCCGGTTTTCTCGGCCGACTGAGCACGCTGACGGCATAATTTCCACTTGCAAGCTTGGTGTTGAAGGTAAATGGAACGCTGCCAGTGCCGCTGATGGGCAGATTTTCAACAACAGTACCATTGTTCTTCAATAGCAATACCAGACCGGTTCCGTTGAGACCGCTGACGCCGCCAGGACCAGCAGCGGTGCCGCCGATGGTGTAGGCAGGAGCGCAGCTCACCGTAAGAGTAACCGGCGCTGTTGGGTTGCCCGTACCGTCTATAACTGTGCAAAATTGCCCGGTGGGTTGGGGGCTGCTGACGCTGACATCGTAGCCCAGGCTATTGGTGACCGGGGTGCTGAAAGTGTAGGTGCCGTCTGAGGCGATATTAAGCGTCTCGGCATAGTTTCGATTGTATAGATCGAAAGTGCCGCTGATGAGACCGCTTACATTGACACTGATACTGTAGGTTGCAGGAGTGCCGCCACCCGGCGGGGGAGTGCTGCCCCCACCGCCTCCGCATGAAGCCAATGAAACAGCTGCCAGCAACAGCAGGCCGCGCATGAATTTAGTCCGGTCGAAACGCATCTGGATTACCTCGTTGTCGTGATTGCGGATCCGTTATCGGCCGCGATTTTTTGCGCCATGGCCAGGCGCCTGTTGCGGGAGCAGCATACCTCAAGCCCGCATGCCAATTCAACCCATGTTGAAGGTGGCTGATGTTAAGGCAACAACCCGGCTTTCGTGGCGCGTTTCCGACCAAACACCGGATTCAAGCGATGAACGGAAAAATCAATAGCCAGCCCGCAGGACGGAAGATTTGGATGGGGATGAACGCGGGGATAAAGTATGCGTTCTACCCCCTCCCCAACCCTCCCCCTGCAAGGGGGAGGGGATGATGAAAAAAGCGACCCGAAGGTCGCTTTTTTAATTGCTGCCGACTCGTCCGGATTACTTGATGACCGCCTTCAGTTCGCCTTTTGCATAGCGGTTTGCCATCGCTTCCAGCGAGACCGGTTTGATCTTGGCCGCCTGGCCGGCACAACCGAAAGCTTCATAGCGCGCTTTGCAAATCTCTTTCATTGCCTTGGTGGATGCCGCCAGGAACTTGCGCGGATCGAAGTCCTTGGGATTCTGTGCCAGATAACGGCGCACCGAACCGCTCGACGCCATGCGCAGATCGGTGTCGATGTTGATCTTGCGCACGCCGTGCTTGATGCCCTCGACGATCTCTTCCACCGGCACGCCGTAAGTCTGGCCCATGTCGCCGCCGAATTCGTTGATGATTTTGAGCCAGTCCTGCGGCACCGACGAGGAACCGTGCATCACCAGATGAGTATTGGGGATGCGCGCATGGATCTCCTTGACGCGATTGATCGCCAAGATGTCCCCGGTAGGCGGACGGGTGAATTTGTATGCGCCGTGCGAAGTGCCGATCGCGATCGCCAAGGCGTCCACGCCGGTCTGGCGCACGAACTGCGCGGCTTCTTCCGGGTCGGTCAGCAACTGGTCATGGGTCAGCACGCCTTCCGCGCCGTGGCCGTCTTCTTTTTCGCCCATGCCGCTTTCCAGCGAGCCCAGGCAACCCAGTTCGCCTTCGACGGACACGCCCACCGCATGCGACATCTCCACCACGCGGCGGGTAACATCGACGTTGTATTCGAACGAGGCGGGTGTCTTGGCATCTTCCTTGAGCGAGCCGTCCATCATCACGCTGGAGAAGCCGCTGCGGATCGCATTGATGCACACCGCAGGAGAAGCGCCGTGATCCTGGTGCATCACGACCGGGATGTGCGGATAAGATTCCACCGCCGCCGCGATCAGGTGGCGCAGGAACGCCTCGCCGGCATATTTGCGCGCGCCGGCAGAACCCTGCATGATCACCGGGCTGTTGGTTTCATCCGCTGCTTCCATGATGGCTTTGACCTGTTCAAGATTGTTGACATTGAACGCGGGCAGGCCGTAGCCGTTTTCAGCCGCATGATCGAGTAGTTGACGCATAGATACGAGAGCCATTTTTATCTCCTGATTAAAAATTAAAAAATCCGGTTTTTGCGGGCCGGGGCAGTTTTCCGCTTTAACCCGGCAGCTTGTACAACTTGCTATGCCCGTCGCTGGCGCGTTTGATACCACCAGCCATTCGTCTAGCGCTTGCTATGATCGCCTATACGCACGATCTTCATGGTGTTGGTATGTCCGGCTTTACCCACTGCTTCGCCGACGGTTATCACCACCAGGTCGCCTTCCTTTACCAATCCCCTCTCGACGAGCGCCGCCTCGGCGCTAAGCATTTCTTCCGACTGCACTTTCGCCTTGGAATGAAAAGCGATCGGATGCACACCGCTGAACAATGTCACTTTAGTCAGCGTTTCCGGCACCGGGGTCAAGGCAAAGATCGGCACGCCGGCGTTCATGCGCGACATCCACAACGCGGTCGATCCGGACTGCGTCAATGCGACGATAGCCTTTACCTTCAGGTGGGAAGCAGCGTACAGTGCCGACATCGCGATGGACTGATCGATACGCGTGAACTTTTGCATAGCCGAGCGGCGGCTTACCGTATGTTCTTCGTCTTCTGCCTCTGCTTTAAGACAGATCCGTGCCATCGCTTCGATGGTTTCGACCGGATAGTCGCCTACCGCAGTTTCCGCTGACAACATCACCGCATCGGTGCCATCCAGTACCGCATTCGCCACATCGGATACCTCCGCACGTGTCGGGATAGGATTGGTGATCATCGATTCCATCATTTGTGTGGCAGTGATCACCAGACGATTCTTCATGCGCGCCATGTTGATCATGCGTTTCTGCAGACCCGGCACGGCAGCGTCGCCAACCTCCACGCTCAAATCGCCGCGCGCTACCATGATGGCATCCGAAGCATCGATGATTCCGGCCAGCGCCGGAATCGCTTCGGCACGCTCTATCTTGGCCATCAGCATGCTCTTGCCGCCAGCCGCCAACATCAGTTCGCGCGCCAAATGCATATCATCGCCGCTGCGCGGAAACGACACGGCCAGATAGTCCGCCTTGATCAGTGCCGCGGTCTTGATGTCTTCCTTGTCCTTGTCGGTCAGCGCGGGCGCGGTCAGACCGCCGCCCTTGCGGTTGATGCCCTTGTTGTTGGACAGTACTCCGCCGCGCACCACCTTGCAGACGACTTGCTGGCCCTTGACCTCGGTGACGACAAATTCCAGCATACCGTCGTTGAGAAGCAGCACCGAGCCTTTTTTGACATCCCGGGGCAGATCCTTGTAGTCCAGGCCGACGCGCTGCTGGTTGCCCAGCCCTTCCAAGGCAGCATCCAAGATGAATATATCGCCATCGTTCAGGATAATCTTGTCATTCTCGAATTTCCGCACCCGGATTTTCGGGCCCTGCAGGTCGGCGAGGATACCCACGGTGCGGCCCACTGCCGCTGCCGCCGCGCGCACATTCTCGGCGCGTTTCTGGTGATCCTGCGCGGTGCCGTGCGAAAAATTCATGCGCACCAAATCGACTCCAGCGCGTATCATTTTCTCCAGCACTTTCTGGTCACTGGAGGCCGGCCCCAGCGTTGCAACTATTTTGGTTCTGCGCAGCATGTTTTCCTAGTTATTGTTATTCGCCCGTTGCTCCAGGATTTCCACTGCGGGCAATTTTTTGCCCTCCAGGAATTCCAGGAACGCCCCGCCGGCAGTGGAGATGTAGGACACTTTGTCATAGATGCCGTACTTCTGGATCGCGGCTATTGTGTCACCGCCGCCTGCCAGCGTGAATGCACTGGTTTCGGCGATCGCCTTGGCAATGGTTTTGGTGCCATCGCCGAACTGGTCGAACTCGAATACCCCGACCGGGCCGTTCCATACCACCGTCCCTGCCTGCATGATGATGTCAGCCAGTTGTTGCGCGCTTTTGGGGCCGATGTCGAAGATCATGTCGTCGTCGGCGACGTTATCTGCGTTCTTCAGCACAGCTGGTTCGTTGGCATCGAATTTTTTGCCGACCACCACGTCCACGGCGATGGGAATGGTTGCGCCACGCGCCTGCATCTTGGCCATCAGCGCTTGTGCGGTAGGGACCAGATCCTCTTCGCACAGTGACTTGCCGACGTTCTTGCCGGCGGCCTTGAGGAAAGTGTTGGCAATTCCGCCGCCGACCACGAGTTGTTCGCACTTCTCGGATAATGATTCCAGCACAGTCAACTTTGTCGATACTTTGGAGCCGCCGACGATCGCAACCATCGGTCGTGCCGGATTGAGCAGCGCCTTGGTCAACGCTTCCAGTTCCTCGGTAAGCAAAATGCCCGCAGCGGCTGCCGGCGCATATTTGGCCACGCCATGCGTGGAAGCCTCGGCGCGGTGAGCGGTGCCGAATGCGTCCATCACGAACACATCGCACAATGCGGCATATTTTTTCGCGGTTTCTTCCAGGCTTTTTTTCTCGCCCTTGTTGAAGCGGCAATTTTCCAGAAGCACCAATTCACCTTCGGCGACGCTGAACCCGCCATCGACCCAATCCCTGATCAGGCGCACCGGCTTGCCCAGCTTGTTGGCGATCACATCGGCAACCGGTTTGAGCGAATTCTCTTCGGAGTAGACCCCTTCTTCAGGGCGGCCCAGATGTGATGTCACCATCACCCGCGCACCGGCTTTCAGCGCGAAAGCTATGGTTGCCATCGAGGCGGTAATGCGCGCATCGGAGGTTACCCGGCCATCCTTGACAGGCACGTTCAAATCCGAACGGATCAGGACGCGTTTGCCCTTGAGATCCAGATCGGTCATTTTGATTACGGACATTTCTTTCTCCTGAATTTATGCAAGCAGCAAGGGCTGGTTCAAAGCCGGTTCTTGCGGCTCACAGAGGGATGCTTGGTGAAACGTGAAATCTGAAACGTGATGCCCGCCCGGTGTTATGCGCCACTCACCCTGTCGGGAGGGGAAAATACTCACTCACGTTTTACCTTGCAAATTTCACCGGCTTATTTTGCGACGTGGTTTACCATGCGCATCAGGTTGCAGGTATAGCCGTATTCGTTGTCATACCATGCCACCACTTTGACGAAGGTCGGATCCAGAGCGATGCCTGCTTCGGCATCGAACACGGATGGAGTAGTCTGACCGCGGAAATCGGTGGAAACCACGGATTCCTGGGTATAGCCGAGCACGCCTTTCAACGGGCCGCTTTCCGAAGCTGCCTTCATGGCTTTGCAGATATCCTCATAGGATGCGGCCTTGTTCAATTCGACCGTCAGATCAACCACCGATACGTCTGAAGTCGGCACACGGAAGGCCATGCCGGTCAGCTTCCCCTTGAGTTCCGGCATCACAACACCGACGGCCTTGGCCGCACCGGTCGAGGACGGGATGATGTTTTCCAGGATACCGCGGCCGCCGCGCCAATCCTTGCTGGAAGGTCCATCGACTGTCTTCTGTGTCGCGGTTGCAGCATGCACCGTGGTCATCAGGCCGCGCTTGATTCCATAATTGTCATGCAACACCTTGGCGACCGGGGCCAGCGCATTGGTGGTACAGGACGCGGCAGAGACGATGCTCTCGCCCTTGTAGCTGGTGTGGTTCACGCCATACACGAACATCGGTGTGTCATCCTTGGATGGCGCGGATTGGACAACCTTCTTGGCGCCCGCGTCGATATGTTTCTGACAAGTCTCCTTGGTCAGGAAGAAACCGGTGCATTCGATCACGATGTCCACTTTGGCTTCATTCCACTTCAGGTTGGCGGGATCGCGCTCGGCAGTCAGACGGATGGACTTTCCGTTGACGACCAGGTTTTTCCCGTTCACTGCAACATCACCATTGAAACGGCCATGCACAGAATCGAACTTGAGCATGTAGGCCAGATAGTCCGGCTCCAGCAGATCGTTGATGGCCACGACTTCAATTTCAGGAAAATCCTTTGTGGCCGCGCGGAACACCATGCGCCCTATACGACCGAATCCATTGATACCGACACGAATTGCCATTTCTATCTCCCTTTCGATAATTAAAATTTATTGGTGATTTACCACACGTTTTTCACGGCCAGGACGGCATGTCACTGCTGTCGGCAACCTATCCTTTAACTTTGCCATGCACATGCGAATGGATCCGCAACCGAATGGATCCGCAATGGTGGTGCAAACCAGCCCTATGCCAATGCTTTTTTTACCGTCGCAACCACGTTGTCAACGGTAAAACCGAAATGCTTGAACAACTCCGGTGCCGGAGCGGACTCGCCGAAACTATCCAGACCGACCACTGCGCCATCCAGACCCACATACTTGTACCAGCCTCCGGTGACACCCGCCTCGACCGCAACTCGCTTGACGCCCTTGGGCAGTACGCTGTCCTTGTAAGCCTGGTCCTGTTTGTCGAACACGCTGGTTGATGGCATGGATACCACGCGCACATTGACACCTCCGGCGGCAAGCGCCTTTTGCGCGTCCATCGCCAAGGCCACTTCTGAACCGGTCGCGATGATCACTGCCTGCGGTTTGCCGCCGGCCGCCTCGGACAACACATAAGCTCCCTTGCGGATATTGGCGATCTGCGCTGCATCGCGTTTCTGGAACGCCAGATTCTGGCGGCTGAAGATCAGGCTGCTTGGTCCGTCCTTGCGCTCCACAGCCGCCACCCAGGACACTGCGGATTCAACCGTGTCGCACGGACGCCATACATCCATATTCGGGATAAAGCGCAGCGTGGCGGTTTGTTCGACCGCTTGGTGTGTCGGGCCGTCCTCGCCCAGACCGATGGAGTCATGCGTGTACACGAAGATCACACGCTGCTTCATCAGCGCTGACATGCGCAAAGCATTGCGTGCATACTCGGAGAACATCAGGAAGGTGCCGCCGAACGGCAGGAAGCCTCCATGCAAGGCCATGCCGTTCATGATGTGCGACATGCCGAATTCACGCACCCCGTAGCTGATGTAGTTGCCGGTGCTTTTGCCGCGGATGTGCTTGCAACCGGTCCAGTTGGTCAGGTTGGAACCGGTCAAGTCGGCCGAACCGCCCAGGAATTCAGGCAGGGCCGGGGCCAGCGCATTGATGGCATTCTGCGAGGCCTTGCGGGTAGCGATGGTTTCGGCTTTTTCGTTGGTCTTGGCGATCGCCTCGGCAGCATGCGCTTTCCAGTTGGCAGGCAGTTCGCCCTTGATGCGGCGCTCGAATTCGGCCGCCTCTTTCGGGAAAGCGGCCTTGTATTCGGCGAACTTGTTATTCCACAGTTTTTCCAGGCCCGCGCCCTTGGTGCGCGCGTCCCATGCTTCATACACATGCTTGGGGATCTCGAACGGTGGATATTTCCAGCCGATGTGTTCGCGTGTCGCGGCCACTTCATCATTGCCGAGAGCTGCGCCATGCACGTCATGGGTGTCGGCCTTGTTGGGCGAGCCCATGCCGATGATGGTCTTGCAGCAGATCAGTGTGGGTTTGTCGGTGACTTTTTTGCCGGCGTTGATCGCCGCATCGACCGCCTCGGGGTCGTGTCCGTTCACATTGGCAATGACATGCCAGCCGTAGGCTTCAAAGCGCTTTGCCGTGTCGTCGGTGTACCAGCCGTCGATGTGTCCGTCGATAGAGATATTGTTATCGTCCCAGAACGCGATCAGCTTGCCCAAGCCCCATGTTCCAGCCAGCGCGCAGGCTTCGTGGGATATGCCCTCCATCATGCAACCGTCGCCCATGAACACGTAAGTGTGGTGATTGACGATTTCGTGTCCGGGCTTGTTGAATTCGGCAGCCAGCAGCTTTTCCGCCATCGCCATGCCAACCGCGTTGGTGATGCCCTGGCCGAGCGGACCACCGGTGGTCTCAACACCGGGCGTATAGCCGTATTCAGGATGACCCGGTGTCTTGGAATGCAGCTGGCGAAAGCGCTTCAGCTCTTCGATCGGCAGGTCGTAACCGGACAGATGCAGCAACGCATAAACCAGCATCGATCCATGGCCGTTGGACAGGATAAAGCGGTCGCGATCCGGCCACTTGGGGTTTGCAGGATTATGGCGCAGATGGCGATTCCACAACACATCGGAAATCTCGGCCATGCCCATCGGAGCGCCCGGGTGCCCGGAGTTTGCCTTCTGCACGGCATCCACTGCCAGCATGCGAATCGCGCCGGTGATGTCATTGAATTTTGGTGGGGTGATGCCTCGCGTTGCAGCCATTTCCTGTTACCTCGTAAACATCCTCTCGGGATTTGTTATCTGAATGACACCCCTATAAAACGAACTTATATGGCGCCTTGATATATGTTTGGGCCGGCAATTATGCCGTAGCCCCCCGATTAGGGCAACAGTCGCATTCCGGTTCCTCGTTCAGGAACCGTCTTCGCCGCTCTTTTTCGGGAATTTGATGCCGAGTTGTTTGAGTTTCCGGTACAGATGGGTGCGCTCCAGGCCGACTTTCTCGGCAACGCGCGTAACGTTGCCGACTTCCTTGCGCAAATGGTAGTCGAAATAAAGCGCATCGAAATGATCTCGCGCTGCTCGCAATGGCAAATCGAGCGTCAGGAAGATTTGCTGCAACTGCCCCTCCGCATGCACCGCAGGTTGCCGGTCCTGTGTTCCGGGAACCGGCATTGGCAATTTTGGTACAGACTCCTTGATGGACTTGGCCACTGTGTCCAGCAGTTTTTGCAGTGCGATGGGCTTTTCCAGAAAGTCCACCGCGCCGATACGGGTCGCTTCAACTGCCGTCTCTATCGTGCCGTGACCCGACATCATCACGACCGGCATAGTCAGCAGGTCCTGCTCGACCCACTCCCTGAGCAAGGTTACGCCATCGGTTTCAGGCATCCAGATATCCAGCAGTACCAGGTCGGGCTCATGCTCGTTCCGGTATGCTCGGGCCTGTTCGGCATTTTCGGCCACATGGACCTCATACCCTTCATCAAACAGGATCTCCGACAACAGTTCGCGGATACCGATTTCATCATCGACCACCAAAATCTTTTTGCTGCCCATCACTCCCCCTCTGCTAATGGCAGAACGATGCTGACTCGCGCTCCACCATCCGGTTTATTTTCTATGGCAATGCGCCCGCCATGTTCTTCAACGATTTTTTTCACTATTGCCAATCCCAAGCCGGTGCCTTTTGTCTTGGTCGTTTTGTACGGCTCGAAAGGCCCCGAAAGCAAACTTTCGGAAAATCCTGTGCCGTTATCCTCGACAAACAGATTGAATTCTCCATTGAGCGTTTCCGTATTCAAAGTAATTTGCGGATGTTCGGCATCCTGCAACGCATCCTGCGCATTCTGCAGCAGGTTGTGAATGATCTGCCGCAGGCGGGTCGCATCACCGTTGACCTCGCTCCTTTCCGCTTTAAGATTCAACGCAATGGGAATGACATTCGCTTCGTACAGACCCAGCACTTCCTTGATCAGTTTGTGCAAATCCAGTTGCGTCAGTTTCAACGCCGGGCCACGCGCATAATTGGCAAAATCATTCACCATGTTTTTCATCGCCGCGACCTGGCTGACTATGGTTTGGGTGGCATGCCGCAGCAACTTCGCTCCGCCCTCATCGAGCTTGCTGCTGAGTTTGTGCTGCAAACGCTCCGCAGATAGCTGGATCGGGGTCAGCGGATTTTTGATTTCATGTGCAAGCCGGCGCGCCACTTCGCCCCATGCAGCCTGGCGCTCAGCCTGCAGCAGATGGCTGATATCGTCGAACACCACCACATAGCCCGCCCCGGATCCCGGCGGAAGGCGCGTACCGCGAATCAGCAGTATTTGATTGCCATTCCTGCTCATCCGTTCTATTTGCCGTTGCCATTCGCCATTGGGTACTTCAGCAAATGCTTGACTGATCGTGTTGCAGAACGATCCGAGCAGTGTGAATCTTTCCGCGATCTGTTCCATATTCTTGCGCTGCATTTCGTGCAGCGGCGCTCCCAAAATTTGCACCGCGCTGGTATTTACCGAGCGCAATCGCAGATTGTCGTCGAGGCCCAGCACACCCGAAGAAAGGTGGGTCAATACGCTTTCCAGGTATCCCTTGGCACGCATCACCTGACGCTGCTGCAATTCGCTGGCAGTCTTGGCATCGGACAACTGGCGTATCATCTGGTTGAACAAACCGGTCAGCGCACCCAATTCGTCGCTGCTGCGTATCGGATATTGTCCGGTAAAGTCGCCCTGTGCCACTGCCCGCGTTCCCTCCGCCAGCGCTTCGAGCGACGAGCCCAGCCTTTCGCTGAGAAAAAAGGCCACCGATACCGCCGTCAACACCACCACCAACAATGACAGCGTCAAAGTGATCGCATACAGACGTTTCAGGCCGAGCCTTGAAAACGTAAGCTCCTGATAGTCCCGATATACTGTCTGTACGGTCTCGGCGTCTTCCTCGATCTTTTTCGGCACCGGCTGGGTGAATTGCAGCACATAGTTTGTGCCGGTCCGCGCATGGGAATTCACCGTCACCAGCGAGCGCAACGTCAATCCCCTGTTCGGCAGGGTATCAATCACCGCATATTCGCCTTTGTCCAGCGCCAGCCTCGTCAGATCGTCATCCGGCAGGTCGGGCAATCGCGCGTTGCTGCCCGATGAGAACGCTATCAGGCCACCCTTGATAGTGAACAAGGCAGCTTCCTGCGTCACCTTCTCATCCACCAGTTGGTCCAGTGCCCGCTGGTATTGCCTCGGATGCTTTTCGGCCAGCAGCAAGGCGGTGAATTTGGCCTTTTTGGCAAGCTCGTTCAAGCTGTTTTCGAGCCCGCTTCTGCCGAGATTGAGGCCGCCCTCAAGCGCTTTCTCGACACGCACGTCAAACCAGGACTCGATGCTTTTGTCCAGAAATTGCACCGATACCGCATAGATCAAAATGCCCGGCAACACTCCGATCAGCGTGAAAAACGTCACCAGACGCAGGGTTAGCCTGGCGCCGAACACCTTCTTTTTCAGTTTGACGCGCAAACGCCATAATTGATAGCCGGACAGCGCGATCAAGCTCAACGCCAGCAAGCCGGTCAAGCTTAGCAGCGCATAATAGTTGAAGGAAAAAACATCGGTGTTGGCGCTGCTGCCAGACAACAACACCAGCAACGCGACGGCGAGCACTACGCTGAGCAGGATAAGATTTCTCACGTGTCTATCACTCCGTCCCGACCGGGTTGCTCACAGCCATCGCCTCCGGACTGATTTCCCACCGGTACCAATCGGAATTGAGCGTCCAGTCGCTTCCAGACAGCGCATTCACCTGCAAAAGTTTGGGTAACTGCGAGTTGTCCAGCCGCAAGCGCACCGCGGCAATGAGGTTGCCTTCCCTTTTTATCCATTCCGCGATATAGCCCTCTTCCTTTTTCAGCAACTCGGCGGGAATAGCGGGAGAATTTTGTCTGGCCAGTATGTTCAACGCGTCTTCGAGGCTGGCGAAGTTCTGGAACAAGGAGCCGCGCGAAATGCGGTATTGGCGCGTCAGCACATTGTAAGAAAGCTTGATGGTCTGCTCGCCCTGAAAAACGTCTTCATTCATCCAGTACCAGCGCGGGCGAATAAGCGAAAATTCACCGACGAAATATAACGGTATGCCGCGAGACAATGCCTGCTGCATCACCTGGGTCAGGCCGATGTCGTAGCTGGCCGATAGATGATAGCCGTCATCGTCCAGGCGCAGTTCCGCCTTGTTGACGTATATACCTTCCGCTGTTGCCGGAGAACAGAAGACAAAAAACAGAAGACAGATGGCTGCGAGGAGGCTTTTCTTATAATGTCCAAAGCCGGTTCGCGCAACATTGACGGTGCGCGGGAGCACGCCAGAGATTTTTCTGTCCTCTGTCATCTGTCTTCTGTCATCTGCTTGTGCAGCAATGCATAAAAAAACCCGTCGTGCTGGTCATTGGGCAACAATTGTCCTTCGCTCTTGTCAGGCAATATCACCGGCAATCGAAGCGCATCCGGCTGTTGCGCAAGAAACGCCTTGATGACCTGTTCGTTCTCCTGTTGAAACACCGAACAGGTGGCATAGAGCAATTTACCATCTTGCTCCATCAGTCGCCACAATGAACACAGGATACCAAGCTGTTGCGCGGCGAACCCGGCAATATCCGCGCGGCGGCGCAACCACTTGATGTCGGGATGCCGGCGCACCACGCCGGAAGCGGAACAGGGCACATCGGCCAATATGCGCTGAAAGGTTTTGCCATCCCACCATGAATCAGGATCGGCCGCATCCCCGGCTACAAGCTGCGCGGCCAGCCCCAGGCGCTGTAAATTTTCCCTAACGCGCTGCAAACGTTTTTCGTCCTTGTCCAGCGCCAGCAAATCCACCGCTGCCAACTCCAGGATATGCGCCGTCTTGCCGCCCGGAGCGGCACAGGCATCCAGCACATGCATCCCGTCGTGTACATCCAGCAGACGGGCCGCATATTGTGCTCCGGCATCCTGCACCGAGACCAGGCCGGTAGAAAAACCCGGCAACCTGTCCACCGGGACCGGTTTATCCAGTTGCAACGCCTGCGGATCGATGATCCTTGCGGACATATCATGCTGTGCAAGCAAAGCAAGGTAATCCGGGATGGAACTGCGCCGCTGGTTGACACGCAAGGTCATCGGCGGATGCCGGTTGCCCGCTTCGAGCAGTGCCGGACCGAACTCGCCGTATTGAGTGTGCAATTCGTCTATCCACCACTGCGGATAACTGTATTTGCCTTCCGGATGTTGCGCCGCCTGACCGAGCAAAATCGACTGGTTGCGCAAAAAATTGCGCAACAGGGCATTCACCAGACCGCTCACATGCGAATTCAACGTATGTGCGGCGCGCACTGCATGATCGACCACCGCATGTGATGCCGACTTGCCATACTGCAACTGATACAGCGCTACCAGTAACAGGCAGCGCACGCGCTCATCATGCAACGGCTTGTGCAACAGCATATTCAGCACCGCCTGCAACTGCCCGTAGAAGCGCAGCGTTCCATAGCTCAAATCCTGCAAGGCGGCTCGCTGCGCCGGCGCCCAGTCGTTTTTGTTGCGCAGAGATTCGTCCAGGACCTGGTTGAGATTGCGTCCGCTGTCCAGTACCTGCTGAACGACGATGCTGGCGGCTATTTGGACGAACTGCATTTAGAGGCGCCCATCTAGTTCGCAGAAAAACAGTCGCCAACCCTGACCGGCATGGCTTGCATGAACTGCGCAGCAGACTGTGGCTTGCCACCGGGGCGCTGCAGCACTTCGAGCCGCAACGCGGCTGTGCCGCACCCCACCGTGATGCCGCGCTTGTCCGCTGCTATCACTGCGCCCGGCTCGCCGTGCTCGTCCGCTGACAACGCGGCTTGCCATATTTTTATTGTTGTTCCGTTCAAGTTTGCATAACAGACAGGAAACGGATTGAAGGCGCGCACCGTGCGTTCGATCAGCCGGGCATCCTGATGCCAGTCTATCCGGGCTTCGCTCTTGAGCAGTTTGGAAGCATAACATGCCGCACTATCGTCTTGCCTGACCGGCATCAAACGCTGATTCTGCAGCGAACTCAGCGCCTCCAGGATGCTGCTCGCTCCGATTGCGGCCAGCTTGTCCTGCAGGGACTGCGCGGTGTCGGTTTCCGCGATCGGGCAGCTATGCTGAAGCAGCATGTCGCCGGTATCCAGTCCTTCGTCCATCTGCATGATGGTAATGCCGGTCTCGGTATCGCCGGCCTGAATCGCCCGCTGAACCGGAGCCGCACCGCGCCAGCGCGGCAGCAACGAAGCATGAATATTCAAACAGCCGTAGCGCGGCAGTTGCAGCACCGTTTTCGGCAGAATCAGGCCGTAAGCCGCCACCACCATCGCATCGGCGTCCAGCGCGGCGATCTCGTTCTGTACCTCGGAGTTCTTCAAACTGGATGGCTGCAGCACCGGCAGTCCGAATTGCAGCGCAAGCTGCTTCACCGCGCTGTAAGCCAGCTTCAAGCCGCGTCCGGCAGGACGGTCCGGCTGGGTCAGCGCTGCAACCACCTGATGTTCCTTGTGCAGCGCAGCCAATGCGCTGGCCGCAAACTGCGGAGTGCCGGCAAAGATGATTTTCATATTGATTTACCCGAGATTAGGCATTGTCCACGAAAGACACGAAAAGCACGAAATTATAGCTAGTGGGAAAATTTGATGTGGCGCGTTACCGGATGCAGGGTTCAGTATTTGAGGTGCACCGGAAGTACCCGGGTAAGAATTGTGATATGAAGTTCTTTCGTGCTTTTTGTGTCTTTCGTGGACAGCACTTTCTTCCATCGCGTATACAACGCATTAGTTACATGGTCTCGCGTAAACGTTTTCTCAATTTTGCGCGAATACGGGTCTGTTTGAGTTGCGACAAATATTCCACGAACACTTTGCCGAGCAGGTGGTCCATCTCGTGCTGGATGCATACCGCCAGCAAGCCTTCGGCTTCCAGTGTGAATGACTCGCCCTTCTCGTCAAGGGCGCGCACCGTGACTTTCGCAGCGCGACGCACTGTTTCATATATCCCCGGTACCGACAAACAACCTTCCTCGCATTCGGCTTCGCCGCTGCTGGCGATGATTTCCGGATTGATGAACACCCGCAATTGATCGTGTGTCTCGGAAACATCCAGCACGATGATCTGCTTGTGCACATCCACCTGGGTCGCAGCCAAACCCACGCCTGGCGCTGAATACATGGTCTCCGCCATGTCGCGTACCAGCTTGCGTGCGGATTCATCGACATTCTCAACCGGTCTGGCGACTTTGTGCAGCCGCTCGTCGGGATACTGCAGAATTTTCAGGATTGCCATTCGGAACTCTTCCATCAGGGAGTTGATTTATGCTTGCTAATTTATAGGACAAGATGCAGAATTTGGCGCAACGCTAAAATGTGCGTGCCCTCAAATAATACTGGCAGTGCCGGAGTTTCCAATGCGCAAGATTATATCGCTGATTTGCTTTTTGTTGCCCGTCCTGGCCAGTGCCGATCAGCTTCAAATCCGGTCTGACGCCCCGAGCCGTTACGTCGTCGTCAAAGGTGACACGTTGTGGGATATATCCGGAAAGTTTTACGAAGATCCGTGGAAATGGCCAAATATCTGGGGCCTTAATAAAGACACCATCAAAGACCCGCACTGGATTTACCCGGGCGATGTGGTCTTTCTCGACCGCAGCAGCGGCACTTTGCGTATCAATGAAATGGGGGCATCCGGGACGCAAGTCCCGCGCGATGCAAGCGGTGTTGTCAGACTTTCACCGAGAGTACGTGAAGACATCAGTTCGCACGATGCCATCCCCAGTATTCCAGTCGCCGCCATCGCCCCGTTCCTTAGCCGTCCGCTGGTCATCGAGGAAGACGCGCTGAAGGATGCCCCTGCGCTGATAGGTGCCCGCGAGGGGCGCGTTATTCTGGGTGCAGGAGATATCTGTTTTGCCAGGGGACTGAACTCTGATCTGGGTGACAAGTGGCAAATCTACCGGCCCGGCAAAAAATTCATCGATCCGGACAGCGGTGAGTTGCTGGGTATCGAGGCTATTTATCTGGGCAATGCCCAGGTAACCCATTTTGGTGACATCAGCACCGTATCGATCACGCATTCAGTTCAGGAAACACATCAGGGTGACCGCTTGGTCGCGCCATCGGTGGAGACTGCCACCAACTATTTGCCGCGCGCACCGGAAAACAACATTTCTGCCCGGGTGATATCCGTGTACGGCGGAGTATCGCAGGCCGGGCAGAATACCGCCATAACGCTTAGCAAGGGCGCGCGCGATGGCGTGGAAATAGGCCATGTACTGGCCCTGTATCACAAAGGTGAAGTGGTGAAAAGCGAAGGCGAAAGTTACACATTGCCGGATGAACGCTATGGTTTGGCGTTCGTATTCCGCGTGTTCGACAAGGTATCCTATGCGCTGGTGATGCAAACCAAATTGCCGGTGCAATTGCTGGACCGCGCACAAAACCCGTAGTGTGAGTCATAGCATTTCCACGGCTGCAACGTCATTCATCGCACTCTAAATGTCTTTCGATGTTACGCTCAAAGCCTGGTTGACTCTCAGCCTGACGCGGGGTCTGGGCGGCGAAAGCGCGCGCCGTCTGCTCAAGGAATTCGGCTCTCCCGACGCGGTCATCTCCGCTTCCATAAGTTCGCTCAAGTCTGTCGTCAAGCCCGATGTCGCTGCCGAAATCAGCGCGGGCATCGCTGAAGACGCCGTTGCTTCAACCTTTGCCTGGCTGGAGGATACCAACAACCGCATCTTTACCCTGGCAGACGACGACTACCCGCAGGCGCTGCTGAATATCCCCGACCCGCCGCTGTTACTGTATGTCAAAGGCCGGCCTGAGCTGCTCAACCGCGCAGCGCTGGCCGTGGTCGGCAGCCGCAATGCCACCCCGCAAGGAATCGGTAACGCCGAAGCCTTCGCAAAAACGCTGAGCGATGCCGGACTGTGCATCAGCAGCGGCATGGCGCACGGCATCGATGCCGCTGCGCACCGCGGCGCATTGCGCGGGGAGGGCAGCAGCATTGCGATCGTCGGTACCGGACTGGACAAGGTCTATCCTGCCGCGAATCGCGAGCTGGCCCACGAACTCGCACAGCAGGGCGCGCTGATCTCGGAATTTCCGCTCGGCACTCCGCCTCTCGCCGCCAACTTCCCGCGCCGCAATCGTCTCATCAGTGGCATGAGTGCCGGCTGTCTGGTGGTGGAAGCAGGATTGCAAAGCGGTTCACTGATCACTGCGCGTATGGCGCTGGAGCAGGGCAGGGACGTGTTCGCGATTCCCGGTTCGATACATGCTCCGCAAAGCAAGGGTTGCCATGCGCTGCTCAAACAGGGCGCGAAACTGGTCGAGACCGCACAAGATATTCTGGAGGAACTGGGCGGCCTGCTCCCCGCACCAATGCGCAACCTGGCCGCAAAGCACACAGACATGCAAGATCCGGATTTCGCGCTGCTTGATCATATCGGCTTCGATCCGGTGGATATGGACACGCTCAAAGCGCGTTGCGGCTTGACGGTAGCCGAGCTATCCGCCATGCTGTTGGCACTCGAACTGGAAGGGCTCATCAGCGCGCTGCCCGGCGGACTTTATCAACGTATTCAATAAAACCTCGCAAATCATGTTCGAAATTTTGATGTACCTGTTTGAAAGTTACTTCGACGCCGGCAGCTATCCTGAACCGGACAAGCTGGAACGCAAACTTTCCGCCGCCGGGTTCGAAGACGACGACATCAGCGAAGCGCTTACCTGGCTTTCGGCACTGCAACAGCAAAATCCTGAAAGCTACCCCTCCAGGCTCGAGAACGCAGGACAGCGGCATTTTGCCGAACTGGAGCAGCAGCGTATCAGCTATGAAGCACGCCAATTCATGGTGTTCGCCGAACAGCAACATCTGATCTCCGCCATCGAGCGCGAGATGATCATAGACCGCGCGGTTGCGCTGCAGCATGAACACCTGGCGCTGGATCAACTCAAGTTGATCATGCTGATGGTGCTGTGGAATCGCCATCAGGAACTTGATCAGTTGTTGATCGAGGAATTGCTTACCCCGCTTCATTCCGCGCAATTACATTGAATCCTAAACATCACGCATGGCAACCAATCTCCTGATCGTCGAGTCGCCGGCCAAGGCAAAAACGCTGCAAAAATATCTGGGCAAGGATTTCGAGATACTCGCTTCCTACGGACATGTGCGCGATTTGATCCCAAAAACCGGTGCTGTCGATCCCGACAACGGATTTGCGATGAAATACGAGACCATCGCGCGCAACAGCAAGCATATGGACGCGATCGCCAAGGCCGCAGAAGCAGCAGACAACATCTATCTGGCGCCCGACCCGGACCGCGAAGGTGAAGCAATCGCCTGGCACATTGCAGAATTGCTCAAAGCCAGGCGCGGCCTGAAAGGCAAGAACCTGCAGCGCGTGGTGTTCTACGAGATCACCCAGTCGGCAGTGCGTGAAGCGGTGGCGCATCCGCGCGAAATCTCTCAGCCGCTGGTGAACGCCCAGCAGGCGCGACGCGCGCTCGATTATCTGGTCGGCTTCAATCTTTCGCCGCTGCTGTGGCGCAAGATACGCCCCGGTTTGTCGGCGGGACGCGTGCAAAGTCCTGCGCTGCGCATGATCGTCGAGCGCGAACTGGAGATCGAGGCATTCAAGAGCCAGGAATACTGGAGTGTTCATCTGGACAGCCACAAGGATCACCAGCCGTTCACCGCCAAGCTGTTCCAGTACCAGGGCAAGAAACTGGAGCAGCTCAGCATAACTAGTCAAACTGAATACGACGCAATCCGTGCCAAACTCAGCGATGCCAAGCTTCCGCCCAAGGTGGTGCGCGTCGAGAAAAAAGCCAAGCAGCGTTATGCCGCCGCGCCATTCACCACTTCCACCCTGCAACAGGAAGCCGTGCGCAAGCTTGGCATGACCGCCGACCGCACGATGCGCACCGCGCAGTCACTTTATGAAGGCGTGGACATCGGCGGCCAGACCGTCGGGCTGATCTCCTACATGCGTACCGACTCGGTTTCGCTGGCGAAGGAAGCGGTGCAGGAGATCCGCGACTACATCAAAAGCAATTTTTCCAGCGAGTATCTGCCCAACACTCAGCCGACCTTCAAGAGCAAAACCAAGAACGCCCAGGAATCTCACGAAGCGATACGCCCGACCTCTATCGAGCGCACCCCCGACAGCATCCGCAATCACTTAAGCGCCGATCAGGCTCGTCTCTATGAAATGATCTGGAAGCGCACACTAGCGTGCCAAATGTCGCCGGCGCGTTTCGATACGGTCAGCGTGGATATACGGCTGGGCGGCGACACCACATTGTTCCGCGCCAACGGTCAGGTACTGGTGTTCCCCGGCTTCATCGGCGTGTACATGGAAGACGTGGATGACGCAACCGAAGAAGAGGGTGGCAAGTTGCCCCCGTTGGTTGAGGGCGATGTATTGCCCATCGACAAACTCTATGGCGAACAGCACTTCACCCAGCCGCCGCCGAGGTACTCGGAAGCCAGCCTGGTCAAGTCGCTGGAGGAGCACGGCATCGGCCGGCCTTCCACCTATGCCACCATCATTTCCACGCTACAGGCCCGTGAATATGCCTTACTGGACAAGAAACGCTTCGTTCCCACCGATGTCGGTCGCGTCGTCAACAAGTTCCTCACCGAACATTTCACCCGCTATGTCGATTATGGTTTCACCGCCCATCTCGAAGACGAGCTGGATGAAGTGTCCGAGGGGAAGCGCGACTGGATACCGGTGCTGGATGAATTCTGGAAGGGTTTCAACAAGCTTGTCTCCGAAAAGCAAAGCATAGAACGCAAGGACGTCACCCAAGAGCTGATCGGAGAAGCTTGCCCGAAATGCGGCAAACCGCTGTCCAAACGGCTGGGCAAGCGCGGCAGCTTCATCGGCTGTACCGGCTTTCCCGAATGCGATTACACCCGCAGTCTTGGCGGTGAAGCCGAAGATGACGGCGCTGCCCGGCGCGAACTGGGCGAGCACCCGGAGACCAGGCAAACCGTGCTGTTGCTGCGCGGTCCGTATGGCTATTACGTGCAGCTCGGCGAAGTTGTGGAGGGAGAAAAAGCCAAACCAAAGCGCATCTCCTGGCCGAAAGAAATGCCGCTCGAACAAGCCGATCTGGCCAGCGCACTGAAGCTGTTGTCGCTGCCGCGCGAACTCGGTTTGCACCCGGCATCCGGCAAAAAGGTCATCGTCAACATCGGCCGCTTCGGTCCCTACATCGGACACGACGGCAAGTTCAAATCCATCCCGCGCAGCGACAGCATATTCGACATACGCCTGGATCGCGCAGTGGAATTGCTGGCGCAAGCTCGTGAAGGCACCACCGTGTTGCGCGTGCTGGGCGATCATCCGGTCGACAAGACCAGCGTGGAGATCTGCAGCGGCCGCTACGGCCCTTATGTCCGCCATGGAAGGATCAACGCCACGCTGCCCAAGGGTGTTACACCGGAGGCGGTCACGCTGGAAGAAGCCGTGGAACTGATCGCGGCCAAGGTGGCCAAGGGGCCTTTCAGCAAGAAATCCGCCAGCAAAAAGCCAGCGGCACAATCCAAAGCCAAGCCGACAGCAAAATCCGCCAAGCCCAAGACCGCTTCTGGCAAAACGAAGACGGCTGCCAAGGCAACCAAACCTGCTGCAAAAAAAGTAGCGGCTGGCAAGGCAAAAAAACCTGCGGCCAAAAAGGTTGCTGGAAAGAAAACAGCAAAGGGCAAAGCGTAGCTTTTGCAGCGCAACCTGTGTTGTAGCCCGCGATCAGGGTATCAACATCACTGGCCGGATGGCTTGATCTGCCATGCTGCATGGCATGCAACACACTTGGTCAATGTGTCCGATGCCATCTGCAAAATTTCCGCTGACGATTTACCGTCCTCTGCGGCTTTGGCGATATCATCCATTTCCTGGTGCACGCTCATGCCCAGCTGCTTGAACTCGATAGGCAGCTTTGCCATCAGTGCCGGATTGACATCCGCTGCGCCAGCCATCCCTGCCGCATGTGCAGCCTTGCCGATGCGCTGCATGTCACCCTGATTGGCTCCTTCCAAAATCTGTTGCGTCGCCACCAGCAGCCCGCGCATTTCAGTCAGCACCAGATCACGCTCGCCTGGCTGCAGCAGGATTGCGGATCTGCCATCGGATCCTTCAACTGTGATGCCACGGATGAAAAACCATGCGAATACCGCAACGGTAGCCAGCCAAAGCAGCAAGGCGATTTGCGCGAGCCTGTTCGATTTCATGTCAACCTCTTATCGGTAGTAAAGGAGGCGCGCAGAATAAATTAAGTTCTGATTGGTTGTCTGTGACATGTATCACACACATTCGCGTTATGAAAGTCAGTGTGCCTCGTCCCAGTTCTTTCCCTCGCCCAGCTCCACCAGCAACGGCACTTTCAGTTCAGCCACGCTGCACATCAATTTGGGCAGCATTTCCTTGACTAGATGCAGTTCCTGCTGCGGGACTTCGAGCACAAGTTCGTCATGCACCTGCATGATCAGGCGGGTATTCAACTTGTCGCTCTCCAGCCAATGTTGTACCGCAATCATCGCCAGTTTGATCAGGTCCGCTGCCGTGCCCTGCATCGGCGCATTGATTGCGGCGCGTTCCGCGCCTTGGCGGCGCATGCCGTTGCTGCTGTTGATCTCCGGCAGCCACAGCCGGCGGCCGAACACGGTCTCGACATAACCCTGCTGTTTGGCCTGTTCGCGGGTGCGCTGCATATAGTCCGCCACGCCGGGATAACGCGCGAAGTAACGCTCGATATAGGCTTGTGCGGCACTGCGCTCGATACCGAGCTGCCTGGCCAGGCCGAATGCGGACATGCCGTAGATCAGGCCGAAGTTGATCACCTTGGCATAACGGCGTTGCTCGCTGCCGACTTCATCAGGTGCAACCATAAATATCTCCGCAGCTGTAGCGCGATGGATGTCCTGATTGTTGGCGAACGCAGCCAGCAGCCCGGCATCGCCGGACAGGTGCGCCATGATGCGCAGTTCGATCTGCGAATAGTCGGCCGACACGATGCGGCTGCCGGGGGGCGCGATGAACGCCTCGCGAATGCGGCGGCCTTCGGCGCTGCGTATCGGAATGTTCTGCAGATTGGGATCATTCGAGGCCAGGCGTCCGGTGACCGCCACGGCTTGCGAATAGCTGGTGTGCACACGGCCTGTCGCACGATTGACCGATAGCGGCAGTTTGTCGGTGTAGGTGGATTTGAGTTTCGCCATGCCGCGATATTCGAGCAGAATCTTCGGCAGCGGATAATCGAGCGCCAGTTCCTGCAGTACTTCTTCGTCGGTCGAAGGTGTGCCGCTCGGGGTCTTCTTCACCACCGGCAAGCCGAGTTTATCGAACAGGATCTCCTGGATCTGCTTTGGCGAATTCAGGTTGAACGGCTGGCCGGCAGCTTCATGCGCCCTGCCTTCCAGCGCGATCAGTTTTTCGCCCAGTTCGCGGCTCTGGATTTGCAGCAACGCGCTGTCAAGCAGCACGCCGTTGCGTTCCATGGTGTAGAGCACGTGCATGCCGGGCATTTCGATGTCGCGGTATACATGCAGCAAGCCATCCTGTGCGGCTATCTGTGGCGATAATTTTTGATGCAGTTGCAGCGTGATGTCTGCGTCTTCAGCCGCATAGCGGGTGGCGATGCCGAGGTCCACCTGGTCGAAACAAAGCTGCTTGGCGCCCTTGCCCACCACCTCGGCATAGCTGATGGTCTTTACGTTGAGATGGCGCAGCGCGAGGTTGTCCATATCATGCGGTTTGTGGCTTTCCAGCACGTAGGATTGCAGCAGCGTGTCGTCGTGGATGCCCGCAAGGGCGATGCCGTAATTGGCGAAGATGTGCCGGTCGTATTTGAGGTTCTGTCCAAGCTTTTTGTGTTTGGGACTTTCCAGCCAGTATTTGAGTTTGCCGAGAACATGCGCACGATCAAGCTGATCAGGTGCGCCTGGATAGACGTGTGCAAGCGGCAGGTAGGCGGCATGGTGCGGCCGGATCGCAAACGATATGCCGACCAGTTGCGCGTTCATCATGTCCAGGCCGGTGGTTTCTGTGTCCACACTCACCAGTTCGGTGGCAAGGATTTCTTTCAACCAGCTATCGAGTTGCGCCTCGGTCAGTATCGTCTCGTAGAGGGCATTGTCGGTGCGGTTTGGTTCGATGCCGGATGATTCCGGCACGGCTGGTTCGCGACCCATACCCACGGGTTGTTTGTTTCCCTTCGTTACTGCTTCGCCGTTGACCTCGCGCAGCCATGATTTGAATTCGAAGCGCTCGAACAGATTGCGCAGCTTTTCCTTGTCAGGTGATGGCGGAACCAGTTCGCTGTAAGCAAGCGGCAGTCGCACATCACATTTCACCGTCAGCAAGCGGCGAGCCTGCGGCAGCCAATCGATCGCCTTGCGCAGATTCTCGCCGACCACCCCGCCGATCTCGCCGGCATGCTGCAGCAGGTTATCCAGCGTGCCATATTTGGTCAGCCATTTTGCCGCGGTCTTCGGCCCGACCTTCTCGACGCCGGGAACGTTGTCCACCACATCGCCGGTCAGCGTCAGGTAATCCACAATGCGTTCCGGTGGCACGCCGAACTTCGCGTTCACGCCCGGAACATCCAGTTTCTCGTTGCTCATGGTGTTGACCAGCGTGACATGCGCGTTAACCAGTTGTGCCAGATCCTTGTCGCCGGTCGCGACGATACTGCGAGCCCCGTCTTGTTCTGCTTGCCGCACCAGAGTGCCGATCACGTCGTCCGCTTCCACACCTTCCTGCGCGAGGATGTTCCAGCCTGCTGCGGCGATGGCCTGGTGCAGCGGCTCTATCTGCAGCGCAAGGTCGTCCGGCATGGAGGGACGATGCGCCTTGTATTCCGGGTACCAATCGTCACGGAATGTTTTGCCTTTTGCGTCGAATACGCACAGGCTATAATCCGCCGGGTAATCGTGGCGCAGCTTGCGCAGCATGTTAAGCACGCCGTAAATCGCGCCGGTAGGTTCGCCGTGCCGGTTGCGCAGGTCCGGCATGGCGTGAAACGCGCGATACAGGAACGACGAGCCGTCCACCAGCAGCAATGTTTTTGCGGAACTCACTTTGTTCTTTTCACTTTTCGTTTAAGGATAATTGCATGAACACCCCATCCAAACTACCTGTCCCTGTCATAACCGAATCCTGGAATTCCAAGGAGGCCTGGCGTGTGTTCGGCATTATGTCAGAGTTTGTTTCTGCCACCGAACGGCTTAACCAGATCCATCCCGCCGTGAGCATCTTCGGCAGCGCCCGCACCAGGCCGGATCAGCCTTATTACAAGCTTACCGAGGAGATCTCGCGCCTGCTTTCGGATGCGGGGTTCTCGGTCATCTCCGGCGGCGGCCCCGGCATCATGGAAGCGGCCAACAAGGGCGCGTTCTACGGCAAGTCCGCAAGCGTGGGGTTGAACATCCAGTTACCGCACGAGCAGTCCAGCAATCATTACCAGAACATCAGCCAGACTTTCCAGCATTTCTTCGCCCGCAAGGTGATGTTCGTGAAATTCGCCAGCGCCTACGTGGTGATGCCCGGCGGTTTCGGCACGCTGGATGAACTGATGGAAGCGCTGACACTGGTGCAGACCGGCAAGACCCGCCGCATGCCGATCATTCTGGTGGGCAGCAGGTTCTGGAGCGGCATGCTCGACTGGTTCCGCACCGCATTGCTGGATGAGAAAGTCATCAGCCCGGAAGACATGGATCTGATCCAGGTCATCGATGATCCCAAGGAAGTGGTCAGCGCGATTTTCAAATATTATGAAACGCGCGGCTTCGAGCCTTCCGCAGCGGAACGCGAGAAGCAGCTTTATTTGTGATTCTGTCTCTGTGTTGTTCGACTCATGCCAACGGAAAGGATGGTGATAATGGACACTCAAGCACCCGGCATTGACGACGAGGGTTACCTGATCGATCCCAACGACTGGAATGAGGATGTGGCCAGACAATTTGCCGCACAGGAGAACATCAAACTCACGGAACACCATTGGGATGCCATACATTTCATGCGTGATTATTACGCCGGTCATCAAATCGCCCCGGATGCCCGTCACGTGATCAAACACCTCGCGAAGAGCATGGGACCGGAATCGCGCAACGCCTTGTTCGAACTGTTTCCATATGGTTATGTGAAGCAGGCCTGCAGGATCGCCGGCATGAAACGCCCGCGCGGCTGGAGCACCGGCTGAATCGCATCACACACCAACTCGCGCAGAGTTCGCCCGCATCGGATAAAATGCACGCATTCCATTACGCAACGGTCACTGCCATGCGCTTCCTGTCTTTTTTGCTGCTGGGCGTCATTTCATTGGCAGCCTTTGCTGCCGAGCCGGTTCCCGAAAATCTCGAGCCCTTGCCCCCACCGCCGGTATTCGATGCCGGCCCGGATACCGGATCGCCCGAAGATGAACCACAGGTAACGATAACCAAACCGCGTGAGGCCATGGTCGAGGAGTATCGCGTGGGCGGCAAACTTTACATGATAAAAGTGACGCCCAAGGTGGGTCCGCCTTATTACCTGATCGATGACCGGGGGGATGGCAAGTTTGTCCGCCAGGAAAGTCTTGATTCCGGTTTCAGACCGCCGCGCTGGGTCATCAAGCGATTCTAGGTTCCTGAATATGGGTTCCTGAACATGGCGGTTTTCACTACGGTTTCCGAGGCGGAACTCACTGCATGGCTGTCTGATTATTCGCTGGGGCAGTTGCTGGAATTGCAGGGCATCGTCTCCGGCATCGAGAACACCAACTATTTTGTGACAACCAGCAACGGCCGTTTCGTGCTCACCCTGTTCGAGAAGCTCACCGCAGATGAGTTGCCGTTCTATCTGAATCTGATGGCGCATCTGGCGCGCCACGGCATTCCCTGCCCCAATCCGATGGCGAATCGCCACAATCAGTTTCTCGGTACGTTAAAGGGCAAGCCCGCGTGCATCGTCAGCCGCCTGAGCGGCAAATCCACCACTGCACCCAATCTGGCACAGTGTGCGGCGATAGGCGCGATGCTGGGGCAGATACACATCGCCGGCCAGAGCTTTTCGCAGATCATGCCCAACCCGCGCGGGGCGGCATGGCGCGCCGCAACGGCTCCGCAGGTGCGGCCATTTCTGGATGCGGCGCAGGCGGCATTGCTGGATCGCGAAGTCGCGCTGCACAGCCGGCAAATCGGGGTCTCCTTGCCGCAAGGGGTGATCCATGCCGACCTGTTTCGCGACAATGTTTTGCTGGAGAAAGATCGCATCGGTGGTTTGATCGACTTTTATTTCGCCTGCACGGACGCGCTGCTGTATGACGTGGCGATCACCGTCAACGACTGGTGCATGGACAGCAGCGGCAAACTGGATATGCAACGTGCCTGGGCTTTGCTGCGCGCCTATCATGCCGTGCGCCCATTGCTGGACAGCGAACGGAATGCGTGGCCGCTGATGCTGCGTGTCGCCGCGCTGCGTTTCTGGTTGTCGCGCCTGCATGACATGCACCTGCCGCGCGACGGCGAGTTGATCAATGCGCACGACCCGCGCCATTTTGAGCGCGTCTTGCAAAATCACATCACAGCGGCGCAAACTGTGTGGTTATAGGGGGAAACAAAGATGGAACCGAAACATTTGACTGCGGGCCACGGCTGGCAATGGATCAAACAGGGTTATGCCTTGTACATGAAGGCGCCGCTGTTATGGATAGTTTTGTTGTTAATCTGCGTGGTCGCAGCGGTCGCATTTTCCAGCGTGCCCGTGGTAGGCGAACCGCTGGTCAGTTTGCTGATGCCGGTGATATTGGCCGGTTTGATGGCCGGCTGCCGTGCCTTGCTGGAAGGCGAGGAGCTCGAACTGGCGCATCTGTTCCGCGGCTTTCAACAACATACTGCCCAGCTCGTGACGCTGGGCGGCATCGCACTGGTCAGTCAATTCCTGATATTCGGCTTGATGATGCTGGTCGGCGGCGCGGCGCTGGTGGGCATCTTGATGAGCGGACAGCCGGACGTGGATCCCGATGTGATGATGCAGGCAGTCAGCGGAGCCGGGCTGGCGATTTTGTTGGGCGTCATCTTGTTCAGCGTGCTGATCATGGCCATGCAGTTCGCGCCGCTGCTGGTATTCTTCAACAATGTTGCGCCACTGGCAGCAATGAAACTCAGCCTGCGCGCCTTCCTCAACAACGTCGCTGCGATGCTGGTGTATGGCATGACTTTCATGCTTCTGGCGATCCTTGCCAGCATTCCGATGATGCTCGGCTGGCTGGTATTGTTGCCTGTGGTGTTCACTTCCCTGTATGCCAGCTATTCCGAAATTTTCCCGGCTGAAAAGAAATCCGGCGGCACATCGCAGCAAAACGATATGTTCAGCCGGGGCGATCAGGCGTTTTAACAGCGGCGGGCTTATGTCATGCCCTACGAAATCAGCCGCTACACCGCCGCCAGCTTTGCATACTCGAGCGCCAGCCATTTGCTGCCGGCATGCTTGAAGTTCACCTGCACGCGCGCATCCGCACCGCTGCCTTCGACACCGGTGATAGTGCCCTCGCCGAACTTCTGGTGGAAAACGCGCTGGCCGATGTGCCAAGCAAACCCCTCCCCACCTCCCCTTATCAGGGGAGGAGCCGGCCTCCCCCCTGACAAGGGGGGACTGAGGGGGGTTGGTTTGGAAGAAGCAAATGCATTCCGCTGTGTAACCCTCGGCGTAATCCAGTGCAATAAATTATCCGGCAGTTCGCGCAAAAAACTCGATGCCATGCCGTAACTCATCTGGCCATGCAGCATGCGGCTTTGCGCAAAGCTCAGGTAAAGTCTGCGCCGCGCACGGGTGAGCGCCACATACATCAAGCGGCGTTCCTCATCCAGGCCACCGTCTTCACGCTGGCTGTTCTGGTGCGGAAACAAGCCTTCTTCCAGGCCGGTGATGAACACGGTATGGAACTCCAGCCCCTTCGCCGAGTGCACGGTCATCAAATGCAGCGCGTCGTCCTGGTCGCCCGCCTGATGTTCACCGGCTTCCAGAGAGGCATGGGCGAGGAATGCGGTCAGGCTGTCATCTTCGTTCTCATGCACGAACAGCGTGGCGGCATTGATAAGTTCATTCAAATTCTCCAATCGCTCCTGGGCTTCGCGTTTTTTGGCGCCGCTCTCGCTCTGATAGTGCTGGATCATGCCGCAATGGTCCAGCATGTGATCGACGATTTCCGGGAGCGGCAGCTCGCGAGTCTCGTTGCGCAACGATTCGATCAGTGCCACGAACGCGGAGACTTTGCCGCCCGCTCGTGCCGCAGCATCGAATAATGTCGAATTATTTTGTTTTGCCGCCTCTTGTAACTGTTCGATACTGCGCGCGCCGATTCCGCGCGTCGGAAAATTGATGATCCGCAGCAATGCGTTGTCGTCGTCACTGTTCTCCATCAGCCGCAAATAGGCCAACGCATGCTTGATCTCCTGCCGTTCGAAGAAGCGCAGCCCGCCGTACACCCGATAGGGCAAGCCGGCGGAGACCAGCGCGTGTTCCAGCGCCCGCGATTGGGCGTTGGAACGATACAGCAGCGCTATCTCCTTGAGATTCACACCCTCGCGCCTGAGCTGCTGGATCTCTTCGACGATGAATGCCGCCTCTTCCACGTCGTTTGCAGCCTCGTAGACGCGCAACGGCTCACCGCCGCTCTCAGAAGTCCACAGATTCTTGCCGAGCCTGTTGCGGTTGTGCTGGATCAGCGCATTGGCCGCGTCGAGTATATTTCCGTGCGAGCGGTAGTTCTGCTCCAGCTTAATGATGTTCTCGACGTGAAAATCGCGCAGCAGTTCCTGCATGTTGCCGACGTGCGCGCCGCGGAACGCATAGATCGACTGGTCGTCGTCGCCAACCGCAAACAGCGCCGAGGTTGAAGATTGCCTTTCTCGTTCGTCTCCTCGCCCGCTTGCGGGAGAGGATTGAGGAGAGGGGACGCCCGCCAGCAGCTTCAGCCAGCGGTACTGCAGCGGGTTGGTGTCCTGGAACTCGTCCACCAGGATGTGCCTGAAACGTTCCTGATAGTGTTCCCGAAGCTCGGCATTGCGCGACAGCAGATCGTAACAGCGCAGCAGCAGCTCGGAAAAGTCCACCACGCCTTCGCGCTGGCACTGCGCGTCATACTCGGCGAAAACTTCCACCTTGCGGCGTGTGTAAGGATCGTAGGCCTCCACCTCGTTTGCGCGCAACCCCTGCTCCTTGCTGCCGCTGATGAAGTTCTGCATCTCGCGCGGCGGATATTTCTCATCGTCCACATTCATCGTCTTCATCAGCCGCTTGATTGCGGACAACTGGTCGCCGCTGTCGAGAATCTGGAAGGTCTGGGGCAGGTTCGCTTCGCGAAAATGCGCGCGGAGCATGCGGTTGCATAAGCCGTGAAAAGTGCCGATCCACATGCCGCGCGTATTGATCGGCAACATCGCCGAGAGACGTGTCACCATCTCCTTTGCCGCCTTGTTGGTGAATGTCACTGCGAGTATGCCGTGCGGACTCACGGCGCCGGTGCTGATCAGCCATGCGATGCGCGTGGTCAGCACGCGTGTCTTGCCGCTGCCGGCACCGGCAAGGATCAGTGCGGATTGATGCGGCAGCGTGACAGCCTGACGTTGTTCGGGATTAAGACCGTTGAGTATGTCCATAAAGAACGGGGAAGCAAACTTGCCGTCTGCTTCCCCGTCTGCCTTTCTGAAGAAATCCTACTTTTTCTTGTTTTCGATCATTTCATGCACGATGGGCGCAAGAATAATCTCAAGCGCATAGCTCATCTTTCCGCCGGGAACGACCAGCGTATTGGCGCGGGACATGAAAGAGTTGGGGATCATCGCCAGCATGTACGGGAAATCGACGCCCTTGGGATCACGGAAGCGTATCACCACAAAGCTTTCATCCGGGGTCGGGATGTCGCGCGCGATGAAAGGGTTGGATGTATCCACCGTGGCCACGCGCTGGAAATTGATATGGGTGCGCGAAAACTGCGGTGTGATGTACTTGATGTAGTCCGGCATGCGGCGCATGATGGTGTCCACGGTTGCTTCGGCCGAGTAGCCGCGCTCCGCACCATCACGGTGGATCTTCTGGATCCACTCGAGGTTGACCACCGGCACAACGCCAATGCCCAGATCCACATATTTTGCCGCATCATGTTTGCCATCGGATGCCAGACCATGCAGACCTTCATAGAACAACAGGTCGGAATTTTCCTCGATATCCTCCCACGGCGTGAACACACCCGGCTTCAGGTCAGTCAGGCCAAAATGCTTGTTATGCAGCTCGGCTTCTTCCGCACTATGCACGTAGTAACGCCGCTTGCACATGCCGGTCTCACCATATGTTTTGAAAGTCTCTTCGATCTTGTCGAAATGATTGGCCTCCGGTCCAAAATGGCTGAAGGTGTTGTTGCCGGCTTTGGCAGCTTCGGCGGCGGCGGCGCGAAACGCCATACGGTCCAGGCTGTGCAGGCTGTCGCCCTCAATGATCGCCGCACGTATTCCGGATTCGGCAGGGCGGTCCAGGCTTCGCCGCTCGATTGTGGGAGGGGTATTGTTGTTGTTCTTTCTTTTTTCTCGGCGGAACAGGTTTTCAAAAGCGCGTTTGACCGTAGTGGTACCTGCGCCGGATGAACCGGTGACAGCGATGACGGGATGCTTGCGGGACATGGTAAGGAACTCCTGGGCGGGATTATAAAAATAATGAAACGGGATTCTATAACAGAATGGCTTTTGAGCGTAGCCAAGCAGCCTGCCGGACTTAAAGGAAATCGGCTGCAAATCCGCCTGGGCGGTTCATATCTCGCCGCTTTTTTGGTCCATAGAATAACTATGGACCTGCAAAACCGGCAAAATCTGCCCTCGCCCAGCCGAATTTTGCGAGCCGCCGCTGTGCGGCTTGCCTGCTTGACCCACTTCGCTCTGATTCTTCAAGTCCGACAGGCTGCTAGGGATGCCGCTATAATGCCGCACCGGAAAATTCAACTATACATGCAGCCACCATGCAACCCGACTACGACCACCGATCCCTTGAAGCCAAAGCCCAGAATGATTGGGAACTGAGGCAGGCTTTCCGCGCGAAGATCGAGCCCGGCAAGTCCAAGTATTACTGCCTGTCGATGTTCCCCTATCCGTCCGGCAAGCTGCACATGGGGCATGTGCGCAACTACACCATAGGCGACGTGCTGTCGCGCTATCACCGCATGAAGGGCTACAACGTGCTGCAACCGATGGGCTGGGACGCGTTCGGCCTGCCCGCCGAGAACGCCGCGATCCAGAACAAGGTGCCTCCCGCCAAGTGGACTGACGACAACATCGCCTACATGAAGCAGCAATTGAAGTCGCTGGGCTTCGCCATCGACTGGTCGCGCGAACTGGCGACCTGCAAGCCGGATTACTACAAGTGGAACCAGTGGCTGTTCCTGCGCATGCTGGAGAAAGGCATCGCCTACAAGAAGACGCAGGTAGTGAACTGGGACCCGGTGGACCAGACCGTGCTGGCCAACGAGCAAGTGATAGACGGGCGCGGCTGGCGCACCGGCGCCATCGTGGAAAAGCGCGAGATCCCCGGCTACTACCTCGGCATCACCCAGCTCGCCGAAGAATTATTGGCCGACCTCGACAAGCTGCCGGGCTGGCCGGAGCGGGTCAAGACCATGCAGGCCAACTGGATAGGCAAGAGCTACGGCGTGCGCTTCGCGTTCACGCACGACATCCGCAATGCATCTGGTACTTTGATCAACGACGGCAAGCTGTGGGTGTTCACCACGCGCGCCGATACCATCATGGGCGTGACCTTCTGCGCGGTCGCCGCCGAGCATCCGCTGGCCGAACATGCCGCGCAAGACAACAAGAAACTCGCCGCATTCATCGAGAAGTGCAAACACGGCTCGGTCATGGAAGCCGACATGGCGACCATGGAAAAAGAAGGCATGGACACCGGCCTCAGGGTCACGCATCCGTTGACCGGCGAACCGGTGCCGGTGTGGATTGGTAACTATGTGCTGATGAGCTACGGCGATGGTGCGGTGATGGCGGTGCCTGCGCATGATGAGCGCGACTATCATTTCGCCAGACAGTATGGTCTTGCGATCAAACCAGTAATCGTTCCAGTGCTTCCGAATTCCCATTCAATTGATCAATCAATACATCGTGAAGACGAAACGCATGGAGTAAAGCTTCCAACACTTGCCTTATTGAAAGATGGTAGCTACGTTGACCATTTAGACTGGTCCGCATGGACGGACGAATTCGCAAAACATGGTATCTGCATCAATTCCGAAAAATACGACGGCCTGAATTACGAACAAGCGGTAGACGACATCGCCGCCGACCTCGCCGCAAAAAATCTGGGCGAGAAGAAAGTGCAATGGCGTTTGCGCGACTGGGGCATTTCGCGCCAGCGCTACTGGGGCTGCCCGATACCCATCATCCATTGCGACACCTGCGGCTCGGTGCCGGTGCCGGACGATCAGTTGCCCGTGGTGCTGCCCGAGGATTGCGTGCCGGACGGTTCCGGCAATCCGCTCAACAAACGCATGGACTTCCTCAACTGCACCTGCCCGCAGTGCGGCAAACCGGCCAAACGCGAGACCGACACCATGGACACCTTCGTGGATTCAAGCTGGTACTACGCGCGCTACGCCAGCGGTTTCAAGAGCGATGCGATGGTGGACGAGGAAACCAGCTACTGGATGCCGGTGGACCAATACATCGGCGGCATCGAGCACGCGATCCTGCACCTGCTGTACTCGCGCTTCTGGTACAAAGTGATGCATCAACTTGGGCTGTTTTCCCCTCTCACAGCCCCTCACCCCAACCCTCTCCCGCATGCGGGCGAGGGAGCGAACGCCGCGCGGCGCGCGGCTCAAACCCTTGACGAGCCGTTCGCTAACCTGTTGACGCAAGGCATGGTGCTCAACCATATATTTTCGCGCCGCAATGACAAGGGCGGCATCGAATACTTCGCGCCCGATATCGTCGAATTGCAACGCGACGATGCAGGCAAGATAACCGGCGCCAAGCTGGTGAGCGACGGTTCGGCGGTGGACTATCAGGGCATGGGCACCATGTCGAAGTCCAAACTCAACGGCGTCGATCCTCAGACCATCATCGACCAGTACGGCGCGGACACCGCGCGCCTGTTCATGATGTTCGCCGCGCCGCCGGAGCAGACGCTGGAATGGGCAGATTCCGGTGTGGAAGGTTCATATCGTTTTCTTAAGCGTGTATGGTCTTTTGCTTTAGACCATAAAAATTCCATTTCTAGTTACCATGAGCACGCGTCAAATCAACCTAAGCCATTTACCTTCGATCGGAAAGACACAACTGATGATTTCAGATCGCTTCGGAGAGAAATTCACGAATTTCTGAAGCAAGCAAACTATGACTTTGGAAGACACCAATTCAATACAGTAATTGCTGCTTGCATGAAGATATTGAACAACCTGTATCGAATTAATGAACCCGCATTGAAACCAGGGGTGCCAGCACAAATTCAGTTTAACCCAGTCGTTATATTAAAAGCAGAAGGTTTCTCCATCCTGCTACGCCTGCTGTCACCGATCTGTCCGCACATCACGCATGCGTTGTGGCGCGAGCTGGGCTATGGCGACGACATCCTGTACGCTCCCTGGCCGGAACCGCTCGCGGCAGCCCTGGAACAAGACGAGATCGAACTGGTGATCCAGGTGAACGGCAAGCTGCGCGGCAATTTGCGCGTAGCAAAGGATGCCGGCAAGGCCGCGCTGGAACAACAGGCGCTGGCGCACGAAGCGGTGCAGAAACACCTGGCAGGCGCTGTACCCAAGAAAATCATCATCGTTCCCGGCCGTTTGATCAACGTCGTTGCCTAGGAAAATATTGATGCGCATATCCCCGCAATTGTTCGCCCTGCTGATGACCGCGCTGCTGCTGAGCGCATGCGGTTTTCATCTGCGTGGCCAGGTGTTCATACCATTTGAAACGATCTATCTGCAGGCGGCCAATCCCAACACACCTTTCATCAATGAATTGCGTCGCAATATTGAGGCCAGACAAGTGAAATTGGTGAATGCGTCAGACAAGGCCGAACTGGTGCTCGATATCGTTTCCGAAATTTCCGAAAAACAGGTTCTGTCACTGGGAGGCGACGGGCGCGTGAATGAATTCCGCTTGTTTTACCGGGTTTCGCTGCGTGCCTACGACCAGCAGCAGGACTGGATACCGGCTGAGGAAATCGCATTACGCAGCGATTACTCCTACGATGATACCAAAGTGCTCGCCAAGGATGCCGAGGAAACGCTGCTATACCAAAGCATGCGTTCTGACATGGTGCAGCAAATCATGCGCCGCCTGAGCCGTGCCAAACTGCAGATCAATTGACATGGCCATCAGCAGTGAAGCTCTCCCGCGCCATCTCGCCTCCGGACTGAAACCGTTGTATGTGGTGTTTGGCGACGCGCTGTTGCTGGCCATCGAGGCGGCGGACAGCATCCGCACAGCGGCACGCGCGGCTGGATACACCGAACGCGAGACGTTCATCGCAGAACAGCATTTCAAGTGGGACGAATTGCGCAACAGCGCGCAAAGTCTGTCGTTGTTCGCCTCGCGCAAGGTCATAGACCTGCGCATCCCGTCCGGCAAGCCCGGCGTGGAGGGAGGGCAGGCGCTGCAGGACTATTGCACCAGCCTGAGCCCGGATGTGCTGACGCTGATTTCTCTGCCCAGGCTGGACTGGTCCGCGCAGAAGAGCCAGTGGTTCAGCGCACTGCAGCAGCATGGAGTGGTTATTTCGGCCGATGACATCCCGCGCAGCGCGCTTCCGCGCTGGATCGCCAGCCGCCTCGAGCGGCAGGATCAAACTGCAGACGAGATCACGCTTGAATTTCTCGCCGATCGCTGCGAGGGTAATCTGCTTGCCGCATTTCAGGAAATTCAGAAGCTCGCGCTGTTGTATCCCGCAGGACAACTGGCTTTTGAACAAGTGAAAGACGCAGTGATGGATGTGGCGCGTTACGATATCTTTAAGCTTTCAGAAGCCATGCTGAGCGGCAACCCCGCGCGCTTCGCGCACATCCTCGACGGTCTGCGCGCCGAAGGCACAGCCACGACACTGGTATTATGGGCAGTCAGTGAGGATATCCGCATACTGGGAAAAGTCCTGCAAGCCGTGCAGCGCGGCGGCAATCTCGGCAACGCCCTGCGCGATATGCGGGTGCGCAAGGATAAACAGGGTCTGATGGAAAATGCGGCAAGGCATCTGAAGTTCCCGCACATTGAGCGCGCCATGCTGCAGGCCGCACGGCTGGACAAGATCATCAAGGGCTTGCGCCAGGGTGACGTGTGGGACGAATTGCTGCAGTTGGGATTGCGCCTTGCCAAATGATTATATCTATAAATCCATTTTTCGGGCGCATCGTGGCGTTGCGCGGTACTTGCTCCTTCGTTCTATCTGACTGATATGCCTCGGTCGCTGTGCTCCAAGGTTATGAATTGAGTTTTTATAATGAATGAAATCCTGTTGGTGATAACCAATTTGCCTGACGCGTCTTCCGCCGCACGGTTGGCGCAGCAAATCATTGAAGCGCGCGCTGCTGCCTGCGTGAATCAGCTGGCGCCGTGCAACTCTACATACCGTTGGCAGGGTAAAATCGAATCCGCCAACGAGGTGACGCTGTTGATCAAAACCACTCGGGCTGCTTATCCGCGCCTTGAAAAATTGATCAGCATGGCTCACCCTTATGAACTTCCTGAAATCATCGCTGTCCCGGTGACAGCAGGTTTGCCCGCTTATCTGAGCTGGATGGATAGCGAAACGACTATCACCAAGGATTGAACATGCGTATTTTTTTGCTGCTGTTGCTCTGTATCTTCGCTCCCGCCACGAATGCGGATGGTTTCCTTGATCGTCTGCCCAGTCTGGGAAGCGCCAAGCAACCGGTCTTTTTGCCCCCTGAGCAGGCTTTTTCCCTGAATGTAATCGTTCGAGATGCGCATACCCTGCAGGCCAATTTCAGAATCACTCCGGGATACTATTTATATCGCGACAAGATCAGCTTCGAGATTAAAGACAGTGCGGTCACGGTCGCCGGGCTGGATCTGCCCAAAGGAGAGATGAAGCAGGATCCGAATTTCGGGCCCACCGAAGTTTTCCACCAGTCATTTCAAACCGTGATCAAATTGGCACGCAGCCCGGATAGCGGCGCCGGAAGCTTCACTTTGAATGCCAGTTATCAAGGATGCAGTGAGGAGGGGTTGTGTTATCCGCCCATCACACCGTCATTGCTGATCAGCCTGCCGGACGCAAAAACCGGCGCGCTTCCGCCACCCGTGATCACTGTGCTTCAACCGGCTGAATCGCAAGATGTTCAAACGGAAGGTTCGCAAATCGCGCAACTATTCAAGAGCGGCAGCTTCTGGCTGATTGTTTCGTTCTTCTTCGGTGCCGGCCTGTTGCTGGCCTTCACGCCCTGCGTGTTCCCGATGATTCCTATCCTATCCGGCATCATCGTCGGGCGCGGCCACAAGATAACCAGGATGCATGCTTTCATGCTGTCGCTGGCGTATGTGCTGGGCATGGCAATCACCTATGCCGCAGCCGGAGTGGCTGCGGGATTTTCCGGCAACCTGATTTCCAACGCGCTGCAAACCCCTTGGGTGCTGGGGAGCTTCTCCGCCGTGTTCGTACTCCTGTCGTTGTCGATGTTCGGCTTTTATGAGTTGCAATTGCCATCCGCTTTGCAAAGCAAACTCACCGACACGAGCAACAAACTGCACGGCGGCCATCTGTCGGGCGTGTTCGTGATGGGCGCACTGTCCGCCATCATCATGGGGCCATGCGTCGCTGCGCCGCTGGCCGGAGCGCTGCTGTATATCAGCCAGACACATGACGCGGTGCTGGGTGGTGTCGCCCTGTTCGCACTGGCTATGGGCATGGGCGCGCCGCTGCTGCTGATCGGTACTTCGGCGGGGGTATTGCTTCCCAAGGCCGGGGCATGGATGGAAGCGGTAAAGCGCTTCTTCGGCGTGATGCTGCTGGCACTGGCGATATGGATCATCCAGCCGCTGCTGCCTATCGGCGTGCAAATGCTGTTGTGGGCGGCGCTGCTGATTTTTTCGGGGATTTACCTGCACGCGCTGGATAGCCTGCCGCACAATGCCAGCGGCTGGCACAAATTGTTCAAGGGTATCGGACTGTTTGCCCTGTTGCTGGGTGTGGCATATTTGATAGGCGCGTTGTCTGGTGCGCAGGATATCCTGCGTCCGCTCGGCACGATCGGTCGTGCTGGCGCGCAAGCCCCTGCCTCGTTGCAATTTTCACGCATCAAAAATCTTGCAGATCTCGATAGCCGCATCCTGGAAGCGCGTGGCAAGACAGTGATGCTGGATTTCTATGCCGACTGGTGCATCTCATGCAAAGAGATGGAGCGTTATACGTTTTCCGACATTGCCATACAATCCAAGCTCAAACCCGCATTATTGCTGCAGGCGGATGTCACAGCCAACAACGAAGCAGACAAAGCCTTGCTCAGTCGATTTGGCCTATATGGTCCCCCGGGCATCCTTTTCTTTGATGCACAAGGCAGGGAGCTGGGTGATTTCAGAGTGGTCGGCTATCAGGATGCCGCCCAGTTCCTGAAGACTTTGCAAGCAGTCGGACTTTAATTACCTCCATTTATCTTCGTTAAAATCCTAGACAAATCACCCTAACTTACGGCAAACTACACAGGATGAATAATATCCTGGTGTTGCATGGTCCCAACCTGAATCTGCTTGGCAGTCGCGAGCCGGATGTATATGGTCGTGTCACTTTAAACGAAATTAACGCCCGTTTGATGAAATTGGGTGAAATACAACATGCAAACTTATCCTGCTTCCAGAGCAATGCAGAAGCGCTGCTGGTAGAACGCGTTCAGCAGGCAAGCACCGATGGCACCGAGTTCATCATTATCAATCCCGCCGCATTCACTCATACCAGCGTGTCATTGCGGGATGCGCTGGCGGCAGTAGCCATCCCGTTCATCGAAGTACATCTTTCCAATGTGTTCGCGCGCGAGGCGTTCCGCAAGGAATCGTTCTTTTCCGATCTCGCCATCGGCGTGGTCAGCGGCCTGGGCGCGTCAGGTTATGAATTTGCCGTGCAATATGCGCTGAACTATAAAAACCAAGCTTAGGAGGACGCCATGGATTTACGCAAACTTAAGACGCTGATCGAGCTGGTGGAAAGCTCTGGCATCGCCGAACTCGAAATCAGCGAAGGTGAAGAGCGCGTGCGCATCACCCGCACCGCCGCATCCGCACAGCAGGTATATGCGCCCGCCCCGCAACAACCCGTCATGACTGCCGCTCCGCAAGCTGCCGCCCCGCAAGTGGAACCCGTCAAGCCTGTAGCGGAAGGCCATGTGGTGAAATCGCCTATGGTCGGTACGTTCTACCGTTCGGCCTCGCCGGGTTCCAAACCTTTTGTGGATGTCGGCCAGTCCGTGAACAGCGGCGATACCCTTTGTATCATAGAAGCGATGAAACTGCTCAATGAGATCGATGCCGATCAGAGCGGCGTAATCAAAGCCATACTGGTAGAAAACGGCCAGCCAGTCGAATTCGGTCAACCTCTGTTCGTTATCGGTTAATCGACTATTAACGCCATTGCATAACTACTGCGCTGTGCAGCTGATATGACTTTAAGAACCAAAGGCGCGAAATTACTCGCCAAGTCCAAGCTCGGAGCCAACACCATGTTTGAAAAAATCCTGATCGCCAATCGCGGTGAGATCGCTCTTCGCATCCAGCGCGCCTGTCGCGAGCTGGGCATAAAAACTGTCGTGGTGCATTCCGAGGCGGATGCCGATGCCAAGTATGTAAAACTGGCGGATGAATCTGTCTGTATCGGTCCCGCCTCTTCCTCACAAAGCTATCTGAGCATTCCAGCCATCATCAGCGCGGCTGAAGTGACGGACGCGCAAGCCATCCATCCCGGTTATGGCTTTCTTTCCGAAAATGCGGATTTTTCCGAACGCGTCGAGAAATGCGGTTTTGTGTTCATCGGCCCGCGCGCAGAGACCATCCGGTTGATGGGCGACAAGGTCAGCGCCAAGAATGCCATGAAGAAAGCCGGCGTGCCCTGCGTGCCGGGAGTCGATGGCGCGCTTCCGGACACCCCGGCAGAAATCATCAAGATCGCGCGCAGTATCGGTTACCCGGTCATCATCAAGGCCTCGGGTGGAGGTGGTGGACGCGGCATGCGTGTGGTGCATACCGAAGCGGCGCTGCTGAACGCAGTTACGATGACCAAGACTGAAGCGCAGGCTGCCTTCAACAATCCCATGGTGTATATGGAGAAATTTCTGGAGAATCCGCGCCACATCGAGATCCAGGTGCTGGCCGACCAGCATGGCAACGCAGTGTTTCTGGGCGAGCGCGATTGTTCGATGCAACGCCGCCACCAGAAGATACTGGAAGAAGCGCCGGCTCCGCTGCTCGACGCAAAAATGCGCGACAAGGTCGGCGAACGCTGTGCTGCGGCGTGCCGCAAGATCGGTTATCGCGGCGCAGGGACATTCGAGTTCCTGTATGAGAACGGCGAATTCTTCTTCATCGAAATGAACACCCGTGTCCAAGTGGAGCATCCAGTCACGGAAATGATCACCGGCATCGACATCGTGCGGCAGCAGATACTCATAGCTGCGGGCGAAAAGCTTCCGTTCAGACAACGTGACATCAAGTTTCGCGGCCATGCTATCGAATGCCGCATCAATGCCGAACATCCCTACAAATTCACCCCGTCCCCGGAGCGTATCACCACCTGGCATCCGCCCGGCGGCCCCGGCATACGCGTGGATTCGCACGTCTATGCCAATTATCTCGTGCCGTCACATTACGATTCGATGATCGGCAAGATCATTTCTTATGGCGACACCCGCGAGCAAGCCATGGCACGGATGCGCACAGCGTTGTCGGAAATGGCGGTAGACGGCATCGAAACCAATATCGCACTGCATCGCGAACTGTTGCAGGACGCCGCTTTCATACGTGGCGGCACCAGCATACATTATCTGGAGGAACGGCTCGCCGAGCGCACCAAAGGAAAGTAACATCACGGCCGGGCAGATTTCTACTTTACAAACCATGGCTAAAAATCCTCATGTGCGCCTGGTCATGCCTGAAGCCGTGCACGCGACGCCGAGCAGGATTAAATAATGCCGTGGCTGAACCTTATTGTTGATAGCGATGCCGAGCACGCAGAAGCGCTGAGCGAGGCACTGCTCGATACCGGCGCGTTGTCGGTGGATTTGCTGGATGCCGATGCCGACACGCCTGATGAGCAGGCGATATTCGGCGAACCAGGCAATTCTCCTCCAGGCGTATGGAAACATAATCGTGTAAGCGCGCTGTTCGAAGATCATCAGGACGTCTGCGCGATCTTGCGCAGTGCAGCCGATAAAACCGGTTTGACACAACTTCCGGAATACCGTATCGAAACACTGGCAGACAATGACTGGGTGCGCCACACCCAGTCCCAGTTCGAACCGATAACAATCTCGCCGCGGTTGTGGATCGTGCCGACCTGGCATACCCCAAGCGATCCTGATGCCATCAATATCCAGCTCGACCCGGGCTTGGCGTTCGGCACTGGCAGCCATCCCACCACGCGACTGTGTTTGCGTTGGCTGGATGGCCACCTGCAAACCGGTGAAACCGTGCTGGATTACGGCTGTGGCTCCGGTATCCTCGCCATCGCCTCAGTCAAGCTGGGGGCTGCAAGTGCCACCGGTATTGATATAGACTCGCAGGCGATTCAGGCCAGCCGCGATAATGCGATTGCAAACAAGGTCGGCAATATCCGGTTCCATCTGCCCAACGACGCACCGTCAGGGAGTTATGATCTGGTGATGGCGAACATCCTGACCAATCCGCTACGGATGCTCGCTCCGTTGCTGGCGAATGCAACACGGCAAGGCGGGCGCATCGTTTTGTCGGGGATACTTGAGAAGCAGGCACAGGACGTGATGAAGATATACCAACAATGGTACGACCTAAACCCCCCGATTTTCGAGGAGGGCTGGGCGTGCCTATCAGGACGCAAACGATGAGCGGTATGAAAGACTTTTATCCCGGCACCGGAACGACCCTTTGCCCGCACTGCGGCACCCGTTTCAGGATCGCCAAAGAACAACTGGAAGCGCATCACGGCATGGTGCGCTGCGGGAATTGTCATCAGGCCTTCGATACACGCCCTTATTTTGCCCCCGAGGAGATCGACCCGCAGCTTGAGTTGCCGATACTGGACGAAGCTGAATCATTATTTGAAAAACCCAGCTCTGATAATCCCAGGCCAGCTATGCCAAGCTCTGCCATAGCAACAGATCAGCAAGCTGTTTCTTCGTCCGAACAGGCTGTTTCCATCCCGGAAACATACGAAGTGGAGTTTCTCAGCAAACCCAGCTCCCGGCTTTGGACGGTCGCAGTGTTTCCGTTGCTGCTGCTTTTGCTCGCACAGGCCGTATTTCTATTTCGTGTCGAACTCGCCGCGCGTATTCCCGGCCTGAAGCCTGGTCTGGTGCGTTATTGCCAGGTTCTGAGATGCGTCGTGCCATTGCCGCAAAAGGCTGGCTTGATGAGTATCGAGTCATCAGAACTCAAAGATGACCCCGCGCATAGAAACCAGATCATTCTGGTTGCCCTGTTGCGCAACCGCGCCTCCTACGCGCAAGCTTTCCCCAATCTTGAGCTTACGCTCACCGACCTCCAGGACAATGCGCTGGCGCGGCGAATATTCAGGCCTGCTGACTATCTGCCAGCAGCGCAAAATATTACCGTCGGCTTTCCGGCCAGCCAGGAACTTGGTATCAGACTGCGCCTCGACACTACTGACCTCAAGCCGGTGGGTTATCGCCTGGTGTTATATTTTCCGAATAGCTAGATCAACCGGCTATCTGCCGGTCTCCGCCATCATTCGCCAACCCGGCTGCGGTGAGGATTGGACAGTACTTGACAAAAATGTTATATAACTGAAACCGCGATGGAAGTTTATTCAGGATGATTTGGGTTCCATGGTTACAATAGCAACTCCTATCAAACCGGAGATCTTGGCAGACACGATGCAGGATATTCTGAAACACTGTCATGCGTAATCAGCAACCGCCGCAGGCAAAACAGCCAACTGCTGCTGTTGAACCAGCCAATGTGGATACTGCTGCGGCCCATCGTATTTTTGTAGTAACGGATGATCGCAATCTTGCCGGAGAACTCAAGGTTCAACTCAGTTACTTTGGCTATGACGTAAGTGTGTACCACACACTGGCCGATTTCCGTATCGCCATTCAGCCAGTCACCTATGTTTTGGTATTGATGGACGCCGCCTTTCAGGAGGACAAGCTGGGCGGGGTGGGCATAATGAGTGAGATACAGCAGGGGAGGAAGAATCCGGTTCCGGTCGTTTTTTTCTCGGCAGACGATTCGGTCATGGCCAGGCTGAAAGCAGTGCGCGCCGGCAGTATCGCCTATCTGGGGAAGCCGGTGAATATCGGCAATCTGATCGACAAACTTGATGTCATGACCTCGGCCCGGGGTCATGAACAATACCGTGTATTGATCGTTGACGATTCTGTATCAGTTACCGCGTATCACGCGGCAATACTTCAGCAGGCAGGCATGCTGGTGAAGGCAGTCAACGACCCTTTGACAGTGACCGAAGCGCTGTTTGATTTCACTCCCGACCTGATCCTGATCGACATTTACATGCCGGTATGCAACGGCATGGAATTGGCCAAAGTCATTCGCCAACTCGATGCCTTTGTAAGCATTCCGATCGTGTTCCTCTCTACAGAAAGCAATCTGGACACTCAGCTTTTCGCAATGGGGTTGGGCGGCGACGATTTTCTCACCAAACCGATACAGCCGGAACATCTGATTTCTGCAGTGAACAGCCGTATCCGCCGTTCCTTGTTGTTGCGAAGTTTCATGGTGCGCGACAGTCTGACCGGTTTGCTCAACCACACCGCCATCAAGGATCATCTGGATAGCGAAGTGGCCCGCGCAATTCGGCAGAATAAGCCGCTGTCCTTTGCGATGATAGACATAGACCATTTCAAGCAGGTCAACGATAACTATGGTCATCCCGCGGGTGACCGGGTGATCAAAAGCGTTTCCCGGTTGATCAAACAACGGCTGCGCGCGACCGACCTGGTAGGGCGCTATGGAGGCGAGGAATTTGCGGTAGTCTTGGTCGATGCCGACGGGACGGCAGCAACGAAAGTGCTGGATACCATACGCAACGACTTCTCCCGGTTGCGCCATTTGACAGACGGGAAGGAGTTTTCGGTTACATTCAGTTGCGGGATTGCGGATGTTGCACAGTATCAGGATGCCAAAAAGCTGAGCGATGCGGCGGACAAGGCTCTTTACAAAGCCAAGCATGCCGGACGCAATCAAGTAGCGCTATCGGGCGGCCCATCTGCCGGATAGGGCAAAATCCTGCACTCAGTAGCAAGGCTTGTTACCAGTCTTCTGCCGGGTTTGTCTTGCTGCGCACTTTCCGGTATATTCCTCACCGCCGTTCAGACCAGTGGGAGAGCGTGTCATCCCGTATCTTGCACATGACACCGCCGAAGGCGCAACACCCGCAACCGCTCAGGCTCAAGGAACCACTGACACAGGCAAATCTGGAGAGCGTCAATTACTTGAAACTCGCGTAGCGAGTCTTTGTCCCCCTCGCCCGCAAGCGGGCGAGGGAAGAAGAGAGGGGTAAGCGACCACCGAAGGGGCACACAACGCATGTTGTAATCTCTCAGGTATCAAGGACAGATGGGGCGCAGCACTAATTCGTGCTGCGCCCTTTTTATTTTCTGCGTGATGCCTGTAGAAATTCATCTTTTCGGGATGAAGCACAAGGAGCCGCGCAGCAAATGACGAGGCATATCTGATTGGATAGACGAGGATTGAGCGAGCACGCGACGCCGTGATTCGCCCGAAAAATGGATTTATAAAGGTATCGCAATGGCTCTAAAACAAACTCCGCTAAATGCAGCACACCGCGCAATGGGCGCAAAAATGGTCGATTTCGGCGGCTGGGATATGCCGGTGAACTATGGTTCCCAGATCGACGAACACCATCGGGTGCGCAATGACTGCGGCATGTTCGACGTCTCGCACATGCGTGTGGTGGACATCAAGGGCAGCGGCATACGGTCGTTTTTACGCTTGCTGCTGGCGAACAATGTGGACAAGCTTGCGCAGCCCGGCAAGGCGCTATATTCCTGCATGTTGCTCGACAATGGCGGAGTGATAGACGACCTGATCGTTTATTTCATGAACGAAGAGTGGTTCCGCATCGTCGTAAACGCGGGCACGGCTGACAAGGACATCGCCTGGATGAAACAACAGGCCGCGAATTTTCCTCCCCTGACAAGGGGAGGTCAGGAGGGGTTGGCCCCTCAGTTGTCCATCGCCGATCATCCCGAGCTGGCAATGATCGCAGTCCAAGGGCCAAATGCGCGCGCAAAGGTTTGGGAAGCACTGCCCGGCAGCAAGGAATTGACAGAGAATCTTGTTCCTTTCAGTGCGGTGGAGATGGGTACGATGTTCATCGCGCGCACCGGCTACACCGGCGAAGACGGTTTTGAGGTGATGATTCCCGCCAAAGCAGCGCCATTCTTCTGGGCCACGCTTGCAGAAAAAGGCGTGAAACCTATCGGGCTCGGCGCACGCGACACATTGCGCCTCGAGGCGGGCATGAACTTGTACGGGCAGGACATGGACGAAACCGTCAATCCGCTCGAAGCCGGGCTGGCATGGACCGTGGATTTGAAAAGCGAGCGTGACTTCATCGGCAAGGCGGCTCTGTTGGCCAACCCTCCAAAGCGCAAGCTGGTCGGTCTGGTGTTGCTGGACCGCGGAGTGCTGCGCGGTCACCAGCAAGTGCATACCGCCCAAGGCACGGGAGAAATCACCAGCGGCAGTTTTTCTCCGACACTGGAAAAATCCATCGCGCTGGCGCGTGTACCGACGGATGTGCAGATTGGCGACACCGTGCAGGTCGCGATACGCGATAAAATGCTGGTTGCAAAGGTGGTGAAGTATCCATTCGCGCGCAATGGAAAGGCAGTTTGTAGTCTTTAGACGTTAGCCGCTAGTTAAAACAAAATAACGCGCAGCGACAAACCCAACTAACGACTAGCTACTAACGACTAATAACTATCGACTGAAAGGAGATTTGAATGAGCAACCCGTCAAACTTGAAGTACACGGCATCTCACGAATGGATCAAGAACGAAACCGACGGCACCATCAGCGTCGGCATCACCCAGCATGCCCAGGAATTGCTGGGCGACATGGTGTTCGTCGAAAACCCTAAGGTTGGCCGCAAACTCAAAGCCAAGGAAGAATGCGCGGTCGTGGAGTCGGTGAAAGCTGCAGCCGATGTGTATGCGCCGGTCAGCGGTGTAGTCACGGCGGTGAACAGCGAACTGGACAGCACTCCGGAGTCGATCAATACCGCTCCCTATGCCGCCTGGATGTTCAAAATGAAGCCGGATAATCCGGCGGATGTTGCCGCGCTGATGGATGCCAAAGCTTATCAGGCGTTGGTAGATAGCGAAGCGTATTAAAACCAGGATCGAGGATTGAGGAGCGAGGGAAAACCGCTCTTCTAACCGCTATCCTCGGCACCTTCAACCTCAATCTTCGATCCACCATCCTCAATCCTATGAAGACCGACCAATTCGTAAATCGCCACAACGGCCCCACCGGGCCGGAAGTTCGGGAGATGTTGCACAAGATCAATGCCCCCTCCCTTGACGTGCTGATAGACCAGACCATCCCGTCTGACATCCGCCTCAAGCAGCCTTTGAATTTGCCGGAAGGTATGACCGAATATGCATACCATCAGCATTTGCTCGGTATCGCAGCGAAAAATAAATTGTACAAAAGTTATATCGGTCTGGGCTATTACGACACCATCTTGCCGCCGGTAATCCAGCGCAACATTCTGGAAAATCCTGGTTGGTACACTGCCTACACACCCTATCAGGCCGAGATTGCCCAGGGTCGCCTCGAGGCGTTGCTGAATTTCCAGACCATGGTGATGGACCTCTCCGGCATGGAGATCGCCAACGCTTCCCTGCTGGACGAAGCCACTGCAGCAGCGGAGGCCATGATTATGCTGCACAGTCTGCGTTCAAGCGATGCGGTGGAACAGGGCAGGGACAGCTTTTTCGTCTCGCATGAATGCTTCCCGCAAACAATCGAACTATTGAAGACGCGCGCCACCCCGCTGGGCATCAAACTGGTCATCGGCGATTTCAAGACCGTCACATTGAACGACACACTCTATGGCGCATTGCTGCAGTACCCGACTGCCGACGGCGCAGTGCATGACTATGCCAGCTTCGTCACCAGAGCCAAAACGCACGGCATGACCATCGCGGTGGCGGCAGACATCCTCAGCCTGGTACTGCTCACGCCGCCGGGCGAATGGGGTGCGGATGTGGTGGTCGGCTCCACGCAACGCTTCGGTGTGCCTATGGGATACGGCGGACCCCATGCCGCTTACTTCGCCTGCCACGACGCCCACAAGCGCTCGATGCCAGGGCGCATCATCGGCGTGTCGATCGATGCCGATGGCAACCGGGCGCTGCGCATGGCGCTGCAAACGCGCGAGCAACACATACGCCGCGAAAAGGCCACCTCCAACATTTGCACCGCGCAGGCTCTGCTGGCGATCATGGCCAGCATGTATGCGGTGTATCACGGAGCGAACGGCCTGCGCGGCATCGCACAACAGGTGCATCTGTCAGCCGTCTCGCTCGCGAACGAACTGAAGAAACTCGGTTATGCCGTCAGCGAAGAAACCTTCTTCGACACGATCAAACTCAGCCATACCGATAATGTCAAGATCCACGCGCTGGCCGAAGCGGCGCAGATCAATTTCCGCTATACCGATGACGGACTGACGATCGCGCTGGACCAGACCACCGACGCGGGCGCACTGAATGCGATATTGCGCGTGTTCGCGCAAGCCGCAGGCAAGACCGCTTCCACCGTCACACAGGCGCAGATATACGCCCAGACCATGCGCGTGAAGCCGCGCCAGTCGGCCATCCTGAGCCATCCGGTATTCAATGCCTATCATTCCGAATCGGAGATGATGCGCTACATAAAGCGGCTGGAGAACAAGGACCTGTCGCTGACACACTCGATGATATCGCTGGGTTCCTGCACGATGAAACTGAATGCGGCCTCGGAGCTGCTTGCGCTGACATGGCCGGAATTCGCCCATCTGCATCCTTTTGTTCCGGTAGAGCAAGCCGAGGGCTATCAGGAAATCATCGCCAGCCTGGATGCCGCACTGTCGGAAATTACCGGATTCGCAAAGATGAGCTTCCAGCCCAACAGCGGCGCACAGGGCGAATATGCCGGTCTGCTGGTGATACAGGCATATCACCGCTCGCGCGGCGAAGGACAACGCAATGTGGCATTGATTCCCGCCTCGGCGCACGGTACCAATCCGGCGAGCGCGGCGATGTGCGGAATGAACATCGTGGTGGTGAAGTGCGACAAGCAAGGCAATATCGACATCGGCGATTTGCGCGATAAGGCAGAGCAGCACCGCGACGACCTGTGCTGCCTGATGGTTACCTACCCCAGTACGCATGGTGTGTATGAAGAAGGGATCAGGGACATCACCCGTATCGTTCATGACAACGGCGGCCAGGTTTACATGGACGGCGCAAACATGAATGCGCAGGTCGGCCTGACCAGCCCCGGCAATATCGGCGCTGACGTATGCCACCTGAATCTGCACAAGACCTTTGCGATACCGCACGGCGGCGGCGGTCCCGGAATGGGTCCGATCGGCGTCGCGGCGCATCTCGCGCCGTTCCTGCCCAAACACCCCGTGGTCAAGACCGGAGGTGCGCAAGGCATACACGCGGTATCCGCCGCGCCCTACGGTAGTGCGCTGATCCTGCTGATCTCCTACGGATATATCAAAATGATGGGCGGCGCGGGCCTCGCCGAAGCCACGCGCATGGCGATACTGAATGCCAACTACATCAAGGAATCGCTGAAGGATCATTACCCGACCCTGTACAGCGGCAAGAATGGCCGCTGCGCGCACGAGATGATCCTGGCATGCGCCGACTTCAAACGCGAGGCCGGTATCGAAGTCGCCGATATCGCCAAGCGGCTGATGGATTACGGCTTCCACGCGCCCACCACCTCGTTCCCGGTGGTGGATACCCTGATGGTCGAACCGACCGAGAGCGAATCCAAGGTTGAACTGGATCGCTTCTGCGCCGCCATGATCTCGATACGCGGCGAGATCGACGAGATCATTTCAGGCAAGGCCGACAAGAAGGACAATGTCATCAAGCATGCACCGCATACCGCCAGGGCTGTGGTGACCAGCGACTGGAAGCGCAGTTACTCGCGCGAACAGGCAGCGTTCCCGCTGCCCTGGGTACGTGACAATAAATTCTGGCCGAGCGTCGCGCGGGTGGATAACGTGTATGGCGACAAACACCTGATTTGCGCCTGCCCGCCGATCGAATCGTATGCCGATTCCTGAACCAGGCGGGTTTTAGTGGAAAACCCCAACAAGCACCCGCGCGGCTTGATACACGCCTGGCGCGCCACCGTTATAGCATGGCAGGGCCTGCGCGCTGCCTGGCAACATGAGGACGCTTTTCGACAAGAAGTTGTTATCGCCGCGATCGCGATTCCCGCCGCGCTGCTGCTACCAGTAAGCACTCTCGGCAAAGCCATGATGACCGCCAGCATCCTGCTGGTGCTGATCGTCGAACTGATCAATTCGGCACTCGAAGCGACAGTGGATCACACCTCGCTGGAAAAACACCCGCTCGCCAAGCGCGCCAAAGACATCGCCAGCGCGGCGGTGTTTCTAAGTATCGTGAATGTGGTGACGGTATGGGCGTTGGTGCTGTTCGGGCGCGGGTAGTCGACTGTTCCTGCTGAACCGGCGCTACGCGCACGCTGCTAATTCTGATTTGCGTTAAAAACGACAATAATTTTTTTCCGGATATGGGAGCGGCTTTAGCCGCGATGTATTTTTGTTTCGCGGCTAAAGCCGCTCCCATAATTCATACTGTTTTTAACGCGAATTGGAATCACAACCAGTTTATTTCCTGCGCAGTCTTGCTGCCTATGACTGCGTCATCCAGGCTGTTCGGTGTTTCTGCTTCATTCTTTGACAGCGGTGTGCGTCCCGCCATGATTTCGGCGAACTGTTGCGGCAACAGCGGATCGAGCTCGGGATTGGCATAGCCATCGGGGAACAGCGGCTGATTGGTGGCAGGGTCGTACTTGTCGGTCGCGCCGAGCGTGTGCAGGAATTCGTGGGTGATGACCACGTTGTTTTGCTTCTCCATGTCGCGCGAGGCGAAAATGTTGACACGCCCGATCAATCCTTTCTGCAAGCCGGTGGAATGTGCCAGCCGCCTGCTCAGTGCCGGATCGAAATACAGCAGGAACATCTTCACCTGCGGACCGGGACCATTCATGTCAGCGTTGCGGTAGGCCCACCAACGCATCTTCAAACTCCAGACGATCACCTCCAGCGCACTGCCGTTACGCGGCGGCGCGGGCGGTTGATCAGCTATTGTTCCGCCCAGCCGGATCTCTATGGATGCTCTATCCGATCGACCGAAGCGCTCCGCCTCATCGTGCATGAAAGTCGCGATGGGCTCGAAATCCTCCGCTGTCAGGTTGCGCAGATATTCAGCAGCAACCGGACTTCCGTCACCGTTGATCAGATAGATGTTGACCGGCAGCGTGTACTTCCATTCCACCGACTGGGTTCTGGCGCGCCATGCCCCTAATGCGACACCGGTGAAAACCATCAGCAGTATGAAGACGCGCAAGGCTTTGAACATGGAAGCTACTATGCCTGAAAGGCTGTCTGTGTATCGAAAGTTATACTGCTCGTGTTGAGCAACATGGAAGGCATTTAACCGGAAACGTATTGATGCTGATATCTATGGGATCAGCCATTTGCATAGCGAATCACCAGATCCTGCAATGTTGAAGGTCTGCCGAAATACCAGCCTTGCCCGTAGTCGCAGCCCATCTCCACAAGTATCGCTCTCACTTCCGCGTTTTCGACACCTTCAGCGACCACGCCCATATCCAGCGAATGCGCCAGCGCGATCGAGGAACGCACGATCTCGGCGTTATGCGCTGATTCCAGGACCGGCGCAATGAATACACGATCGATCTTGAGCGTGCCGATGGGATACTTCTGCAGATGCCCCAATCCGGAACGACCGGTGCCATAGTCATCCAGCGCTAGACTGCTGCCCAATTCGATCAGGCGCTTGAAAATTTGCTGCGCGATTTCCGGGTGGGCAACCATGGCCGTTTCCGTCAGCTCCAGCTTGATTTCTGCGGGATTCATGTCATGCCCCGACAGGATGGACTTCACATCTTCCACCAGCATTTCGTTGCTCAATTGGGAAGCCGACAAATTGACACTGACAAACGGCTCCTGATATTCGGTAAACCGTTTCAGCATCGGCCAGTCTCTGCAAACGCGCTCCAGTGTCCAGAGTCCGATCTCGCGTATCTGTCCGGTCTGCTCGGCGATCCACAGAAAATCCATCGGCGGCATCAGACCGTCTATAGGGTGATTCCACCGGATCAGCGCCTCAAAGCCGGCAATACGCCCGTCGGAAAGATCGCAAATAGGCTGGTAATGAAGCTGAAATTCGTCGCGCGTCAATGCACGGCTCATGCCATGCACGAGCGATATTCTCTGGGTAACTTCGCCCTTCAATACGCTGCGGCGATTGGCCTGTGCTGCCGGTATTTCCGCGGCGATGGACGGATTGACCGTGCTTCCCTTGTAACTCCTGAAGCGATCCAGAATGATCAACAGAAAATGGCGCAATATCGGGTCGCTTCTGTCCAGCAGGTTTTCGACCAGTTCGCGCGTGACCGGGACCAGCACGGTTCTTTCAACCGCTCTTACTGTTGCTGTACGCGGCCGGAAGTCGATCAGGGACACCTCCCCGAACATTTCGCCCTTGCCCATCAAACCGAGACGGAATTCCCTGCCCTGGTCCATGACAAATATTTCCACTATCCCTTCTTCAATCAGATAGGCACAATCGCCCTCATCCCCATCCTTGAAGATATGCTGACCGCCGTCATAAATCGCGCGGTTTAGTTCATCAAGCATGCGTTATCCTCCTGGGGATAAAGACAAGACCAGCCGCAGTAATTTTACACGATACTGAATAAGCGTTATCGCATGTTGCCGCATATAGGATCTGGATTTGGCGAGGAACTGCAAACTCTGCTGGCCACTATCGGGGTTCATGTGTCTTTTCAAACCGTAACAGTTTCATTATCCCGTGCAGCGCAGTGACGGACAATGCGTATATCGCCACCCACGGGTCGAGCAAATAATCCCAGAGATTGCCGGATTCATACCAGCCTGTTGTCCAGGCCAGCACCGCCAATGAAATGCATGATGAGATCAAATGCTGCTTCCGTATCCATACCGCAAGTGCCGCCAGCAGCAACGCAGTGACGAAAAGAGGATCGCCGTAACCAAGGCGATACGGATCAAATGCAGTCAACCCCAGGGACAACGGATATAACGGCAGCGCAACCAGTGCGGCCAGCGTCAGCAGTGCGCGGCGGCTCGTGGCGTCGTTGCCGCCGCAAGCGATGCCGGTCCTTGACAGCGCGCACCCTAGCAACACCAGCGTGGTGATGCTCAAATCTCCGGTCGCGCCGCGCAGATAGGCGGCGAGTGGAAGCTCGCCGAACGGTATCAGCAGCAGCACAAACATGGTTCCCTGCAGAACCGCAAGCCTGGGCTTGGAAAGTCGCGCAATTCCCGGCAACAGCAGCAGCGCTGCCGCGCCTGCACTGGCTACGCCTGCCAGTCCGCTGATGTCAGTGAAGTTGGGCATCGGCCGATCTTTCAAGTTGTCTGTCCAGCCAGGCAAGGTTGAACCTGACATGTTTGATGAAACTTCTGTTCCAGGTATATACCAGGTGCAAGTCACCGTTACGCGCCTGTATCAGGTAAGGGTAGGAGAACTCGAAACCGCAGCCTTGCGCATCGCATTTGTTTCGCTGGGCGGATCTTGCATAGCCAGCCGCATCGGCGATGCCGGCATCGGTTGTTCCAGCAAGCCCGGCGGCTGCTTGCACATAGCGCGACGGATCAGTGTAAGTGCCGCGCTGGTCTTCCAGCTGATAAACAGTTTTCCAGGTTACTCCACCATCTGATGAAATCACCAGCGACAGCGCATCGCGTCCCTGCTCGGTGTCATTCAGCGCCAACAGAATGCGTCCATCCGGCAGCACCACCCCCGAGATTGCCGCATCGGGATTGCGCAATTCGGTCTTGATCGGCACACTCCAATGCTGTCCGGCATCGTCCGTTGCAGTTGCAACCACACGTTTTGGACTGGCACCGGCATCGCGCATCAGCGCCAACGCCTGTTGCGGGCTCTTGATCAGTATCACGGGTTGCAGGCTGACGTTGCCGGAACTGAGTCTGGTCTTGTCGATGATCGTACCCGTCTTGCTTATGTGCAGCAGTTCGCCGAATTTTCCGATGAACTCGTGATACACCGGCAGCCCGATGCTGCCATCGTCGTAGTTGAACGGCGTGCCCTTGACCAGTGTGCTGATATTCAGGAACGGGGAGGTAATCAATCGCCGCGCGGAGCTCCAGCTCGTACCATCATCCGTCGAGGTGATGGCCGTAATCGAGCTGCCCGCCCAACCGCCCAGCGATACCGTCACGCAGAACAGCCACAGCGTTCCGTCTGTCGCACGATGTGGCACCGGGTTGCCCAGCTTCTTTACATAGCGCAATAGCGAACGCTGTGTATCTACACGATTCGCGATACGCTGCTCTGCGCCCCAGCGACCACTCGCGGGACCGAATACCGCGCTGCGGATCTCGACATCCTGCGCGCCTTCGCGGCTGCCGGCAAACCAGAAGGCGCGGATGCGCCCGTCGCCCAGTTCAACCAGCGAAGCGGCATGTGTATGGATATTCTGTGCACCGGACACGAAGCTGGTCTGCACATCTGGCAAGGCATTACTGCTTTGCGTCGCGATGGCAGGCTGCCGAAACAGTGCCGCTGACGGCCGATCGTAAAATTTGTATGCTGCCGCGCCAGCCGCGATCAATATTGCGAAGAACACCAGTCCATGCAGTGTTGTTGCTTTGCGAACGATGGGAAAAAGTTTCAGCGGCATGTTTGCGCGAGTGATTGCGTTACCGGAATTTTGCCGCCGTCGGGCGAGGCTATCAGCAATTCCCTGATGAACAGATGCTGGAAAACCTTTCCTTCCAAAAACATCTCTTTCAGTTCTGCAGAGCTGTGACGGCCGCGTATATCCAGGCGCCGGCCGATGACCTTGCAGCCTGCGCAGCCACTGTCCAACACATTGACGCTCAACGGCAACCGTGCCGCGAACAACGGATAGCGTGAAGCCAGCTCATCAACAGTCAGGTTCTGGTCCTCGCTGTAACCGTGTATTTCCGCGCCCGGCAGCATGAAACGATGGCCTTCGTCCAGGGCCCTGAAGTTGCAGGGTACCCACACGTCTTTGCCTTGCGCATAGCGCCGCGCATCCATGCTGTAATTGCCCAGCTCGCCATCCAGCGGTTTCAGGAATGCGGCAAAACACAACAGCACCAGCAATGCGACAATGTTGACAGCCTGGCGGGTGAACTTGGGCACAGCGATGGCCAGCAGTGTCAATATCCCGGTGCCGGATAGCAGCAACCAGAATGTCAGCGGGAACATCTGCACCGCGGTCATTTCAGTTTTCAGCCGCACTGCAAGATATGCCATTCCTGCAAGCACCGCGCCCGCCAGAATCAGGCTTGCAACAAAAACCTTGCGGTTGATCTGCTGCCAGTTCAGCGCGCACAGCAATGCCACCGCCGGCATCACATCCAGCAAATACCTTCCCGAACGCTGGCTGGGCAGGCAAAAACTGAGAAAAAATGCTGCAACCACTAGCCACAACAGTTGCTCCTCGTGGCTGAACTGATGGCGGTTTTTGTAGGCAACATAAAATAGCGCCACCACAGGAAAGGTCAGCAAGCCGGAGTTGGTAAGGAAGGCGATGGTATAACTCCAGATGCTCGAAGCGCCCCACAGCAATTTCTCCAGATAGCCGGGCCCGTGCGGATCGAATTTGCCGATGTTCTCGCCGACCACGAATTCCTTCCACACCGCCTGCGGATCGGGATCAAGCACGAACCACAACGCGAACATCGCCACCGCGACCGACACCACGATCGCGATCTTCAGTACATCCTGCTTGAGGAATGCTGCCACACGGTAATGACGCTGATGCAGATACCATCCGGCCAGACTCAGCGTGACCGGCAAACCCAGAGCGAACGATTTGTACAAAAAGCCGATTCCGATACTGATGCCGAGCAACAGCGGAATCACGAAGCGCGATTCGAATGTCTGCCGCCAGTACAGCAGCACGAAGAACGGCAGGAAGATCCAGAACACCTCGGGCGGATTGGTCAGGAACGGGCGGCCGAAACGATAGGTGGTGAAGAATGCCAGAAACGTCAATGCGGCGATGAAGCCGGTCTCTAGTTTACCGGTCAGCTTGCGGCCGAGCAGCAACAGCATCGCTGCGGTCAGCATCGTGTAGATCACGCTCGGATAGCGCAAATCCCACAGTGTCCAGTCTGTTCCCCAATTGGTGGAAACGATGCCCTGCCAGAACAGCAGCGGCGGCTTGGTGTTGCGCATATTATCCAGCTGCGACTGCAGCGGCAGCAACTCGCCGCTGGCGGCGGTCAGCCGTACGATGTGCTCATACGGATATTCGTCGCCGTTCTTCGGAATGTTCTGACTGTCCAGGCCATAGAAATAGGTGAACACCGCCAGCAGGCATCCAGATATGTACCAGACCAATCCTAATATCGATTCATTTTGTTTCATGCACAAACAGGCCTTTGCCGATTTTATTTTTCATCATCATGCTCCGGCTCGGGAATGATCGGCAACGCGATTTCACCCACCGGCTTGTGGCTGCGGAACGTCCAGAAATTATTCACCAGGAAATTGAACACGCTGGCCAGCACGATAGCCAGCGCATTTGCGATCAGATAGTACAGATAGATCACGAACAGCTTGGTCAGTATCACCTGCACCACGATGCCCACCCAGCACGCCAGTGCATATTGGCCAAAGTGCAGGATCAGATGTTTGTCGGGATGATGGGTGCGGTCGCTCCAGGTCCAGAAGCGGTTCCAGTAAAAGTTGTTCGCGGTCGCGCAGAAGATCGCCAGTCCCAGCGATGCGTTGAGCCGCATGCCGTGCGACTGGATCGCGGTGAACAGGAATTCCTGGCCCAGATACAGCATCCCCAGGTTGACCAGCACGCCGGAGGCGCCGACAGTGCCGAATTTGATGAAACGCGGTTTGAAGAACCATGCCACCAGCGGCAGTTCGGCAAGTCTGTCGATCAGTCTCATGCGTTATGCCTGTTCGGCTTGCATGCGCCACTGGCCAGCATCTCGCGGGCCTTGGCCAGCACCAGCTCGGGCGTGATCAGCTTCAGGCACTGGTTGTCGCCGTCGCACGGCGAATTGCGGTGGTTGTAGGCGGTCAGGCACGGCGAACACGGCAATGACAGGAAGAAACTGTAACCATTGCTGCCCAGCGGCTGGTAAAGCTGCGGCGTTTCCGGACCGAAGAAGGTGATCGTCGGCAGAGGCGTCAGTGCGGCAAATTGTCCCGGCCCGCCATCGTTGGTGATCAGCAATGAGGCGCGATGAAACAGCGCCAGCAACTGCCGCACCGATCTGGTGTAACCGGCCAGGTTGATGCAGTTGGGACTTTGGCAATGATCCACAATGACCTGGGATACCGGATGGTCGCCCTTGAGGCCTATCACCCCGATTGCATAGCCGTCTTCCAGCAGCTTTCTGCACAGCCTGCTGTAATACTCGATCGGCCAGGCGCGTATCGGCAGGATGCCGCCGCTGGGGTAGACCAGCACCAGCGGCTTATCCTTGACCGCGGGAAAGTCCTCGTGCAATTGCGCGGCAACCCGTTCCAGTTCCTGCTCGGCAAAATCCAGCGGCGGCGGGATACAGGGATCGGGCGCGGGCTGCAACTTGGCGAGCGGCACGGTGGTAGACTCCAGCGCCGCGACCATGGTCAGGAATTGATGCGACAGATGCCGGTACGGGTTGTACAGCACCGGACGATTGATGAACGAGCCGCGGTACAGACCTTCCTGGGTATGGCGATGAAAACCCACACGCAAAGGCGCGCCGGAAAGAAACGAAAAGATGCTGCTGATACGGGCGAACAGCTCGCAGTCGATCACCGCATCGATCTTGAGTGAACGCAATTTGCGTATCGCATTGAGGCTATCTTTGATCAGACCGCTGATCGAACCGTCATTCAGCGTCAGCACGTTGGCTTCTGGAATCACGCCGAGCAGATCCAGCACTTCGCGGTTCCTGGCGAACAGCAGAACGTGGATGTCCGCATCCGGATACTGAAGCTTAAGGCGCGCAAACATCGGATGGGCAAGCACCAGACTGCCCATCTCTGAAAGCAGGATCACCAGTATCCGGCGCGGCGGTGCAGTGATGGTAGCCTTGTTCTGAAACAAATCCAGCACGGACAGCAACGCGCAGATCGGCACACCCAGATAACGGTCGACCGCGCGCTGAAATTTGATGTTCATGTGGTCACCGTTAGTCGAACTGGAAACCAGCTATTGCAAGCCAAACCGAAATATATGTACGTTCCCAAAATATTGGAGTGCATTATTCCAATTTCTGATAAAAATGAGCACAAGGCGGCGAGGCCGAAAAACTATTGGCCGGGCACCCGAATGAGGCGACGAAGACAGTACATATAGTACGGCGAGGAGCCGAAGTCGAAGCCAACACAGTGATCGTTTTATCAGGAATTGGAAATTACTGCTTCCGAACCTGCCCGACGAAAATGACCATCGCAAAGCCGCGCTGCAATTCCTTGCTGTACCAGTTGGACATGTTGACGCCCTTGCTGAAACCGACGCGGTCACCGACCTTGAGGTCATTGATCTTCTGTCCGGCGATCCACACCTCCTGACCCATATCGTTCTGAACATGGATGTAGGTATAGGCCTCAGCCTGGATGAATTCGATGACCTTGCCTTCGTTCGGCAATTGCGATTTGATTGAGTCGCGCTCGGCCAGCTTGGCTTTCACTGCCTTGGCTTCCTCATTTGTGCCCCAGTAACCGAAATCACCCGCAGCGTTGCGGTTAGCATAGATCACGCTGGCCAGATAGCCATCACGGTTGGTCCCGCCGATCACATAGAGCCGCCCGTCATGATCGATGGTGCTGAAATTGGCGCGCGGCTGATCGAGCGGCGTGGTGTACTTCCATGGTTCCAGCGTCCCCTCCTTGCCGACTTTGGTGATCTCGATGCTATCCAGGTATTCCGCGCCCGAGATTCCGCCGATTGCGTACATATAATCGCGGTATGCGCTGCTGGAAAGTCCGTAACGGCCTTGCTGCATCGGCGTGGTAGCCTGCCACTTCTGGGTATTCCCCGTGCTGGTGTAGCGCGTCCATTCGACATCGGTTATACCGACGCCCTTGGTCCGGTCGTGACCGCCTATGATGAAGAACCGGTCATCTTCTTTCTTCACGCTGTTGACATAGCGCGGGATCGTCATCGTCTCCGGATCCAGTTTCCATTCGCCAAGGCTGCCATCCGGTTGAAACTCCGCGTATTCGACGGTATCGAGCAACACACCGCCGAAACCGCCAAAGGAATAGATGCGCTTGTCGGTGGCGATGATCTTGCTGCAGCGGCGCGTCACCACCATTTCATTTTTCTCCGTTTGCCACGGGCCGAGCGTGCCATCCGGCAGGATTTGAGCGCGTTCTGCGGTGCGCAACAGATGATGCCCGTTCGGGCCGTTGCCGCCGCCCACCACATAAACGTAATCGCCGTGCACCACTGCTTCCATGAAGCCGCGTTCCTCGAAAAGCGGATGACCCAGCTGCCATGGTCCGAGGGTACCGTCCTTGTTGATTTGCGCATATTCGGTGATGTTGACGAAATTCCTGCCGTCCACTCCGCCAATCAGATACATTTTGTCCTTTACGATCACCGATGCGGTGCCTGCACGGGGTGCGCTGAACGGGGTTGTTTCCTTCCAGTCGGCGATCCATACCCGATTTGCACAACCTGACATTACCATCGCCAATACGATGATCACTACCTTTGAAAAATTGGACATGCCTTTCCCCTGATTGACTGTTGCCCCGGTTTTGAACTGCATCACCGGAAAACTTGTTTGCGTACGCAATTGTACCTGACGACCTGTGTTCTGGGCCACACGCTTTGCTCGGCCGGACTGTTTGGTCAGGTCATTCATTGGTACTGACCAATAATCAGTTCCCGGCCCGATGATACAATTCACGCCTTTCAATCCACTCATGGTTACGCGATGCACACTCTGATTTGCGGTTCGATGGCCTACGACACCATCATGGTGTTCAAGGACCAATTCAAGAAACATATCCTTCCCGAACAGATCCACATCCTCAACGTCGCTTTTCTGGTGCCCGAGATGCGCCGCGAATATGGCGGCTGTGCGGGCAATATCGCCTACAATCTGCAAATGCTCGGCGGCCATCCGTTGATCATGGCAACCGTGGGCGACGATTTCGCACATTACGCCACGAGACTGGAAAATCTGGGTCTGTCACAGAAGCATATCCATCTTGTACCGGGGACTTTCACCGGGCAAGCCTTCATCACCACCGACCTGGACGACAACCAGATCACCGCCTTTCATCCCGGTGCAATGGGACAGTCGCATATGAATAGCGTCTCCTCGGCAAAAGAAATCACGCTGGGCATCGTCGCGCCGGATGGGCGCGAGGGCATGCTTCAGCACGCGCTGGAATTCTCCGACCTTGGCATCCCCTTCGTGTTCGATCCGGGTCAGGGCATGCCGATGTTCTCCGGTGCGGAGCTGCTCAGGCTCATCGAGCAGGCCACCTACGTCACCGTGAACGATTACGAAGCCAGGCTGTTGCAGGACAAGACCGGCCAGACGCTGGCTGAAATCGCGCAACGTGTAAAGGCATTGATCGTCACGCTTGGAGCGGAAGGCTCGCTGATTTACGCCGGCGGCAAACAGATCGCCATCCCCACGCCCAAGCCGAAAGCCATCGTCGATCCGACCGGCTGCGGCGATGCCTATCGCGCAGGCTTGCTGCACGGCATCCAGCAGGGCTGGGACTGGGAGACCACCGGGCGTCTCGCCTCGCTGATGGGATCGTTGAAGATCGCCAGCCGCGGCGGACAGAACCACAAATACACGCGCGCCGAACTGATGGGCTTGTATGAACAGAGCTTCGGACATTCAATCCAGTTATAACGACTATTGATCCGCGAAATTTACGAAACAAAACAAATTAGTTCGATGTGGAGATTCCCCCATTAGTGAAAGATCATCATCACGGAATTTCTTTGTATATTTTTAGTGATTTTCGTGGACAATTGATTTTTTCAGGATCATGAACCCCAGCCTCATCGCCCACCTCTCCACCGTCATCAGCAATAAGACACATCGCCCCTTTACGCTGCGCACTTCAACACCCGTCAGTGGCGGCAGCATCAACGAAGCTTATCGTTTGGTGGGAACGGACGATTCGCGCTATTTCCTCAAGCTCAACGACGCGCAACATCAAATGATGTTCGTCGCCGAAACAGCAGGACTTGACACGATTGCCGCGACAAACACCATCCGTGCGCCGCGCCCCATCGCGCACGGTATCGCCGGCAAGCAAAGCTATCTGGTGCTGGAACATCTGGAATTGAATTCGCACGGCGATGCGAAGCTGCTCGGCGAGCAGCTTGCCGGGTTGCATCGTTGCACTGGAAATAAATTTGGGTTTTCAGCAGACAACTTCATCGGCACCACACCACAGCCGAATACCTGGAAAGATAACTGGATAGATTTCTGGCGCGAGCATCGCCTGGGTTTTCAATTGCAGCTTGCGGAAGAAAACGGCTACGGTGGCCGGTTGCAGCGCTTGGGCGAAAAGCTGTTGGATGTGTTGCCTGTTTTCTTCGACGGCTACTCGCCGCAACCTTCGCTGCTGCACGGTGATTTGTGGAGCGGCAACCATGCATTCCTTGCGGATGGAGCTCCGGCGATCTTCGATCCCGCAGCCTATTACGGCGACCGCGAATGTGACCTCGCGATGACGGAACTGTTCGGTGGATACAGTGCGGATTTTTACACGGCTTATCGCGCCGCTTACCCGCTACACAAAGGCTATGCGCTGCGCCGCGATCTATACAACCTGTATCACATACTCAACCATGCCAACCTGTTCGGCGGGGGCTATAAAGGACAAGCCGAAGCAATGATGCAGCGACTGCTGTCGGAAATCCGCTGATCACCAATGCTTCGCCACCGGATTCGTCAGCCCACTTGGATAATTTGATTGAGCCGTTCGCAAACCTGCGCAAACAAAGCGTTTGACAGGGCGCCAAGCGGGTGCGCTTTGGCTTTCCGCAAGCGCCAGTCGAATGACTTGGGCTGGTGGCAAAGCACATAGCTGGTTTGTCCGGTCTTGCGCCCTTTCGCTTTGCCCACCGCAACCGCAAACGGATTGTCTGCGTTGTATTCCGCTGTGGTCATGGGTAGCCCAATGACCAGCAAGGTCTTCTCATTGAAGATGCGTGGCGAGAGCACCAGAAACGGATGGACATCGCGCATCTCGCGCCCGACTTGCGGATTGCAGTCGATCCAGATGATGTCCTGCCGGTCCGGCGCCCAGGATTTTGGTTTGCGTTTAAGCGCCGCCGATTGTCCGGCTGCTGCTTTTTTGGCGGCTACCAACGCTCGGCTCCCAGCGTTTGCGTCGTGGTCATTTGCTCGCCGCCGTGGCGCTTGGGATCGTAGGCAGCCAAACGTTGTTCCAGCGTGAATTTCGTCGCATCGACCGGCGTGATGATGACCTGGTCGCCTTCGACCGTTACGCGCACTCGCTGGTCGGCATGCAGGTGCGCTTCCCGTGCCACCGCCGCTGGCAAGCGGACGCCCAGATTGTTGCCCCACTGTTTGATGTCAAGGACGGCTTCGGCCATGATTTTCACCTTATGCAAAATGTATAAACGTCAGTCTATACATATAAAGTCAGGTGGTCAACCTCTATAGGTTGCTTACCAGTGTTTCGCTACCGGATTGTTGCATTCGACCTGGAACAGTTGCCGGTCCTCCAACCGGATCGCAGTCAACGGCCCTCCCCACAAACAGCCGGTGTCCAGCGCGATGACGTCTTTCCTCAGCAGCAGACCCAGCGCCGACCAGTGGCCGACGATCACTTTCGCTTTTGCGCTGGCGCGCCCGGGCACGTCGAACCAGGGCAAGTAGCCTGCAGGGATGTTTTCCACTTCACCCTTGAACCTGAATTCCATCTCGCCCTGCGGGGTACAGATGCGCATCCGGGTGAAGGCGTTGACGATGACGCGCAGGCGCTTGTAGCCGGTGAGATTGTCGTCCCACTGGTGCGGCGCGTTGCCATACATGCGCGCAAGGAACACGGCATGGTTCTCGCCGCGCAAGGCATGCTCCACCTCGTGCGCGAGACTGACCGCCTGTTCTACACTCCATTGCGGCAGCAACCCGGCATGGACCAGCACGTATCCGCCTTCGGCATGCAGCAGGCGCTGGTTACGCAGCCAATGCAGCAATTCGTCGCGGTCATGGGCATTCAGCACTTCATCGAGCGTATCGCTGCGATGCAGTTCCGCCACACCTTCCGCGACGGCGAGCAGATGCAGGTCGTGGTTGCCAAGCACAGTGATCGCGCTGTCGCCCAGCGCTTTGACCAGCCGCAATACATCCAATGAACCCGGTCCGCGATTCACCAAGTCGCCGACCAGCCAGAGCCGGTCCGCTGCCGCATCGAAACGTATGGTTTCCAGCAGATGTACCAGTTCGGCATGACAGCCTTGAATGTCGCCCACCGCGTAAATCGCCATCGCGTTATCCTGCCTGGATTGCCTGTCGAATAGCCTAACAGATTATTGCGGAATTTCGATGAATTCGATTCATCATGTTCATGTTGTCCAAAGTTGTTTCAGATTTCTGGCAAAATACCAAACCACCGGATGGAACGCTGCTGTTGCGATCCGGATAAACTGACCGTCATACATTTATCATGCTCATTGGTTCAGGTTTGCTGGCACAGGCATTTGCACCCACATTTTCCAAACGGGAAGATATGTGTATCTACGCTGCCGGAGTTTCGAATTCAAGTTGTACGGATATGCGCGAATTTGAGCGCGAACGAAACCGGCTGGCCGATGCCTTGCATCAGACAAACCATGTCGATGCTTTCGTCTACTTCGGCACTTGCAGCGTTGCCGATCCGGAGTCGCAAAACACCGCCTATGTGCGGCATAAACTGGCCATGGAGCAACTGGTTTCGACACACCCCAGGCACCTGATCGTGCGGCTGCCGCAAGTTGCGGGCAGAACTCCCAATCCGCACACCTTGTTAAATTATCTGTATGCGCGCATTTCACGCAGCGAATCGTTCAAATTGTGGAGCAAGGCCAGGCGCAATATCATCGATGTGGACGATGTGGCTGCGATTTCAAGTCAACTGATAGACCACTTTATCTTGCGAAATGCCACGGTCAACATTGCCAATCCGGCCAGTTACGCGATGCTGGACATCGTAGCTGCAATGGAGAAAGCGGTCGGCAAGCGCGCGGTTTACGAACCTCTCGAGCGCGGCTCCTGGTATCCGATAGACATTCAGACGATACTCCCTGCAATCGACGCGGCTGGCGTAAAATTCAACAAAGGTTACCTCGAACGGGTGATAGGCAAATATTATGAAAAAGCATACTGATACTGCTTGCAGGCTGTCTATCGTCGTGCCGGTCTACTGCAGCGCGACGATTCTGCCGCAATTGGTGAAACAAATTTCTGCGGAAATGGAAAACGAACAACTGTCTGATAATTTTGAACTGATACTGGTGAACGATGCCAGTCCGGACGATAGTTGGCAGGTGATTCACTCTCTTGCCGATAGCTATACGTACATCAAAGGCATTTCGCTGCGCCGCAACTTCGGCCAGCACAACGCGATCATGGCGGGATTGAATCATGTCAGTGGCAAATTCGTGGTGCTGATGGACGACGACCTGCAGCACCCTCCGCGCGCTATCGGAGACATGTTGCGTGCGCTTGATGAAGGTTATGACGTTTGCTATACCAAATACCTGAACCGCCGGCACGCGGCCTGGAAAAAGCTCGGCAGCAACTTCAATAACTGGGTGGCTACCCATTTGCTGGGCAAACCGAAAGGACTATACCTTTCTTCGTTCAAGGCGATGAGCAGGGACGTGGCGCAGGAAATCATAAAATATGACGGCCCCTATGCTTATGTTGATGGCCTGATCCTCGATGTAACGCGCTCCATCACCACTATCGATATCGAACACCAGCCGCGCCACGCAGGTGAAGGCAACTACAACCTGCGGCGTTCGCTATCGCTGTGGCTGAAAATGGCAACCAGTTTTTCGGTATTGCCGTTGCGCATCGCCACCTATGCGGGATTTGTGCTGGCTGCCTTAAGCTCGGCAATGATCGTATTCGTGATAGTACAAAAAATTCTGCATCCCGAGCTGCCTGCCGGCTGGACATCGCTGATCGCCACAGTATTGTTCATCGGCGGTGTCCAGACATTGTGCATCGGCATGATAGGCGAGTATCTCGGGCGTACTTACCTGAAACTGAACCACAAACCGCAATTCGTCGTTGCGGCGACCACCTGGACTCCGCCATAACCATGAGTAAGCCGGAATTCGATCAATATGCCGGACAATATGACCGTGTGCTGGGTGAAGCTATACCGGAATCCCTGAACGAGGATGGCTATTTTGCCGAATACAAAATTGCCTTGATGGCTGCGCGCTTGGGCAACAACAAACCTGCACGCATCCTCGATTTTGGTTGTGGCGCGGGCCGCAGCCTGCCTTATCTTGAACAATATTTCCCGGATGCCGAGCTGTTCGGTTACGACCTTTCTTCCGCCTCGCTTGAGATCGCAGCTAAGCATACGCCGCACGCCAGACTGTTTTCAGACTGGGGAGAAATTGCCGCCTTGCGCTTCGATGCGATAGTCGCGGCGAACGTGTTCCATCATATCCCTGCAGCCGAGCGTCATGAAGCGCTCACCAAGTGCAGGCTGGTTCTTGCTCAAGGCGGGCAGATGTTCCTGTTCGAACACAACCCTTTCAATCCCTTGACGCGCTGGATCTTCGAACGCTGTCCTTTCGATGCCGATGCCGAGATGCTCAGGATGAAGGAAGCTGTTGATTTGAGCCGTGAAGCCGGATTCAATTACGAACAACACGGCTACACCCTGTTTTTCCCCCGTCAACTCGCCTTTCTGCGCGGAATCGAACCCTGGCTGAAACGCTTACCGCTCGGCGCGCAATATTATGTCCAAATGGCTGGCTGAGACCGCTTATCTTGGCCGTTACGCGGGCAGCGGTGTGCTGAATACCCTGGCGGGATTTTCCGTCATCTTTTTATTGATGGCTCTGGGTGTTACTCCGATGCTTGCAAATATTGGTGGCTATCTTTTCGGACTGATACTGGGTTTTTTCCTGTCAAAAAAACTCGTATTCCGCAGCGAGGGGCATATCACTTCTGAAAGCCTGCGTTATCTGGCGGCGTTCCTCGTTTGTTTTATCTTGAATTTGATGGTGCTGCAATTTGCCCTGAGCGTTCTTCATTGGAAAGCCATTTTTGCTCAGTTACTCGCCGCCGCGACATACACGACCATCATGTATCTGTTATCCCGCTCTCTGGTATTCCGTGCGGGAATAAATTCCTCGCGTTTCAAAAGTTAGGATTTTAGGGTCACCATCTGACTGCAACAGCAATCGGAAGAAGATGGATGGGGTCTTTTCTGCTAAAGTGCGCGGCATGAATCTTACCAGTACCCAGCTTTATTTACGTCTCCTTGGCTACGTCAAGCCTTATTGGCGCACCTTTGCGATATCCATCCTTGGCATGGCAGTTACTGCTGCAACTGAACCGTTGCTTCCGGCATTGCTGAAACCCATGCTGGACGGCACTTTCATCCACAAGGATGACACCGTCATCAAACTTGCTCCGCTGATCATTTTGGTGATTTTCTTCGTGCGCGGTGTCGCCTCATTCGTTGGCACTTATGCCATCGGTTGGGTCGGCAACAAAGTCGTGATGGATCTTCGTGAGGAAATGTTTCACAAATTACTCACCTTACCGACACGCTATTACGACGACCACGCAACTGGCAACCTCCTCTCCAAGTTGACCTTCGATGTGTCTCAAGTGACCGCTGCTGCCACCAACGTGGTGACGGTTTCTGTCCGCGATTCCATCATTATTGCCGGTCTACTCGGCTGGTTGTTCTACCTCAATTGGAAACTCACGCTGCTCAGTTTGGTGATGGTACCCATCATTGCAGTCATCTTAGGAATCCTCAATAGTCGTTTGCGTGTTGCCAGCCGCGATGCTCAACGAGCAATGGGTGATATCACACAAGTGATCGAGGAAAGTGTTGCCGCGCACAAAGTTGTCAAACTTTTTGGCGGACAGCAATACGAGGGCGACCGATTTGGCGACAAGGCCAACTGGGTGCGCCGTTACATCATGAAGCATGCAATGGCAGCGGCTGCAAATGTGCCCATAGTGCAGATGGTCGCCGCTGTTGCGCTGTCCGTTATCGTCTACCTCGCCACAGTGCAATCACGCAGTGATGAAACCACAGTTGGCGGTTTCCTTTCATTTATTGCAGCCATGCTGATGCTGACCGCACCGATCAAACGCCTTACGGGCGTGAGTGAATATTTGCAGCGGGGGCTGGCTGCTTCGGAAAGCGTATTTGAGTTGCTTGATACCCCCGGTGAAACTGATACCGGAAAAATGTCCATAGGCCGCGCCAATGGCCGAATAGAATTTGAAAACGTCAGCCTGTCCTACCAGCAGGATGACAGATTGGCATTGCGTGATATCAACCTCGAAATTCCGGCGGGTCAAGCTGTCGCTTTGGTGGGCGCATCCGGCAGCGGCAAGAGCACGCTGGCCAATCTGGTTCCGCGATTTTACCAGCCAAGTAGCGGACGCATCACGTTGGACGGTCATGATCTCGCCAATCTTACGCTGGCCAGTTTGCGCGCCAACATTGCACTGGTGAGCCAGGAAGTCGTGTTGTTCAATGATACGATTGCCGCCAATATCGCCTATGGCCAGATGCGCGCAGTGCCAGAAGCAGAGATTATCGCAGCCGCACAGGCAGCTCATGCGATGGAATTCATCCACGAGATGCTGCAGGGATTGAACACGCTGGTCGGTGAGCGAGGGGTAAAACTTTCCGGGGGCCAGCGCCAGCGCATCGCAATTGCGCGTGCTATCCTCAAAAACGCACCCATCCTGATTCTTGACGAAGCAACCTCTGCTCTGGATAGCGAATCAGAACGCCACGTCCAAGCTGCACTTGAAACTTTGATGCAGGGACGCACCTCTTTGGTCATCGCACACCGCCTATCTACCATCGAAAAAGCCGATCGCATCGTCGTGCTGCAAAAGGGCGAAATAGTCGAGATTGGCACACATCGTGAATTATTGGCAAAGGATGGAGTATATGCGCAGTTGCACCGCATTCAATTTGCCAATACTGGCTATACGCAAGCTACAATGGTTATAGACGAATAAAGGGTTGATTTCGGATGTTGTTCAATACTTACGAGTTTGTTTTTCTACATCTGTCGGTTGTGCTGATTGGTTTTTTTCAGCCAGTTCGAATCAACCATACATGATTGGCTTTGGGTAACTAAACCCTTGGAAAAGCTCAGTTTGCTTAGCTGCTTATATATAAGAATGAGGTCGAGCCTCCTGCTGCAGATTAATAAAATAAGATATTTTTTAAAAGGGAACGCTAACCCGCCGTTAGCGTTTGACGGTACTTAGAATGGCGATATTTCCTACTTTTCTGTCCGTAGTCTTCGTTGTGCGCAACCAGTCAGAGCAGATTGAAAAAATCCTATCGGACGCCGCTACATGTATTTCTTCTCTAGTCAGCGATTACGAGTTAATTATCGTAGACAATGCGTCGGATGACGACAGTATATCAGTATTTAAAAAGCTCACGGGAGAGAATGGGCGACCCAATTTGCAAGTGTATGCACTAACCAAAGAAGTCGATGCTGACACTGCATCATGGGTAGGGTTGGAAAATGCACTGGGCGACTTCGTTGCGGTCATTGACCCTTTAACGGACGACATCGGCTTCCTGCCGGAAATGCTCGACAGGGCCGTCAGCGGCGCTGATGTGGTGTTTGCAAACAATGAGCAAAAACCCGTTCGGAGTCTTGCATATCGGGGTGCATATGTTATTTTTAACGGACTTTACAAGTGGTTCAACGGCCTTCATCTGGCCAAAGAAGCTCCGCAGTACCGTGTTTTGAGTAGGCGGGTCGTCAATTTTGTTCTGCAGCACCCTCAGCCTTCGATGACCTATCGACATCTTCCAGCTACTGCCGGATTTGCGCGCGTCAATCTCAATTACAGTGCAATGCCAAAGATTTCGCAATCCAAAAGGTTGGGCGAAAGTATCGACCGGGGTATGAGACTACTGGTTTCTACAACTCGCGGACCGATGCGTTTGGTCACCTCGCTCTCTTTGTTCGGCGCTGTTGCCAACCTTGTCTATTCCATTTACGTCGTTGCCATCGGGATATTGAAGGCAGATGTCGCACCCGGCTGGATTAGCCTTTCTCTGCAGCAATCCGGCATGTTTTTTTTAATCTCACTCGTCCTTCTTGTTCTTGGGGAGTACATTCTGCATATGGCCAGCCTGTCGAACGAAGGCCCGCTCTATCACGTAGGGCAAGAGTTCACCAGTACCCGCATGACCCGGCGTGAGAAGCTGAACATCGAAGAAGTGGTTTCAAAGCCGAAACACACATCAGGCACTTATCCCGAACGAACTGACTGATGCCGGACACAGACATAAGTCAAGACGCAGTCGTTATCGGTGGCGGGTTTTACGGCGCCGCCATTGCCATTTACTTGGCCAAGCAGCGTGGCCTCAAGCGCATCACCCTTGTAGAGCGCGAGCATGCGCTTCTTACGCGAGCCTCCTATAACAATCAGGCCCGCGTACATAACGGTTATCACTATACGCGCAGCTTCACCACAGCATACCGGAGCCGGATCAATCTGCCCAAGTTCGTGCGAGACTGGCCTGATGCGGTAAAGCAGGACTTCACCAAGCTATATGCGATTGCACGCCGAAATTCCAAGATCACGGCCAAGCAGTTTGAACGCTTCTGTCGGGAGATTGATGCCAAAATTCAACCAGCGGATCCGGCGCAACGAGCATTATTTGAACCGCGCCTGATCGAGGATGTGTATTTGGTCGAAGAATATGCCTTTGACTCCACAAAGCTGGCGAGTTGGGCAGAGCGTGAATTAAAAGAATGTGACGTGCAAATCCGCCTTGAAACACGTGTTACGGATATCTCAAACGGGCCAAACAAAACATTGCGCGTTGTCGTACAGCCAAGTCAAGGAATTGAGGAGTTGATCTCTTGCCGCTACGTATTCAACTGTACTTACAGCGGTCTCAATCAGTTCAAGGGAGATTTCCCGGGGACTAGGACCGGACTTAAGCAGGAAATTACCGAGATGGCACTTATGCAGGTACCGCCTGCCCTCATCGGATTTGGTATCACTGTGATGGATGGTCCGTTCTTCTCGATGATGCCCTTTCCTGCACGCGGTTTGCACACACTTTCCCATGTGCGCTACACCCCACACAAGCACTGGAATGATCAACCAGGTATCGATCCTTACCAGAAATTGAATGACTATGACCGTGCCACTCGTGTAAACAGGATGGTTAGAGATGTAGTGCGTTATCTTCCTGCAATGCGGGATGCCAAGTATGTCGACTCGCTTTTCGAGGTTAAAACCGTTCTGGTTAAGAACGAGGGCGATGACGGAAGACCCATTCTGTTTGAAAAGCACCCGGAGTTGCCCGGCTGTTATTCCGTATTGGGCGGAAAGATAGACAATATCTATGATGTACTGGAGAAGCTGGATGCTGAGCAAATTTCGATTTAGAAATGCAAGCACGTCAAAAATCAGCTTTATTAAGATCGGCATCATTTTATGCTGGTTAGGGTGGGCAGTGCTCTATTCCTTGACTGCGTCAATCGATCTTCCAACCATGCATCTTGATGGCGCTTTCCAAACTGCAAGTGGACTATATCGGCTTGATGCAGGGCAATTTCCTGGCAAGGATTTTTTCCCCTACCTGGGAATAGGCCCGCTATTTGCTTTGTATCCCTTCTTCAAGACGTTAGGTGCCAATATTTCTGCCAGCGTCTTCTCTGCGCAATTATTGGTTTTATTAAGTGGGGCATTATCAACCGCAATTATCTGGCAGTTAATATGGAGGCCCAAATCATTTATCACATCACTGGTAGCAGGCAGTTTGTTGTTTGTTGCACCGATCGGGATCGCCTATTATTTTTCGATACATTTTCCTCCCTGGATGAGGTTTTTTGTTTCGCCAGGGAGTTCACTTCGCCCGATCCGGGCTACAGCACCATATCTGGTAGCCATAATTTATTATCTTTTCATTTTCCACATTAGCACACCACGATATAAATACATATTTTCAGGGTTGCTGACAGGCTCAATTTTATTGTGGTCGAATGACTTTGCGATTCCTACAGCAGGTTTGTTCGCATTCCTGATTTTTGCAACCGCTCTGCATTGCAAGGAATTTCAAAATAGCAATATACTTTTTTATGTTGTAGCTACCGTTTTTTCATGGATGACACTGTTTGCCTTGGCAACACATGGTCACCCAATTGAGCTGTTGAAATACAATTTTCTTGATGTAGCACAGGATCAATGGTGGTATTTCGGCCCCTATGAAGAAGGAAAGCGGGTATTTTCTGTAGAGCAGCTTACAAGACTGCTTACACACCATAACAAAAAAATTCTATTTGTTCTTGCATTGACAGCCATTCTGGCATACAGAACCAGGCTGACTGAACTTATCCTGCTGCTATGGATAGGCGTCGCGTTATTTTTCGGGGGCGTAGTCGCAACGGTTGGTGGACATTTTGAGAATGACTATTTTGGCGGTTTCTACTTCTGGGGAATACTGGTTACTTTAATCGCGCTTTTTCGTCTTCTATGGCTGGGATTCAAAAAAATATTTCCACTAAAATTAAGTAGTGGGTCATCTCACCAATTAGCATTTTTCATGGTGATAATGCTTGTCATATCAATGCTTTTGATGATTGATTCATTTGACCGGTACAAATCGGAACGTAACGTAGCACAAGCGGACACAACAAGATTTTATGTTCCAGAGCTCGGTGGGTATCTCACCAGTGATTGGCGTAATTATATTGCTTTGGCGAGAGCCTCGAAAGACAAGGTTGTATTTGAAGAGTATTGGGGATTATGGTCGGCAATTTTGCGAGTATTTCCAGAATGGCCCGTTGATTCAGTAATTCATGCACTCGGAAGCAAAAGAGATGAGGCAAAGACCAGGTTGAGTAACGCTGAATTGATAATTACTACCAGGGAGGATGCATTTTCAACGTGGGTCGGCTGGAACATCAGTCAAAATTACTGGTTCTATCAAGACCTGCTTCAAAAATGGGTTCCCCTTGCGCATTCACCGCTCACGACGGTATGGCATAAGGGTTCGTCAAAACAATTTATTGATGCCTCCTGCCGTGTCGTCAGTAAAGACAAATTTTTGGTCAACGCAAAGAATCGTGGATTTGTTGAAGTCAATATTGAATTCTCAAGCGACAACTTCAGGACACTTATCCTTGTCAGGAATAACCTCTCCTATGTTGGCTTGGATGGTTATGTTTCCATAAACCCAAAAAATAGCAGCTCATTGATCCCTGCTTTTGCAAACAGCCATGGCGATAACATCTACGATGTTCAAGTTCTGCCAGAGTATAAAAAATCATCCTTTGCGCTCATATCGTGCCAAGCAAAAGAGCTTCTGGGGGATCTTGTATACGGAAAGGTAATTGTTGAACCTAATGCAGATCTGACCAACGTAAACTGGGTGCATGGAATAGCGCGAAACTGGGCAGGCTTCCTTGTTCCTAATAGGCAAAAATTTGCGGATGAATACAAAGTAGGGAGAATAGTTGAATTTGCAAACGGACTTACTCGTGAGATTACACGAGTAGAACCAAACGGATTGTATTTGAATGTTTATATCAAAGGCGACGAGTTAGACCATAAGGAAGTGGGCTCGCCAACTAAGTTCGTTGTCATGGATAAGCAGAAAGTACCCAAAAAATGAAACCATTCTTCACGGGTTTTAGTGAATATTTCAGGTCGGCAATTCTGTCATCTTCGGCAAAAAATTAACGGCAGTTTGCCGCCCTGAACAGCCAGGACGGGAAATCATCCTAAATGACCAGCTTAGTTTCTACAATATATCCACTGCTTGTACTCATTACAGTTCTTGTCAGCTTTGATGGCTATGGTCGAGTTATTGCAAGGACATTGGCACCGGAATTATCAGGTAGTGTAGGCCTTACCGTCACTTTTGGATTCGCTATATTTCTAACCCTATCAGGCTGTGTCGAATTACTTCATATGGGAAGCCGCAGCTTATTGGCCGGATATCTGCTATTTGGACTTTTACTTTGGGCAGCAACAGGAGGGGTGAACAGCAGTTTATATGTTTTCCAGAAGCTAAAAATTGGGCCGATATCTATATCAAAGACGGCAGTGTTTGTTGCGGTATTAATTTATATATCGTTGTATGCGGCAAACCGGTTATATCTGCCGTTCAATGTACACGATGATTACGATGCTTACTTTGTTTTTGCGAAGCGGATTCTTGAAGAAGGCTACCAAGGGGCAGACTTTTTCAATGTCAGGGGTATTGAACAGGGGTTTGGTGCCGGAAATTATTTAAACGCGCTATTTTTAGTTTTTGTTCCACTGCAGCATATACGAGTTGCCGAAGCTGGAACTGGAGTAATTCTATTATTTCTTCTGGTTCTTGATCATATTAGGCTGCGTGAAAGCAGTTTCTGGGAAATATTGGGTGTCGCTACGATAACTTTCCTGGTTGCATCGCGAGCTCATCTCGCAAACATCAGTCCGATACTATCTGGTTGCGCTCTCGCTTACGGAATTTTATTGTTTTCATGTAAGCCGAACGTCAATTATGCTCCTGTACGATCTGCATTGCTGGGACTTCTACTCGCAAGTCTTATTCTGCTTAAAGGTAATTTTCTTGTAGCTGCCGCAGTTATGGCAGCCACTTACTACTTAACCCGCTTGATTTATGTTCGTAGGCTATGGATATTTTTTGAATGCTTAATCACATTGATCATCATGGTAGCTTGCTTGCTTCCATGGATGTTTTCAAACTTAAGTTTTTCAGAGACTGCTTTCTACCCCATCCTTGGTCAAGGAGTTGTAAGGTCTGGGAGCATAGGCATAGTTAACCAGGAAACATTTATTGGCGCCATCTACGGGTTCCGTTGGCTCTACATGCTCATGTTGATTGCAGGGCTGGCTACATTTTATTTTCACAGAGATCGATACTTACATATTTTTTCTGCGATTCTAATGTTATTGTCTGTAACAGCAACCGCTCTTTTAGCGTTAACACCTGCCGGAACCCTGCGCTATGCCTACATCACGCTGGTGATCCCAGTTGCCTTTCTGGGTGTTTCATTAATTGGCATGTTTAAAGGAAGAATCAAGCCACGCCTTAATTCTCTTTTGTTGAAATACAGCAGCGTTTTAATAACAGTGTTGGTTACTGTTATTGCGGTAAACATCTATCATAAGATTGAGGATGAAGACGGTGAATATCTTTCAGTATTTTCAGGACAAAAATCAAAATTAAATACAAGTGCATTGCAAGATTTCGATACTGATTCGCCTCATTATCAGCGTCAATTAACCCGGATTCAAAAATTGCAGGCATCGATACCTGAGCATGCAGTTATTCTTTTGCGGGTTGACATGCCTTTCTTTTTCGATTTTTCACGTAATCGCATCTATGTAATGGATTGGCCTGGCTCCGCAGGGCCTTCTCCTGGTACGCCTTACCTGGGAGAACCTGAAGAATTTGCGCATTATTTACGCATAAATAAGATTAGATACGTGGTCTATTCGTACAGAAATGAGGCACTCCATTCCAGGAAGGATTTTTTGGATCGACTTCAGCATCCCAGTGCCTGGATTCGTAATCTTGCCGTTCGGACATTTGCAGTTCAAGATCAACTGACGCAACTAGCCATGAGCTACAAAGTACTATATGACAATGGGAATGATTTTGTTCTTGACCTCTGTGAAAAAAAAGTTTCCGATACACAGGTGGTGTGCCTTAGTGTTTGATGGTGCGATTCTTAGAAAGAATTTTATTGTTTTATATTGGGACGGCAACAATGAGTAATGCCTTGATCGGATATAGTGGATTTGTGGGTGCAACCCTGCTCAAACAAAGTTCGTTCGACTGCCTATACCGGTCAACAAATATCGGTGAAATCAAAGGGAAAAATTTCGATACCGCTGTCTGTGCAGGGGCCCCGGCACAAAAGTGGATCGCGAATCGCGAACCTGAAGTGGATCGGAAGAAGATTGATGGGCTGATCGTGCACCTGAAATCGATGACATGTAAGACCTTTGTCTTAATCAGCACCGTTGATGTTTTCAAGAATCCGCTTGGCGTTGATGAGGGCACTATTGTCGAAGAGTCCGGGCTTCACGCTTATGGCTTGCATCGTCGTCTACTGGAAAAGTTTGTCGAAAGCCACTTTCCTGAACATTTGATCGTTCGCCTCCCGGGCTTGGTCGGGCCGGGGTTGCGCAAAAACGTCATCTTCGACTTCTTGAATGACAATAACCTCCACGCTATCGATAGTCGGGGAGTTTTTCAGTTTTATCCGATGGTTAACCTTTGGTATGACATTCAAACTGCTCTTGATGCAGGTTTGAAATTGGTCCATCTTACAGCCGAACCTATAAGTGTTGCCGAAGTTTCTAGTCAAGGCTTCGGCAAGCTATTTGAGCAAGTGCAGGTGAATAGCCCAGCTGTTTACGATATGCGTACGCGGCACGCGCAGATTTTCGGCACTTCAGGCTACTATCAATATAGTCGCCGTGAGACCATTCAAGCAGTTCGGGCCTTTGCCCAGTCGGAACCGCGCACACTCAAGGAAGTGCAAGGGAAGAGTACATGAGGCTGGCTATTTCAAACATCGCGTGGGATACATCGGAAGATGAAGCCATCGCCGAGTTGCTTAAACGTTATGGCGTGGATGCGATTGATATCGCGCCGGGCAAATACTTTCCAGAGCCTGCCAAGGCAACTGATGAAGATATCGTTTGCGTAAGACACTGGTGGGAGGAGCGTGGTATTGAGATCACCGGGATGCAAGCGCTGCTGTTTGGCACATCTGGGTTAAATTTATTTGCTTCACCCGAAGTTCAGGCTGCGATGCTGCAGCATCTCACTGCCGTGTGCCGTATCGGTGCTGGATTGGGTGCTACCCGTTTGGTGTTCGGCTCCCCAAAAAATCGGGATCGTAATAGCATAATTGATGAGCGGGTCATGGAGATTGCTATACCATTTTTTAGGCGACTTGGTGATATAGCCCGGTCGCATAAAGTCCTGATTTGCCTGGAGCCCAACCCGACCTGTTATGGCGCAAACTTTATGACGACTAGTGCTGAAACTGCAGAAGTGGTCGAACAAGTTGCGCATCCATCTATACGAATGCAGTTGGATACCGGAGCGCTGACAATCAACAATGAAGTCCCCGCAACAATATTGCAAAACAGCGCGATGCTGATAGGACATATCCATGCTAGCGAGCCAGACCTCGTTCCTCTGGGCGATGGAGAAACTGATCACACAGCGGTAGCTGAGTGCTTGAAGCAGCGATTATCGGATCACATCGTTTCTATCGAGATGCTGGCAACCAAGAATGAGCCGCATCTCATGTCGATCGAACGTGCACTGAGGGTGGCGATTCGGCACTATCGTTACGAAAGTAATGAGGGCAGCGTATGAAGTGGCTTATCCTGATTCTCGGCATTGCCTCCAATGCATCGGCGAGTGTGTTGGTCAAAACAGCTATGATGCCGCCGCGCAAATTCCCTTCGTTCAGCGAGCCGATAGCAGCGCTCAGCAACTGGCCGTTCTGGTTGGGGTTGGGATTGTATGGCGCAGCGTTCTTGCTCTATGCGGCAGCCTTGGCGCGCTTACCGCTGAATGTGGCGCATCCAGTCCTGACATCCGGGTCAGTTGCGACTGTAGCATTGTGTTCATTGCTGATCTTTCGTGAACCGTTTCATTGGACAACAATCGCGGGCATTCTGCTGGTTGTTGCTGGTGTGGCACTGATAACGGTTCGTGTAAGTTAAAACAAAAAATATTCGAAGATGAACAACCTTGATATTGCTCCAGAAGTCCGCGCGAGTTGGCAAGTTCCTGCCTTTGATACGCTGCTGTGGCTTGGCCGTCAACATCCTTGGTGCGTCGTGATCCCGGTCATTAATGAAGGTGAACGAATCAAGCACCTGCTGACCAAGATGTCTGCACTCATGATTGATAGTCTTGCCGACATCATCATCATCGATGGCGGTAGTACAGATGGCTCGCTGGGGCTGGAGTCAATGCTGCAGAAAGGTGTGCGCGGCTTGTTACTCAAGACGGGGCCTGGCAAATTGAGTGCCCAGCTTCGCTGCGCCTATGCTTTTGCACTTGATCAATGTTATGAAGGAATCATAACCATTGATGGTAACGACAAGGATGAGCCAGAAGCGATACCTCGGTTCATCGAAGCCCTGAAGCAAGGCGTGGATTTCGTTCAAGCATCGCGTTTTATCGCGGGTGGGACAGCAGAGAACACTCCCAAATCGCGAGACTTTGCTATCCGGTTTATTCATGCTCCGATACTAAGCTTGTTTTCAGGTTTTCACTGGACGGACACCACACAAGGATTCCGTGCATACAGCCGCAAGATGCTACTGGACACTAAGATTTCCCCGTTTCGAGATGTATTTATGACCTACGAATTGTTGGCATACCTCTCGTATCGCGCTCCCAAACTTGGTCACTGGTGTGTTGAGTTGCCGACTATACGGCGCTATCCAAAGGGCGAGATACCCACCAAGATTAGCAGTTTCAAGGGTAACCTCTCCGTATTGGGGGTGCTCTTTCGAGCATGTTTGGGCAATTACAACCCCAATGAGCATAGGCGGTAATAAAAAAGGGTCTTAGGAAGTTAAAGCGGGTTCAATCTCAATAATTTGAGTAATTCAAGGTAATGATTATCACGGCGATGATTAAAGCGATATTCAGGTTTTTTCAGATGCAAATAGAACGTGTGCCTGGGTACGCCATTAAATTAATTATTGGCAAAAGATGGAGTATATGCGCAGTTGCACTGCACTCAATTTGCAAATACTGGCTATACACGAGCCCCAATGGTTACCAGATTGTAATGAGCTAGTTTCTGATGTTGTTCAATACACACGGATTTATTTTCTTGTACCTGCCGATCGTGCTGATTGGTTTCTTTCAGTTGGGGCGGATCAATCATACATGGGCAGCAGGCTGGTTGGCGTTGGCATCATTGTTCTTTTATGGATATTGGAATCCGGCCTATGTCGGTTTGCTGTTGGGCTCGATTGTGTGCAACTACACATTTGGGCTATGGATTGCCAAAGCCGAAGCTCAGCATGATGATTGGCAGAACAAGCTGTTACTCGTTGTTGCCATTTCCGCCAATTTGTCGCTGCTCGCATACTACAAGTACGCGAATTTTTTTGTCGGCAGCTTCAATGGTATTGCTGGCACGCAGTGGGGCTTGGGCGAAATTATCCTGCCGCTTGGCATCTCCTTCTTCACTTTCACTCAAATCGCCTTTCTGGTAGATACCCATCAAGGCAAGGTCAAGGAATACAATTTCCTTCACTACCTGCTATTCGTCACCTATTTTCCACACCTGATTGCCGGTCCGGTATTGCACCATAAGGAGATGATGCCGCAATTTGGCAAAGTTTTAACTTATCATTTTAACTATGAAAATCTGTCTATAGGACTGGTCATTTTTTTCATCGGCCTGTTCAAGAAGACCGTGCTGGCCGATGGTATTGCTACTAACGTTGGACCGGTATTCGCCGCTTCTGCTGCGGGTGCTCAACTGAACTTCATTGATGCCTGGGGTGGTGCACTGTGTTACTCCATGCAACTGTATTTCGATTTTTCCGGATATTCGGATATGGCGATAGGATTATCCAGAATGTTTGGCGTGACGTTGCCGCTCAACTTCCACTCACCTTACAAGTCGGTAAATATCATCGAGTTTTGGCGACGCTGGCACATGACACTATCACGCTTCCTGCGCGACTACCTTTATATCCCGTTGGGTGGTAATCGCAAGGGCGAATACCACCGCTACCTGAATCTGATGATCACTATGGTATTGGGTGGCCTATGGCACGGCGCCGGCTGGACTTATGTGTTGTGGGGTGGATTACATGGAGTGTATCTGGTTATCAATCACGGCTGGCACAGTCTGCGTAGAAGCTTGGGTCAGAATCCCCAAGAGCCGTTATCAAGACCAATGCACGCATTAGCAGTTCTGATTACCTTCCTCGCGGTGGTTGCTGCATGGGTCGTGTTCCGGGCCGATAACATCAACTCTGCCACTGGCATTCTAAAAGGCATGGCGGGAATAAACGGTTTTGTCATTCCAGATGCATGGCTCAATAACTGGGGGATATTCGGGCTATGGCTAACTACACATGGGTACGCAACAGCACCCTTTTCCTATCCACTTATCGTGGGCGGAGCATAAACTTCCCCCAAAATAGTTGACACCTCCCCCTAACCAAACGGAGGTGTTTCATGGGCAAATCAAGTCTGCCAAAAGTGCATCGCTACAGCATGCAATTCAAGGCAACCGCAGTACGTTTGAGTGA
>JBMOQB010000011.1:0-142824 GCA_049320585.1 Pseudomonadota bacterium | reverse complement strand
ACAAATTGCTGACAGCATCCATACTTTAATTTCTACCCCCACCCTACCCCTCCCCCTGCAAGGGGGAGAGCGAAGCGAGGGGGCCGAATAATGTCACTGAATTTTGACTTTTCTTTATGTGACCGCCACATAGGTCAAACCCTTGTGAGTCCCCCGGCATAGCCGGGGGTTTACCTAACCGAATCATCACCGTGCAGAACGACAGCCGCATCCTAGAGAACGTTCGTTCTGTTGTCAACCGTTACGCAATGTATACAAGGGCTAGACAGTGGAAGGTATGCCTTTTGCTCGACCGCCTCGTCCAGACGGAATGTTTGAGGTCACAATTTGTGACCTCAAATTGGCTAGGCTTGTACAGGCTTTAGTTCGGCGTCATGTTCGAATTTGGAGTTGACCCATAACATCAGGTCGGAAAGCGCGGCATCTTCGGTGAGTGCGTGCCGTTGCTCGAGGTGAAACTGTGTAACCCCCGACTGGCCGGGGATCTTGAGCACCCGCGGCTTCTCGTACCACAGGCAGCTTGCCTGGAAGCCATGGCCTTCATGCTGCGTGATGAATATCCGAAACACACGCGTATCGGCTGTGACCTCGTAGGTTTTTGTCCACTTGATATCACTCAACTTGATTCTCCTTGGGGTATAGGGCCAGCAGTTATCGATCTGGCCCACCGGTTGGCACTAAAAAAATATTGATGCGCGCATACTTTTGATAAGCCTTTGATTCATTCAAAACCCAATAATATTATATGTCCATATATGCATAATAGTATGTGCAGGAGCGGAAGTCTTCTGTCGGAGGCGATCTCTCGCGCCACCCGCTCACCCAGCCCCGCATCATCCCGCAACCCGGCAAGGCAAGCTTGGGTAAGTCACACTCAGAACAAAGCGGCCACACATCCCAACCCTTCAATAGACCGTGAGCTGTCCCGGATCAATTGTCCGGATTATTCTATCGGGCACCGTCCCCGATCACTTTTAACTTGTTAGACTATAAACAAACGAATAACTCAAGGGAGAACCCGCCATGCTTAAACTCTACTACGTCCCCGGCACCTGTGCGCTGTGCCCGCACATCGTCCTGCATGAGGCCGGTGTCAGCTTCACCACCGAGAAAGTGAACCCGAAGGACAAGACCACCGAGAGCGGCCAGGACTACAACGCCATCAACCCCAAAGGGTACGTCCCCGCACTGGTGATGAACAACGGCCAGCTGCTGACCGAGGTCGCGGTGATCGTGCAATACCTCGCCGACCTAGTCCCCGACAAGAAACTGGCGCCGCTGGCCGGCACGACAGAACGTTACCGCCTGCAGGAATGGCTGAACTTCGTCTCCAGCGAAATCCACAAGGGCTACAGCCCGCTGTTCAACCCCAGGCTGTCGGAAGAGACCAAGACCGTCTTCAAAGAACGGCTCGCCGGAAGACTCGACATCGCAGCCAAAGCGCTCGAAGGCAAAGACTACCTGATGGGCAAGACCTTCACCGTCGCCGACGCTTACCTGTACACCGTGCTGAGATGGTCGCCCCGTTTCGGGTTCGACTTTGCGCCATGGCCCGCGCTGAAAGACTACATGGAGCGCATCGCCGCGCGCCCGGCAGTGAAGGCCGCGATGGCAGAAGAAGGACTCTAGGCTTCAAGAAGTCGTGGGCTGCCCCGGATTACTCGATTAAATTTCAGGGAAACCAATCCCTTTCAGATAACTGTATGTCCCATCATAAAATTGAGCAGCTCTTGTATGGTCATCAGCATCGCCTTCTGGCACTACAAGCACCATGCCTTGCCGAGCTCTAGTCAATAAAACCCGATAAGCATTTTTTAAGTATTGCTTTCGCTCATCCTTATTTATTTTGTTCCATCTATCTCCGCGAAACGAATGATGGCTCCAACCATCCAGACAATATCTGAAATCCGCGTCCCAAGTTACACATGCCCAATCCAGCTCCAAACCCTGCACGTGAAATTCTGTAGCGACATCCTCCAAATAAAACGATGAACGCACATCTTCCTTGCCTTTTAGAAACCAGTTAACGGGGTCCATAGGCGATTTCACATCTATCGCATGGGGTTTAAGCCTTTCGGCTTGCGATGAAACAACCATCCCATAACGCTCCGAGCCACGCGCCTGTCTTCTCAGCCACCACTTTGCCTTGTTCAAATCACGCGTGATCACAATCGGATATTTATCTCTTACCCTCGCATAAGTCTTTTGAGCAGAATCAACATCAAGGTCGAGCATTTGTTTAACTAGAAGCGACACATCTTCTGCGCGGAAGGAGCGCATTGAAACTGCAAGGTGCAGCCCGTCATGATAGTTAACATGTTGCCGCGCTTTAAGCTCAGTCAGCACTTTCTCTGCGTTGTATTCGCTATCAGTTAGGCGTGATGAAATATAAATATGCCAGTCTGGGAAAGACCGATTTATAGAATCTATCCACTCTCCAATGCCAGCCTCACCAGTATTGATTTCCTGTCCACCGCCAACAAGACAAACAATGACAGCCCAATCTTCATGACGATTCAAACAGGAAATCAGAAATTCAGGTTCAGATTGGTTAAAACCGGGTGTGTTTTTCTTGCGACGCATGAAAGAAGAAGTTTGCTCCACATCCCATGCGCGCTGAGCTTCATCAAATATTGCCACGTGCTCAACAGGAGCACTAAATTTATCAAGAAGACATTCATCACGAAAATGGTGAACATTTTGAATAAATGTATTTACATCACTCCGAGCCGAACTGATTTTTATTTTCTCCCCTGCCTCAACGCCACGCCGGACTTTATCTTGCGCAAGAGCTTCACAAAGTATTTTTACCAGCGGCCCATTTCCAGACAAGTAAACGCTATACAAGTCATCATCTGCATTAATATGCTTAGTGGCGATATCTAGCCCTACTAAAGTCTTACCGGCTCCTGGTACACCCGTCACCAAACAGATAGATTTGTGCGAATTTTCCCTTGATGACTTAATGATTTCGGAGACCACTTCAGAAGTCTGCCTTAAATTGGTTGCACTGGCGTCACTTCGAGTTATTTCTGAAACAGAGTGATTGTTGTAAAGCGCCATTGCAGCTTCAATAATAGTTGGAGTTGGGCAGTAACGTCCTTTCTCCCATTCATTCACATCTATATTATTTCCTTTGACAAAGCTTATAACATCCTCAAACACCTTACCTAGATGTGCCACATTCGCCTTAATCGGAAATAGCAGCTTGTCGTTTTGCGGTGTAACTTCAACAACCGGAATAACGTCCTTTGCTTCAGTAGCGATAAGAATTGGTGCTATAAACTCTAGGTGACTGGAGTCATGAAAATTCTTCAAATCCAATGCATAGTCATAAACTTGGTCAATGGCATAAGAAGTAAATTCCTTTTCACCAACTTTGAACTCAAGTACAAAAATCACAGGTCCGATTATCAATACAACATCAATTCGCCGACCCATGCGGGGAATTGAATATTCAAAATAAATAGAACCTGTGTATGACGCAAGGACTTCGCGAAGAATTTCTATTTCTGCAACCCATGCTCCACGCTGAGTTTGGATTAGGTCAAAATCATTATTGAATGCGAGGCTGCCAAGTATCTGTTCGGTTGAAGACCGAAGGAAATTAAAAATAGAATCAGAGTAATACTCTCGCTTCATTCTTTTGATTTCTGTTTGTATTTACAACAAAGGGAATCCTATCAGAATTCAAGGCTTGACTAGCTGCCATTACTGCAGCCAGTGCATATTACAACGGCGAGATCAGCACGCTCTCGCGCAATTTCTTCAGTTCGTCGCGCAGCACCGCGGCATGTTCGAATTCCAGGTTTTTCGCGGCCTTGAGCATTTCGTTTGAAACAGGGACTGGGGACTAGGGTCTAGGGGCTTGGGGAAAGGCAAGGGCTGGAGGCTGGGGGCTGGCCTATGTCGTTGCGTCCAGTTTGTTCAGCCCCTGCAACATGATCTGTTGCAGCATCCGGTTATCGGCCTGTTGCACACAGGCTATGGAGGCTTGAATGTAGGTATTCATCGCCGCTGTTGTCTCCAGCAGCGCTTTGCTGTAGTCGATGGGCGCATAGCCGTTGGCGACGGCGATCAGGTCAAAGAATAGGCGGGTGATGCGTCCATTGAGTTCGTAGAAGGGATGCAGTGCGATCAACTCGGACTGATAGTAAGCCAGCCGTTCGGCAAATTTTTCTCGAGTACTATCCTTGGCCTGTTTCAGAAACGATTCCTGCTCCAGTTCACTGAAGATACGCCGGGATTCCCGTTCAAGATAGTTGGCGCGGCAGAACATGGAGTCGCCCTTGCTCATGTCCACGCTGCGGTATGCGCCCGCCCATTCGTAGAGCGATTCGAAGGTTCGCAGGTGTAGCGACTTGAAGTAGGCTTCGTCGAAACGGGTATCCGGTTCGCATTCGGCGATGAAGGTTTGGTAGGCCTGCTGCAGCAGCGTTTCTTCAACCTGATGCAGTACTTCTGGTTCCGTTATCCCCAGACGATTTTTGGGGATGTCGGTTCCAGGGAGATAAATGTCACTTGCGTTGAACTGATACTTGGACACGATGCTGTTCCATGAGGGCTTTGGCCTGTTCCTTGATCGAGGGTGACGGAACAGATTTATAGCCTTCAATCTGCATCGAGGTCTGGACAGCCTGGATGATCTTTTTATTCAGATCGGCAGTGATTTGCATCTTGAATATCTCCGAAATTTAACTAGCCTGGGGCGCTTCATTCACTGGTGCATATAGCTGGGAAGCACGGCAGATGTGGCTGGATGCATTGTAGCAAGCACCCTGAAAAACTCAACCTTCTCGAGCCGCAATTTCACGCCATTACCCACATGTATTCGCCCTGCCTAGTTGTTTGAGCCCTTCGCCTCCCACACCAGAATGCGGTTGTTGGAGGGCATCGAGATGTCGCGCAACAGCTCCAGCCCATGTGATGCGGCAAGCCGGTTCACTTCTTCGAAATCGCGCACGCCGCTGTTCGGGTCGCGTGATTTGAGCCAGGCATCGAAACGGCCATTGCTTTCGGAGGTGAATTTACCATCGTAGTTGTACGGCCCATAGAGACACACATATCCGCCCGGCGTGATGACGCGGGCGATATGCGCGAACAGGCGCTCTACTTCCGGCCACGAGATGATGTGCACGGTGTTGGCGTTGAAGATGGCGTCTGGGGATGTTGATATGGGGTGCCCTTCGCCCTTCGATACCTCAGGGCGAACGGATTCTTGGAGTGCATCCCCTTCGACAAGCTCAGGGCGAACGGATTTTATAAACGGCCATTGATCGTCGTTCACGTCGATGGCTATCGGAGGCAGCACGTTGGGTAACTGTGCTTCGTCCAGCCAGGCCTGGATACCGGCAAGGTGCTGCGGCAATTCTGATGGTTGCCAGATCAGATGGGGAAGTTCGCGGCCAAAGTACACGGCGTGCTGGCCGGTGCCGCTGGCGATCTCCAGCACATGCTTGCGGTCGGCGAAGATTTCTTTCAGCACGGCAAGGATCGGTACCTTGTTTACTTCGCTGGATTCGGCGTAGGGTTTCATGGGAGTACTCGGATGGGCGCGGCGTGGAATATATAATTTTAAGATTTTACCCCAACCCCCACCCAGCCTCCCCCTACAAGGGGGAGGAGATGAGATGGTGCAAGGGAGAGGGGATTGAAGACTGACCTAGAGCGTCTTTCTCATTTTAAGCATCAGCAACACCACATAGCAGCTCAACGCCGCCAGAAGATGTTTAAGCGTGTGGCCGCCGATATAACCTTGGGTGTATACGAATACTTCCCGGTCATAGGCTTCCAGAAGTTTGGACAGCATATAGCACGCCAGTGCCGCCGGCAGCAGCCATTGGTGGGAGTACCTGGGACGGAACAGCACCATCAGGATCGGCACGATCAGCAACGGCATGAACTGGACCCAGACATAGAAGCGCAAGTCATCGTACCAGTGCCAATAGATCACGCTGGAAAAACCCGCCAGGATCGCAGGCACCAAAAGTAGCCTGCCCAGCCGCACATCCACATACTCGGCCAGCAGCGCCGCCAGCAATCCCATGAATCCTATCGTCATGGGCAGCCTGTCCCAGACCAGTGTGTCGTTGTTCGGGTTCAGGTGATACCAGGCGGACCCCGCGCTGATGATCGCCATACCCGCGAAAAAAATCACCCATGCAGGCCGGTAACCCATCAACAGACTGCTGCGGCAAAAGCGCAGCCCCGCTATACCGACGAGCAGGAACGGGATATTTGAAATGACATCGAAAAAATTTGGAATGCCCAACAACACGCCTTGGTCGGCAAAGTCATGGTAGTCCGGATCCTGCTTGATGGGCTGCATCGATAGCATGAACGCCAGCGCGCCGAACACCATTATCAACAACAGGGCATGCCGCCAGTTGATTGCGTAGGGATGGTAAGGGGATGGCATGTTGGTGAGGATGAAAGAGCAAAGCTGCGATTACAGGTTTAGTGTTTTCATGAATTGATCGGCGGTGATGATGGGGCAGACAAACCGGCCTTTGAGACTTAATAGATCCTGGTCACCGGTAACCAGGCACGCCGCCTTGCCAGCAACGGCGAGTTGAAGGAAAGGCAAGTCGAACGGGTCTCGGCAGGCAGGTGTTGCGGGTGGTTTGGCAGGCATGCGCACAGTGGTGCAATAGGGCAGATAGTCGGCAAGCAGCTCCTGCTGCTCTGCGGTAGTGAGTTTGAATTTCGGGTATGCGAGCACGCGTATAAGCTCTGCGGCAGTGGCGCTGGAGACTAGCGGCTGACAGCGGGTGCCTTGCCATGCATGGCGTAGCAGCGACAGCCGGCCCTGTGCAAATACCAGCGCAGACAACACCAGATTGGTGTCGATCACCACGCGGGGTATCGATTTGGAACGTGGCATTACTTCGCAGGCTTTTTAGATCCAGTGCCGGATTTTTTAGTCGGAGGTGATTTTCGCGCCCATGCGACCGCATCGGCAATGTCATGCTCGTTCAAGTCCAGTTCGGCCAGTTTGGCGCGCACGGCGTCGCCACGCTGAATGCGCACCGGGGTGAGCACGATCTGGCCGTTGCGGGCTTCCACATCGTAGTATTCCGCAGAACCAACGGCGGCGGTCACGCTCTTGGGCAGGGTGAGCTGATTCTTGGAGGTCATTTTAGCCAGCATAATAATGCTCCGATTCGTAAAGTAAGGATTTCTTACTTTATGCCATTTGCCGCAAAAAATCAAGCGGCAGGATGATTCAGTCGGCAAAGGATTGAGGGGGTGCAGGAGCGGGCTTTGCGGTGTTGCCGGGGTCAAATTTTTTAAAAGAGCTAAAGGGTGCCCATTTGATTCGATCATTTCCAGCGACCCTGGTCCCTGTTGCGCAGGACCAGATACGCGCCGATCATGCCGCCGAGATGCGCAAAATGCGCCACGCCCGCCTGCGTGCCGGTCACGCCGAGGTAAAGTTCGATGGCTGCGTAGACGAACACGAAAGTGCGCGCCCGCATGGCCACCGGCGGGAGGATCAGCATGATGACCCGGTTCGGAAAGAACATCGCATACGCGAGCAACAGCCCGAACAAGCCGCCGGATGCGCCCACAGTGGGGTACATGCCGCCGGTCATAGTGGTGACCAGCAGCTGCATGAGCCCGGCCGCCAGCACGCTGGCGAAATAAAGCTGGTAGAACACCCTGCGTCCCAGCAGGGCTTCCAGCTCCCGTCCGAACATCCACAGTCCGTACATGTTGAAGACAATGTGCATCAAGCTGCCGTGCAGGAATGCATAGCTCAGCAGTTGCCAGGGCATGAACGGGCCGGTCAACGGCCACAGCGCAAAACTGGTGATCATCTGCACACCGTCGACGCTTTGCAGCATGAAGCCGGCGATGGTGACGATCAGGATACTTTGCACAGCGGGGGTCATCGTGGGTTACCTTTGTTGATTGCTATGGGATCTCTGCCAAGTACCGTATGGCCGGGCTGCCGCAAATCATCCTTCGACTCCGCTTCCTTCGACTTCGTTACGCGCAGTTTATCCTGAGCACGGTCGGAGGGCTCAGGATGGACGGATTGGTCGGGGCGAACGGTATTATTAAACCCAGATAATCCATTAGGCCACAAACCCACTGTAGGAGCGAGCTTGCTCGCGAAAAACTTCGCCAGCAAGCTGGCTCCTACGATAGGGAAAGCCTCTAATGAACAATCCGGGTTAAACACTGGTTTCGCGAGGCATTGTAGCAAGGGGGAGTTGCTCACACTTCACCTGCTCATTCTGGCAAGCAGTTCGAGTTGTGGTTGTACCACCCCGGGCAGCCTCGCCAGTTCGTTGCCCATGCTGATTTCAAATATCCAAAATGTGGTCATGCCCGGGCCTTGTGATGCTTTGATATTGACAGTTGCATGGGAAGGTGATTTGATGGCTGCCAATTGAAGAATGCTTTTTTGATCTGTTTTTTTGGTTTCTTGGTTTGTTCGGTAATGTTCATCGTTACATATACTAGGGAGGCAATAAAATGCAAGTCTCACGAAGGCAATTCTTTAAAGTCTGCGCCGGCGGACTGGGCGCTTCCAGCATGGCGATGCTGGGCTTCGCGCCCAACGATGCGCTGGCGGAGGTGCGCGAGTTCAAGCTGACGCGCTCTACCGAAACCCGCAATACCTGCCCGTACTGTTCTGTTGGCTGCGGCGTCCTGATCTACACGCTGGGCGACAAAGCCAAGAACGTCCACGGCAAAGTCATCCATATCGAAGGCGACTCGGATCACCCGGTGAATCGCGGCACGCTCTGCCCCAAAGGCGCCGGCCTGCTGGATTTCGTGCAGAGCCCGAATCGCCTGAAACGTCCCGAATATCGCGCCGCCGGCAGCAAGGAATGGACACCCATTTCCTGGGACGATGCCTTTACCCGCATCGCCAAGCTGATGAAGGAAGACCGCGACAAGAATTTCATCGCCAAGAACAAGGACGGCGCCACGGTAAACCGCTGGGTGACCACCGGTTTCCTGGCCGCTTCCGCTTCCAGCAACGAATCAGGCTACCTCACCCACAAGGTGGTGCGCAGCCTGGGGATGCTCGCATTCGATAATCAAGCGCGCGTCTGACACGGCCCGACGGTGGCAAGTCTTGCCCCGACGTTTGGCCGCGGTGCCATGACCAACCATTGGGTCGATATCAAGAATACCGACCTTGTTCTGATCATGGGCGGCAATGCCGCCGAGGCTCACCCGTGCGGCTTCAAATGGGTGACAGAAGCCAAGGCTAATCGCAAAGCCAAGCTCATTGTGGTGGATCCCCGCTTTACGCGTTCCGCTGCGGTATCGGATTACTACGCGCCGATACGCGCCGGTTCCGACATCGCCTTTCTGGGCGGGGTGATCAATTACCTGCTCACCAACGACAAGATCCACCATGAGTATGTGAAGAATTACACCGACTTCAGTTTTCTGGTGAAGGACGAGTTCAAATTCGAGAACGGCATTTACTCCGGTTATAACAAGGAGAAGCGCAGTTACGACAAATCCACCTGGGGTTACCAGATCGGCAAGGATGGCTTCGCGGTCACCGACCCGACGCTGCAGAATCCGCGGTGCGTGTATCAGTTGATGAAGGCACACTACTCCCGCTATACGCCGGATATGGTGTCCAGCATCTGCGGCACGCCCAGGGATGCCTTCCTGAAAGTCTGCGAGATGATCGCCGAGACTTCCAAATCCGACAAGACCATGACCATCATGTATGCGCTGGGGTGGACACAACACTCGCAGGGTTCGCAGATGATCCGCACCGCGGCGATGGTGCAGTTGTTGCTGGGCAACATCGGCGCGGCGGGCGGCGGCATGAATGCGCTGCGCGGCCACTCCAACATCCAGGGCCTGACCGATCTGGGCCTGCTGTCCAATCTGTTGCCGGGTTACATGACACTGCCCGGCGATGCCGAGCAGGACTACAAGACCTATATCGAAAAGCGCGCTTTCAAACCGCTGCGTCCGGGCCAGATGAGCTACTGGCAGAATTACGGCAAGTTCTTCAACAGCAACATGAAGGCCTGGTTCGGCGATGCCGCGACCAAGGAAAACAATTGGTGCTACGACTGGCTGCCCAAGCTCGACAAGGGCTACGACATCCTGCAGGTTTTCGAGAACATGAACAACGGCGCGGTCAACGGCTACATCTGCCAGGGCTTCAACCCGCTCGCTTCGGCACCGTGCAAGGTAAAGGTCTCCGGCTCGCTGGCGAAACTCAAGTACCTCGTCATCATCGATCCGCTGGCGACCGAAACCTCCGAGTTCTGGCAGAACCACGGCGAGTACAACGACGTGGATCCGTCCAAGATCCAGACCGAAGTGTTCCGCCTGCCTTCCACCTGCTTTGCGGAAGAGGACGGCTCTCTGGTCAGTTCCAGCCGCGTGCTGCAATGGCACTGGAAATCCACCGAACCGCCGGGTGATGCGAAAGCCGATCCAGAGATCATGGCGGGGATCTTCCTGAAGCTGAAGGAGATGTACAAGAAAGACGGCGGCGCTTTCCCCGACCCTATCCTGAACCTGACCTGGAAACATCGTCGGCCTAATTCGCCTTCTCCGGAAGAACTGGCAAAAGAATTTTCCGGCAAGGCGTTGCAGGATGTGACCGATCCCAAGGATAAGACCAAGGTGCTGGTGAAAGCCGGCGAGCAACTGAATGGCTTCGCGGAATTGCGCGACGACGGTTCCACATCGTGCGGTTGCTGGATCTTCTCGGGCTGTTGGTCGGAGAAGGGCAATCTGATGGCGCGGCGCGACAACTCCGATCCGTTCGGCCTGGGGCAAACGCTCAACTGGGCATTTGCCTGGCCGGCGAACCGGCGCATCTTGTACAACCGCGCATCCTGCGATCTCACCGGCAAACCGTACGATGCGAAACGCAAGGTGATCGGCTGGGACGCTGCCGCAAAAAAATGGGCCGGTTCGGACATCCCGGATATCAAGGCCGATTCCCCTCCCGAAGATGGCATCAATCCGTTCATCATGAACCCGGAAGGTGTGGCGCGCTTCTTCGCGATCGACAAGATGGCGGAAGGTCCTTTCCCGGAACACTACGAACCGATGGAATCGCCGATAGCCAACAATCCGCTGCATCCGGACAACCCGCTGGCGCGGGCCAATCCTGCCGCGCGGGTGTTCAAGGGCGACTGGGAGACGTTCGGCAAAGCGGACAAGTTCCCCTATGTGGCGACCACCTACCGGCTCACCGAGCACTTCCACTTCTGGACCAAGCATGTGGAGCTTAATGCGATCATGCAACCGGAGCAGTTCGTGGAGATCGGCGAAGACCTGGCCAAGCAGAAAGGCATCAAGGCCGGTGATCACGTGCGGGTGAAATCCAACCGCGGATTCATCATCGCTGCGGCGGTCGTCACCAAGCGCCTGAAGACGCTCACCGTGTCAGGCCAGCAGGTGCATACCGTGGGCATTCCGATCCACTGGGGCTTTATGGGTCTGGCCAAGAACGGCTACATCACCAACACCCTGACCCCTTTCGTGGGCGACGCTAACACCCAGACGCCCGAATTCAAATCGTTCCTCGTGGACGTCGAGAAGGTTTAGGGTAAACATGCCCTAAGGAGGCAATATGGCACTGCAATCATTAGACGTAATAGCCCGTTCCGCCACCACGACGCCTTCTCCGGGGGTGCGCGAAACGATGAAGGCGGCGAAACTCATCGATGTCTCCAAATGCATCGGCTGCAAGGCATGCCAGGTGGCCTGCATGGAATGGAACGATGTGCGCGACGAGATCGGCACCAATGTCGGCGTGTACGACAACCCGGCCGATCTCAGCGCCCAGTCCTGGACCGTGATGCGCTTTTCCGAAGTGGAAGTGGAGGCAGGCAAGCTGGAGTGGCTGATCCGCAAGGACGGTTGCATGCACTGCGCCGATCCGGGCTGCCTCAAGGCCTGTCCGGCGCCCGGCGCGATCGTCCAGTACAGCAACGGCATCGTCGATTTCCATCAGGAAAATTGTATCGGCTGCGGCTACTGCATCACCGGCTGCCCGTTCGATATCCCGCGCATCTCAAAAAAGGACAGCAAGGCATACAAATGCACGCTGTGCTCCGACCGGGTGGCGGTTGGGCTGGAGCCGGCCTGTGTGAAGACCTGCCCCACCGGCGCGATCGTGTTCGGCTCCAAGGAGGACATGATCCATCATGCCGAGGGGCGCGTCACCGACCTCAAGAGCCGCGGCTATGCGAATGCGGGTTTGTACGACCCGCAGGGAGTGGGCGGCACGCACGTGATGTATGTGCTGCAGCATGCAGACAAACCCGAGCTGTTCAGTGGCCTGCCGAGCAATCCTTCGATCAGCCCGCTGGTCGGCCTGTGGAAGGGCATCACCAAACCGCTGACCTCCTTTGCCTTGGGCATGCTCGCCTTCGGCACCTTGTTCCACTATGTCATGAAGGGACCCAATGAGGTCTCGAAAGACCTCGAGAAGGAGTTCGAAAATGAAAGCTAATCCCAATGACGTAGTCCGCTATACGGCTCCCGAGCGCGCCAATCACTGGGCAGTCGGGATCACCTTCATCCTGCTCGCGCTGTCCGGGCTGGCCTTGTTCCACCCGGCGTTCTACCCGCTCAGCATCGTGTTGGGCGGCGGTGTCTGGACGCGCATCCTGCATCCCTTCATCGGGGTGCTGATGGCGCTGCTTTTTGTCATGATGTTTTTCCGATTCTGGAAGCTGAACATCATCACGCCGGCCGACAAGGAATGGTTGAACCGCGTCAATGAACTGTTGGCCGGCAATGAACACAACATGCCGGAAGCGGGCAAGTACAACGGCGGCCAGAAGGTGTTGTTCTGGCTGCTGACCGCCTGCATGGTGCTGCTATTGGTATCCGGCATCGTCATCTGGCGCGCCTACTTCTCTGCGCTGTTCCCGATCGGCCTGATCCGCCTGGCTTCGGTCGCGCATGCAGCCGTGGCTGCGTTCATGATCGGACTGATCATCGTGCATGCCTATGCCGCGATCTGGACCAAGGGCTCCACGCGCGCGATGTGGAATGGCACGGTCACCCGCGCCTGGGCGAAACAGCACCATCCGGCGTGGTTCAGGCAGATCACCGGCGGAGGGAAATGACAACCGCAACTCGCATCATCGAGCCGGGGCAGCTCGAAGCCCCGGCCGGACAAATTCCCTTTCTGCGCCTGGCCGAACCGGATGTCTTCAAGCAACGGGCCGAACGGTTCCGGCAACTTTCCCAGCAGCATTCCTTCGGTGCTTATCTGGGTTTCCTGGCGTCTCTCGCACAGGCACAGCATCAGGTGCTGAAGCATTTCCCGGCAGTGCCGCTGCCTGCACCCGAACAACAGGCAGTATGCCGCGAACACGGCATGCCGGTGCTCGGCGCGCAAGCGTGGCACAGGGACGCCGCCTGGCGGGACGGACTGAAAGCGATCCTGCATCACATGATGGCTGCCCCGCTGCCCGCTCCCGCAAGCGCGGCCGTCGACCGCCTGATGAAGATCAGCGAGGCCGAACTGGAGGAGATCGCGAGCAAGTTGCTGGCGGGTGATCTGGCCACCGTCGGCGCGCAGGACATGCCGTTTGTCGCTGCTGCTCTGCAGGTCTATTGGACACACATGGCCACAGCTTTGGGAGAGCATGCCATCGGCAAGCTGGAACAGGGCGGCTTGTGTCCGGTGTGCGGCTCGCATCCGGTCGCCGGCATCGTGCGCATAGGCGGCGCACAGCAGGGGCTGCGTTATCTTTCCTGCTCGCTGTGCGCCACGGAATGGCACATGGTGCGCATCAAGTGCAGCAATTGTGAATCTACCCGTGGCATCAGCTATTACGCCCTGGAAGGGTCGAATGGTGCCATCAAGGCAGAGAGTTGCGATGAGTGCAACTCATACCTGAAGCTGCTATACATGGAAAAGGACACCCAGGTGGAACCGGTAGCCGACGACCTGGCCAGTCTGGCCCTGGATGTATTGATGGACGAGACCGGCAAGGCGCGCGGCGGGCCGAATCTGTTTTTCCATCCGGGCAGCGTTTGATGAACCGGCGCATTACGACTGACCAGGAATTCCCAGGGTCAGTTTCCATTCAAACATCAAGTCGCGAATGACCGCTTTTCGGTGCGGCAGTTGGAATATGCGTATAACCGCTCATGCCAAAATCGGAAGTTTGCTCGCTCATCACAAAGCTGACGCTCACTTTATTATCTGACTATTATGTCTGCAGATAACGAGGAGTTATCCTTTCTGTTGCTAAGAAAATCTCCTGCGGCAATGCACGCCCAGACAAACGGATCACATCCCATACTGAGGCAATGCAAGCGACATCCATCTTTTCAAGCACAGCATGACATCCGTAAATCTGATCCATATACCTTTCAACCAAACCACTTTGCATCATCTTTGTCAGTTCAATGAGTGGCGGTGAGATGACCATTTCCAATCGGGGAAAAGAACACGCAATCACCATGCCACTTGGGTCGTAATCTACGAAAGCTGCCACTGGCTGTTTCAGGTTGCGCAACATTGCCAGCATATCGTTACTTCTCACTCCATCCTTGTCTCCACGCCACACAATCAGAGGATTCTGCCCAGGGAAGGAAAGATTATCTGCCGCAACATGTATGTCATTGAAACACTCCCAATTCTCGACTACCACGATCCAGTCATGATGCGCCATATCACCAAGCTCGGCAAAGTCCGCCTCTACATGACAGCGAGCAGGCAAAAGTAACGACTGTCCATTCAGGTTCAAAGGTTTGGTAGGACGGAGAGCTTTGACGGCGACGCGGCGACGCTTGACTGGCTCATGTGTGAATTTTTCATTGTTCCCAACGGACAGTGCTTCCGCCCGTGTCAGTTCATCCCATGCATCGGGCAATGTATCAGCGCTCACCCCCTCGCTGGATAGCAACTCGCGGATGACCTGTTTCTGGGCAGGCGTCATGTAGATGGACTTCCCCTTTCGATCCCCGACGCGTGGCCCATATTCCCGCACAAATGCATCGAGCGACGCATTCACCGGGAACCGTTCTCTGTCCGATTGAACACAACGCAACAACACTTTGACCAACCTAGCTTCCATGAACCATCACATCCCGAACGTACAGATTCCTTGAGATTCGCGATTCACCGCGTCGCTCGACATTTTGGTATCGCAACCTTGAAAATTCCTTACGGTGACTATTTCTTGAATGCATGACCAGCAGCAACCACACCTCATCCGGCACACCAATGTCTGGAAAGTTCTGGCGCTTCCAGTCTAAGGCAGACAAAGGAGTGGGTGAACGAAAAGCGGCTTTGGCAAAACTACCCAATGCGACATGATGAGGCTGTAATCTGAGCGTCTCGGTTGGCTTGTTTACGCTACGCTCGATGCGCCCGGATTCTCGCTCCCTTATCTCAATATCTTTGCGGACAGGGAGGTGCGCGGCGATCTCTCGCAGGTATTCAAAGGCGGATACATCACTTACATCAGAATAGGCCACAGGGACGATGCCCGTGGCACGCATCATCCATAACGGACGGTGATGAGTCTCTTCCAGCTCAGGTAGCTCGTAGCCAGGATTTTGCTGGAGAAAATTCGCAAATTGTCGAAAACGCTTCACGTCTGGCGCGATGACGCGCAGTTGGTATAAGTAGGTCTCAAAGAAATGCAGCAGCCGGGATATTTCGGTATGCCACTCTGCTTTGCGGTCGGAGATGAGTACGCGATATGAGATTTCCAGCGGCTCAAAGTCACAATATTCCGCTTCAAATTGCTGTTCGATGCCGAACCTGTCAAGGGATTCGAGAGCATCACTGAAACGCCTGGCCTGACGCAGATAGTGTTCGTTCTGCCGAGTCTTTGCATCAATGGAGTTAACCACGGCAAAGTTCGTCTCTGCCAGGTTGAGCAACTTTGAAATACCTGAGCTGAAGGTGTCCGACAAGTCGGCGCAAGCATCATGGAATTGTGCGGACACATGGTCGGCCTCTTCAATACGGCTGGCAAAAACTGCTTTGGCATACTCGTCAAGCAACTGGAAAATACGGTTGACTTGGGCGCTGGCATTATCGCCGAGCAGTTCGAATAACCGCTGTTTCTGAGTCACCTCATCGAAGAACTTGGTTATGAAGCTTGAAAGGCGGTATGAATCCCGGCCATCCGCAACAAATATGCGGTTTTGGTGCAGTTCGTAGGCATCACGGTCAGTCCTTGAGCCATTTTTAATATAGCGCCCCTTGCTGTACACCTCATGAATTAAATCCTGATGCTTGGCAATCGCATTCAGTGCATTGGATAGCAAGTCGCTTGAGAGTTTACTCATATGAGGCTACCAGATTCGCTTTCTGGCTGTTCATCACCAATCTTCAGCGTCTCGTCAGTTTCATGGATAAATTTGATCACATCGAGGAGATATTCGATTTTGGATGTGACTTGATAGATTGCACGCTCCGGATTAGCCAGCTTCAAATAGCCATCCTTTACCAGCAGCTTGAATATGCTGTCCAGCAACTTGCGTTGTTTGGTATCCGTTGCCTTAAAACGTGTGCCAAGCGATTGCAGCTCATTACGTAAAGAGATGTCCTGGTCGATCTTGCCCATCAGGGTATCAGCCTCGATAGCGGTGTCGTACATCAGAATATCCTCTTGCCCTGTCACGCGAATTACCAGGTTAAAGAATGAAATAACCGGAATGAGATTATTCTTGATGTCTGCATAATGCGAACGGATTGCGGCACGCTCCTGTTCACCGTAAGCAGAAAAGACAAGGTAAAAACCGGACTGCTTCGACGTCCTGACTACACGCCTGCCAATCTTGGCGAGAAAATCTACAACCGTCCGAAGATTATCTTCATCACACAGGAAGTCAAAGGTGTCCGGGTGCGACACGCGGCAGATGAATTTTCCTTCGAGCAACTGGAATATCACGCGCTCAAACATTTTCATCCCCCATATCTACGACAAACTCGACAATTTCTGGGTAGTTCGCGGTCCGCTGTACCCGATAAAGTTTGGCAAACTGAACCAGAATATCCAGGTTGGCCTCAGGGCACGCTGAAAACAGACAGATGCCATTCTGCTGCAACATGTTCAGCAAGTCATGGATATTGCGCGAATCCAGATCGAGCAGCTCATCTACAGCCCAAGTGATTTGCACATTCGCGTCGCCACGGATTTTTCGGATGAAGGCGACGAAGATGGTGCAAAGAATGAGGTAAGACAACCCATTGGAAGATAGCTTTTCGAGGTCTGCGGTCGTGTGAAAAATCTTAGGGTTGCCGTTTTCGACCACATCGCCGCGGATGTTGATCAGCTTACGGCGCTCCGCACGGATACCTTCGCGCACCTCCCAGTGACTGACGATCCGTTTGAGTCCTTCCGCAAACTCGGCAGTCGGCATCTCTCGGCCAGAAGAAGCCCACGCTTGGTGGATAGCATTGAACTCTGTCACGTCATTCCAGTATTTCAGCTTCTCCAGCGAGGAGTCGAAGTGGATAGTGATGCTCGATATACATCTGAATACGTTGGTTTGGTTGAGCGCCTTCTGGATATCGTTGTTGAACCGTACGACCTCCTTGTGAAACTGGGTCAGCTTGCTATAAAACTCAGAGATAAGGCTGCCATAGGCGCGAGCCTGCATCATCAGGATATGTCGGCGAGCTTCATGTTCGCGTGAGAACCAGTCATGCAACGGCTTAACCCATGCAGAAGGATTGCTGTCGTCCGGGTCTACAGCAGCTCGTGTCGTGCTGAAATACTGTTCAGTCGGCGAGCCACGCACGTTGCTGAAAGAAGCCTTGATCATTCGGATTCTGCTGATCAACTCACCGCGCAAATTCTTGCGATTAGCGAAAAGGTTGATGGCTTGGCCAAACAGATTTGCAACACTCCAGGAAGTATCGAATGGTTGCTTCACAATATCTTGATCGGCTGGAAAATCCGACAAGTCTGCGACTTTGTTTGCAATGTGAGTTTGGTCTCGAACACTGTCAGATAATCTGCTTTCAAGATCATTCATTTTCGCTTGAATTTCTTGTTGCCGCGTTGCCCACTGGCGGGAGAGGGTGGCCTTCTTGCCGCTGAATGTTTGCTGTTCTTTTCGACAGGCCTTGGCGATCTCATCCTGCTTGGCCCGTTTGGGGAATTCGTTTTCGCGCCAGAACCGCCATGCGTTGACTCGCTCAATCCATCCTTCAGCCGTGCGGATATCCTCCCCCTGCTTCCCAATTTCCAAGTCGATACCTTGAAGCATAGCCGTATCGACACCCTTTTCGGAAAGAGCCTTCAGCTTCTCCTTTGCTAGTGCGTTTAGTTGCTGATCTTTTGCTTTGTCGGCTTGTTTGATAGCAGTCTGAACCGAATTAAATTTGACAGCCTGCTCTTGCTTGAGCGATTTCTCGATATTCTCATGCTTTTTGGCGCACATTTGCCGCGCAGTGGCTAGCGCGGCATTAGCATCAATAATCTTCTGGTTACACACATTGACGCTTTCTTGTGCATTAGCCAAGTTTTGCTCGGCATCCTGCCTAATTTTCTTCTTCGAGCCATCGACCGCTTGTTTTGCGGCAGCCTCCTCGGTTTTCAGAATAGTTTCGTGGGCGATGAGTTTGGCTATCTCGGCGTCATGCAGCATCAATGCATCATCCGCTGCCTTCCTGCGCTTGTTGCATTGCTCCAGCGACTTCTCGGCCTCACCGATTTCCTTTTGCAATTTTTCTTGATCGTTTCGACACGTCGCAATCTGAACCTGAAGCGCTACCTCATCCGAGCAGAGATTACTGTCAAGGCGCGACAGCTCGAGCGACACCCCATAGAGCGAACCAGCAACGCCCTCAATGGACGGGGACAGTCCATTCATGGTCAGGACATCCTCCCGTATCACCTTGGCGATGTCGGCAGGCCAATCTGGCTTGTTCGTGCGCAAGAAATGCAATAGCGAATTCTTGTCTGGATTAAGGTGGTTTAGCAACTTCTGGTGATTAGCCTCGATCTCTTCGATGCGACGGCGCAACCCTTTGAGAACCAGTTCTTGTTCTACATATTCTCGCCCGACCTGAGTCTTCCGCGTTTCCAGAGTTGAGCGCCCACCTTGAGTAAAGCGCATTTTTTCGCGCAAGACTTCAATTTCACCCTGCTTTTTTTCCAGCGCTTCGACCGCGACAGGGGCTGCGGCCGGATTAACAACAATACTGTTCCAATGAGCTTCTTGTTTAATGGCCTGATGATGCTCTTCGCGCATAGCCTTAAGCCCAGCTTCCGCAGTCTCCTGTAGCAAGCGATCCGCCCCTTGATGTTCAGTCCGATTTTGGTCTAACAACAGTTCAAACTGTCCCCGTATTTTTTCCATATCCTTGTTGAGCTGCTGAACACAAGCTAGATGTTTTTTCTCTACATCGATACCCATCGACTGGTATTTCTGTTCAATTTTTGAGGACTCACCCAGCAACGCTTCCTTTCTGTCGTTGAGCGATTCAAGGTTGGCTCGCATCTGTAAGAGACTGTCTACCAACTCCGCTTTTTCTGTAATGGCATCGTCTTCGTATTGCTTTGCTTTGGCATCAATGGATTTAACTCGGCTTTCCGCCTCGTTCGCATCAGCATCAGCCTTGGATTCTTTACCTTGAAGTTCAAGCAAGGACTCATTGAACTTGGACTGCTCATGCTCGCGGATATCAGCCCATTGCGTCTGATCCTTCCGCAATCGTTTCTCCTGAGAGGCGTAATGCTGTCCGAGCACCAGCAGCTTGCCATGCAGGCAACTCAACTCATGTCCGTTGGCCTTTAGCTTGGCATCAATTTCATCAACCTCCTTCATCAGGTCGGCGTGCTGCATGACTTCGTTGTAGGCTGCAAACTGCGCAGGCCACTCTGCATACTGCTCCCTGTCACCGGTGATGCTGATGGGGGTGTTCCCGTCATTCGAGATGTAGTCCACAATAACGCGCAGGAATTCGTCGAAGTTCGCTTTGCGAGTGAACATCCCGCTCACGATCTTCTCGATATGCACCAGCCTGCTGCCACTTGCCGTGAAAGAATAGTCGGCCACCAGTGCACGATTTTCGGCGGAAGTTTTTCCGCCCGCCACCCGCCCCTGGATAATGTTGCGGTATTCGCTAAGCGCCAGTACGTGCGAGTGAGGTACACCCACCGTTTTCAGCCTTACCTTCAGGTCTCTTGCTGAGATAAGATTGGTTCCATCACCCTCTTCGGTGAACAGCGATAGGTCATATGCAGCACGTATGAAGCGGTAGTTGAACCCTGCTTCACCGGCGCTGTAGAGAATGGACATGCAGGGTATATTTCTGCGTTCATATTCGAAAATGACATATGAAGTGGAATGTGGAAGATAAAAATCTGCAAAACTGCTGGAGCCGGATGTACATTGTCCGGGGTTTTCGCCGTAGAAAATTGGGATAAGACTTAGCAGAGAGGTTTTGCCTGCGCCATTGTCCCCTGTCAGTATTGCGCCATCAGACAGATCAATGATTGCTTCGCCTCCAGGCGAGTAGGAGTCGAGGAGGATGAGCCGAAGCAAGCGAAAATCAGTCTTGGTGATGCCCTGCATGATTAGTCTTCCTAATAACAGTTTCCATTGCTAGATTGGCGGGAATCCGCCTTTGTTCTAAATTTCAGAAAACCTAACCGGCTCTGCGCATATTTTACTGCTGGCTAAAGTCTTTTGGCCTTTAGTTGCTATTTATTAACTAGCTTTTTGAGCATCATTCCCCAGTTTGGCATACAGTATCATTTCGCACTTTGAGATGATTTTGCTGTTTTCAATCCGCTCTGCAAGAGTGTTGTTGGGTTTTTACATAGCGGATGATATATCACAAGAATCGCTTATAAGATTCATTTTGTTAGGTTTGTATCAGGATGAAGATGAACCGCCCTGAGTTTTTAAACACAACTAAGCGACTGCTATCGAGAGCAGTGAAGGGCAGCTCAGTGTTGTTAGCGCCAATTATCGAAGTGCAGCTTCCCGGCAGCGGTTGTTTGTACGTTTATCCAAATCACTTGGAAGTGCCACATTGAAGTGCGGTCAATTGCGAAAGTACATTTGGTCAGTTTGCATAAGAAATGGTGGTCACGCAGAAGGGAATATGCATCGGTTGCCGGGATGCCGCCCAGCAATCATAATTAAGCCCGACTCCGTTATTGACCGGGCCCAATCATGAGCGACCAATCTCCTTTTCCTTCCGTGGATCGCATGCTCAATTTGCCCGAGATGCAGCCGGTGATCGCGCGCTATGGGCGGACGCGCACCGTCGCAATGGTGCGCACCGTGCTGGATGGGGCACGGACGGTTTGGCGCAATGACTCGTCGGGAGCAGTGCTGAGCGAGGAGGATGCTGTCGCTCGTTGCACCGATCTTCTGGAATCCGGCGAACAGCCTTCGTTGCGACCGGTGTTCAATCTCACTGGCACGGTGTTGCACACCAATCTGGGCCGCGCCTTGTTCCCTACGGAAGCCGTGCAGGCGATGATGGATGTGCTGACGCGTCCCTGCAACCTGGAATTCGATCTCGCCAGCGGCGAGCGCGGCGACCGCGATACCCACGTGGAAGATTTGCTGTGCCAACTCACCGGCGCCGAAGCCGCGACCGTGGTCAACAACAATGCGGCGGCGGTGTTCCTTTCTTTGAATGCACTTGCCGCGCGCAAGGAAGTGATCGTTTCGCGCGGCGAACTGGTCGAGATCGGCGGTGCATTCCGCGTGCCCGACATCATGGCTCGCGCCGGCTGCCGCCTGATCGAGGTAGGCACGACCAACCGCACCCACCTGCGGGATTTCGAGGCGGCCATTTCGACCAAGACCGCCCTGCTGCTCAAGGTGCACGCCAGCAACTATGCCATCGTCGGTTTCACTGCAGCCGTAGCGGAAGCTGAGTTGGCGCAGCTTGCCCATAGTCATGGCCTGCCGTTCATGATTGATCTGGGCAGCGGAACACTGGTCGACCTGACCAAGTGGGGCTTGCCCGCCGAACCGACTCCCCAGCAAGCCTTGGCGGCGGGCGTCGATCTCATCACGTTCAGCGGCGACAAACTGCTCGGCGGTCCGCAGGCGGGCATCATCGTCGGGCGGCGCGATCTGATCGCGAAGATCAGAAAGAATCCGCTGAAGCGCGCCCTGCGGCTGGACAAGATGACCATCGCGGCGCTCGAAGCCATCCTGCGGCTCTATCGCGATCCAGATCGCCTTGCCGAGCGCCTGCCCACACTCCGTCTGCTGACGCGAACGGCAGATGACATCAAGGCAGTTGCTGCACGCGTATTGCAACTGCTGCAGGACAAGCTTGCAGATCACTACAGCGTTACGATGTGCACTTGCGCAAGCCAAATCGGCAGCGGCTCTTTGCCGGTCGAACGCTTGGCCAGCCACGGCATCGCCATCCGCCCCGTCAAGAAAGGACGCGGTGAGGGAACGGCTCTGGAGAAACTTGCCGCCGCCTTGCGCGCGCTGCCGGTGCCGGTGATAGCACGCATCGAGGAAGGCGCGCTGGTGATGGACCTGCGCTGCCTGGAAGATGAGGCCGGGTTCATCTCTCAACTTGCTGAATTGAACATCGCGCCGTGATCGTCGGCACCGCAGGACACATCGACCACGGCAAGACTACGCTGGTGAAGGCGCTCACCGGCGTGGATGCCGACCGCCTCAAGGAGGAGAAGGCGCGCGGCATCACGCTCGATCTCGGCTACGCTTACACGCCGTTGCCCGATGGCGATGTGCTGGGATTCATCGACGTGCCGGGCCACGAGAAGCTGGTGCACAACATGCTGGCGGGCGCGACCGGTATCGATTTCGTGCTGTTGGTTGTTGCCGCCGACGACGGTCCGATGCCGCAGACCCGTGAGCATCTCGCGATCCTCGATCTGCTCGGACTGTCGCGCGGCGCAGTCGCTTTGACCAAGATCGACTGTGTGCCGGAGGAGAGGGTGGCGCAAGCACAGGCGGAGGTTGAGTCGCTGCTGCAGGGAACAGCGCTGGAGGGCAGCCCGATTTTTCCGCTCTCCGCTGTGAGCGGAGCAGGCGTGGAAGCACTGCGCCATCATCTTGAGCAAGCCGCGTCCGCTTTGCCGGCTCGCCCCGAAGCGGGGAATTTCCGGCTGGCCGTGGATCGTTGTTTTACGCTGGCCGGAACCGGCACGGTGGTGACCGGCACGGTGTTCTCCGGCACGGTGCGGGTGGGCGATCAACTGTTGCTGTCGCCTGCCGGCATCGCAGTGCGGGTGCGCAGCATCCACGCACAGAATCGCCAGTCCGAGATCGGTATGACCGGCCAACGCTGCGCGCTCAACCTGGCGGGAACGGATTTCGACAAGCAGGATGTGCGGCGCGGCGACTGGGTTCTGGCTGAACCCGCGCATGGGCCGACTCAGCGACTGGATGTGCGGCTGCATTTGCTGGCCGGCGCAGACAAACCGTTGCGCCACTGGTCGCCGGTGCATTTTCATCTGGGCGCGGTCGATGTCATGGCGCGTGTCGCGCTGCTGGAGCATGACAAGCTCGAACCGGGTGCAAGCGGTCTGGCGCAGATCGTGCTCGACCGCCCCATCGGCGCGCTGCGCGGCGACCGCTTCATCATTCGCGATCAGTCTGCCAGCCGCACAGTCGGCGGCGGCAGAGTGCTCGATCCTTTCCCGCCGGAACGCAAACGCCGCACGCCTGAGCGTCTGGCTGTGCTTGCCGCACTCGAGCGCCCAACTGTGCAAGCAGTGTTGCGGGGCATGCTGGAAGCCGCGCCCACCGGGATCGATCTGCATCGCTTTGCGTTGTCCAGCAACCTCAGCCCGGTTGAATTGGAAGCGCTGTGCCGCGATGTGCCGCTGGTCGCGGTCGACGGCACTGCCTTTGCGACGCAGGTCTGGGAATCCTTGCGGCAGGCTGTGCTGGAACGGCTCGCGGAAGCGCACAAGCAAACACCCGATATGCTCGGGCCGGATGCCAACAGGTTGCGCCGGATGGCAGCACCGCGCCTGCCACGCGCTATCTTTGCCAGCCTGCTCGGGACATTGCGCGACGAAGGACGCATCATGCAAAGCGGACCCTGGCTGCATTTGCCGGAGCACCGCATCACGCTTTCTGCCGGCGATCAGATCATCTGGCACAAGGTGGCGCCGCTGCTGCTGGATCAGCCGTTCCAGCCGCCCAGGGTGCGCGATCTGGCCAATACATTGAAAGTGAGTGAAACGCGCATGCGGCTGCTGTTGCAGCAACTGGCGGCGATGGGAGAAGTTTACCGGGTGGCGCACGACCACTATTTCATGCCGCAATCGGTTGAGCAGCTTGCCGCCATTGTCCGCGAGATCGCAGCCGGTCAACCGGACGGCAAGATCACGGCGGCGCTGTTCCGCGACCGGATCGGCACCGGGCGCAAGCTGGCGATCCAGATACTGGAATTTTTCGACGCCGGCGCCCTCACCCGGCGTGCGGGTGACGCGCATCACCTGCGTTGAGGATTTAAGGTAGTATTTGTATGCTGTCGCTCGATTGATTTTATTTAAGAAACTTTTGATTATTGAGCCTTACATAATTCGCGACAATCATTCCGTTCGGGCTGAGGTATCGAAGCCTAAGGCTGACCAAGATTTCGCCCTTCGATACCTGATGCAACTACTGGTGAAACAACTAGCCATCTCACTAAGGCAGCAAGCTGCCAAGTGATTGGTTATAGCCATTCGACTAAGCTGCCAGAAAACACCAGCCAAGTCGCTGGTTATCAGGGTGAACGGTGTAATGAATTATGTAATGCTCAATAAGTCCGTCACACCGGCGAAGGCCGGTGTCCAGTTTATTGAAGTGTGGTAAGCAGGCAATCCGCGAAGCGGATGCTCGCAAAACACTGGATTCCGGCCTTCGCCGGATAACCAGCGACTTGCCCGCTTGCGGGCTTAGTCGAATGGCTAGTAGTCCTATCAATGACAAAGCCAGGGTTAATCAGAGGTTCCTTAAACGCATTGGAAGAGATTCGTTCCCCGGTGGGGCGGCCAGACTTCAAATCTGGCAAGGGCCGTCAGTCGGTTCTTGGTGGGTTCGACTCCCACTCTTTTCCGCCAGCGATTTCACGCGCCGGGCGATCAGTTCATCACGCCCTCATGCATGATCGCGCGGATGACAAAGGCGCACGCTGCACATTGTCAGGGGAACAGCAGCAGCGGGCGGGATGCCTTTTTTGCCAGCGTTGCCGCGAGCGATTTCAGGCTGGGCCTGCCGCTTACCTGAAACACGCGCCGGCCGGCGATCAGCATGCCGGTAGCTTCGGACGAGGCCTGCTCCAGCATGACTTTGGTGGGATCCCCCATATGCACCGAGAACGAGGCTTGCGCCATGCCTTTTGTAGCTTGCTCGAATTGGCTGCGCGCCGCTTCGGCCTGCTGTTCCTGTTCCTTGCGGATATAGTCGAGGAAGCCCTGCCGCGAGCCTTTGGCAGATTGCCAATCGTTGCCGATGTAATCGGCCCATTGGGTGTCGATGATGAAAAAGCCCGTCAGCGGCGTGTTGCTGTGACGGGCCAGTTCCACGGCATGGCTCAGCGCACCGCGCGATGCCTCCGAGCCATCCACTGCGACGACGATGTTGCCGCGGTTCATGCAGGTTCAATTCATCGTCAGCAGCACGATGACGGCAACGATGATCACGGTGACGATGATGGAGCCGATATCCTCGGCGCGGTCATCCCTGAACAGCGTCATCTTGCTTTTCGGGCCGGCGGCGCCGATGGTTTCGCTGCCGGTCTTGTTTTCTTTAGCCATTGTTTATCTCCTCGTAGTGTTTAGCCTGATCGTGTTTGGGGGAGCGCTGAACAAGTAAGGTTTTGTCGTTCCCGCGGAAGCGGGAACCCAGTCAATTCAACAAGCTGGATTCCCGCTTTCGCGGGAATGACGACTTATTCAGCGACTCCTTAGATCGATACCAGGTGGTCCTTGATCAGCAGCACGACGATCAGCGCCAGCAGGTATTTGGTGGTGCCGACGATCAGGCCCAGCTTGAGCGGCGTGCCGCCTGCCTCGCGCAGTTCCTTGAAGTCGATGAAGCCGCCCAGGCCGATCAGGCCCAAACCGAACACCCATTGCATCACCAAGCGCAGCATCTTGATCGTCTCCGATGGGGGAGGACCGCCCTTGATGCCGACATCGCCGAAGGCGCCCATGCTGGTCAGGAACACCATCACCATGAAGCCGATCACGAACACCGGGAATTTTTCCACCAGCAGCGTGCCCAGGCTTTTTTTCTTGCCTGCGCTGTCGCTTTCATCCCTGCCGGCCCAGTACCACACCGTTACCGCGAATACCGCGAACGGGATCGAGATCACGCGCATGATGTTCCATATCTCGGCGACCGATACCGCGGTGCCCGGCGCCACATTGGGATTGAACGCGAGCGCCGCCGCCAGCACCTGGCCCGAGTTGAGTATGCCGGTGCCGATCCAGGCGCCGTACTGCAAGTCGGTGAGGTCGAGCGCGTGGCCGACGAACGGGCTGATGAACATGGTCACGATGCCGAAGCCCAGTATCGTGGCAATGGCATACGCGACATGGCTGCCCCTGGCTTCCACTGCCGGTGCTGTGGCGACCGCGGCGCTGACGCCGCAGATGCTCAGCGCATTGGCCAGCACGCCGGTCATCGAGCGGTCCAGCTTGAACACCCTGCCCAGCCACAGCACCATCACGATGGTCAGGATGACGAAGCCGCCGATCAGGAAGATCGCCATCGCACCCAGCTGGACGATCGCCGAGAAGGTATACAGCGAGCCCAGCATGATGATGCCGGTCTTGATCATCAGCCGGGACAGCTTGAAGCCGTCGACAAAGATCGCCGGCAGGGTTCCGCCGAACAGCACATTGCGGTACAGCATGCCGCAGATGATGCCGAGCAGGATGTAGTTGAGGTGGGTGACCTTGACCAGCCAGCCCTTGATGCCGAAGAGTTCGGCATCGCCCATCCAGGGTTCGATCCAGAGGCGGATCACTACCATGGTAACGACGATCAATGCGAGGCCGGGAATTGCGCTGGGAAGCTGACGGAAGAAACCAGGGGATACATTGCTCATAATGCCTCCTTAACTCAAGTTTGGACGACAGGTAATGAACTCAATATTTTTTGCTGGCATAACATAGCGGCGAGACTCGTGCTATGCGGGGCGCATTAAACTCCACAACCGGCTTGTTGGCAAGCGGGACTATTGCCGGCGGCATTTGCCGCACTGCACGGATATATCCATGCAGTGCCCTCTCCCCTACCCCTCTCCCGCCTGCGGGAGAGGAAATTTTATTGGATGGCAAGGTCGCGCGCGCCACTCCTGCTAAAATGCTTCACAGTACTGTCCACGACCCAAAGGAAAGAATGATGTTGAAACCTGACACCCGCAAGTTTGCTGTCTTCGCGTTGATATTGTTGCTGGCCGGCTGCGGCACCAACCCGGTGACGCACAAACGCGAGCTGCAGTTGATCTCCGAGCCGGAAGAAGTCTCCATCGGCCAGAAAAACTATGTTCCGGCGCGCCAGCAACAGGGCGGCGATTACATCATCGATGCGGAATTGACCGCCTATGTGCAGGATGTGGGCAACAAGCTCGCGGCGGTTGCCGACCGGCCATTGCCCTATGAATTCGTGGTGCTGAATAATTCCGTGCCGAATGCATGGGCGATGCCGGGCGGGAAGATCGCGTTCAATCGCGGTTTGCTGTACGAGCTGAACAGCGAAGCGGAGCTTGCCGCCGTGCTCAGCCATGAGATCGTGCATGCGGCGGCACGGCACGGCGCGCAAAGCATGGAGACCGGCCTGCTGTTGCAGGGTGCGGTGATGGCAACCGGGATCGCCTCACGGGACAAGAAATATGCGGACCTGATCGTGGGCGGCGCGCAACTGAGCACGCAGCTGATCGCCAAGAAGTACAGCCGTGACGACGAATCGGAAGCCGATCTTTATGGCATGCGCTACATGAAGAAGGCGGGCTATGATCCGCGCGCCGCGGTGACGCTGCAGGAAACCTTCGTGCGCCTGAGCAAGGATCGCAACTCGAGTTTCATCGAGGGCCTGTTTGCCAGCCACCCGCCTTCGGCAGAGCGCGTTGCCGCGAACAAGTCCACGCTCGCCGAACTGGGTGAAGGCGGTGTGTGGGGCAAGGAGATCTATGCGCAGAAGGTGGGCAAACTGAAAGCCACCCAGGCTGCCTACAAGGCCTATGACGATGGCGTGCAGGCGCTGGCCAGGGGCGATGCAAGCAAGGCCGAGGCATTGGCCAAGCAAGCCGCCGCGGCCGAGCCGCGCGAGGCGCGCTTCCAGGAACTGCTCGGCGATATCGCGGTGAAGCAGAGCCGCAACGAGGAAGCACTTTCCCTTTACCAGCGCGCAATCCATTTGCAGCCGGATTATTTCCGGCCTTATGTGCAGAGCGGCGTCGTGCTGAACAGCATAGGGAGATCGGCAGAAGCGGAACCTTATCTCAAGCGCAGCAACGAATTGCTGCCCACTGCGACCAGCTATTATGCGCTGGGCCAGATCGCGGAAGGCCGCGGCGATTTTGATACTGCGATGCAGCAGTACCAGGTCGCCGCCGGTTCGGATTCCGATGCCGGCAAGTCGGCGATGGCGCGCTACCAGCGTCTGGAGATCGCAAGCAATCCGGCCAAATTTCTGCAAGCCGCTGCCCAGGCCGACAACCTGGGCTATGTCTATGCGGTGGTATACAACCCCACCAGCGTGACTGTCGCCAATGTGTATGTGAGCGTGGTGCACATCAACGCGGATACCCGGCAGCCGGACCGGCAAAGCGACCCCCTGCTGGTCGCGGCAAAGCTGGCGTCCGGGCAACGCGCCCAGCTTCAGCTCCCGGGCGTGCGGGTATACAAGCAGGCCGATCTGGATCAGTATCGCGTGATCGTTGAAAGGGCCGAACTGGCCGGGAGACGCTGACCCGGGATGTATCTATGGAAGCGCTGAACAAGTATGGTTTTGTCGTTCCCGCGAAAGCGGGAACCCAGTCAATTCAACAAACTGGATTCCCGCTTTCGCGGGAATGACAACTTATTCAGTGTTTCCCTATGACTGCATCCGGGATATTCCCGAGAGATATGTGTTCATACCAGCGATGACTTTGGGTGCTTTGGTTACTTCCTCGAAAATAGACCCATCGACGATCAATGCGTATTTGCAGACTGATTACTGCGTTGCTGGAAATATCCCGTTGATCCTGCGGACAGGTATCCCCAATGATACGTTGGCAATGCTCTACAAACAGCACCGGACGAACAGTGCGATGTTCATTACGGCATGCAATCCATATAGCCGTGACATAGGCGAAACAGCCAATGCAGAAAGGCAAGCGAAACTGCAATTGGAATTAACCCGGCGCAACCTGCCCTTTCTGGAAGGCATCGGAAAATATCCGTCCGGTAGTTGGCCTGAAGAACCCAGCTATCTCGTGCTGTCTGTTTCGCTTGAAGAAGCCAAAACGATCGGGAAGAAATACGAACAAAATGCAATAATCTGGTGCGGCGCGGATACGATCCCCGAATTGATCCTGCTCAGGTGAGCGCTGCATAGCCGCGCTTGCTCACTTTGAAATGAATGTGCGGCGACCGCATCCAGGTATCGGATGCAGGACAGGCACCGGGGCAGACAGGGCTGAGGCTCCTCTGGCTGCCATTAGCGCCGCCGGCCCATCTTGCTCTGGATGGATGCTTGATACCGCTATTGCACGCTGTAGCCGCGCCCTTCGAAGCAAGCTTTCATCGCGCGCTGATAGTCCTCAAACTTGTTGGCTTGCTGTTCCGGCGCAACATTTCCGCCGGGTTGGGTGGGATCGTAGCCGGTCTGGTCCACTCCCCAGCGATGGCATTCGTAGCGGTCTGAGCTTTGCTGCGCTTCGCTCTGCCCTTGCTTGGGATAGATGAACAACTCTGCCGGCACATCGGGTTCCGCGTAGACTTTCTTGTCCTGCGGCGCTTCCACGACTTGATATCCGGACATCCCGGGGCGCCATGCATAGTAGACGCCGCCGGCATAATAGTAGGGATCCGCGCCCACCCAGACGGTGGTGTAATCCGGCGGCAGCACCGGCACGACGATACCGAACGGCGGGATCACGACGCTGAAGCTCACGCCGGCGCGCTGGTACCAGATGCCGGAAGAATAGTAGTAGTCACGGCCGCGATAGGGCACAACACGATGGGATTTCGGCAATCTCGGGTCCACATAGCCTGCGGGCGGGTAATAGCGGTTGTGCCCGTAGCGCGTGTCGTATCTAAATCCGCGTTTTTCGTATTCGTGCCTTTCCCTTTCGGTATATTGCCGCCTTTCGGTTACACCGCGCCAGTCGCGACCCGCATCTCTCCTGTCGCGTTCAACAATTCTTGCGGAATTGCCACGGTCATCGCGATTGCGTTCAATCTTTCTCTCGGACCTGCCGCGGTCACCGTTATCGCGGTCGCGTTCAACTTTTCTCTCGGATTTTCCGCGTTTATCGTTATCGCGATCGCGTTCGCTGCGGAAATCGTCGGCCGACGCCGGCAAGGCGATCAGGCCCGTCAGCATCAACAGCACTATTGCAGAACCGGTGTTACGCTTCATGATGTTAGCTCCTCTATCGATATCATTGCCTTGGCCGGCACCGCTAACGCACGCTGTAGCCGCGGCCTTCGAGACATGCCGTCATCGCGCGGCGATAGTTGCTTGCCTTTTGTTCGACAGTGGCATTGCGCTGCGCTGCTTGCTGGTCGACATAGGCTTGCGCGCTTGCTGCCTCTTGCTGTCGCGCCGCATCGGAACTTGCCCCCAACAAAGCGCCAGCCATTGCACCGACTACGGTGCTCTCCCCGCTGTCATGCGGGCCGCCCATCATGGTTCCGATCATCGCTCCGGTGATGGCGCCCACCGCGGTATCGTGACCCGGCGCGGGCCCGGGGATAACCTCGAAGCGCTGGTGGGGTGCGAGCTGCGGCGCGCTGGGATTAAAGCCGGTCTGTTTTTTCGCCCACAGGTAGCATTCGTAGCGGTCGCGGTCCTGCTGTCTGGCATCCTGGTTCTTCAGCGGATAGAAATACACCTCGGTTTGCGGCGGGGGCGCGGACTCTGCCGGCACAGCCCGCACCATCGGACGGGGTGCGCATGCCGCCAGCGCAAAGCCCGCAGCTATCATTATGGCGAGATACCGTATCCTTAATCCTGATTTCATGGTGAACCTCCCGACTATGGTCTGCCTGCGTATGCAAGATATTTCAGCTTATGAGAACTTTTTAACATAGAAGTTTCCAGCAGGGAAAAGATTTCGGCTTCAGATTCACAAAAGGCCGACTGAAAGAGACGGGGTTTTTTGAGATACAAGCAGTGATCGGCAAGGACCAACGGGGTGCCAGCCCCTCCTCATGACTGGGTGCCCCGCCCGCTGCCTTTGCCTGGGGTTTTTCAAGTGGTGGCACCGGTGCTGCTGCCTGCACCGGCGCAGGCGCCTCGGCAGCGGGCACTGGCTTGGCCTGTTCGGCAACAACCGGCGCGGCGGCAGGCACGGCAGGTTTTTCCGCAGCGGTTACTTGCTCGTCCTGCTTCGAGCAAGCCGACATCATCAACCACACAACGAGAATCGCAAAGACAGGCTGTTTCATTTCCATCTCCTTGTCGTCAGTTGATCGGTAGTGTTTGTTCCAAAGCTATCGCCATCGGCCTGTTCACTGCGGCATGGGTTGCCGATCAAGAAGCCTGAGCAGGCCGCGCACGATGCGATACAACACCCACAGGCCCGCGACCCAGGCAATGATGACGGCGAAAGGAATACCCACAAAGGTAACGATGAACATCAATGCGATCAGCACCCACATCAGTGCGAACCAGAAGGTGCGTATCTGCCAGCGGAAGTGGGATTCGAGAAAAGTGCCGCGCACGTCCGCACGGAGCACGTAGTTGAGGATCACCGCGATGATGGAAGGCCAGCCGCTGACAAACGCCATCACCACCAGTGCCGGTGACAATAGTCCGGCGAGTGCGCTCACCGCGTGCAGGCCGTAGATGACGAATGTCCACGCCGCTTGCCCTTCGGGTGCCAGCGGTGATGGATCCGGTGCCGCTTCAATGTCCATGTGATTTAGATTCGGGTTTGCACGGTCATCATGATACCTGTTGCTGGCAAAGCCAGCCTCCTCTCCTCTGGAATAAAAATCGCAATAAAGTAAATTACTCATGTTTATTTGTGATTTTCGCGTCGCATGAAGCGGCGCAAGTCGTGGATAGATAGGCAGGGTGGCAATCATCCATCCAGCAGATCTTCCAAGGCCTTGCAGATAAAATTGAAACGCCTATAGTTGCATTCATGGAACGCTATTCCATCCTGCGTGCTGTACCGTTCGGCCTGCTTGCTCTTGGCCTGGTGTTGTTTGGCCTATCGTTGCATTTTGAATCGGGCCACGCGGCAGTTTCCTCGCCCACCGTGGTCGTGCTCGGCGTCGACGGCGCGATCAGCCCGGGGTCGGCGGATTATGTGGTGCGCGGCCTGAAGACGGCCGCCAGCGACCATGCCCAACTGGTGGTGCTGAAGATGGACACGCCGGGCGGGCTGGACACGGCGATGCGCCAGGTCATCAAGCAGATCATCGCCTCGCCGGTACCCGTTGCCGCTTTCGTCGCACCGGAAGGCGCGCGCGCCGCCAGCGCCGGCACCTATATCCTCTACGCCAGCCACATCGCCGCGATGGCCCCGGCCACCAATCTGGGCGCTGCCACGCCGGTCAACATCGGCATCGGCGGCATCGGCGGCCAGCCCGAGCCGGACAAGCAGCAACAGCAGGACGGCGGCAAAAACAAGGACAAGGGCAACGACAAGAAACCGCCAGCCGGCAAGATGCCCTCATCCGGCTCCACGCTGGAGCACAAGCAGATCAATGATGCCGCCGCGTATATCCGCAGTCTGGCGCAGATGCGCGGCCGCAATATCGAATGGGCGGAGCAGGCGGTGCGCGAGGCGGTGAGCCTGTCCGCGGACGAGGCGCTGAAGCTCAAGGTCATCGACGTGATCGCCCGCGACGTGCCCGAGCTGCTTAGCAAACTCGACGGGCGCAAGGTGAATGTGCTGGGCGCGGAACGCAAGCTGGACATGAAGGATGCGCGCATCGTGACACTGGAGCCGGATTGGCGCAGCCGGCTGCTGGCCGTGATCGCCGACCCGAGCATCGCCTACCTGCTGTTGCTGGGCGGCATGTTCGGCCTGTTCTTCGAATTTTCCAATCCGGGTTTCGTGCTGCCGGGCGTGGTCGGCGCGATCTCGCTGCTGCTCGCGCTGTATGCGCTGCAGATGTTGCCGGTCAATTATGCCGGACTGGGCCTGATCATACTGGGGCTCGCTTTCATGATCGCCGAGGTGTTCCTGCCCAGCTTCGGGGTAGTGGGCATCGGCGGCGTGGTCGCCTTCATGATCGGTTCGGTGATGCTGATCGACACCGACATTCCGGGTTTCGGTATTCCGTGGTCGGTGATCGTGCCGGTAGGCATCGCCAGCGCCTTGTTCATCTTCTTCGTCGGCGGCATGGCACTCAAATCACGCAAGCGGCCGGTGGTGAGCGGCCGCGAGCAACTGGTCGGCAGCAGCGGCGAGGTGCTGGAAGATTTCGATGGCAAGGATGGCTGGGCGCGGGTGCACGGCGAAAACTGGCGCATCCGGTGCAAGCGGCCGTTGAGCAGCGGGCAAAAGATCAGGGTGGTGGGAAGAGACGGGCTGATCTTCGATGTGGAACCGGAATGAATGATTCATGTACTGCGCTGTTGTCATCGGGATGCACGGCATCATTCGTCATTCCCGCGAAAGCGGGAATCCAGTTAATTTAAAAAGCTGGATACCCGCTTTCGCGGGTATGACAAAATAATCCAAGGAGAATGACATGATCTTCAATTTCAATTTCAGTTTCGGGTTTTTTATGCTGGTGCTGGTGTTACTGGCGTTTGCCAGCATACGCATACTGCGCGAGTACGATCGCGGCGTGGTGTTTACGCTCGGGCGGTTCTGGAAAGTGAAGGGCCCCGGCCTGGTGATAATAATTCCCGGCATCCAGCAGATGGTCAAAGTGGGTTTGCGCACGGTGGTGATGGACGTGCCCAGCCAGGACGTGATCTCGCGCGACAACGTTTCGGTCAAGGTCAACGCGGTGGTGTATTTCCGCGTGGTCGATCCGGAGAAGGCGATCATCCAGGTGGAGGACTTCCTTTCCGCCACCAGCCAGCTGGCGCAGACCACGCTGCGTTCGGTGCTGGGCAAACACGAACTGGACGACATGCTCGCCGAGCGGGAACGGCTCAACATCGACATCCAGAAGGTGCTGGACAGCCAGACCGATGCCTGGGGGATCAAGGTATCCAACGTGGAGATCAAGCATGTGGATATCGATGAGACCATGGTGCGGGCGATCGCGCGGCAGGCCGAGGCGGAACGTGAGCGGCGCGCCAAGGTGATCCACGCCGAGGGCGAATTGCAGGCCTCGGAAAAACTGCTGCAGGCAGCCCAGGTGCTGGCACAGGAACCGCAGGCGATCCAGTTGCGCTATCTGGAAACGCTGACCGTGATCGGCGCCAACAACAATTCGACCGTGATATTTCCGATGCCGATCGACCTGATGCGGCTGTTTGCGGAAAAGGCACTGGGCGGCACCCCGCCAAAAGTGGAGAGCAAATAAGCACCCCGATTGCCCTGCCCTGAATGATCCGCATTCGATTGTTTGAAGATGCGGTGGCATGTGGCGAATTCGGGGTGTGCCCCGCTACAATGACCGCATGAATGCGCCCATGCTGAAGATCGTCGAGGACCTTGCGGACATACCCCCGGCGGAATGGGACGCGCTGGCCGGCAATGATCCGTTCGTATCCCATGCCTATCTGCATGCGCTGCAGCAAAGCGGCTGCGCCACCGCACAGTTCGGCTGGCAGGCGCAATTCATCACCCTGTGGCAGGGCGGCCGATTGACAGGCGCGATGCCGCTATACCTGAAGATGAATTCGTATGGCGAGCACGTGTTCGATTGGGCATGGGCCGATGCCTATCACCGCCACGGGCTGCGCTATTATCCCAAGCTGGTGTGCACGGTGCCGTTCGCGCCGGTGACCGGGGCGCGGCTGCTGGCGGCGCCAAGTGAAGATGGAGATGGGATGCGCGCGTTGCTGTTGGAAACCGCGCTGCAATTTGCCGAGGATGCGGGCGTCTCTTCGCTGCATTGCCTGTTCCTGAATGAGGCCGATGCGCGCGAGGCGCAGGCGCAGGGCATGATGTTGCGCCGGGATGTGCAGTTCCATTGGCAGAACCGGGGCGATTCTCAAAACGAGGGCTATCGCGATTTCGACGATTTTCTGGCGGCGCTGAGCCGCGACAAGCGCAAGCGCATCAAGCAGGAACGTCGCAAGGTAAAGGAAGCGGGAGTCCAATTGCAGTGCATAACCGGTGATGCCGCCACGGTGGAACAATGGGCTTTCTTTGCCTCATGCTATGCGCATACCCGGCAGATACATCATTCGCCGCCGGCGCTGAACGCGGATTTCTTCCAGCGCATCGGCGCGGCGCTGCCGCGCAACACCCTGCTGGTGATCGCATCGCGCGAGGGGCGGATGATCGCGAGCGCGCTGAACATCGTCGCCGATGATGTGCTGTACGGGCGCTCATGGGGGACTTTCGAATTTCACTCCGGCCTGCATTTCGAGACTTGCTACTATCAGGCGATCGAGTTTTGCATCGCGCGCGGCATCAGGACATTCGAGGGCGGCGCGGGCGGCGAGCACAAGCTGGCGCGCGGGTTCCTGCCGGTGACCACCCGCTCGGCGCACTGGCTGGCGCATCCGGAGTTTGCGCGCGCGGTCGAAAATTATCTGCGGCAGGAGACCGATGCCATTTCGGAGTATGTGGGCGGGCTCAATGAACGGAGCCCGTTCAAATAGCGCCGTCATTCCGGCCTGCGCCGGAATGACGAATAGCATGTCATCTGATCATCGGCCTGTCGCGTTGATGGAAGGCCTGCACACATGTCAGGTGAATCTGATACTGTGCGGGTGCAAATATATCCGCAGTATTCTTTAACCAGGCAAAGGGAGTAATGCATATGAAAAACTTGAACGTGTTTTCCGGGATGCAAATGAATCGGCTTGCAGTGGTTGCAGGAGTGTTTTGCTTGAGCATCGCGGCGGGTGTATCGGCAGAAGAAGTGGACAAGCCCTGCGTGGCAGATGCGAGAAAGCTGTGCAAAGACGTGCAACCGGGGGAAGGACGCGTGGCGCGATGCATGAAGGAACATGAGAAAGAATTGTCGCCCGGCTGCAGGGAGAACATCGGCAAGATGAAGGAAAAAGCCAGGGACGTAGCCGAAGCGTGCAAGGATGATGCGGGCAGGCTTTGCAAGGACGTCGAGCCAGGGAAAGGCCGTATCCTGCGTTGCCTCAAGCAGCATGAAGGGGAATTGTCCGCGGCCTGCAAGGAACAGATGCCGCCTCCGCGCGGCAGGCGTTAAGCGGCTGGCATAGACGGGGCGGCACCTACCAGCGCCCCGCTGCCAAGTCTACTCGTAGCGCAGGAAATCCTCGGCCAGGGCGTCGGCGCCGAACTGATCGATCAGTTCGTCGACCTCAGGCATAAGCATGTATTCCTCATCGTCTTCCAGGACGCCCTCGCCCACCAGGCTGCTGCCCAGGCCGTTGAGCAGCGCTTCCCGGATATCGTCGAGCGATGGCGGGTTTTCGCGATTTTCATCGTTCAGCACTTCTTCTATCACCCGCGACAGCGGTTCGCTGGCAAAGGCGTAGATGAAGTCCATTGCCGCAGCAGATTCGCCGAATTGTTCGATCAGTTCATCCAGTTCGTCGCTGATCGATTCGTCGACGTCGAAATGATGCATGTGTTCTGTCTCATCGGTTTCGGCAGGCAGGCCATGCTTGATGAATGAGCGGACACCGGCCAGCGTCACCGGCTCGCCGCTATCCAGCTGGCCGATGATGGTTTCGATCAGGCCGGACAGTTCCGGGCTTACCCGGGTGGCGATGTCTATCGGATTGCGTATCATGTTTTTATCCTCCTGTTTGATTGTTACAGGGCATTGCATATTTCCAGAAGACCGGGATCGGCATTTACGCGCTGATTCTGGTGGATTTGGCGCTGCAGCGCAACAATCGCATTATGCATAGACAAGCTATTTGCTCAGGTATACGATGATTCCGGGTGTTCCGGGTTCAATCTTTTTTTATTCTGGCTGGGTAACGCTATCTTATGCCGTTCACCGCCAGAGTTTCCACTCTTAGTCGTCTGTATATACAGGCTGGGCAGAACTGCCGGATCGTGCATTCTCGCTGCTCAGATTATGGAGGTCTATGATGGACAAAGCTTATGTTTCAGATTTCACGAAATTCATTGACCAATACCTGGATGAGCATCCAGAAGTGGTCGAGGAACAAAAACAGGGATGGGCATCCTTCTGGCAGCTGAAAGCGGAAATCCGGGCGCCGGAAATAAGCAAGGATGACATCGCCGCGGATGACGGCTACGGCTTTGCATGGTCTGCCTGGCGCGCCGAATCGCGAAGTGAAAAATAGCCCGCAGCAGCAAACAATGGAGAGATCAATGCGAGTCGGATTGTTTGTCACCTGTCTGGTTGATTCGATGCGCCCCCGCATCGGCTTTGCCGCGATCGAGTTGCTGGAGGCAGCCGACTGCGAGGTGATCGTCCCCGCGCAGCAAACCTGCTGCGGCCAGCCCGGCTACAACTCGGGTGACCGCAAGTCCGCCGAAGCGCTGGCGCTGAAGTTCCTCGGCGAATTCGAGTCATTCGATTATGTAGTTCTGCCGTCCGGCTCCTGCGCCGGCATGATACGCGTGCATTATCCCGGTCTGTTTCGCGACAACCCTGCGCTGCAGCGCAGATTCGCGGCGCTGGGCCAGCGCACCTGCGAGCTGACCGATTTTCTGGTCAATGTCGCCAAACTCGAACACGTGCCCGGCGACTTCAATGGCACGCTGACCTATCATGATTCCTGCTCGGGCCTGCGCGAACTCGACATCTACAAACAGCCGCGCGCGCTGCTGGCGAAGATGCCCGGCGTCGATTTGCATGAGATGGTTGAATCGACCACCTGCTGCGGCTTCGGCGGCACTTTTTCGGTCAAGTACGGCGAACTGTCGACGCGCATGGCCGACAACAAGTGCCGGCATATAGTGGCCACACACGCCAGTGCCATCGCCGGCGGCGATCTGGGCTGCCTGCTGAATATCGAAGGTCGCCTGCGCCGCACCGGCGACCACACCACCCGCGTGCTGCATGTGGCCGAGGTTTTGTCCGGCCTAGATGAAGAGGCACCCCATTGAGTATCCCGCAACTCAGTCCTCCCCCTGAAGTGGGTCAAGCAGGCAATCCGCGCAGCGGATGCTCGCACAAGGGGGAGCTATAACCAGCGACTTGGCTGTAGTCTTTTGACAGCCTAGTCGAATGGCTAGAAGTTTCACCAGAGGGGGTTTGGACTTTAGCTGAAACCCTAACCCCTCCCGGCCTCCCCTTATCAGGGGAGGAGCGATGCAGTTCATACCCAAATGTCTAATGGATTATCTGGAATAAGCAACAATGCAAAACACTTCCATCCATTTCAAGAAGCAGGTCAGCGTCAAGCTGGCCGACGCCAGACTTCAGGACGCGCTGTCAAGATTGCAGACACGTTTTGTCGAAGGCCGTTCGGCGGTGATCAGCGAGATCCATGATTTGCAGGAGACGCGCACCGCAGCCGCAGCGATCCGCGACCGTGTGTTGAACGATCTTGGGCACTGGCTGCTGCATTTCGAACAGCAGGCGGCCGCGCGCGGCGCGATCGTGCACTGGGCAGAAACCGGCGATGACGTCAACCGCATCGTCGCCGAGATTGCCGCCCGGCACGGTGTGCGCACAGCGACCAAATCGAAGTCCATGGTCAGCGAAGAGTGCGGGCTGAACGACGCGCTCGAATTGGCCGGCGTCAAGGTGATGGAAACCGATCTGGGTGAATATATCCTGCAACTCGCGCACGAAGCGCCGTCGCACATCGTCGCCCCGGTGGTGCACAAGAACAAGGAAGAGATCGCCGACCTGTTCGCCGAGAAGCATCGGCTGCCGCGCAAGACGGGTATCGCCGAGCTGTGCCGCGAGGCACGCGAGGTGCTGCGGCCGGCCTTCCTCAACGCAGACATGGGGATATCGGGGGGCAATTTCCTGGTGGCGGAAACCGGCTCGGTGCTGATCGTCACCAATGAAGGCAACGGGCGGCTGGTGACGACACTGCCGCGCGTGCATGTCGCGATCACCGGCATCGAGAAAGTGGTGCCGACGCTGGAAGACGTGACCACACTGGTGCGACTGCTGCCGCGTTCCGCCACCGGGCAGTCGATCACCAACTATGTGTCGGTACTGACCGGCACCAAAGATGGCGCAGACCATGATGGCCCGGAACACTTCCACATCATCCTGCTCGACAATGGCCGCAGCAGCCTGCTTGGCAGCGAAATGCAGGAAATGCTGCGCTGCATACGCTGTGGCGCCTGCATGAACCATTGCCCGGTGTACCAGAATATCGGCGGCCACGCTTATGGCTGGGTCTATCCCGGCCCGATGGGCTCGATACTGACGCCGCTGCTGGGGGGCATCGAAAAATCGCCCGACCTGCCCAATGCATCGACCTTGTGCGGCGCATGCGCGGCGGTATGCCCGGTAAAGATTCCGCTGCCGGACTTGTTGCGCAAGTTGCGCGAAAAGCAAATGGAGTGCGGCATGAAGTCCCGGCAGGAAACATTCCTGCTCAAGGCATGGACATGGCTGGCGCTGCACCCCGGCATTTATGCGCTGGCAGCAAGGATCGGCGTGCGGATCATGCGCCTGATGGGCGGCAAGGATAGATTGCTGCACACCCTGCCCGGCGCGCACGGATGGAGCGATGGCCGCGATTTCCCGGCACCGGGGGGCATGACTTTCCGCGAACTGTACAAAAAGGAAAAAGGCAAATGAGCGCGCGCGACAGCATACTCGGCAGGATACGCGACGCCCAATCGCGGGTGCGCCCGGCGATAGCAACTGAACCGATAGCCAGCCACCTTGCACGGCATCCGCGCGGCCCCCTGCCACTACTTGCCGACAATTTGATCGCATGCTTCAAGGAGCGCGCCCTCAAGCTTTCCAGCGATGTGCTGGAGGCAAACGGGCGCATCGAAGTGCCGGCACTGCTGGCGCGCTATCTGAGCGAAAGAAAACTGCCGCTGCGCGGCGTATGCTGGGATTCTGTTGCCGGCTTGCCGTGGCGTGCCGCCGGCCTGGACATGCGATCGCGTCCTGCGACGGATCAGGATCCGGTCGGCGTGACCGGCGCATTTTGCGCGATTGCCGAAACCGGCACATTGATGCTGCTGTCGGGAGCGGATACGCCTGCCGCCACCAGCCTGTTGCCGGAAACCCATGTGGCAATAGTCGATCCCCGCCGTATCGTCGCGACGATGGAAGACGCCTGGGATATGCTGCGCAAGGAATACCGACAGCCGCCGCGCGCGGTCAACTTCGTCTCCGGACCTTCGCGCACCGCCGATATCGAGCAGACCGTCACGCTGGGCGCGCACGGCCCCTACCGGGTGCTGCTTATTCTTGCGCCGCCTTGAAGGCCGGCGGCATTCGAGCAATGTAGATTTCGTGATGCGAAATGGTAACTGCCTGAAAGCAGATGGTCGTGACGCAGCAGCACCCTTGACGGAACTGAGTCACAGCGAATTTTCCAGCGCACTGATGCCCGCACGCGCGATAAAAGCATCTTCAGCAGCAGTGACACCGGATACGCCGACTGCGCCGATGCATTCGCCGTCGATGATGATGGGCTCGCCGCCTTCCATGCAGGTCAGATTGCCCGGCAGGGATAATACCGCCGCCTCGTTATTGTTGATCCTGTCCATATAGAACTTTGAGGGTCTGCGTGCTATCGCCGAAGTGCGCGCCTTGCCGATGGCGATTTCCATGCTGAGCAAGGGCGCGTCATCCAGCCTTTGCAGTAACAGCAGGTGCCCGCCGTCATCGACGACCGCGATAGTGACTGCCTTGCCGTCACTCAAAGCTTCCGATTCACAGCCGGCCGCAATGAGCTTCGCATCGGCCAGGGTCAAGCATTTCCTGGTTTTCATTTCATTCGTGGTTGTCCGGTAATTGTCATTGCTTCAATAGACCGAGGGCCAGTCGTTGAAAGGGAAAGGCATATTCTCGGTGGCGAATGACTGGAAATCGGCGATCTGCTGCAGGTAGCGTCCCAGGCTGCGGCCGAATAAAACCAGCCGTTCATTGGGCGTGTCGCTCAGCAACGCCATCACGAACTGGATCACGGTGACGATGCACAGCACCGTTCCGCTCACTTGGAACGCCAGGAACATCAGCAACATGAACAATCCGCGTATCCATATGTTGCGTTTGTTGTTTGGTGTGACAGTATCTTCATTCATGGCTGCAACTCCTGTTTAACGATTAGACGATTCCCGGTCGACCTGCTCTGCAAGCTCGTGCAGCGCACCGGATATTTCCACCTGATAAGCATAAGGCTCCTGAAGCTGGCGCAGCGGCTCGGGCAGCCGTGCCAGATTGGCAGCCGCATGGTTGCGGATTTCCTCCAGCGACGCAACTTCGAGACGCTTACCTCCACGCATCATCGGCATGATCAATGGCTCGCCCTGCTGCGCATCGCCTTCCACCGTCACGACATCCGATGCCATGCGGCCGTCGGCACCGTAGCTTCGGTACACCTGCTTGCGCCCGGGCCAGGTCTGCTTGCCTTCGGAACGCTTGCGGCGCGGCTTGCCGGCATATTCCTCGAGTTTGTAGGCACAGTCGAGATAGGGCACATCGCTCGATGTGTCCATGCGCGTGCCGATGCCGAAACCGTCCACCGGCGCGCCTGCGGCAAGCATGTCGCGCAGCACGTATTCGTCCAGGTCGCCGCTGGCGAAGATCGTGACGTGATCGAGGCCGCCCGCATCCAGGATCTGCCGCACCCGGTGCGCGTGATCGGAGAGATTGCCGGAATCGATGCGCACGCCCTTGATGCGGATGCCTTTGCTTTCCAGCCTGGGTGCGAGAGCCACCAGCTTGCGCGCCGCGGCTTCGGTGTCATAGGTGTCGATCAGCAGCACGACGTTGTCCGGCTGGGCAAGGGCGAAATGTTCGAAGGCCGCCGTCTCGTCATCGTGCGCCTGCACGAAAGAATGCGCCATCGTGCCGAACAGCGGTATGCCGAACTGCATGCCGGCCTGCACCGTCGCGGTTCCGGTGAAACCGGCGATATAGCTGGCGCGCGCCGCCAGCAGCCCTGCTTCCGCGCCATGCGCGCGGCGCAGCCCGAAATCCACCAGCAGTTTGTCCGGCGCCATCAGCACGATGCGCGCCGCCTTGGAAGCGATCAGCGTCTGGAAATGCAGCAGGTTGATCAGCCGCGTTTCCACCAGTTGCGCCTGCGCGATAGGCGCGGTCACGCGCAGGATAGGTTCATTCGGGAAGAATATCGTGCCTTCCGGCATCGCGTGCACGTCGCCGGTGAAGCGCAGCGCTTCGAGACTGGCCAGAAACCCGTTGTTGAAACGGCCGGTGGTCGCCAGCCATGCCAGCTCTTCAGACGAGAAGTGCACGCCTTCCAGGAATTGCAGCGCCTGTTCGAGGCCCGCCGCCATCAAAAAACCGCGTCCGGGGCGCAGCTTGCGCACGAAGAATTCGAACACCGCGACATCCTCCATGCCGGCATCGTGATAGCCCTGCAGCATCGTGAGCTGGTAGAGATCGGTGAGCAGCGCGCTATTCGCAGGATTATTCATGCGGCGATTTCTTCCACGGTGATGCGCTGCGCGCCGAGACTTGTCATTTCCTGTTCGGCACGCAGTCCGTCGCCGGGCTGCACCTCCACCGCGCGGATCGCATCGCCCAGCAGCAACACCTTGTAGCCCAGCCGCAGCGCATCGCGCACGGTATTGAGCACGCAGTAGTCGGTGGCCAGCCCGCCGATATACAGCCGGCGGATGCCGGCAGCATGCAACCGGCTATCCAGGTCGGTGCCCTGGAAACCCGAGTAGGCATCCTGTTCCGGCGTGGTCGCCTTGGAAATGATCACGGCAGCAGGCGGCAGTTGCAGCGCCGCAGCGAACGCTGCCCCGTTTGTCTTTGCAACGCAGTGCGGCGGCCACGGCCCGCCCTGCGCACGGAACGAACAGTGCAGTGGCGGATGCCAGTCGCGCGTCGCATATACCGGCAGGTCTTGCTCTGCAAAGATTTCCAGATAGCGGTTCAGCACCGGCACCACCGCGTCGCCGCGCGGCACCGCCAGACTGCCGCCGGGCAGGAAATCGTTCTGCACATCGACAATCAGCAGCGCGTCGCCGGTGTGGGGAATTAATTTATTTTGGAGTGGTGTATTCATAGACGCACCTCATTACGAAAATGCTTTCAGAAATTATCTACTAGCACCATCATTCCCGCGCAGGCGGGAATCCAGCGAAAATAAAACTCCGCGAAGCGGACAAAACCTTTGATGATCCGCTACGCGGGAATTTTTCAATCGACTGGATTCCCGCCTGCGCGGGAATGACGCGGTGGATTTGATCATAAACTTTCAGCCTTTTATGCAAATAAGAGGCACAACCCGCGCCACCTTGCGCGCCAGACCGGCATGATCGGCAGCATCCACCACCGCGCTGACATCCTTGTATGCGCCCGGCGCCTCTTCGGCAACCCCGCGCATCGAAGGGCTGCGGATCAGGATGCCGTGCCCGGCCAGATCGTCGACCACGTGCCGGCCGTTCCAGTTGCGCAGCGCCTGGTGGCGGCTCATCGCCCGCCCTGCGCCGTGACAGGCGGAACCGAACGCGAGCCGCATGCCCTGTTCCGTCCCGGCCAGAATGTAGGAGGACGTGCCCATGCTGCCGCCGATCAGCACCGGCTGCCCGGCATCTCGCAACGCGGCTGGAAGTTCGAAATGCCCCGGACCGAACGCGCGCGTGGCGCCCTTGCGGTGCACATAGAGTTTTTTGGTGCGGCCATCGACCTGGTGTTCCTCCACCTTGCAGGTGTTGTGCGACACGTCATACAGCAGCGGCAGCCTGGCCTGCGGAAGTATCTGTGAAAACACCTGGCGCGTCAGATGGGTGAGTATCTGGCGATTGGCCAATGCGCAATTGATCGCCGCGCGCATCGCGCCGAGGTAGTCCTGCCCTAGCGGCGAATTGATCGGCGCGCAGGCCAGCTCGCGGTCGGGAAGTGCTATGCCATAGCCTGCGGCGGCGATCACCATGCGTTTCAGGAATTCTGTGCCGATCTGGTGGCCGAGCCCGCGCGAACCGCAATGGATGCTGACCACGATGTCGCCCTCCCTGATGCCGAAGGCTGCGGCGATCTCCGGCGCATACACGTCGGTCAGTTGCTGGATCTCCAGATAATGGTTGCCGGAACCCAGCGTGCCCATCTCGTCGCGCTGGCGCTTCTTGGCCTGATCGGAAACCTGCGACGGGACGGCGCCATGCATGCAGCCGCCCTCTTCGATGCGCTCCAGATCGGTTGCGGTGCCGAAGCCGCGTTCCACCGCCCAGCGGGCGCCGCCGCGCAGCATCGCATCCATCTCTGCGGCATCCAGCCGGATCGCGCCGGTGCTGCCCATGCCCGCGGGTATCGTGTGATACAGCGCATCCGCGAGCCGCATCTTCACCGCTTCGATGTCTGCCAGGTGCAGGCCAGTGTGCAAAGTGCGCACCCCGCAGGAGATGTCGAAACCCACGCCGCCCGCCGACACCACACCGCCCGCATCGGCATCGAACGCCGCCACGCCGCCGATCGGGAAGCCGTAGCCCCAGTGCGCGTCCGGCATCGCCCAGGATGCCTCGACGATGCCCGGCAGCATCGCGACATTGGTGACCTGCTCATAGACCTTGGCGTCCATCTCGCGCAGCAGCGTCTCGCTGGCGAAGATCACGCCCGGCACGCGCATGTTTCCGAACGGCCTGATGTGCCATTCGAATTCGGATTTGCGTTCGAACAGTGCGGGGTCCATGGCGCATCCTTTGCTGGTTTAATGAATGCCTGCCGGCTGGTTGACAGATTCTACCCCCACCCTATCCCTCCCCCTGCAAGGGGGAGGGGATTGGCACTTTCCTCCTTGCAGAGGGGGAGAGCGAAGCGAGAGTGCAAGGGGGATAGAGTAGAAAATGCTGAACATATCGCCGTCACTCTCGACCGCTACACGTCCACGACACACTGGGCCAGCCAGACGCCATCCGGCTGTTGGGCAACCTTCAGCGAGGTATAGGTCGCGCCTTTGATTTCGACCGCAGGGCGATGGCGTGCCACGTCCAGCGCTTCACCCCATACTTTCGCAGTGAGACGGCCATCTTCCAGATACACCTCGAAGCGGCTAAACAACATGTTGCGCGTGACCATCTCGTAGATCAAAGCGTTGAGCCAGTCCACCAGCAGCAACTCGGCATCGGGCGCGATGCAGGACAGTTGCAGCATCTCCTTTGCCGCCACATCCGCCGGATCGGTGATCACTGCGGTCAGCGCCAGCGCGGCCTGCTCGAATGCCTGCTCCAGCGTCGCGCCCAGGCCGCGCACGCCGACATCGGCTTGATGGGGGAAGTGCTCCCAGCGGGCAGTGACAGTCATATCGCATCCCAATGTTCAGTGATCCTCAGAGCACCTTGCCGCCGAATGCCGCTGCCACTTCGGCGCGCAGCAATGCCTTCTCCTCGCCCGCATAGCGCGGCGAAAAATGCAGCGGGATGACGCAGCCGGCATGCGCGGCACGGGCGATCTCCCCGGCCTGGCGCGCGGTCAGGTGGAACTTGCGCCGCCCATGTTCGGCATCGCGATCCAGGAAAGCCGCCTCGATGAACAGCAGGTCGGCATCGCGCGCCAGCTCGACGATGCGTGTCACGTTGTCCTGATGCCATGCGACATCGGTGACGTAGGCGATCTTCTGGCCGGGAACGATGCGCAGCGCCGGCTTCACTTCGGCCAGCGTCACATCGCGCTGCTGCTCTGCCCCGTCCTCGCGCCAGCTCACCCGCATCTGCCACTGCTCGTCATTACGCAACACTGCCTGCTTCAGCTCGCGCAGCCAGGCGCCCACCGGCAGGCCGAGCTGCTGCAAACGGTTCTTCCACACATTGACGTGCGCCTGCTCTTCCAGCGCATAAGCCAGGCACGGTATCCCGCCATGGTCGAGCAGGACGCAGCGCACCTGCATGGCCGGTTCGCGCAGCAACACGTTGCCAGGACAGGCCACCGGCACTTCATGTTCGCGGCGGAACGCGCTGCGGCAGTGGAAGCTGGCGCGCCGCCCTGCTCCGTTGCCTTCCAGCTCGGTGACATGCAGCGTGAAATCGGACAGATAATTGTGCACCAGATTCCAGGTGTAGGCGCGCAGCTTGTGTTCCACCTGATCCAGAAAGCCGGGCGGACCGAACAAGCGCAAGTCTCTTTCCCGCCCCAGCAGTATCCGCAGCAGCCAATCGAAACCGATGAAATGATCCATGTGCGCGTGGCTGACGAACACATCGCTGACACGCAGCAGCTTGCGCGGCGGCAACACCCGGATGTCGCCCAGATCGAACAGCAGCGCGCGGTGTTCGAACAGGCAGTCGACGAACAGCGCGGGATCTCCCGTTGAACCGTTGACCAGATGCGGATGAAAATTCGGGCGCATAGGATGTGGTTTTGGATTTGCGCCATGCACATGGCGGCTGCACGGAAACAGCGCTCAAGGAGTGGCCTTCAGCAGCGCGATCACTTCTTCGTCGCTCACCTGCGGGAAGGACGCATAGAACTGCCCCACCGCATAGAACATCTCCGGCGCGCTCAGGCACACCACCTCATCGGCGTAAGGTCTGACCTTGGCCAGCGTGTCGGGCGGCGCGACCGGGACGGCGCAGATCAGTTTTTTCGGGGACTTGGCGCGCAGCGAGTGCAGCGCGGCGATCATCGTCGAGCCGGTGGCCAGACCATCGTCCACGACGATGACGATGCGCCCCGCCGGATCGTGCGGCGGGCGTATCGGGGTATAGCTGGCGCGCCGCTCGCGCATCACCTGGAGCTGGGTTTCTTTTTCGGTTTCGATGTATTGCGAACTGCCGCCTACCCGCCCGGCATAGTCGCCAAGATAGGTCCAGCCGCTTTCGTCCACCGAACCGATCGCGAATTCCGGATTGCCCGGCGCGCGCAGTTTGCGCACCAGCACCACGTCGACTTCGCCGCCCAGTTCATCGGCGATGATCTTGGCCATCGGCACCGCACCGCGCGGAATCGCCAGCACCAGCGGGTTCTGGCCGCGATATTGCTCCAGCTCTTTTACCAACCGGTGTGCGGCATCCTTGCGATCGCTGAATATCATGCTGACCCCTCCTGATGTTTTGCGGCAACTGACAGGGTGGTACTAAACAGGTGTATCAAGTGCAGGGATATTCTACGCCCTAAGATGACACCGGTGGGAAACAGTGCGTAGGGCGGAACGCATAGCGGTTCCGCCACACGGTTTTGTGTTGGCGGAACGCCCCTGCGGGACTTCCGCCCTACATCAAGATGTTGTCGGTTTGCGCTGCCGCCGCGCCTCGAACAGGCAGATGCCGGCGCTGACCGAGACGTTGAGGCTTTCGACACTGCCCAGCATCGGGATGCGTACCAGTTCGTCGCAGGTTTCGCGCGTCAGGCGGCGCAGGCCTTCGCCCTCTGCGCCCAGCACCCAGGCCAGGGGGCCGGCATGCTTGAAGCTGATCAGATCTTTTTCTGCTTCGCCCGCCGCGCCGGCCACCCAGATGTCGCGCTCCTTCAATTCGCGCAACGTGCGCGCCAGGTTGGTGACGGTGATGTACGGGACGGTCTCTGCCGCGCCGCACGCGACCTTTTCCACTGTGGCGGTGATGCCGACCGCGCGGTCCTTGGGCGCGATCACCGCATGCACGCCAAATGCATCGGCGCTGCGCAAACAGGCGCCCAGATTATGCGGATCCTGAACGCCATCCAGCACCAGCAGCAACGGCGGCTCGCTGAGCGTCTCCAGCACATCTTCCAGATGCTGCACGCGACGTGATGCATCGACGCGTGCCGCAACACCTTGGTGCCGCGCATTGCCGGCCATGCCGTCGAGGCGTTTCGCATCGACAGGTATCACCCGTACACCGCTGGTTTCGGCAAGCTTGGCCAGGTCGCGCATGCGCGGGTCCTGACGCTGCGCCTGTATATAAACTTCCAGCACGCCGTCGGGGTTCTGGCGGATACGCGAAGTCACGGCATGAAAGCCGTAGATCAGGCGCAGATCAGCCACGGCGCTTTTTGCCGTCAGAGGGTTTACGTGAGCCGGGTTTTCCTCCGGCGGATCTCTTGCTTTCCTTGTGAGCATGTCCATGCTCTGCCGCTTCTTCGATTCCATGCAGCACAAAATCGACCTTGGTGCTTTCCATGTCCACCTTGACCACGCGCACTTGCACGCGGTCGCCGAGACGGTAGCGCTGCCCGGTGCGCTCGCCCAGCAACTGGTGCTTGGTCGCATCGAAGTGGAAATAATCCTTGCCGAGTTCCGAGATGTGCACCAGTCCCTCAACATACAGGTCGTCCAGCGAGACGAACATGCCGAAACTGGTCACCGAAGAAACTGATCCAGTGAACACGCTGCCGAGATGGTCGCGCATGTAGAAACATTTCAGCCAGGCTTCGACATCGCGGGTGGCATCGTCGGCGCGGCGCTCGGTCATCGAGCAATGCGCACCCAGCTCGGCCCACTTCTGCGCGGGCTTGTATTGCTTGCCGTGCAGCACCGCATTGATGGCGCGATGCACCAGCAGATCCGGGTAGCGGCGTATCGGCGAAGTGAAATGCGTGTAAGCGTCGTAACCCAGACCGAAGTGCCCGATGTTCTCCGGCTCGTACCTGGCCTGGCGCAACGAGCGCAGCATCACCATTTGCAGCAACCCGGCATCGGGCCTGCCCTTGATGCGCTTGAGCAGCTTGGAATAATCGGCCGCCTGCGGATCGTCTTCACCGGTCAGTTGCAAACCAAATTCCTTCATGAATTCGCGCAATGCTTCCAGCTTCTCCGGGGTCGGCCCCTGGTGGATGCGGTACAGCACGGTGTGCTGGTGTTCCTGCAGATAACCTGCCGCGCACACGTTGGCCGCCAGCATGCATTCTTCGATCAGCTTGTGCGCGTCGTTGCGTATCACCGGAACGATGCGCTCGATCTTGCCCTGTCCGGTGAAGATCATCTGCGTCTCGACCGTCTCGAAGTCGATCGCGCCGCGTTTCTCGCGCGCTTTTAGCAGCTTCTGGAACAACTCATAGAGATTTTGCAGGTGAGGCAATATCGCCTTGTTGCTGTTCGCCAGTTCGCCATCCGGCTCGGCCAGCATCGCAGCGACCTGCGTGTAGGTCAGCCGCGCCTGCGAATGCATCACCGACGGATAGAAGCGGTATCTTTCGATATCCCCGCTGCTGCTGATGTGCATGTCGCACACCATGCACAGCCGGTCCACCTTGGGATTCAGGGAGCACAGGCCGTTGGACAGTTCTTCCGGCAGCATCGGGATCACGCGGCGCGGAAAATACACCGAGTTGCCGCGCAGGATAGCCTCGCGATCCAGCGCGTCACCGGTCTGCACATAGTGGCTGACATCGGCAATCGCCACCACCAGCCGGTAGCCGCCTTTTTCCGGCGCGCAATACACCGCGTCATCGAAATCGCGCGCGGTCTCGCCGTCTATCGTGACCAGCGGCAGCTTGCGGATGTCCTCGCGGCCGGCCCAGTCTTCCGCTGAGACGACCGGCGCGATCGCTTTGGCCTGTTTTTCGGCATCCTTGGGAAACTCGTACGGCAGGTCATGCTTGCGCAACGCGATCTCGATCTCCATGCCGGGATCCGCATAGTTGCCCAGCACTTCGACGATGCGTCCGATCGGCTGCGCATGCTTGTCGGGATGCTTCAGAATCTCCAGCATCACCACCTGCCCTGCCTTGGCTGCACCGGCTTCGCCAGGCGCGACCAGAATGTCCTGGGTGATGCGGCGGTTCTCCGCCACCACGAACTGGATACCGTGCTCCTCATACAAGCGGCCCACCACGCGATTGTTGCCCCGTTCCAGCACTTCGACGATCTTGGCCTCCGGGCGGCCGCGCCGGTCCACGCCGGACTGGCGCACCATCACCACGTCGCCGTGCAATACCTGGTGCATCTCCTTTTCGCTGAGGAACATGTCCGGGCTGCCGTCCTCCGGAATCAGGAAGCCGAAGCCGTCCGGATGGCCCTGCACCTTGCCCTTGACCAGGTCGAGCTTGTCCACGACGCAGATGGCACGCTTGCGGTTGCGCATGATCTGCCCGTCGCGTTCCATCGCGCGCAGACGGCGCGAGAACAGGTCCTCTTCGTCTTTTTCGATGCGCAATATATCCAGCAGCTCTTCATCGGTCACCGGCGCGCCTTGTTCGGTGAGTATCTGCAGGATGAACTCGCGGCTCGGCAGCGGGTTTTCGTACTGCCCGCGTTCGCGTTCCAGAAACGGGTCTTGCTGACGCAGGTTATTTTTCTTTTTCATTGACAATGTATCCTTTAACAATTAAATTGCGCGCCTTCATCAAAAAGCCCAGATGGCGGAATTGGTAGACGCGCACGGTTCAGGTCCGTGTGCCGCAAGGTGTGGAGGTTCGAGTCCTCTTCTGGGCACCAAGACATGAATTGGCTCGCGCAAGCGGGCCTTTTTCTTTTCGTGCCCTGAACAGCGAAGCATGCTTCGCGCCAGGACTCGAAGGGCATCCGATGCACCCGCAAGGAGTACGCCGCGGTTGTAAAACCGCTAAAGCGGCAACAACCACGCTGCAGCGGACGCCGGGCCGCGCCCGTGTGACCGAGTCCTCTTCATGGCACCCGATTAAAAGCAGATTATCCATTAACCACAAACCCCTCCCAGCCTCCCCTTGTCAGGGGAGGAGCGGGTTCGGTTCTCCCCCTGACAAGGGGGAGCTAGAGGGGGTTTTAGGCACATCGCCTAATGGACAATCCGGGTTAAATTACTCAGAAACAATAACGCAGCGAACCAAGCACCGCATTCTTTGCTTCTTCCATCACATCAAACAATCTACTCGAACGGATGCCGCAGCACGATAGTCTCTTCGCGATCCGGCCCGGTCGATACCATATCGACCGGCACACCGCATACCTTGGCGATGCGCTCCAGGTAGTTGCGCGCAGCCTTCGGCAGCTCTTCATAGCGTTGCACGCCCAGCGTGCTTTCACTCCAGCCGGGCATCTCTTCATATACAGCCTGGCAATCCGTCAAGGCATCCGCACCGGCCGGCATGATATCGCTCTCCATGCCATTGATGCGGTAGCCCACACCGAGTTGCACGGTTTCCATGCCGTCCATCACATCCAGCTTGGTGATGCACAGGCCGGACACACCATTGATCTGGATCGAGCGCTTCAGCGCCGCGGCATCGAACCAGCCGCAGCGGCGCGCCCTCCCGGTGGTGGAACCGAACTCATGTCCCTTCACCGCCAGATGTTTGCCGGTTGGATCCTGCTTGTCCTCTGCATCATACAGTTCGGTGGGAAAAGGTCCGGACCCGACACGCGTGGTGTAAGCCTTGGTGATACCCAGCACATAATCCAGCATCTGCGGCCCCACCCCGGCTCCGGCACAGGCCGCACCGGCAACGCAATTGCTGGATGTGACGAACGGGTAAGTGCCGTGGTCGATGTCCAGCAGCGCGCCCTGCGCGCCTTCGAACAGCAGGCTCTTGCCCGCCTGGTTGGCATCATACAGCGCGCGCGGCACATCCATCACCAGCGGCTTGATGCGCTCGGCCAGGGCCAGCGTTTCTTCCAGCGTCTTCTGGAAGTCGACCGTATCAGCATGGAAATAATTCTTCAAAACATAGTTGTGATAGTCCAGCACCTCGCCCAGCTTGGCGGCAAAACGTTCGCGGAAGAATATGTCATGCAAGCGTATCGCGCGGCGCGCCACCTTGTCTTCATAGGCCGGGCCAATACCGCGCCCGGTGGTGCCGATCTTGGCGGCACCTTTGGCCAGTTCGCGCGCTTTGTCGAGCGCTTCGTGGTAGGGCAGGATCAGGGGACAGGCTTCGGAGATCTTCAGGCGGCTGTAAACATCGATACCGGCCGCCTTCAGTTCGTCCATTTCCTTGAGCAGGGCCTGCGGTGACAAGACCACGCCGTTGCCGATGTAACACATCACATGATCGCGCAGTATGCCCGAGGGGATCAGATGCAACACGGTTTTCTTGCCGCCTATCACCAGCGTGTGGCCGGCATTATGCCCGCCCTGAAAGCGCACCACGCCCTGTGAATGATCGGTCAGCCAATCGACGATCTTGCCTTTGCCCTCATCACCCCATTGAGTGCCGATTACTACTACGTTCTTTGCCATTACGATTCCTGATTACTATTGATTCTTCCATTTCGAGTCAACCCCAACCCCTCCTACAGCCTTTCGCTACGCTCTCCCCTTATCAGGGGAGGAACATTTCACCTCCCCCGCTCCCTCCCTGACAAGGGAGGGCTGGGGTGGGTTGGGGAGGCCGGGAGGGGTTTACATTGCTACGACCTGCCACTTCCCATCGCGCAGCACCAGCTCGCGATCGCACTGCAACTCTTTGCGCCATTCGGCTTTGCCCAGCAGGTCCACCACCACCGTTTCGCCCGCCGCGCGCAGTTTTGCGATCTGCGTTTGCAACGCGGCATCGTCGAGATGCGGCGCAAGCACGCCCGAGCGGGCTGTTTGCGCAGGCAGCAAGCGATACAACTGGCGCAGGTCCATGCTGAATCCGGTGGCGGCGCGCGCCCGCCCGAAGCTCTTGCCGAGCTCGTCGTAGCGCCCGCCCAGCGCGATTGCGTCATGGCTGCCCGCATGATAGGCGGCAAACACCATGCCGCTGTGATAGTGATAGCCGCGCAGGTCGGCAAGATCGATGCCGACGCTGGATACCAGCGATTTCAACTTTGCCGAGACGGTCTGCAACGCATCCAGTGCCGCGCCGATCTCCGCATGGGACGGCAGCAACTTGCGCGCCCGCGCCAGCACGTCGGTGCAATCGCCATATAATGCCGGCAGCGCCAGCAAGGCGCCGCGCAGTTTCGCATCCAGCGGCTGCGCCAGTGCCTGCAAAGCCGCGCTGTCCTTGCCTTGCAGCGCGGCAAACAATTCGCTTTCCAGATCCCTGCCGATCTTCGCATGGCTGACCAGCGCGCGAAACACGCCGACATGGCCCAAGTCCAGGTGCACATCATTGATGCCCAGCAGGGCCAGCGATTGCAGCATCAACTGCTGTATCTCGAGATCGCTTTCCAGACCTCCATGCCCGTACATCTCGGCGCCGATCTGCAACAGCTCGCGGGTGCGCGTCAAGCCGACCGGCTGGGTATGCAGCACGCTGCCGGCATAGCACAGCCGCGCCACGCCCTGGCGGTTGAGCAGATGCGCATCGATGCGCGCCACTTGCGGCGTGATGTCGGCGCGCAGCGCCAGGGTGCGCCCGCTCAACTGGTCGACCAGCTTGAAGGTGCGCAGGTCAACGTCGGCACTGTCATCGATCAGCAACGATTCGGAGTATTCAAGCAGCGGCGGCGAAACCAGTTGATAACCGGTTTTGCGCATCAGGTCGAGAAATTGCGCGCGCATCTGCTCGACGCGCCATGCCTCGTCCGGCAACATATCCTGTATGTATTCGGGCAGCAGCCAGTTTTCCATCACTTGATCCAATACAGCAGTATTATTCCGGACAGCATCGCGGTGATGCCGATGAAACGCAATTGCCCATCGGACAGCATCACCATCTTGCGAAAAGTCTCGCGCCACAACTCGGGCATCATGAACGGCCACAAACCTTCGATCACCAGCATCATCGCCAGGCCGAGCAACCAGTAATCCAGCACACTATCTGCCCGACCCGCCCGAGCTCTTCAGGTACTTGAAAAAAGCCGAACTCGGGTCGATCACCATCACGTCATTCTTGTCCTTGAAGCTCTGCTTGTAGGCTTCGAGACTGCGGTAGAACGCGTAAAACTCGGGATTTTTCCCGAACGCGGCCGCATACAACGCGGCCGCCTTGGCATCGCCCTCACCCTTGGTCTTCTGCGCTTCGCGATAGGCCTGGGCCAGTATCACCTCGCGCTGCTTGTCGGCATCGGCCTTGATCTTTTCGCCTTCGGCCGCGCCCGATGCGCGCAGTTCATTGGCCACGCGCTTGCGCTCGGCATCCATGCGGCGATACACCGACTCGCTGATCTCCAGCGGAAAATCGACGCGCTTCAGGCGCACATCCAGCACTTCCACGCCGATCTTGCGCGCATCGCTGTCGGTCTTGGTGCGCAGCACTTCCATGATCTTGTCGCGTTCGCCGGACACCACTTCGTGTATCGTGCGCTTGCCGAACTCTTCACGCATGCTGGAATTGACCGTCTGCAGCAGCCGTGTCTTGGCACGGACTTCATCGCCGCCCACGCTGACGTAATATTGCTTCACATCGACGATGCGCCACTTGACGAATGAATCCACCAGCACGTTCTTCTTTTCCGCGGTGATGAAGCGCTCCGGTTCGACGGTATCCAGAGTCAGGATGCGCGAGTCGAAGAAGCGCACGTTCTGCATCAGCGGCACCTTGAAGTACAACCCCGGCTCGGTCTTGACACTGACCACTTCACCCAGCTGGAACACGATCGCATTCTGGCGCTGATCCACCACAAACACGCTCATGCTCAGCAGAATCAGCGCGGCAACCGCGGCTATCAACACATTAACCATGCTCTTTTTCATCAGCGTGCCCCCCTGTCGCGGCTCAGCAACGAATCTCTCGCACGTTGCGCTGCGGTGTTGTCATTGGATTCCGAAGTGGGCGGCGCTGACACAGCCGGCAAAACCGGCGCCATCGCGGCCGCGCGTGAAGTCTCCATCAGTTTGTCCAGCGGCAGATACAATAGGCTACTGCCGCTCTTCTGATCGACCATCACCTTGCTGACATTTCCCATCACCTGCTGCATCATGTCCAGATACATACGCTCGCGCGTCACAGCGGGCGCCTTTTGATATTCAACCAGTATCTGCTTGAAGCGGCTGGCATCACCTTCGGCATTGGCGATCACGCTCAGCTTGTAACCCTGCGATTCCTGTATCAGGCGCGCTGCCGTGCCGCTGGCGCGCGGTACCACATCATTCGCATAAGCCTGGCCTTCGTTCTTCTGCCGCTCCTTGTCCTGGCCAGCCTTGACCGCGTCATCGAAAGCCGCCTGCACCTGTTCCGGCGGCTGCGCATTCTGCATCGTCAGTTTGCTGATCAGGATGCCGGACTTGTAGCGATCCAGAATATCCTGGATCAATTTGGTCGCCGCAGCAGCCACCTGCTCGCGGCCCTCATACAGCACGAAGTCCATTTTGTTCTTGCCGACCACTTCGCGTATCGCTGTCTCCGCCGCCTGGCGCACATTTTCGTCCGGCATGCGGTTATTGAACAGATAGTCGGCGGGATCCTTCAGGAAGTATTGCACCGCGAACTGGATATCGATGATGTTCTCGTCATCGGTCAGCATCAGCGACTCTTTCAACAGCTTGTTCTTTACGTTATCGCGATAGCCGACTTCGACGGTGCGCACCTGGCTCAGGTTGACGATTTCCACGCTTTCGACCGGGAACGGCAAATGCCAGCGCGGACCGGACTCGGTCACTTCCACATTCTTGCCGAACCGCAACACCACGCCGCGCTGGCTGGCATCCACGATGTAGAAGCCGCTGCCTACCCAGATCAACACGGCGATCGCAACGATCAGCCCGATACCGGGACCGAATCCCTGCGCCTGGCCGCCGCCGGGTTTCCCCGAACCGCCTTTGCCGCCCCTGCCACCCAGCATGGACGCCAATTTGTTATTGAGCTTGCGCAACAGCTCTTCCAGATCTGGCGGGCCGCCACTGTTTTTATTGCCCCATTGCGGATCATTCAATCCCATGACTTTACTCGCTTGTTAAGTATGATTTTCAATTAACTCGGCCGTTTGACGCGCGGTTCTTGCTTCCAGCAAGGCTGACCTCAACTCATCCAGCCCCGCACCGCTCCTGGCACTCAGAAAAACCCGGGAGATTCTACCATAATCGTCACGCTGCACGCCCGGCGGTATATCCTGCAGGTCGATCTTGTTGAACACCAGAGTCTGCGGAATGTCCGCCGCACCGATCTCGGTCAACACCTTGTTCACCTCGGCGATCTGATCGTCGCGGTTGGCATTATTGACGTCCACGACATGCAGCAACAGATCGGCCTGCACGGTCTCTTCCAGCGTGCTGCGGAACGCGGCGACCAGCGAGTGCGGCAGATGCCGGATGAAACCTACGGTATCCGACAGCACGATTTCGCCTTTTCCCTCTGCATACATCCGGCGCGAAGTGGTATCCAGCGTGGCGAACAGCTGGTCGGCCACATAGACGTCGGCGCGGGTCAGTTTGTTGAACAGCGTGGATTTGCCGGCATTGGTATAGCCGACGATAGACACCGACAGCACGTCTGCGCGATTGCGGGCGCGGCGCTGCACGGCACGTTGATGTTTGAGCTTTTCCAGGCGTTCCTTCAGCAAGTGCACGCGCTTGTCCAGCTTGCGCCGGTCCAGTTCCAGCTTGGTTTCACCGGGACCGCGCGCGCCCACGGCGAATTTCTGCTGTCCCATGTCTATGCCTTGGCCGACCAGGCGGGCGGCAAGGTACTTGAGCTGCGCCAACTCAACCTGGACCTTGCCTTCATGGCTTTTCGCGCGCTGCGCGAAGATATCCAGGATCAGCATGGTCCGGTCTATTACACGTATATTTGGCACGCGCACATTCAGCTTGGCGGTCAGGTTGCGCATCTGCGCGGGCGTAAGGTCGTGATTGAAGATCACCAGAGGGACTTCCATGCGCTCCGCGATCTCGGCGATCTGCTGGACCTTGCCGCTGCCCGCGAACAGCGCCGCATCAGGCTGCTGCCGCTTGCCCTCGACGATGGCCAGCGTGCGCACACCGGCCGTCCCGGCCAGCAGGCGCAATTCTTCCAGGCTCTCATTGTGATCGCTATCGCCGAAGTCGATACTGACCAGGATTGCGGCCTCGTGCGGGTTCGCGGACGAGTGCTGTTCGTCGCCGGCAGGCTGCTGCATCAACTTGCTGGCGTGTCCGGGGGGATGTTGACCGCGCGTACCGGAACGATAGTCGAAATCGCGTGTTTGTAAACCATCTGGGTGATGGTGTTCTTCAGCAGCACCACGTACTGGTCGAACGATTCGATATGTCCTTGTAGCTTGATGCCGTTCACCAGATAGATCGCTACCTGCACATGCTCTTTGCGCAGCGTATTCAGAAACGGGTCCTGCAGTTGTTGGCCTTTTTCACTCATGTTATTGCTCTTGTCGGTAAGGAAGGAGGGGTGACACTCTACTGGATTCCGGCGCGACTGTGAATATATTTCACCGGTAATCTTATGGTAACGAAATTTTCGCCGGCCCGGGCCGGCTGAAAGGTTATTTGCTGTCTTCTTCCACGGCCACTTTGAGCATGTCAAAAATGCCGGGAATGGCCGAGGTGACACGGTTCCAGTTCGGAATCAGCGGGGTGCTCATCGGATTTTCGGTGAATGCCTGTGCGGCCATGCCGATGGCCTTGGTAAAGGCTTCCACGGCCCTGGCTTCCTCGTGCCGGTCGAAATCGAGCCCGTTGATCGTTGCATCCGCCTCGTATTTCATGATCGTGTCTTCCGCCTGCCGCAAATAGGTCGCCAGCAGCGATTTGAACAGACCGTCCGAGAACACGACACCTTCGGAGGCTAGCGTCCGGAAAATGGATTTGCATATATCAACCGCCATCTTCATCAGTCCCTTTTCCGCATCATCGGGAGAAAGGACCTGATGTTTGTGTTCATAGGTGACGGCGATGTCCACCTGGCAAACGCGGCGCGGGGAATAGTTGCGGTGCACTTCGGCGAGCGAACCGACCTCCAGCCCCCAGTCCCAGGGGATTCTGTTTACGCGCGCCATGTCGGTGGTCATGCAGAATTCTCCGGCGAGGGGATAGCGAAAACTGTCGAGGAACATCAGGAAACCATGATGGCCGACAAGCTGCTGGATGGAGCGCACCAGCGGGGTCATCAGCAGCCGCGTGACCCGGCCGTTCATTTTGTTGGTGACCCTGCTGTAATAGCCCTTGCAGAATACGTAGTCCAGGTTCGGGCACACCACCGGGTAACACAGCCTGGCCAGCAGTTCCCGGTTATAGGTGACGATGTCGCAATCATGCAGGGCGATCACGTCCGAGCGGCCGCGTGCCAGCACGTATCCGTAGGACATCCATGCGGATCGCCCCTTGCCGCGTTGCCCCACATCCAGTCCGTTGCGCGTTAACGTTTCATATACCTCGGTAATTCTTTTGCCCTTGTTGTGGATGATCCGGACTTCCGTGGGTATCGGCGCCATCAGCTCGCGCACTCGCTGGAACTGCTTGTCCGATGCCTCGTCGAGCGCCAGCACGATCTCATTCAGGTACTTCACCTTGGTGAGTTCCTGGATGATGCCCGGCATGGCCGGGCCTTCGAATTCCGAATACAGCGCCGGCAACACCAGGGCGATCGGCCTGGCCTTTGAGAACCGGTACAGCTCCACTTCCAGACGCTCCAGCGAAGATTTGCCGAGCTGGTGCAGAGTCGTGATGATTCCGGTCTGGTAAAAATCAGACATGGTGGAGTTCTCCCTCAGATGTGCTCAATCTCGTCCTTCGTTTCTTCTTCGCGCTTAGGGATGGATTCCTTTTCTATCACCCGCCTGGCCGCTTCGATTCCGCCCACGCCAAAGGCGATGGCAAGGGCGATCACGATGCCGCCGAAGATGATGGAGAAGGCAGCAAGCACGATGCTGGGAGCGATCTGCAGTTGCTCCATGACCATCGCCATGATCAGCACGATCAGCAAGGTATTTGTCGCTTTGGCAAGCAGCTTGGCATAGTGGAAGCCGCTGTTTGCCGCGGTGATCAACACCGTGCGGCTGATGAATCCGGAAAGCACGTAACCTACGATCAGAATTATGGCGGCAGAGAAGATGCGCGGCACGTAGCTGAAAAACTGCCCGACCAGATGGTCGAACGCCGGTATCTGAAGGGCGTTCAGGCCGCTCATCAGCGTAACGATGATCAGCAGCCAGAAGACGATTCCGCCCAGTGTCGCGGAGGGCTTGCTCCACAGGTCACCCTTGCGCATCAGTTTGGTGAAACCCATGCGGTCAGACCAGCTGTCGAAGTTGATCACAATCAGGAACTTTACCAGGGCCAGTCTGACGATGCGGGCAAGGATGATCCCGGCGAGAAGGATCACCAGCATGGCCAGAAGGTTGGGTACAAACACCTTGAACTTCAGGAACAGCTCGTTCAACGGCTCGAGTATCAGGTTGATAAAGTCTTCCATGGCACTTCTCCTTATGGTTATTTCCAGTTGCTTGCCAGATAGTCCTTGCTGTTTTCAAACTCCATGCAAAGTTTTTCGATTTCAGCTTCCGCTTCCTGTTGCAACATGTCTTTGGCCTGCAGGATGAACGAGGCTGTTTTCCCGACATAAAGCGGGGTCATCGATTTTATCAGGTGCTCGACGGGCAGCTTCTTTTTATTAAAGGCGAGTGCATAATCATAGACCACCCGTGTCCATAAGCCGACCGGGAAATGGAATTCATTGTCGGCCAGCGCGCCCAATCTTTCGACCTCGCTGAAATCACCCGCGCCGAGGATATCGCGCCAGATCTCACCAAGGTTGCCGAGCCCTTCGCGGAATGTGTTCAGCATCCTGTCGGTGTTGACGTTGACCTGCTCGAGTCCGACGGTATATTCAAAACCGAAGGCCGGAACCGGCTCGGAACCGCGTATCGGCTTCCATTTATCGGCATAGGTTTCCATCAATGCGAACGTTGCGCTGACCACCTGATAGAGCATGTTACTCAGGTCGGTGCCGGGATCCTTGGCGTCGTGGATCTTGGCGCCGAGAAACGACTGGGTGACCATGAATCCATTCGCGATCGCCGTCGTGGTCATCCAGATGTCGATGCCGAAACGCGCGACATCGGTTTGCCACACATCCTTGGTCAGGTAGAACTTCGCCAGGCTGCCGGAAAAACCGAAATCGCCGCCGATGGGCTGCCTCACGCGCTTGCCGTAGAGCGCCCGGGTGAGTGGATAGACGATGCTGTTGGTGATGGTGCCGTCGAACTTGTGCCGGTGATAGAGCGGAGACACATAATCATAGCCGCCCTCCAGCACCGGTTTTACCAGCAGTTCTATCCATTCAGGGGTGATGCTCCTGAGATCGGAATCGACGACGGCACAGGCTTTTGCACCCAGCGCTTCGGCAATCTCGAAAATTGTGCGGAAGGCGCTGCCTTTGCCGGGAATGCCCGAATAGGGGAATGCAATCTTGGATACCGGTTCCACGCGGTGATGCAGCAGTATCGCGTTGAAATCGTCGATCGACGTGTTGCGCACCACATCCATCGTCCCGTCGCTGGAACCGCCGTCGGAGTTGACGATCACCGCTCTGTGATCCGGGAAATATTTGGCCAGACCACCCTGCACCGCGCGCACCACATGGCCGATGGTGCGCGCGTTATTGAAGCTGGGAATACCGACGATGATGTCGGCCTGCCCGATATGTTCGAGTTGTTCGCGTACTTCAGCCCGGAAGGTGGCGGTCTTCATCACCTGGTATCCTCATGGGGAATCCGGTCCGGTTGAGCGGACGTTGATTCCTCTTTATTTTTTTTCAACAGAACAATCTGGATATCCATGACGTTTGTGCCGGTCGGGCCTGTCTTGAAGTGGCTGTGTGCGCCCGACATGCTGTCGAGCTGCTGAAAGTATGTGTAAGAATCGTTGTTGGCCAGATAGCGGAGCGAGTCTATCCCCAGACTCCGCGCCCGCGACGCCGTGTTGCCATCAACTACCGCACCTGCGGCATCGGTCGGGCCGTCCGTGCCGTCGGTACCTGCGGATAACAGCGCTACGCTCTGACAGCCCTCGATCTCCAGCGCAAAGGCAAGGGCGAATTCCTGGTTTCTGCCGCCCTTTCCTGTTCCGCGAATGGTGACGGTGGTTTCGCCACCGCAGAGCAAACAGCGCCGCTGGTTCGGTTTCATCACGGCCAGTTCGGCGCGTGCAGCATCTGCCAGAAAACCGGCTGCGTCGCGCGCCTCGCCTTGCAGTGTATCGGAAATCATGCGCGGGGGAAAACCAAGCTGCCGGGCTTTTTCTGTTGCTGCATTCAGTGCCTGGCGGATGCCGGCGATGATCTCGTTGTGCGTATTATCCAGGCACGGATCATTTTCCTTCACGGTTTCCGGCACCTGCCCGGAGATGCCGCGTTGCAGGTAATCTGCGACACGCGGCGGAAGTTTTTCCTGCAAGCCGAATTTCCCGATCACCGCCCAGGCTTCGGCGAAAGTCGAGTTATCCGGTGCGGTCGGCCCGGACGCGATCACATCGAGCGGGTCGCCGATCACGTCGGATACGATCAGCGTCACGACTTGCGCCGGCCAGGCTGCCTGCGCCAGCCTGCCGCCTTTCACCCTCGAAAGATGTTTGCGCACCGCATTCAATTCGTTTATCGATGCGCCCGCATTCAACAGCAGCCGGGTCGCATCCTGTTTGTCCTGCAGCGTCACGCCTTCGACCGGAGCGATTAGCAGCGCGGAGGCCCCGCCCGAGATCAGGCAGATCACCAGCGTCTTCTCATCGGCGGAGCGCACCATATCCAGGATGCGCTGTGCGCCCGCAATGCCGGCCTCGTTCGGCACCGGGTGTGATGCCTCCACTTGCTCGATGATGGTCAGCGGCGCGGTATGTTCTTCCTTGACGATGACCAGCCCAGCGCCGATCTTCTCACCGAGCAGGGATTCTACGGCCAATGCCATGCGCGCCGTGGCCTTGCCCGCGCCGACCACGATGATGCGGTCATACGCTTCCAAGTCGTACTGCACACCGGTTATATGCAATTGCTTGCGCTCCACCCAGGCTGCCTTGAGCACTGCGTTGTACGGATCGACAGCCGCCAGTGCAGCGTTGAAGATATCCACCATATCTTTCTGGTCGGGACGCAGCGAAAAATTTCCGTCTGGCTGATGTGCCAGCAAATGCAGCACTGTTTCATTCCAGCCCGCAGGTCCGGGAAGTTGCGTCTTAAGTAGATCAGGGATCACGATGCGCGTATCGAAACTGCCGTCGTTATGCCTGATAAGCACAGGACGTTCCACAGCCATCAGCATAGTCAGATCGTTCAGACTGTCGCCCAGCCCCATGCTTGCAACCTCGCCATATTGCTGCTCATAGAGCGACATCAGGATATTCACGGCGCGTCCCTTGTCGTGGTTGCCCATGATGTGGAATATGCGCCCTTGAGTCCAGCGCAGGCCGGATGCTTCGATTGCGCGCAAAAAACCTTCATCGGGCGGGCCCACGAACACAAAGGCTTCATCGAAATCCCGCTGCCTTGCCAATGCCGCATCTTCCTCGGCAAGGCCGGTCAATGCCGCGACCTCGGCGATGGACATGTCCGCAAAGCCGCGCACCTTGGCGTGCAACTGCTCGCGCAAACGCACAAATTGCTTCCTGATCTCCGGGTAGGGAAAGCCAAGCGGGATCATCTGATAGCCATTCAATCGTGCTGCTTCTAAGGGAGCTGTGAAATATCCCTGCGGGATGAATATGCCACCGCCATTTTCGGAAATGAAGGGGTGAGAATTATCCAGGTGCTTGCGAAACATCTGTAGCTCCGCGCGTGTCTTGCTGGAGCAAAGAATCAGCGGGATTCCGCCCGATGAGATCAATCTTAAGGCAGGCAGCGCCTCTTGACAGGAATAACTCGTCTCATCCAGCAGGGTTCCATCCAGATCGGTGAAGATTATGGTTTTTTTCATGCGTCTTCCGAGTAATCTTTGGGAGTGCGACGCGAAGTTGGATCAAGGCCCTATCCGTTTTCTTTCGAGTCGAATGGCCAGAATTTTCAATCAACGCGCTTGCGTCCCGACACGACGCGTACTTCGCCCGCGGTATTCGGGACAAGCCGGGTGTTCTCGTAAGCCTTCGTGCGATCGAAGAGCATCTTGACCTGACGGTCCTGGCCGAGGCCGATTTCAAACAGCAGAATCCCGCCGGGTCGCAGAAAAGGGAGCGCATCCTTGACGACGCGCTGCTGGATGCTGAGCCCATAGGGCCCGCCGTCAAATGCTTCCCTTGGTTCATGTTCAAGCAGCACGGCGCGATCGGTCGCAAGCTTGCCTTGCGAGATATAGGGAGGATTGCAGACGATGACGTCGACTGTATCCTCGAGGCCCAAACCCGCAAGACCGGCGAAGAGGTCACCCTGGGCGACGGTGACACGGTCGGATACTCCCACGTGACTTACATTGCGGCGCGTGACGGCAATGCAACCGTCGGTAAGGTCGCTCGCCCACACGCGTACGGTTGGCAGATGGTGTGCGATTGCGCACGCAAGATTTCCGGATCCGCAGCACATATCGATTACCTTTGGCTGGGTAGCGTCCAGCGAGCGAAGTGCGTCGATTGCCACATTGCCCAGCAGCTCGGTCTCCTCCCTGGGTACGAGAGCGCCCTCGTCGACTATGAGTTCGACGCCCATAAAAAATTCACGGCCTATAACGTATGCCAGCAGTGCGCCCGCAGCACGCCGCTCTGCCATCGCACGAGCAACAACCTCGTGATCAGAAGGCGTTGATGCTTGCGCAGCTTGTACAATGCGAGCTGCCTCGGCGGACGCTCCAGCAATGCCACTGCGATCAAGAATTTCTGTTAAATCACCAAGCAGCGTGCTCATGTCAACCCCGTCTTTTTGATTTTGCCTGTATCGGTCTTGGGCAAGCTTGGCACCGTAACGATGTACTTCGGAACCATGAAGTTTTCGAGGCGTCTCTGGCATTCATTATGTAACTGCTTTTCGGTCATTTTGACGCCCTCCTCGAGAACGACGAAGGCCTTGACTGCCTCTCCGAGAATCTCATCCGGCACGCCGATGACCGCGGCCTCTTTCACACCCGGAATGTTCGTGAGCACGTTCTCCACTTCCTTCGGCGCAACCTTCTCCCCGCGGGACTTGATTATGTCATCCATACGTCCGACGAAATAGAGAAATCCTTCCTCATCCATCTTGCAGAAGTCACCCGTGTATAGCACCTGTTCTCCCGGGAGCGTACCCGGCTTGAGTTTTTTCGCTGTGGCTTCCGGCTTCTCCCAGTAGCCCTTCATGACCGTGGCGCCGCGAATCACAAGCTGACCGACGGTGCCTGGGCTGACCTTGTTCCCGTCCTCATCCACGATCCACATCTCGGTGTTAGGGATGGCGATACCGACGCTCGCAGGTTTCCGGTCTATATCCTTCGGCGGAAGGTAAGTACAGCGCTTGCACTCGGTGAGGCCATACATCGAGTAGATGCGCGCCGTGGGGAAGATATCCCTGAGCATGAGTATATGCTTTACTGGAAGAGCTGCAGCAGTGTTGGTCACGTAGCGGATCTTGGTAAGGTCATAATCCTTCAAGGATTTGAGCTCCGCGAGGATCGAGAAGATGGTTGGCACACCCGGAAAACCGGTCACCCCTTCGTCAACCATCAGGTTGAGTATCTGCGCCGGAAAGGTGAAGGAGCGCTCGAGGACGAGGCGTGCGCCGGTCCGGAAAGCCATGATCATCTGGTAAAGGCCATAATCGAATGCAAGCGGCAGGACACCGAGGATTACCTCGTCTTCCTGCAATTCCAGATACGACGCGATCGACGTGCATGCGGTGAGCATGTTGCGATGCGTGAGCATCACGCCCTTTGGGTCGCCTGTGGACCCGGAGGTGTAGATGATCGCGGCAAGATCAATATCTATGCATGATCGGGCGGGTGGTGCCGTGCGGTCGCCGCCCGCTATCGCGTCAGCCCAGCGCTGGGCATGGGGGAGTCCTGCGAGCCTGGTATCATCAATGGAACCGGAGACGATGACGCGCCGGAGGTGTGGGCACGCTCGCGCAGGCTCGGCAAATACAGCGTAAATATGCATATCCGTGATGAGCGCCGCTGGGCGACAGTCTTCGAGGAGATAACTGAGCTTGTCACTTTTGGTCAGCGGGTTGACGATGGACACGACGGCGTTTGCTTTGAGCACTGCCCAAAATGAGATAACGGTCTCAACGGTGTTGTCGGCGAAGATCACGACCCTGTCGCCGCGCTTCACACCGGCTGCCATCAAGCTGTGCGCGATTGCGTTCGAGCGGGCGTCAAGCTCGACGTAGGAGATCCGCTGCTTCATGCAGACAAGAGCAACCTTTTCGGGGAGTTCGCGTGCGGATTGCATAAGGTAGTCGTGCAACAGCGGCACAGGACCGTGTGTAATTTGCATCTCACAACCTCTTTGGGTTTGATGATTTGTCGATGTCGACACGAAGCCTGATGGGACGGCTCCCATCGGGACGGCCCGCGATGAATTGCCGGTGCAGGAGCTGGGTCGACAGGACGCCTACCAGAGCCATGTTGTCTGTATTCGAGAACTGGCCTTCACTGCCCCGCGCACGGCACTTGCGCAATAGTTGCACGACGGCCTGTGGCTCGAAGACATTCGCGTCTCGCAAAGCCGGTTCGGATAGCACCTCGTCTATATATTCCGGTGCGTTCCCGGCAACAAAGGAAAGTGCGTCCGGCGCACGATAGGGCTGTTTTTTACGCGCGAGTATCTCGCTTGGCACGACTGCCGCGGCGGCACGCTTGACGACGTGCTTTTCGTCAAGCACGCGCAACTTGTAGGCCGCCGGAAGAGAATCCGCCAGAGTGACAACATCCTTGTCGAGAAAAGGGAAACGCCCCTCCACAGAGTGACCCATGAGCATCCGGTCACCTTGCGAAGAGAGCAGATAACCCGATAACAGCGTGCGGATTTCGAGGTGTTGATCCTGCGCAAGGTGGCTCCATTGCGTGAAATCGACATGGATTTCTTCAAGCAGCTCGCTGATTACATCGCGGCCCGAGGCGGCAGCCTGCATATCCCTGGACAAGAGCCGTTTGAGCGCGCCTGTCGTGTGCCAGCGTGTGTCGTGCGCAAAGCCCGGTGCTCGATGTGCTGCGATGTTTCTCCCGAAGAATTGCCGTGCCATGGCCTGCTGGGAAACCGGCGAGCGCGCGAGATAAGGATAAAGCCGCTCAAGGAGCCGCGGGCGCCACGTGGATGCCGGATGCCGCCCCCAGAAGCGGCGTACCTTGCCTTCACGGAAGATATCATAGCCGGCAAACATTTCATCAGCGCCCTCGCCCGTCAGCACGACCTTGATGCCGTGGTCGCGAACCAGTTTCGACAGCAGGAACAGCGGTGCCGGGGCTGTTCTCAGTATCGGACGCTCGGTGTGGTAGATCACTTCGGGAAAAACGTTCGCAATATCGCTCCGCGAAACAACGACCTCGTGATGCTCGCTGCCCAACATGTTCACCATCAAGCGCTGATACTCTGTTTCGTCGTATTCGGCGTCTTCGAACCGGAGCGAAAAGGTTTGAAAACGGTCACCCGCAAAACGCCGTCCGAGTGCAGCAACCAGAGAACTGTCCAACCCGCCGGAAAGGTAGCTCCCGACCGGCACATCGGCGCGAAGCATGCGCAGTGATGTGGCGCTCTCGAGAGCCCTGCGCACCTCTTTGACTGCATCCTCGAGCGATCCATGGAACCGGTCGCGCCCATCTCCAAGAACAGGATAGCGTGGCGTCCAGTAGGCGTGGTCGCGGACGGTCCCGTTTTCAAAAATACGGACATGGCCCGGTTCCAGTTCGGTCACGCCCTGAAACACGCCCTGAGGAGGCACGATGGTCCAGAAGGTGAATGTCTGGGAGATGCCGGTTGGATCGAAGGCCCGCGGGATGGCGGCATCCGCCGCGAAGATGGCTTTTACTTCACTGGCGAAATAGAGATGTCCTGCGTACTCGCAGATATGGAGCGGGCAAATGCCCACCCTGTCCCGGGAAAGCACGAGGCGCTGAGCCACAGAGTCCCACAGCGCCACCGCCCACTGTCCGTTGAAACGCTCGAAAGCGGAATCACCCCAGGCGCGGTACGCATGAACGATAACCTCGGTGTCGCTTAGGGTCCTGAAACGGTGGCCGAGCGCGACAAGCTCCTCGCGCAGTTCCACATAATTGAATATCTCGCCGTTGAATACGATCCAGGTCCCATCGCCCTCATCAGCCATGGGTTGTTGACCGGTAGCGAGATCGATGATGGACAGGCGCGCATGCGCGAGACCCGCCCGATCATCGCGATACACACCGAACTCATCCGGGCCGCGATGATAGAGCGCGCTGGCCATGCGAATCAGCGCTTCACGGTTCGGCGGGGCTGCGCCGGCACTGAGTCCCACGATCCCGGCGATGCCGCACATATGCCTCAGACCTCTGTAACAGCGTCGACGAGCAGAGGCCGCATGTGGAGATATCGGGTGGCGCGCCGCTTGGCTTCGATGTCCCTGAAGACCCGCTCGACCTGGGCAGGCGTAAGATTGACCACAGGCGCGACCTCCTCTGCAGAAACGCCGTGGTTCACTGCATATAGACAAAGATCCATGCGGTCGTATGGCAGCGCAAAGTAGAACTCCTCCTGCGTCTGCGGCATTGAGAACGTGTCTGTGGTAGGCGGACGGCGGCGGATTTCTTCCGGGACGCCCAGATACTCCGCGAGCTGATAAACCTGGGTCTTGTAGAGATGTGCTATGGGTTTGAAGTCGGCGCTTCCATCGCCCTGCTTCACGAAGAAACCCTGGTCGTACTCGAGGCGGTTTGGCGTACCTGAGACGGCATAGTTCAGTCGGTCCGCATGGTAATACTCCGTCATCTTGCGAACGCGCTGTTTGAAGTTCGTCGCGGCGACGATCTGCAGATAGGCATTTAAAGGGAGCCTCACAGTGGACACCTCTCCAGCAGGACTCTGCACGGTAAGCCGGGTAATGTTAAGGCGGTCGCTCTCAAGGATGGACGGCAATACCAGTTTGCATTTCCAGCCGTCGCCGTACTCGGGAACGATCATTCGGATGGCCTCATCCTGGCGGCGGTAGCAACCGAGGCCTTCGAGGGCAGGCGCAATATTTTCGACAACTGCTTCGATCCCGAAGTGCTCGGCGAGCATTCGCCCGAGCATGAGTGCGTCGTCGGAGGAATGGTGCTCGGGCATGAACAGGCCCAGAACCTTCTTGCCGAATGCTCGAACGCAAAGCGCAGCCACGACTGAACTATCAATGCCACCCGAGATGCCGACAACGGCGCCGCGGCGGCGTAACTGGTTAAGCACCTGCTCGCGGAGCGCCCCGGTGATACGATCCACTTCCGCGGAAGGATTCAGCTTGAGTACATCTTTGTCGAACATAGTCATTTCTAACTCGCCGGCAGAGCCGGGGGTTTATCTCACTGAATTATGCAATGGTCAACAAGACTGTAACTACTTGTCCATGACAGGAAATGTAGAATTGAAAACATTAGGTCGGCTTATTGTTCTATTGATATGCAAACCTACTGTTCAACATATAGTCCATGATGTTACCCAGCATCTTGCGTGGCACCCAAGCTTCCCCACGGCCGACTACCTGTATGGCCTTAGGGAGTTGATATTGTACATTTTCGTAATTCATGTAGCCTCTCGCACCAAGTTCCAAGACTTGGATAATTTGATTATCTCGAACTGAGTCATCGGTCAATAAAACCATCAGAGACTCCGGACATTCGCGACGCAGGGACAGTAGCAAGGCGCACTCCTCATCGGTGCTCAGATTCAGGTTAACCAACAGGACATGAGGATTAAGCCGTTTGATTCTGGCTACTTCATTTTCGCTTGCCGTCACATTGTTGCGCGGTTTAAGCCGACGATTCACGAAAGCATAGTTTTTACCAACTTCTGCACTTGACGTAACATTTTTAAGCAACGTGATGCCGAGTTCATTTTGTATAAAGCGCTCGCAACCTGCACGCCGATCACGGTCAGAATCAGCAATTGCCACAGTAACAGGTTGCATATGAAAACTCATCCGACTCTCCCGACGATTCCATCCTTAAACAGATAATTTCCCCCGGAAGGACGGGAGATTTTTCTAAATGAATTATTCGCACTAACAAACCTGTTTCTGAGGAAAAGCACACCTGTCATTGTATTCAATTTTGCAATAAGCACCACTGTACCAAAGTACATACATTCACTAAAAGAATCCTCCGACAATCCAGACAAGTCAGCACATGATCGATACAAAAACGATTCAGCTTGCTTGGGAGCGAAACTCATGAGTTGCTGTCATTGGCCCGAGGCTTACTTAAGGCGGAGGTTGTTCGAGTCTGCTGTTTAACGAGATGTCCAAATCAATTAGGCCCTCACCATAATCTGATGACAGGACGAGTGCCAGATTGACTCGATCAGTGATTTCCAACTTCTGATAAATTTCTGTCAAATGAGCCTTAACCGTGCGCTCAGTGATTCCACATGCTTGGGCAATCTGCTTATTGTTCTCCCCGTTTCCCACTCGCACGGCAATGTCATATTCACGCTGAGTCAGTTTGTTAAGCAAGCCCAGTGTGGCACGATAGGCCTTATTTTTTGAAGTTGTTTTGCCCAACTCGTCGATAAGTCGGCAAGCAAGTGATCGCCTTATCCACAATTCACCTTGCTGAACAGCCATAACAGCTTGTTTGAGAAATTTATGAGGTATATCGTTTTGACAACAGCCCCGCACACCCGCCTTCACCAAATCCCATTCTACATTTTCGGAAATAACACCTGTCATAATAATAATTTTGGCCTCTGAACATAATCTTCTCAAGCTTGCAGAGCCATTCGAGGCGTTCAACCCAAGCAAATCATAGTCAAGCAGTAGAACTTCGGGCTTGATCCGCACAACGTCATCCCTGAGCGTGTCCAATCTGTCTATTTTCAATCTGTCAATAATCAAGGATGTATTGGAATAATCACCCAGCCCTTCTTTCCAGGAATTGAGTCTATCGAGGGAGGAACTGGCAAGTATCATATTGTTCGTCATGATTTCTGGTTTCTAATAATTCCACTAACTAAGATTCATACGAATTTCGTAATTTTAGAATAAACAATTTGACACTTTCAGCAATTAGTTGGCGATATACAGATTTAATTTCACTGGTATTCATGGAACTGAATTTCCTATACAACCCGATAATATTTATAGAATATCAACATAACATTGGATGCTAACACTCTACCATCTTTCCATTATTTGCGATGGCTTATAAATACTCCGCCTTTGCAGCTTACGAAGAAGAGTAAGCTGCTTAAGAGGCGTGCATTATGACAATGCATTCAAGATTGAAATATCGGCGCTTTGCTTAAATACAAATAAAATAACCATGAAAATTTTATCAGCGTTTTCCCCCTGACATCAATATCACCTTGAAATCCGAATCTGCGGTTCAGGCGCCCAAAAATACACTGTGTCGCACACGGGCATGCATTTTTCCAGTTTTGTTATAACTGGAAAGATAGTAATAGCAACAACCGAATTCCAAGATGCCAGTTTGAAATACCCCGGACGTTGCCATGAGAAGGATGCCATCATTCATTATGCCGGCGCGCATATTTCATTAAAGTGACAATCACAATTGCTGCAAATATGTCCGCTACCAGATCCTCCATGCTAGCGGATCGCCCTGGCAGAAAATGCTGGTGAAACTCATCCGCCGCTCCGGTTGCACTTGCAATCGCAACAACTATCAGAGGGCGGCCACGCTGAAAGGATAACCACAGCAAAGCCGCAATCAAGCCGAAAATGGCAAAGTGTGCGACCTTATCCGCCTCCCCAGGAAATAACCCCACCGCGATCGGTTTCGCACCCACCCAGAACAAGCTGGCAATGAGGAATAATGCACCAGCGAGGCAGGTGAGGCGAAAAATTCGGCTGTCAGATATCTCCGCCATCTTCAAACTGACTGATGAAAAGAATCGATATTTCTAATGGGCAACATGGGACATCGACTGCCACCGCCATGCATCGCGGCACATCTCATCAATACCGTATTGCGCCTGCCAACCCAGCAGTGTTTTTGCAAGCGATGGATCTGCATAACACGTAGCAATGTCTCCGGGGCGGCGGCCAACTATCCGGTATGGCACCTTACGCCCGCTAGCCGCCTCAAACGCCCGCACCACATCCAGAACGCTATAACCCTGCCCGGTTCCCAAGTTGACCGTAAGCACCCCTTCCGCAACCTTCAGCGCCTTGAGTGCCGCAATATGCCCGCGTGCCAAGTCCACCACGTGGATATAATCACGCACCCCTGTACCGTCATGGGTAGGATAGTCATTACCGAAGACTGAAAGCTCTGCAAGATTACCGGCAGCAACCTTTGCAATATACGGCATCAGATTATTGGGAACCCCATGGGGATCCTCACCTATCAAGCCGGACTCGTGAGCCCCCACCGGATTGAAATAACGCAATAATGCCATGCGCCACGAGGAATCCGCATGTGCGATATCCCGCAGGATATCCTCGATAATCAACTTGGAGCGCCCATAAGGATTCGTCGTTGAAAGCGGGAAATCCTCGCGGATCGGTACAGCATGAGGATCACCGTAAACAGTAGCGGAAGAAGAAAAAACCAGCGTCTTCACGCCTGCCTCGGCCATCGTCTCAAACAGCACCAAGCCGCCATGGATATTATTGTCGTAATAACGTAATGGCTGGGCTACGGATTCGCCCACCGATTTCAGGCCGGCAAAATGGATTACCGCATCAAAACGATGCCGGGCAAAAAGCGCCAGCATCGCTTGTCGATCGCGAATATCTGCTTCCACAAATTTTGGCCGGCGCCCGACGATCTGCTCAATACGCCCAAGCACTGTTGCCTTGCTGTTGCAAAAATTATCGACGATCAGAGTATCAAATCCGGCCAGCATCATTTCGACAACTGTATGGGAGCCGATATAGCCGGTACCTCCGGTAATTAGAATCATGTTTTCTTGACTTGAATGGATTAAGTGAAATTGAGTGGCTTGACTATATCCCGCACCTGAAGCACTCCTAAGGCCCTGGAAGTGCTGCCGCGACGACTTGAATACTCACGGCGGAGAGACTCCCTTTACTGCTTGGTGCCTCGGCCCTTGAGGCCCTCCGCCATGAACCGGATGGCCGCCGCCCCTACAACCTGCTGGCCCACCAAGTTCAGATGCCCGCCATCCTCAGTATATCCAGGATACAGGCTTAGATAGCTCCGCCCGTCCTGCTCAAACGCCGTCAATCTCCCATCGGGAGCGGTCGCCTCGATACTCGCAAGATCAAACAACAAGTCCGTCCCGAAACTTTCCTTGAGACGGCGGTTGAATTCGGCACGTTTCACGTTCGCCGCATCCTCCCATACCTCCTTGCCGATGAGCCGGAATATCCTCCATTTCAGCTCGGTCGGCCACGTTGTAAGAGGAACAGTGACATGGGCGAACCGAATCTCGGGATGTTCATGCTTCAACGCTTCTACGGTTTTACGGTAATAGCCAAAGAGATCGTCGACGTCAGTCCGCGGGTTGAAATCAACATAGCAGAACTTCATGAACGCGAGATCAGGTTTTAGTTGGGACTCGCCACGGATTGCGGCAGCGAAGGCGTCGATCTTGGTTTTTGGTTCCCCGTTCTTTCCGCCCGTGAAGTCGATCAGCATGGGCCCCCTGGAAGTGGCTGCCTCCGCCAAAGAGGCCAAACGAATGTGACTTTCCCCGGGTATCTCGGCGTCAAACCGCTTGACTCCCATGATGATGTTAACTCCCACAGAATGGTGGGAAAAAAGGATACGGCCTTGGCGGACTACTGCCAGATCCGCTGAGAGCTGCGTCGTCGTCATGGTTGATTCCCTTTCATTACCGGACGCAGTGGTGGAGCCATAGCCTATGCTCGCCCCTAGCAGCAAAATGACCGGCAGCCACAGCCGGCACCTATTCTTGTCAGCCATGGTTTGATTCCCTAGATGTCTGGCTCTCAGGGTTTGGTGCGGCAGACGGTGAGGCTCCGTCCTTCCAGATTGCTGTCTGTCGTGCCGGCACTCCCATCACAACCGAACCTTGCGGCAAGTCGCGTATTACGACCGAATTTGGTCCGATGACGCAGTCATCGCCCACGGTGACGGCTCCCAGAATGCAGGCACCGACGCCCACGTCCACCCGATTGCCGATAATCGGTTTGCCGCCAGGGTCGTTGCGACTCAGCAAGCCGAAGGTCGTGTTGTGACGGATGTGAACGTCGTCGCCGATGGAGCGCGCGCCAAGCCATATCCCTCCGTGATGCCAGATGCGCACCCTTCGCCCGAGCTTGGTGTTATACGGAAGGTTTATTCCCCACAGCCAGATCATTACTGTGAACATCAGCCTGTAGATAAGCGTCAAGGGCGCCCGCAGCAACTTGATCCGTACGCCCATTCGCGCGTTGCCGAAGCGATGAAGTGCAACCGCCCAGAAGCCAGGCTCAAGCATATCCCGATCATGAGTCCGGTAGTCCTCAGCCAGCAGGGAAAGCAGACCAATGCCGCGTGGATTTTCGTTGCGATCGCCCTTAGGCAATGGCGCATCGTGAGAAAAATGCTGCTCCTTGATCTCCGGTTCTCCACCCTGCACCGCAAGAATCTGGGGTGTAATAGAAGGCAGGGCGCTCACGGTGCCCCATGCAAAATCAGAAAATATCGAAGCGACAGGTACTCTAGGAAAGTTAAAATAGTGGCGGGGAGCCAATACTCGAACGCAAACACGCTCATCGTCGCATTCCTTGTCGCTATGCAACAAAGGATCAAAAAATGACTTGCCGTTGGTTTCATCTGGCATTTCATTCACCCACAGACTTGAGAGATATACGCTGATTCATTGTGTGCTTTTGAAGCTGGCCAATATTAGACGATGGATTAAGGATATTCTACAAATTTTGATAATTATTTGACAAGATATCGAACCCGGCCAAATTCCGGTGCAGCCTTGATCTCGATTTCCTTCTCCCAGCCTCAGGATTGCACTGGGTCGGTCGCAGTCGGGTCATCGTCTCAGCCAGCAGGAAAAGGACGAATACGCAAGCTCTACCGCCATGACGAAGCTCGATCATATTGTTGCGAATCCGACTAACCGAGTTTTCCGGGTTATGTCATTTTTCTTTCTGTAGCCGGCGCACAGTATCATAAACCGTGCGCGCGATGACACCATACCCAATCGCTAGCGGATGACCATCGGAATCTTTAGGATATATCTGGATGTGTTTATAAGTTTGCTCTTCCAACGCTTTCGTCACGTCTACATATGCAATTTTATTAGTATCAAAAAACTGTTCCAAGTCTCCTTTGATCCGCTCTTCAGCTTCACACAAGCTGATAAATGTCGTTGGCATCAGCCCGCCGGAATCTTTAATATAGTGGCAATAAACACGTTCCTTGGTCGGAATAAGTACTATGAGCAGTTCCTCGTCTCGTGCAACAGCTTCTTTTTGCAAGGAGGCGAATGCCCGTTTAGTTATTCGCAATCCTTCCTGAACGTTCGGGAGCTGCATATCCAGAGCGAAAAGTCTCGATTGGGGGGTGAAAATAGTACGGACGGAGCGCCCAGACGGATCAACCCAAATTATCCGTTGATCTGTTGTCACTTGCATTGCAATGAGGTCTTGTTCCCTGGAGGAAAACTCCGAAAAAAGGGTAATCCGCAACATGGAATACAGTACGCTATGCCTTGATAGCCAATCCCGCAAATCTGCGAATCGCTTCTTCGGTTCTTCGTTTGCAGTTTGCTGTTCTTCCGGCCCATCGCTTTCCGCTGAACCCCTTTCGCGCCAACTGCTCCAATAAGGTGAATGGCGGGCGAGGCGATATGCATCGATAAGATCATTGCCAAAATACAAACCTACTAGCAATTGCTGCGGTCGAAGCTTCTTTGCTTCGTGCTCTGCAAGATAGAGGTACTGCAAGGGGCCATAACCACCGAGTGCCATGTTATAAACAGGCTCATGGATAAGCTCGCCGAGCTGGTGTGGCCAACTGCCGTCACGTGATGCACTGACACCGTAGGTCTGTGAATCTCCGATGGCAACAACGTTGGCTCGTTCAGGTACTTCTGCATTCCGAAAGCCAAGTGCATCGTGTCCGGTGGTGTTTGGCTTGATTCTTTGCCCCAGCATCGGATCATCGATCATTGATGCGACAAGAAAATCTCCAGGATTCACAACGAATCTCACAAGAAGTTCGCCTAGCAGTAGTGTCATTACAGTCGATACAAGAACCAACCCAATCGGAATGGATTTCTTTATTAACAAACCGAATATCTCGTACCTACTCACGGGTGGATACCTCTGTGTCATGTGAAATGAAATCCAGCGAGGTGTATATCGAAAAATTCGCTTTCGCGAAAAATCCCGGTTCTCATTCCGCCCGCTGTATAATTATGACGCGAAACACCTGAAGCTCGATCAAGCCCGAATGCCAATTAGGATCGGCCAAAACTCGCATTCATGGGAAATTTATTGGAATTATCGAACAACGGATCCCCTCTCTGCTAATTTTTGGGTGAAGTTTAACGACTGCAATTGTTCAAATAATGCACGAGCAACGAAAGCATGCCCCTCCCGATTCCAGTGGCCATCGATCTTGTAATAGAGATCAGCGCGCTCGGTTTTGGTCGGAATGACAAGTGTCGGTACTTGGTGTGTGTGAAAGATGGCCTGTATGCGGCTGAGACGGCTGTCTTCCAAGCCCACCATGATGGCGAACACCGGATATCCTTTTTTCTGGCAGATCGATACGGCTTCCGCGATGAGGCGCTCGGTAAGACGATCAGCGTAATCAACGCCTTCCCTGGAAGCAGCATCATTCATACCAATATCGGAGTACGTTGCGAGTGACTGACGGATCAGGCTGTAGAAATAAGAATTAGAGAGGCCGGGAAAGTTATCCAGGAAAGGTTCCAGAAATTTCACCTTGCTGGTCTTGATCGGAAGTTCGCTTAGTGTTCCACTGTTTGATACGCTGAAGTAACCCTCCTTCACATTGTCTTCGAAGTCGTTGGCCATGACCTGAAGCACAACTAGTCGTGGCTTGAATTGATCTGCTTCGTTGTTAAGCAGTTTTATCCAGCGCCCGTTACCATTGTTGCCCATACCGGTATTCACAACATTGACAGCGTTCCTGCCTAATGCCTCGTCGAGCTTTACCTTGATTAGTGCTGGAAACTCTTCACCATCGTTGACGCCAAACCCCATAGTAAAGGAATCGCCGATGAATAGAATTGAGTTTGTGGACTGCGGATCGGGCTCGGGTCCACGGAATCCGAGAGAATTCGAAGTAAATGTCATCGTGAACTCCGGCGTGACGCGTACCGTGTGAAAATTCTTCTTGATCCGTTTACCCATGACCGGGTCATTGACGGTAAAGAGCGCGCCCACATTCCGGACTGGAACAAACAGTCTGGTCAGCGCTTCCGCAAGAACAAGAGCCACGACCAGACTTAAAATAAACAGTATGACATTTTTCGTCAGGCCAACTCCTTTACTTCGTTCTTGATTATCCATGTTACCCGTTCTGCATGATGCTTTAGCCATCAGTATTCAACTAGATAAGGATCAAAATCTCACTGTATAGCCGGTTAAGAAACTCTTTACTTTTCATGTTTGAATATCCGCACATAACCCTGGCGGGCTTTGCTCCAGTTGTCAAACTGCCTGGGTATACACTCTTGCTAATAGTTTGGGTTCTCGTCGGGCACTTTCTTGCTCAGGCGGGCCATAATTGTGGCAGCCCTCGCAGCAACTACCAGTGCCGCGAGTGGAAAAGCGCTCAAAACCGGCTACATGACTTTTGGATTTCTGGAAATCAGAAACTCAATCCAGTTCGAAAGCAGTCTCATAATTCTGCTTCAGTGCCGGATCCTGGTCTTCCTTGCGCAAGTAGCAGTTACCGACCGCGAGGACGTCCAGTTCGGTACCCATGAAACAGCGGAACGCATCTTCCGGGGAACCCACGATGGGTTCGCCGCGCACGTTGAAACTGGTGTTCACCAGGAGCGGGCAGCCGGTCTTGCGCTCGAACGCCGACAGCAACGCGTGATAGCGCGGGTTGGTGTCACGGTGCACGGTCTGGATGCGGGCCGAATAATCCACGTGCGTAATGGCCGGCACATCGGATCTGGGCACGTTGAGCTTGTCGATGCCGAACAGCTGGTTTTCCTCGATCGTCATCTCGCGCCGTCGCGACTTCACCACATCGGCCACCAGCAGCATGTACGGGCTGTCGCCGTCCAGCTCGAACCAATCTTTCACGCGCTCGCGCAATATAGAAGGCGCGAAAGGACGGAACGATTCGCGGTACTTGACCTTGAGATTCAGCGTTTTCTGCATGGTCGGCGAGCGCGGATCGCCCATGATCGAGCGGTTGCCCAGTGCGCGTGGGCCAAATTCCATCCGCCCCTGAAACCACCCTAGCGCCTTCCCCTGCGCCAAGTCTTCCGCACTGTTGTCGATCAAGGCCGTGTCATCGAGTACCGTAAACTTCGCTCCACAGCTGTTCAGGCGCGCCTCGATGTCGGTCTGGGTGAATGCCGGTCCGAGGTAAGCGCCGCGCATGGCATCGCCGTTGACTTGCCGCTGTTGGCCCAACTGCATGTGGTAGCCGGCCAGCGCAGCGCCCAGGGCGCCACCCGCGTCACCCGCAGCAGGCTGGATATAAATGTGCTCGAAGCTGCCGTCGCGCAAGATTTTGCCGTTGGCTACGCAGTTAAGCGCGACCCCGCCCGCCAGGCACAGATTACTGATTCCCGTTTCCTTGCGCAGCGAGCGCGTCAGCCGCAACACCACTTCTTCGGTTACGGCCTGGATGGACGCGGCCAGGTCCATATGCCGCTGTGTCAACAACTGGTCCGGCTTGCGCGGCGGCCCGCCGAACAGGTCGTCGAATTTCCGGTTGGTCATGGTCAGGCCGGTGCAGTAATCGAAGTACGACATATCCAGCCTGAACGATCCGTCCGGCTTCACGTCGATCAGATGTTTGAACATCAATTCCGCGTATTTCGGCTCGCCATAGGGTGCGAGCCCCATCACCTTGTATTCGCCGGAATTAACCTTGAAGCCGGTGTAGTAGGTGATGGCCGAATACAGGAGGCCGAGTGAATGCGGGAAGTGGATTTCCTTGATCACCTCCAGGCTGTTCCCCCTCCCGATCGCAACGGAGGTGGTCGCCCATTCCCCGACACCGTCCATGGTCAGGACAACCGCCTCCTCGAACGGCGACGGGAAGAAAGCACTGGCAGCGTGGCTGAGATGATGTTCGCTGAACAACAGCCGGCCGTTCCACTTGCCATCGCCATCAATCTTGTGAAACTCTTTCAGCAGCAGATCCTTCAGGAAGAGTTTTTCCCGCAACCAGAGGGGAATCGCCATCGCGAACGATTTGATCCCGCGTGGCGCGAACGTCAGGTAAGTCTCGAGCAGGCGTTCAAATTTCAGGAACGGCTTGTCATAGAACACAATGTGATCCACGTCGCCCAACCCGATGCCGCCCTCTGACAGGCAGCAGCGCACCGCATTTACAGGAAACCGGGAATCGTGCTTCTTGCGCGTGAAGCGCTCTTCCTGTGCCGCTGCAATAATGCGCCCACTCTCTACCAACGCCGCAGCGCTGTCGTGATAAAGCGCAGAGATACCGAGAACGCGCAAGCCCTTCTCCTTTTAGAACAAAGTGTAAATAAAGGGCGCGACAGCCGACCCCTGCGCCAGCACAATCAGCACCCCCAGGAGAGCCATCATCACCATGATCGGCCACAACCAGAATTTTTTACGGGCGCGCAAAAACGCCCAGAGTTCTTTGATCATCTCCATAGCTGCCTCCTAAAATTGGTTGTTCATGGATCCGGGCGGAGGTCCGGGCGGTTCACGCGGTATCCAGTATGATTCTGCATCAGGATCGAACTTCAGGCGCAACGGATCTTTCCCGGTGAGTCGTATCACTACACCGATCGGAGTTATAACAACATAGAACAGGATGCCCAATGCAATCGGGCTGACTACCTTGCCAAGTAGAATGCCAAGCTTCATCCACAATCGATTAAGTCCCGCAAGCAACGCCGGCTTAACCAGCGCAACCAGCACAAATACCGCAGCCACACCGACTGACCACCACCGCATTACTTCCCCGTGGAACAACGGTATTCCAGCTATTACAAGAAACACGCCCGCAAATACCAAGCCAAAAGCCCGGTCGGACGATCCCTCTATATGTTGCTCCCTATTCAAATCCTCGTGTGACATGATGCCAACCCCATTTTTTATATACAAAACATGTATTCGCAATCCGCCAAAACCATAACCTGAATCAGAAAGTTTGTCCATTCAAAACTGCCTGATAACCTTGGATATGGAACCAACTGGGATTTGCAACATTTGCGAATCCCCTATTTGGGAGGAACCGACATTACTGCTTCGAGCAAACAGTTTTTCTTCGCGGTCTTGCGCAACATTGCAATAAACCTGAATATGCCATGCATTGCTTGGCGTGCAGAGAAAAACTGGTTCGCCATCGTGACAGGCGGAAACATCGAGAAATCATAATGACAATGTTGTAATATTGGAGCGTGATTCCAGTCGCTTAAAATTTATGATGCTGCCAGCCAGGTCTTCCCCCTGAAACGACCCATGATACGAAATCGATACCTTATTGCTTTGTTGATTATTAGTTTCATGGTATCTACATTGTGCGGTGCAAACACCAGCGCATTTGCCACCGGCAACGATAACTCTCCTTTAGGCACAAATCTATCCAATGTTGTTGATTGGTCTACTGAGTGGGTATTTGTGGATGCGTTCAAGATGTCGCGTTCTTGGACTTCTCAGCGGGTTGGACTTGGTTGGGGGCAAGGGGGCGCCCTGGATTTGGACGACAATGGCTGGGTGAGATCCCTTCAGCCAGGACAGAGCGCGGACGCCCTGATGCAATGGGCAGGAAGTGCATCCGGCTCTCCGGGTAAATACATTGTCCTTTATGATGGCAAAGGCATTCTACGATTTTCAGGTAACGCGACAGTGGCGAGCGCCACTCCAGGACGAATTGTCCTAGATGTTAAACCGCAAAACATAACCAACGGATTTATATTAAAGATCGCCTCGACAAACCCTTCCAACTACATCCGCAATATCCGCGTCATCCGACCAGGGTTTGAATCCACGTACGAGACCCAGCCTTTTCACCCGCTGTTTTTGGACAGAATCAGAAAGTTTAGTGTGTTGCGATTCATGGATTGGCAAAAAACCAACAACTCTCCGCTGATGAATTGGTCTGATCGAACAACGCCGAATACCTATACACAAACCGGCAGTAGCGGCGTGGCACTGGAATACATGATTGATTTGGCGAACAAGCTCAATGCTGATCCATGGTTCAATATGCCGCATCAGGCTTCGGATGACTTTGTGCGCCAGTTTGCGCTCTTGGTCAAAGACCGCTTGAATCCGAATCTAAAAATATACATTGAGTACTCCAACGAGATTTGGAACGGGCAGTTTCAGCAGGCTCGCCATGCAGCACAACAAGGACTGGCATTGGGTCTAAGCAAAAATAGTTACGAGGCACAGCTGCGTTACCAATCCCAAAGGTCTTTGGAGATTTTCAAAATATGGGAGCAAGTCTTTGGGTTAACCAGCCGGCTTGTCCGTGTGCTTTCTACCCATTCTGCCAATACTTGGACAACCACAACCGTTCTGGACTGGAAAGATGCCAAGTCAAGGACTGACGCCGTTGCCATTGCCCCTTATTTTTGCGCGAGTGCAGGTTTTGACGATGTGACGAAAATACTTGCTATGACGGTGGATCAATTATTGAATTATTGTTCCAACGAAGTCGCCACCACAATAAAGGGATTTATGGATTCGCAACACACCGCCATTTTTTCCCGCGGGCTCGACATGATCGCATATGAGGGCGGGCAGCATTTGGTTGGTGTTGGTGTAAATCAAAACAACCAGCAACTAGCCAATTTATTTATCAGTGCCAATCGTAATCCGCGAATGAAAGATTTATACACAACTTATCTGAACCAATGGAAAGCAGCGGGCGGGAAAATGTTTGTCAATTTCACTTCAGTCAATCCTGGCAGCAAATACGGCAGCTTCGGTATGCTGGAATACCAGGATCAGGATCCTGCTACCGCACCAAAATACCAGGCTTTGATGGAGTTCATTACATCCAACCCGATTCGTAAGCAACAATAATTCCGATTGGGGAGATTTGGTGTCACAAATCCGGACAATTATCCATATAAAATTGATGACGCCAAATATGACAATTAAGGAACAGATGCCTGCCTTCTTGACATCGTGCTGCTACTTGACAGGTTTGGCAAGTCTTAATAACAAGACGTCTCTGTCATATCACAACACCATCGGATCGATTGGTACGAAGGAGGACTTCGGCATCATGCTTGGGGATAGCAAAATTTTGCCAGGCAAGCTCGATTCCATCGAATACCTCTCGGAGACCACCCATGAGCACAAGTCCACACATACCTGAGAATCCAGGCGAAGTTGAGTGGGATGTTGCTGTCATCGGAACCGGGATGGGGGGCGCTACCGCCGGTTATGGACTTGCAAAGCGCGGGCGGCGGGTACTCTTCATCGAGAAAGGTTTGTTCTTGCATGGAGAGTTGCATGCACGGGAAAATGGAAACGCAAAACCCGATGAGAGCCTCTTGACCCGGTTGACAGATAATGCCGACGATAGCCCGGAAGCACGCCTGCGGACAGGATGGTGGCCGCAGCGTCTCCAAGGGGAGACAAGCTTTGGCAAGATCGACTTCTTTGCTCCGCTGGGCTGCGGATCCGGTGGTTCGACATCGCTTTACGCGGCTGGACTCGAGCGTCTTTTCCCCTCCGACTTTGAGCCCAGAGCGAATTTTCCTCAAGTCAATGACTCGACTCTTCCCGAAAAATGGCCCATCTCCTACGAGGACCTGATGCCTTTCTATACGCAAGCGGAGGCGCTGTTCAGAGTCAGGGGGACTCAGGATCCACTTGGCCAGAAGGGGAGTGCGATACTGCGTGAGCCGCCGAACCTCAGTCCGCGTGACCGGAACTTGTTTGATTCCTTCACCAGAAGCGGGCTTCATCCGTACCGTGTTCACGTAGGGTTTGAGTTTGTCGATGGCTGCGCGGAGTGCGCAGGAAGATTCTGCACACACGGATGCAAGAACGACTCGGGACGAATCTGTCTTCTCCCGGCATTGAAGAATTATGGTGCAAAAATCCTTCCAGAATGTGAAGTATTGAAGCTGGAATCTGAAAAGTCGGAAGTTCGAATAATTCGATGTCGACGCAACGGAGAGGAGATTTCGATAAGAGCGAAGATAGTAATACTGGCAGCCGGAGCATTCATGACTCCCGTTTTACTGTTGAACTCAAAGTCTGATGAATGGCCTGAAGGACTAGCCAACCGATCGGGGCTGGTCGGAAGAAATCTGATGTTTCATGCCAGCGATTACATAGCGGTGAAGCCGACTAAGCGCCTCTCCGATGTCGGGCCTCAAAAGAGTCTGGCGTTTAATGACTTTTACCACTCCGAAGGTGAGAAGCTCGGGACGTTTCAGACGGCGGGTGCATCCGTAACGACAGGTCAGATCATGCAGTACATGCGTGATGTTGCCGAGAGGGATCCGGCATGGTGGAAGAAGTTCGCAAGCCCGAAACCAGTTTGGTGGCGAAAATTGTCCAGTCCGGTTATCAGGCTCATAGCATTGACTGCGTACCACCTCTTCAACTTCAAGAATTCCATAATATGGGCGAGTATCATCGAAGACCTGCCCTATTACGACAATCGGGTCATCCCTGATCCGCAGGCCAAGAACGGAATGCGATTCGAGTACCGCTACACCGAGGAACTGAAAAAACGAGTCCTGTCATTTCGAAGACGGCTGGCCAAGGCGCTCGGCCCGAGCCGAATCATCGTTCTTTCCAGCGAAAACAACATTAACTACGGGCACGTATGCGGAACTTGCCGGTTTGGAGAAAACCCTGAAACCAGCGTGCTGGATAGGAACAACCGCGCTCATGATCTTTCCAATCTCTATGTGGTCGACGCTTCGTTTTTTCCATCTAGCGGCGGTACCAATCCGAGCCTGACCATTGCGGCCAATGCACTCCGGGTTGCGGAGGCCATCCATAAGCAACTTGGTTAGCCCAAGACACATCCAACATGCAGGCCTACTTCCATGACCCTCAAAGTCCATTGCGGAGCGCAATATATGAAAACACAATTCGCTTGCTGTGCCAGTACTTTCCGAAAAGTATGGATTTCTTTGGTTACTCGCCGTCAGATTTGAACAAAATCGCATTACGTTTGAATCTGCGTTCCTGAAGACCTTGGGGTTTGACAGGGCAGTGAGTAAAATTGGAGTTGATCTTGCAATCACCGATTGAATCCACTCAATTCTTCTTGTATCGGTATGTGTAGTCCCCCCGCAAAACCATACCAATCTAAAGTAGAGTTTATCCCTAGAAAGGAAACTTTACATGAAGAAATCAAGATTCACTGAACAGCAAATTAGAAGATGTACGCCGATTTGGCTTTGGTGCATCACGCCCTGCAGGACGTAGTCAGCCGAAAGCTCTAGCCCCGTCACTCAAAGTTGAGTTGGCGTGAGTCATGATGAGCAATCATGGCTTGTCGGAACGCCGAGCCTGCCAAGCAGTTTGCCTGGCACGTTCGAATCTGCATTATCTGCCAGTCGAACGGGACGACGGGGCAATCATTGAAGCGATACAAGCCTATTTGGCCGTCAATCCGCAGCATGGTTTCGGATTGATATATGACAGCTTCCGGTTTCAGCGTTTGCCTTGGGGCAAGACCGTGCTGCGGCGGGTGTATTGCCAACTCGACCTCAACTTGCCGCGCCAGGGCAAGAAGCGGCTGCCTGCGCGCATCAAGCAACCTCTGATCGCAGGCGGCATACCGAACGACACTTGGAGTTGTGCTTTTATGGCAAATACCTTATGGAATGGGCGGCAGTTCAGAACTTTTAACGTACTAGATGAGTTCAATCATGAAGCGTTGCGCATTGAAATCGACACCAGCCTGCCAGCCGGTCATGTGGTGCGCGCCTTGAATGAGTTGCTGGAACTCCGGGGCAAACCGTAACGCATTCGCCTGGATAACGGCCCTGAACTGGTCAACCAGATGCTGGCCCAATGGACAGCAGATAATGGAGTGGAATTGATGTTTACCCAGGCCTGGCAAACCGACACAGAACGCCTATATTGAACGATTCAATCGACCCTATCGCACCGAGGTGCTGGATTGTTACGTGTTCGAGTCATTGAATGAAGTCAGGCGGCTGACGGAAGACTGGATGCATCGTTACAACCATGAGCGTCCACATGAAGCATTGGGGAAGATTCCTCTGGTGGCATTTCGTATGCAACAATATCCCAACTCTTTACTTTTAACTGGTAAGGAGTAGCGAGGGGACTTCAGGTAAGCCACACCCAGATTCCACTTAAGAATATACGTTTGTATTACAGTCAAAATAATGATGTACCATAACAAGCAGCTCACACATCCAAAATATCGCCCAGATATAGATGGCTTACGTGCGATAGCAATCATTTTTGTAGTTCTATTCCACTCTTTTCCTGGTTTGATCAGTGCAGGCTTTATTGGTGTGGATATCTTCTTTGTTATTTCAGGCTTCCTGATCTCAGGAATTATCTTCTCCAACCTGGAACACGATAGATTTAGTCTGGTTGAGTTTTACCGCCGCCGTATTAATCGCATATTTCCTGCACTTATTGTTGTACTGATTTCCAGTTTTGCATTTGGCTGGTTTGTACTGCTTGCTGACGAATATAAGCAACTCGGCAAGCACATTGTTGGTGGCGCTGGCTTTATATCCAATTTTGTTTTGTGGAGAGAAAGTGGCTACTTCAACAATGCGGCTGAGTTGAAGCCATTACTGCACTTGTGGAGTCTGGCGATTGAAGAGCAATTTTACATCTTCTGGCCGCTCCTGCTGGCATTTGTGTGGAAGCGGAAGTGGAGTCTTGTTGCCATTACCGCAACCGTAGCTGCAATTTCATTTGCGGTAAATATCTACACTATTGGCAAAGATAGTACCGCATCTTTTTTCTTGCCTGCTCCGCGTTTTTGGGAGTTAATGATTGGCGGATTACTGGCATACATAGCCTTGCATAAGCCACACTTGAATAGTCAGCACAAGAATGCGCAATCCATACTGGGAGTTGTTTTATTGGCGCTCGGGATGGCGCTCATAAATAAAGAGCTCGCATTTCCTGGGTGGTGGGCACTGCTACCGACTTTGGGAGCTTTCTTTATTATTTCAGCAGGCCCCAAAACATGGCTCAACAATCACGTCTTATCGAACAGGCTGCTTGTATGGTTCGGATTGATAAGCTATCCGCTTTATTTGTGGCACTGGCCCGTGCTTTCGTTCGCTCACATCATAGAAAGCGAAACCCCTTCAGGTGAAATACGCTTTGGGGCTGTAGCAATTTCAATCTTACTTGCGTGGTTAACTTTCAGGCTGATAGAAAAGCCAATTCGGTTCGGCAAGTACGGGGGGGCGAGTGCCCTGATAATGATTTTTTTGATGTTGGTTATAGGTGGCGCAGGTTATTTTTGTTTCAAGAAAAATGGGTTTGAAGAGGTTGAAGGATATAGAAGACTTTGGCAACCCGAGAAAAGTCGATACATCAGTTATTTTGAAAACAGTTTACCCGAATGGAAATACTTTACATCCCTGGAAATCCCGAAAAAGTTTAGGGACGAATGCAATTTCTACGATATTCAAAAATATCGATTAGGGAAGGCAACCAGAATTCCGATGCCAAAAATTGACAACAGCTGTTTTACAAGAAACCCCGCTTACAGAAACTCTGTATTTATCTGGGGTGATTCGCACGCGCAACAGTTATATTTTGGTTTGAAGAATTACTTACCCAATAATTGGCAAATATTACAAGTTGCCAGTTCCGGTTGTGCACCACATACAACAATTATGCAATCCTCGACCACGGACTATTGCGACCGCTCCAATTGGTTCGCGCTTAAGTCAATAAATGAAACAAAACCGGATGTGGTAATAATCGCCCAAAATGTCGGGGAAACTATTAGGGACTTTGAAGAAGATACAAAAATATTAAAAGGCTTGGGCGTAAAAAAAATTATTTTTATGGGCCCATCTCCTCACTGGACCACAAACTTGCCAAAAATCATTGTTCGGAAATTATGGGAGAACACTCCGAGAAGAACATATATAGGAATTGATCATCAAGTTCTGAAGGACAATTTAGAACTACAAAAGGATTTCAAAAATTCAGAAACCATGATTTATGTAAACATAATTGATCTATTTTGTGATCAGGAAGGTTGTTTGACTTATATCGGCGAAGACAATAAAACTGGGATAACGACTTGGGATTACGGACACCTTTCACCCATTGCCTCAAATTATTTGGCAAAAAATCTGCTTGTCAATTTGATTATCAATGGTCGTTAAATAACTCGGCTATTAACGCAGCTCACCACTTGGATTCGCTTGCTGAAGTTGCACTTTAGAGTCGAAATTCCCCCCGACTGCAGCGAACTCTATCGGCCCGCAAGCTTCAATAGGATTCGACGCACCTTGGCGCGAATCCCAACGTGCTCGACCCAGAGTTCACTGCGTACGAATGTAGCTCCGGTCGGCCCGCCCGACGGAAGGCTGGCGATGACCCGCGCATGTGTGTATGCCCCCATCGGATCCTCACCTGTGTCGCTCATTTTGGTCCGGTAGATTCCGGGGACGAGTTCGTTCACCAGCACATCCGGGTAGCGTTCGCGGTCAATCTCGGTGGCGATGGCCTTCGTGAGTACTGGTACCGCCGCCTTCGAGACAGAATACGCGGATGCTCCTGGAATCGGACCTCGCCACGCGAAGGTGCCGATATTGATGATTCTCCCGTGACCTCGCTCGATCATCCCTGGCAAGGCTTTGCGGCAGCAAAGCGCCATACCCAAAACGTTTGTCTCAATCACCTGCGCCCAGTCGCGCCAGGATGACTCGAGGAAGCCGATCTTAGGATAGAGAGCGGCATTGTTGACAAGGATGTCCACTCTACCGTAGCGCTGCATCGCCTCCGCGAAGAGGCGGTCCACGTCGGCTTCGATGGCGATGCTGCCGGCGATCCAATGCATTTTCCCGGAACCACACATTTCCGCAGTGCGGGCGAGATCCTCAGGAGTGCGGCTAATCCCAACGACGTGCGCGCCATCACGTGCGAACCCGACCGAAAAACCCCGGCCGATGCCCGAGCCGGCTCCGGTGATGACGACTACCTTTCCATCAAAGAGCTTTCTGCTTTCTTCATAATTATCCATCACGGTATTCCCTTGTTGTCTGTGTGAGCAACTGGGGTCTCTGTACGCAACAGGCCTTGCCCGGTCACATAATTGCTTACAAGTTCCGCGGCAAAATCCTGACCGCGCACATTCCAGTGATCGTCCCCACCCTTGAGGTACAGTTCGCGCGCCCCACGTTCCCAGAACGGTCCGAAGAGATTCACCGCCAGAAGCTGGTTCCGCCGGCAAATCTGATCGAGGATGTCGGTGAGTCCCGATCTCCGGTACGCCGGATATCGCATGGTATCAATTTCCCCGGTCTCGTGCACTTCGGCAACATCGATCGGTGAGGGAATCAACACGAACAGCAAAGGCACGTGTTGCGAAGCGGCCGTAAGATGCATCCGAACGATGATCTGCTCCATCATCGAGATCTTGTACCGGGCAGATTCGCTCCACGGTGTGAGGCTTACATCGGCATTGTACGGATCTCTGTAGAGCTCGTGCACGACATTGTCGCCCTCGACAACGTACTGGCGATACTCGGAGACGGCCTGGGTCAGGTTGGCTTCCACCTGTTCGCGTCGCGCCTCGTGGCCAGTGGGGAAATCCTGATCAGGATTTCCGCGAAGCCGGTTTAGTGCATTTCGCAGCATCTTTCTCAGTATTGGCTCGCTGCGCGCCCGCGCCGAGTCTCGCGCGAATGAATCTTGGAGCACTACCGGCGGGTTCTGGTGCAGGGATCCGTCACTCGACAACCGATAAAGTTTGTTGCGAACGAGGTCGCCGAAATCGTTGCCGGCGTAGATCGCAACTATCACGAGGTTGGGTTTGAGGATAGAAAGTTCGTCCTCCATGCGGCGAAATTCCTGATCCGGGCCATAGCCGGCCACTCCGGCGTTCACGACTTCGACACTCTTCCCCATTTGGCTTTCGAGATGTGCCTTCAGCCGCACGGTAAACGTGTCTTCCGTTTGCGAAAAATCCCCCTGGATGAAGGAATCACCGTAGACTACCACTCGCAGCGATTCGCCAAGTGGAGCGAGTTCCTTGCCTCTGAATCCAAGGCTGTTGATCTCATATTGAATGCGAAGACTGCCATTGACCGGTGGTAGCGTATTCATGCGCTGGGCGCCGGGAATCAGTCGATACAGAACATGATCGTCGAGTTGATATATACCATAGAACTGTGGGCCAAGCGCAAAGCGCAGCACGAATTCTGCCGCACCCAGGGTAAAGAAGACGGAAACAAGTAGGATAAGCGCGCGCGCGTTCCAAGCCAGTGGTGCGAAGCAAAAAGCGCCGACCACAATGCCGACCGTGAAAAGAACGGCCTGAAACCAGCCAAAGTTTTCGCCCCCTCCCAAGACAGGATTGTTGTACCAGGCAAGCGCAACGAGTGCGAGCGAGATCGCAGCTGTGACAATTCTGACGGCTAGCACGACTCGCCTCTTGGATCGGGTCTCACCCTCTCGCGGATCTGTTCTCATAACACCACAGTGGTGATTCCCAAATAAAGCAACGACCGACCAGTAATTTCATGAAACTCGCCCGCAGACAGAAAACCAAAAGCCCGGAAGGACGTCCCCTACATGCTGGTTCCTGTTCAGATCATCGCCTGCCATGTTGCTGGCCCCCATTCATGTCTTCTGAGAAGCTCCTACATATTATAATAAACCTTAACGATATTCAGTGAGCTTGTCCATGTGATTGAGCATACACGGAAGTAGGGATGGCTATCGTCGCAGCGCACAAGTAGAATTGCATCCAATTAAAGGGAGAATATGTACATGGAAATTAAGGAGCAGGTTCGCACTTTCGTGACTTCGAACTTCTACGTGGCTGATCCGGCAGCACTTGAGGATGAAGCGTCTCTGCTCGATCAAGGCATTATCGACTCGACTGGTGTGCTCGAGGTCATCTTCTTCATCGAGGAAACTTTCGGCATTGCGGTTGAGGACAGCGAAATGCTACCAGACAACCTCGATTCCATCGAACGGATTGCGAATTTCGTCACTCGCAAGAAGGGTTGATATGCTTCCCGCTTCCAGCTTACATGATTATCCTGTTCGACGGAGGATTCCCGTGTTGGCAATCCAAGTTGCGGCAAGCATACCACTGGCATTTGGCTCCGCCGGCGATGCCGCTAAAGCTGGGTTGTAGCATCACCCCTTTGGACATGGAGGAGTTAAGATGATCGTCGCCGGTGGTTCCGCTCAGAGTAGAAGTCGTTCGAAGTGGAGCCTCACCGCTATTCAGCACATTTTAAGAACGCGGCTTGCCCGCAGGCCCGCTCGTAAGCTGGATAGTGTCGCCGTAAAAACCTGGGAGATCGCGCCAGGTGAAACTTCAATCGCCCCACCCGCCTATTTCCTTCCCAATCAGCTCGAACGCGTTACCGGCTGGGAATTTGCTGCCGAGCATCCCCGCCGCGCAATGGAAGGTGGGAGCGTTGTCCATGGTGCAACCCGTGGTTTCCTGCTGAAAGATGTCTGGTTAATCGATGGATCACTTTACAAGGATGATGCCCGCTCTTGGCTGGCGCCACGTTCAAGTTGGTGGCCGCAGGTTCGCGTGGAATCCGAGATCGATCGTGGGGCGGTGTTTTGCACCGCAGCAGGTAACAAATACTTCGGCCAATGGTTGATGGACGATTGCGTGACGTACCGAATGGCGAGCGCCGAAGGTGTTCCGGTGACAACTGCTCAGGCTGTCAACATTCACACCCCGGGCTACGAGGACTGGCTGAGCATGAAGCCGGCACGTTTGCGCAATGCTTTTTTTCGAGAACTCGTGATCTTTAATGATGGTGGTCAGAACCGACACAAGCATCTTCGTTTTCGCGACATGAGTAACAAATTGCTTTCCCACGTCAAGGCCAGCTCCCATCCCGGCGTATTCATTTTGCGTGGCGGTACAGGGGAACAACGACTTTTGCATAATGAAATTGAACTTGCTGAACACCTGCGCGACCGGCGAGGTTTTCGCATTCTTGATCCCGCGAAAGCCGACGTTCCTACCATCGTAGCGATCTGTGCCGGGGCGCATACCGTCGTGGGGGTCGAAGGTAGCGGCCTTATGCATGGCATCCTTCTACTACAGCATGGCGGCTCGGTGCTGACTTTGCAGCCTCCCAATCGGTTCGTCAGGGTATACAAGGATCTGACTGATCGTGATTATCAGCATTTTGGCTTCGTAGTCGGCCATGCCGAGGGCAATGGATTTCGTATCGACCCTGACGAGGTCGAGCGCACTCTCGATCTCTTCCCGGCATGACCCCGCCCTGTCAAAACTCGCCCATGTGAAAATACTGGCTCTTCCAAAGTGGTTTCCATGAAAATTTCAGCCATAGTGATTCAGAATCGATTCAAACAGGACGAGGGGTATAGTAGAAAGGGAAAGCGGTATTGCAGGAGGGGATAGAAAGCGGCTATATTATTCATGAACTTGTTTAATTCATATGTAAGCCCTCAAGATAGTCGGCACATTGCATCTCGGACAGAATAGCGCGGAGCGAACCTCCCCTCCCAACGCTAGAATCTACAGGATTTTCTGAAAGGATATCATCATGCCGGACAATAACGCAGTCGGTTCAAGAGTTCTTTTGGGATCATGTTTCGCGGTACTGCTCGCGTTTTCCGGCATCGCCTCGTGCGGAAGTGGAGGGAGTACCGTTACTTCAACACCCAAATCCCTTCCCCCCCTTGATTTCTCCGCTACCATTGCCAGTGTCCAAGCAGCATGGGCTGCTGAGCCTTATCAGACAGGCACCATTCATTATTACTGCGACTGCGGAACAGGCGCAGAGCCTGGCTGTGTAGTAGGAAACAACAACAATAGTGGGCTTACAACAGCACTGCCACGCAGAACAATTCAACAAGCACAAACAGATTTTGCCAGCTTATCAGCAGGCGACACGATTGCTTTATGCAAGGGGGGTGCGTTTGGTATAAGTTCAGCATTAACGACCTTTGGAAGCATTGGTCGATGCGCTGATACCATAGCTTGTAATGATGTTAGAGAGTACACACCTACCACATTTACAGGTGCGGCAGGTTCGGCCAAGCCGATAATTTATGCTGCATCGGGTATAGGCTCAATATTTGAGTTTTCTGGCAGGGGTGGTGTTCGGATCCTCAATCTATCCTTGCATGGTAACGGAATTACCACAGACATAATACTTACCTATAATCAAGCAAAAGATATCATCATCGCTAACAATGATATTGACGGTGCCACTAACGCCGGGGTTGATATGAATCCGCATCCAGTCCCTACCCCAGCATGGACTGCTTCGCAACTAAGGATGACAGTTGTTGGAAATAACATCACAAATAATACAGTGCATGGGATGTACGGAGGGGCGAACAGTTATACATTTTCGTACAATAACATGCTCAATAACGGCAATGACAACCAGTTTGATCACCAGATTTATCTGGGTAATGCCGACTCGATGGAACTGTATGACTTCCAGATAGTTGGGAACTATATCTACGGTTCTTCTGTTCCAACGTGTGATGGAGGAATCATAATCGCGCACGGAAACCTCACTAATATACTTATCGCTAACAACTGGCTGGAAATACCGGGTGCAAAAACATCCAATTGTTATGGAATCAGTTTGAACAATTATGGCGGATACCCAGCACCAAGACATTTCAGGAATGTAGAAATATCAGGAAATGTCATAATAAACAGTGAATCAAGGGGGATTACTACGGCTGAGTCTCCTAACGCCATAATTGAGAATAACGTTATTATCTACACAAGCTCTTCTTCTGAGTATTATGCAATTTATGCAGGTGAACATGCGCGTACCACAACCGCAGACGACTTAAATACAGCCAATGTAATTAGAAATAATACCGTTTATTTCGGGCCGGGTGTAACTGGTAATGCCAAGTATGGGGTGGCCGTCAGAATAGAGGGAACTGGTCATATTGTATCAAACAACGTAGTTTATTCAGCGGCCACCTCCGGCACTCAATTGGATTGCTTTTACTACCCACTATCTCTCGCATCTTATAATTTTATAAATAATAACCAATGTGATACAGCAGGTGCTGCGTATGTGTGGGAATTAACGCACGGAGCGACTCTTGCTGCATGGCAAAACTACACTTCCAATTATGGATTTGATGCTAATTCAATATCAGGGAGCGATCCGCTTTTCACGAATGCACCAACAGACTTCAAACCTGCTGCCGGCTCGCCTTTGATTGGCGCGGGAAACAACATATCCATGTCAACACTTGATAAAACTGGCAAGGCCAGGTCCAACCCCCCGGCCATAGGTGCATACGAGCCTTGATTGACGAGCGTGAGTTCGCTTCATTATATTTTTCCGGATGAAGCCCGAGTAGCTTGAGATCGGGCGCGTCCCGGCCAAGCACAAGTTGCAGCCAAACCTTACCAGCGTATTTTTTCGATTTGAGTGGCCCAAATACAAGAGTCACTTCCAGGAGCACGCTCGCCGCCGTGTCCGTTATTTCAAAGGTCGTTATGACCTTATCCAGTGCAACGCCTTCAGGTGAGTACTCTTGATGCGCATGCCCAAACGCATCGGCAACAATACCAACACATTATTTGTAGCGGCCTCAGTTAATGGGGTTCTATCTGCAAGCTGCCAGCCACCAAAAAAACCAGCCTGCAAACCAACCAACGCGGCGCTGAACTCGTGCAGACCGGAATAACCGCGCGAATCCAATTTCGAATACAAACATTTTCCAACTCATCATGTGTATAAATAAGCCAGATGCGGGTTGCTCTGGCTTTCAAATCGCAGCTGCAAAACGCCGTAGAAGACTGCAATACAGCCCGGCAAGCAAGCGTTACAACAATCCATGTCTTTCATACCAGCAGCCAAATTTCCCGACCAACCGATCATGCAAGGCCTGATAGTCGCGCTCTACACGCGCTTTGGTGTGAGGAAATGTCTATAGCGGATAAAGTCCAATTGGATGAACGGTATTGCAGGAAGGACAAGCGGTATTGCAGGAGTTGTAAAGCTAACTCTAGGCTAATTTTAAGAGACTAACCTGACTGCGATTCAAATCGAAATCTAATCGAGATTAGGCGCCAATATTGGTTAGCGCCCAAGCTGACAGGAATGCAGCATTGCCGGCATGGTAGCTCGAATTGAATTTCCCATACCAAAATTTATTGAAGGAACAGAATCATGTCGAACAACAACGCGAACGCGGCCGGTTCAAGATTACTACTGCGAGTTCTTTTCGCTGTGCTGCTAACGGTTTCTGGCCTCGTATCGTGTGGAGGCGGAGGTGGAGGTGGAACCACAACTACACTGAACACAAATGTCGTCGAATTGAACCCGACCGTCACCGTTGTCGCAGCACCTTCTTCAATCGCAAATGGCACAAACACCACCATCAACTGGACATCTGTCAATAGCACCTCATGCACCTCAACAGGCGGTGGTGGCACCGGCACCACGGGGTCATTCACCACGCCCGCCTTGACCACTAACACCACCTATACCGTGACATGCACGGGACCCGGCGGCACCGCAAGCCAGAGCACAACGGTCACCGTAGGGGCCGCTGCTCCTGCCATCACCGTCACCGCGACACCGTCTTCGATCGCATATGGGGCAACTTCCCTCGTCGCATGGTCATCAACCAGCAGCACTTCATGCACCTCGACAGGCGGTGGTGGCACCGGCACCACGGGGTCATTCACCACGCCCGCCTTGACCACTAACACCGCCTACACCGTGACATGCACGGGACCTGGTGGCACCGCAAGCCAGAGCACAACAGTTACCGTGTCGGCAGCCCCTGTAGTCCCTATTCCGGCTATCGCAGTTTCCGCAACTCCGTCTTCAATCGCGATTGGCGCGACTTCCGTTGTCTCCTGGTCATCATCCAACGCTACTTCATGCACCTCAACAGGCGGTGGTGGCGTCGGCACTATGGGGTCATTCACCACGCCAGCCTTGACCACCACAACCACTTACACCGTAACATGCACGGGACAAGGTGGATCAGCAAGCCAGAGTGTAATTGTTAGCGTCGCCCCAACTTCTATCGCAGCCGTGCAAGCGGCATGGGCTGCTGAACCGTACCAGTCCGGAACTATTCATTACTACTGCGACTGCGGAACCGGAGCAGAGTCTGATTGTGTAGTCGGGAATAATGCGAATAGTGGACTTACCGCAGCGCTTCCACGTCGAACCATAGGGCAAGCTGCTAGCGATTTCCTTGGCTTATCATCAGGTGACACCATTGCCTTGTGTAAAGGCGGAGCGTTTGATACTTCGGCTACAACCACTCTGGGTAGTTCAGGAAGATGTGCAACAGGTGTAGCTTGTAATGATTTCAGGGAATATACACCTACCACATTCACAGGCACAGCCAAGCCGCTGATAAATTATTCTGGCGGTCAGCAAGCTATCGCATTAAGCCAGTACAGCGCTGAAAAATCAGGTGTTCGAATTTTGAACATCGCATTGAGAGGCGCTGGTTCCGGGGTAGGAGTCTTTAGTTTTAATCAGGGCCCACACCCGACAACCCGTGACATAGTCATTGGAAATGTAACCATAGAAAATTTTGTAGTAGGAATTCAATTTGAAAATAGCGGTTCTCTGGGCCCCTCCAACAATGTAACAATGACAGGAAATACGCTTATCGGGAATCTCGATATGGCTCTTCTTGGTATAGCCAATAATTCATCTTTTTCTTATAACTATTTGCTGAATAATGGCAACAACACCGTTTTTAACCATTCGATATATTTATCCGCAAATTCTCCTCTCGGGGATACTGTTAATTTTGATCTGATAGGCAATTATATCTATGGGCAATCGAGTGCCACGTGTGTTGGCGGGTCTGTAATAGGCCACGGAAATATTGATGGTTTGAACGTTAAAGATAATTGGATTGAAATAGCAGATGCCGATACGACAGCGCAATGCTGGGGACTCAGTTTCAATAGTCAGGATGCATACCCGAATCCAGAGTATTTTAGAAATGCAGTATTTTCCGGCAATACAATTATAAACGGCGGGAATAAGGGTTTTGATGTTTCAGTTTGTCCCGGATGTGTCATTGAAAACAACCTTATTATATTCAACACAATTACGGCGGATACAGTTGCGATCGACACTGCCGTAGTTCCAGTCGACGGTGGAGGAGATGTAAACACCGCCAACATCATCAGAAACAATACAATCTATTATGGTCCGAATACAACAGGATATGGAAAAAGAGGAATTTTCTTGCATCAAGAAGGCACGGGTCATATCGTTTCAAATAATTCCGTATATTACGGCGGGACTTCTGGTTCAATAACGTGCTTCGATTTACCGCTTGCCCTTACTTCGTATGCATTCATCAACAATAACCATTGCTACTCAAAATCGTCTTTGCTTTGGGAAGCATCACGCGGTTCATTAGCCGCATGGCAGAGCTATTCAGGATTTGATGCCAATTCAATATCAGGGAGCGATCCGCTCTTCACGAATGCACCAACAGACTTCAAACCTGCTGCCGGCTCGCCTTTGATTGGTGCAGGAAACAACGCATACAAGTCAATAGTTGATAAAACTGGCAAGCCCAGGTCCAACCCTCCGGCCATAGGTGCATACGAGCCTTGATTGACGAGCGTGAGTTCGCTTCATTATATTTTTCCGGACGAAGCCCGAGTGATCGAGTCCCTGTATTCCTTACTTACTGACACGCTCATTATGCGGCTTCATTCAACTGTGCCGAAAATCAGTATTGTTCGAACTGCATCGAACTAATATAGCCCAGTGTCGAGTGAAGCATTCGGTAAATATCTCGGCAATTCTCCATAGGGCTCATTGATCTATGTATTCCGAATTCGGTAAATATTTACTGAAACGCGTGGCTGCAATACTTGCAGACACAATGCAAGTGAAATGTCATCCCCGGCCTTCTCATGAGCAACGCCATACGCAAGAATCTGTCACATGGCTGGGCCGCTTGTGAATACCCAATACTCTAGCTATCACCGAAGAAGTTTGGCCTCCTTGAAACAACCGCACCTCCTCCAGTTTGTACTCCAGCGTATATGCTTCTCTCCCTTTCCCCTTTGAATTAACGAATACGTTTTCATATGGAATGGCATAGCCGAACCCTCAGGGGTTATTGACGATCTGAAGCTGAAGGCAGCCATTGAAATATACTAGCCAAGCCTACCGACTGGTTGCGCAAGATCGGGCGCGATGCCTATGTATGAGTTTTGTATGCATCACTCGATCGACACAGAAGCGGCAAAGCTTGCTAAACTATTTACAGAATATGGTCGATGATAAATATGTTATCGCGCTGGTATCGTTGATCACCTTACAAATTTGGGCTCACCGTTGAATATTGCTAAGAAATATGTGCTGATTTCTCCCTGCCGCGATGAAGCGCTCTACATGCGACAGACCCTGGATTCCGTGATTGCGCAGTCAATCAGACCTGCAAGATGGGTTATTGTGGACGATGGTTCGACTGACGAGACACCGCAAATATTGGCGGAATATGCAAGGCGGCATGACTGGATTGAAATCGTAACCCGAATCGATCGGGGGCGACGTGCAGTCGGACCGGGCGTTATAGACGCGTTTTACGCGGGGTTGGATGTCGTCAACTTGGATGATTTTGAGTACCTTTGCAAGCTCGATCTTGATCTAGAGCTTCCATCGGCCTATTTCGAGCGTGCTATTGAACAGATGGAAGCTGTCCCCCGCCAAGCGAATTTTTCCGGCAAACCCTATCTGCGAGAAAAGGATGGCCGGTTAACTTCCGAGCGATTGGGGGATGAGAATGCAGTTGGACAAGTCAAACTTTACCGGATAACCGCATTTAAGGAGATTGGAGGATTTGTCCGGCAAGTGAGCTGGGATGGGATTGATGGCCATATGTGCCGGATGAAAGGCTGGATTGCTCAGTCTGTAGATCGGCCGGAACTTAGGTTCATCCACCTGCGCCAGATGGGTAGCAGCCAGCATAATATCTGGGTGGGTCGCTTGCGGTGGGGTTTCGGCAAATACTTCATGGGCTCCGCTCTCTATTATGTGGCGGCCGTATCCTTCTATCGGATGTTTGAGAAGCCCTACATCATTGGAGGCTGGGGAATACTTTGGGGATACCTAAAGGCAATGTTTGCCGGTGCGCCCAGGTTTGAGGGCAGTGAATTCCGTCGGTTTCTGCGGCGATTCGAATTGCAATCACTCCTTTTTGGCAAGCGCCGTACAGTAAATCGGTACCACCAGCGGATCCGCCAGTCACAAAAAATGAATGAGAACGGTGCGAACGCTTTTTTGGACTCTTAACTGGAATATGATACACAGTCAAACTGAGGCGGGAAAACCAGAAGGTGTGCACTCGCGGAAGAAAAGAATATTGGCCGTTTCCAGCGGTGGGGGGCATTGGGTGGAACTGATACGGATTGCTCAAGCCTTCGAAGGATACGATGTTGCGTTTGCGACGGTAGCTAGGACGTACCGCAGCGGAGCAGGTTCGGCACGTTTTTACACTTTCAGGGACGTGACCCGGTGGGATAAATGGCGTTGGGCGCAGACTGTTTCGAAACTGATATGGATTTTGTTGTGTGAAAGGCCCGATGTGGTGGTTTCTACTGGAGCATTGCCAGGATATTTTTCTCTGCGGCTCGCCAGATGGTTTGGAGCCAGAACCATCTGGCTTGACAGTATCGCCAATGTGGAAGAACTGTCAATGTCAGGGCAAAAAATCGGCAAGTACGCTGATTTGTGGTTGACACAATGGCCAAATTTGGCTAAACCCAACGGCCCGTTCTATCGCGGAACGGTACTATGATCTTCGTGACAGTTGGCGCTCAAATGCCTTTCGACCGATTGGTGAAAACTGTCGATCAGTGGGCATGTGAGCGTGGTCGGGATGATGTTTTTGCTCAGATCGGCTTGACCGATTACCGGCCATCAAATATCCAATGGACTGATTTTCTGACCACAGAGGAATTCAAGCAACGTTTTGAGGCTGCTAATGTGATCGTTGCCCACGCCGGCACGGGATCAATCATCACTGCCCTACAATTGGGGAAGCCCATCCTGATCATGCCGCGGCGTGCCAGCCTGCGCGAGACACGCAACGACCACCAAATTGCGACTTCGAAACAATTCCGCCTCTTCGATTCGGTGATGGTGGCATTGGATGAGAACGAATTAACCACCCGATTGAATGGGATTGACAATCTGCGCGGCAGTCAGGCTATTGAGCCATATGCTTCACGCGAACTGGTTGGGGCGATACGAGAGTTCATTGACGGCATTGATATGAACCCGCATTCCTAACTCACATACCTTTGGTAATTCCTGACACGTTATTCCATTTTGCTTTTATTTATGTGCCCATACCGAGACCGGTTCAGAATTCCTGCTGCTCAGGATTTTTCATTGGGAGAGGCTTATTGTTTCAGCACATAGTATTTACAAATACAATTTGAATATTTTTCCTGTTCGCTAAACCAGGTCACACACATGTCTTTACGAATTGCTTACCTTACCAACCAGTACCCTAAAATCAGCCATACCTTCATCCGCCGGGAAATCATCGCTCTTGAACGCCAAGGGTTTGAAATTCTGAGAATAGCGTTGCGCGGATGGGATACTGAGTTGGTGGATGCAGAGGATGTGCGCGAACGCAAACATACTCGTTACGTCTTGCAAGGCAACATAATAGGCTTGTTGACAGCTGTGATGAGGCTTCTTGTTACCCGGCCGGTTCGTTTTTTTGGGGCATTACAGTTAGCGTTAAAAATGGGCATACGCGCTGATCGCCCTTTTCCCTACCACCTGATTTATCTGGCAGAAGCCTGCCGCATCATTCCCTGGTTGGATGAATTCGGAACACGTCATGTTCATGTCCATTTCGGAACTAATTCGACGGAAGTCGTAATGCTGGCGAATGCTCTTGGCGGTCCCCAATACAGTTTCACCGTGCATGGCCAAGATGAGTTGCACTTTAGAGGCATAGTTGAAAAGGTGCGTCGGGCAGCTTTTGTAGTGGCGATCAGTTCTTACGGACGCAGCCAGCTTTATCGCAGGGTCGATTACGTGCACTGGTCGAAGGTGAAAGTGATTCATTGCGGGCTGGAAACAGCGTTTCACGACCTTGCGCCAATCCCGCTGCCCAATACGCCGAGGCTCGTTTGTGTTGGCCGACTCTCGGCGGAGAAGGGGCAGCTGCTGTTGATCGAGGCAGCCCATCAACTGGCACAAAAAGGCATCAGGTTCGAATTAGTACTCGCAGGTGATGGAGAAACACGGGCTGAAGTGGAGATGTTGATCACTCGTTATGGATTGAACGGGCAAGTTCGAATTACCGGCTGGCTTAGTAGCGATCAGGTCCGCAAGGAAATTCTTGCGGCTCGTGCGCTAGTACTACCCAGTTTCAGCGAGGGGCTACCTGTTGTGATCATGGAAGCCATGGCTTTACGCCGGCCAGTGTTGGCTAGTTGCATTACGGGAATTCCTGAACTGGTACTCCCAGGGGAGACCGGATGGTTATTCTCGGCGGGTTCCATAGATGAGTTGGCGTCGGCTATCGAAGTTTTTCTGGCCAAAACAAACGATGAACTGCATTCAATCACCAATGCCGCGCACCTGCGCGTGATGGAGCGGCATTCGATCGACACGGAGGCGGCAAAACTTGCTGTGCTCTTTCGAGCGTCAAGTAAGACCGAGGGATTGATATGAACAACCATTATCTGAGGGGAATCACACGAGACACATGCTGAATTCACGGCTGGATCCAGATCGACGCCCAGTTCGTAATGGACAAATCTCTGCCCACTAGTGAAAGTGCAATAGAAAAGGAATGCCGAGTACGCAGCCTACTACCGCAATCGTTGCCCGCGACATGGTGTCGCGAACGGTACCCTAAGCGAACCATTTATAACCAAAGCGCATCGATACGATGTGTGCAGCAAATAGTTAAGAGCAGCAACGATTTCCCAACTAGTATAGTGAGGGTGTCCCTAATTTTGTATAAACGGAATTTCATCACTGCTGCGGCATCCGGTCTTCGAATTGGATAGTAAACCGATTTAGCGCAGCTTTCCAATCGCGTATTGGCATCGTCCATTTTTTGCTGATGTTGTTCAGCGCTAAGTAGAACAATTCCAGCAACGCCTCATCGCTGGGGAACGAGCCCCGGTTCTTGGTGATCTTGCGCAGGCTCACGTTCACCGACTCAATGGCGTTGGTGGTTTAGATCACCTTCCTGATCTCCGGCGGGTAGCCGAAGAACGGGATGATGCGCCCCCAGTTGCGCCGCCAGGATTGCACGATCGATGGATAGGCCGCTCCCCACTTCTCCTCGAATTCACCCAACCGTTGTTCGGCTTCATCGACGGTTGAGGCAGCATAGTTAGCGCGCAGGCCGAGCGCAACTTCCTTGCGCAGCTTCCATGAAATGTAGTTCAGGCTGTACCGCACCAGATGAACGACGCACAACTGCATGGCAGTCTTTGGATAGACGGTCTTGATAGCTTCCGGGAATCCCTTCAATCCATCCACACAGGCAATGAAGATGTCCTGCACGCCACGGTTCTTCAGCTCGGTGATGACTTGTAACCAGAACTTGGCTTCCTCGGTCTGGGCGATCCAGATGCCCAGCAACTCCTTCTCGCCCGCCATGTTGATGCCCAGCGCCAGATACACCGCTTTGGCGCGCACCGTGCCGGCGTCACGCACCTTCACATGGATGCAGTCCAGATAGACGATGGGGTACAACGCATCTAGCGGGCGGGATTGCCATGCCTTGACTTCGTCGGCCACGGCATCCGTCACCGATGAGATCAGCGTGGGCGACACCTCGGTGCCATACATCTCTTCCAGGTGCCCCTGTATCTCGCGCACCGTCATGCCACGGGCGTACAGCGACAGGATCTTGTCGTCGAAGCCGCTCCAGCGGGTCTGGTGCTTGGGGATGAGCTGCGGCTCGAAGCTGCCGTGGCGGTCGCGGGGTATCTCGATGGGCAGTTCGCCGAATTCGCCCTTGAGTGTCTTGCTGCTCTTGCCGTTGCGGGCGTTGCCTGCGGGGGTTAGTGACAGTCTCATTCTTAGCGTGACCAAGATGGGCTTCCATCTCCGCTGCCAAGGCACGCTCGACCAGCGCCTTGGTGAGTTGCTTGAGCAACCCGTTCTCGCCTATCAGGTCTTCGGGTTTTTATAGTCAGACAACAAGCTGTCGATCAGGTCTGCAGGTAGTGCTTTTGCTACGGTCATTGTGACTTCTTTCAAAGTTGCGGCAGTTTCCCTTCCGGTTCGCGCAACCGCCGTGCTTCGCTGATAGCCTTGTTAAGAGATTCTTTGAATGTAAAATGAACCTGGCTCGCTATCCGGTGTTAAGAATGGCGCTACTGACTTTAACTGTTCATAATAATTATGGTGCAAATAGTTAAGGGCGCCAATAATTTTCCAACTATCATTGTTTGTCAGAAATGCCTCCAGCAAATACTGCTCATTCCATAATATTACCTTGTCTACCAACCACGACTTCGGATAATCCTTAGGCGAGAATACGTCGTGTACATGAACAATCACTCCCTTCTTGAGAGTAGGTAATAGTTCAAGATACTCAAATAGCACATCACCCTGCGGCCTTATAATATGAGAAGAATCAATGAATAAGATATCGCTCTCTTCAAGTTCTGAGAAAAAGGGCAGTCCAACATCTTCAACCTTCTGTCTGATAACTGTGATATCTGTTTGTTCAAGCCATGGCATCTGATAAGGTTCGATACAAACATGCTTACAGTTGTAATTGGGATCTTCTTCCATGTTTCTGCGAATAGCCTTTATTGCCATTAAGGTGGAGTTGCCACTGCCAATTTCAAAAATTCTTCTTGGTTTAACTGAGCGAATTAGCTGGTACCAATATTCAGCATCCCCGGATATGAATGATCCATTATTCATATAGAATTCGAGGGTGTGAGACTGATCTTGCGATATATCTGCAAGCTCTTTCGAGAATGAAAAGGTATTAAGTTTATTGATTTGTTCTGCCGTGTTCCAACGTATTCCCGGAAGAATTCGGTCTTGCGAGAAAGGTTGCTTAGGTTTTCGATTATCGAACTGTGGGTCGTAGTAATGATCGGCGATGGGAAAAACACCAATCTTCATTAGAATATGCTTGCAGTATGGAAAATTTTGAATGCCCAAGCAACGCACTTTCTTTAGCAGCCATGCGGAAGGGTAAACAAAAGGAGCCAGAAGCATGTCCGCAATTGGAAGAAATCTTAATATCAACTTTTTCACAGAAACACCTCTAAGACTGGATCACCAAACAACGCTGTAGAAAAATCCTTGAAGGGGCGAGCAAATCACTTTCGGGTGTCGTTTGCTATTTCCCGTAGTATTGATAGATGAATGATAAGCCATGATCGGATTACTGGTCAGACTATTCATTTGGATTATGCCGTGCTTATTTCCTGCTCGCTGAAAACAGTTGGAAATTCGGTCTGTATATAATTGCCATTGTTAAAATTACTTCGGTTGCGATTGTATAACACCACGATATAATGAATTGGTTCACGCCAAGACTACGGGGGATTATAATTTTAAATTCGAACTGCTTAGCCTGCTCACATGTGGAAGCGATAATGTTCCAGTCACTCTGTCTTGAAGTTCTGAAGATACTTTTCCATCCGAACAATATCCCAATAATTTCTTCTCCTGTTTATCGACGCTTTCCAGCCGTGATGACTTTAATTGCACAAAACTCTGCTGGGTTGCCTCTAGCGCCACGATCTTCCAAAAAGCATTGTACAAAAAGCAACTTATTCAGGAGTCGGCAACGCTCCAAATTCAGCCTTGTCACTTAGCACTTCTTCCACCAAATCCAAGTCAATTCTTTCAGATTCTGCAGAAAAACCATAAACCAGCGCTGTATTGCACAGGATGTTAATACGCCTGGGAATACCATTGCTGGCCTCTGCGATTCGGGCACAGGCCTCGGCAGTAAAAAGCGGAGTTTCCCGGCCGGCAATTGCCAGCCGGTGCTCAATATAACTCTGTACTTCAGAAGAAGCAAAAGGCTTGATATGAAAATCAACCTCAACACGCTGAGAAAACTGCAATAGATCAGGCCGGGAAAGCATATCCTTTAATTGCGGCTGCCCCACCAGCATGATCTGAAGTAGCTGGCTCTTGTCAGCATTTATATTAGAGAGCATGCGCAAAGATTCCAGCGCGTCTGGGCTTAGATTCTGAGCCTCATCAATGATCAACAGTACAGTCCGCCCTTCACCGTATTGCTCAATCAGAAATCGCTGGAAAGTATCAAAGAGTCCCACTTTGGATCTCCCTTCATAAGGAAGCCCCAAAGCTAACAATATCCACTCCAACAAATTGGGTATTTCCCTGTGTGTGTTGTATACCAAGCCAACAGTGAGGCTGGAAGCCAAGTTGTTAAGTAGATGCCGGACCAGTGTGGTCTTCCCGCAACCGATCTCGCCACTGACAACCATAAAACCTGCCCTATTTTTGATTCCGAATTCCATCATCGCGTAAGCATAAGCATGCCGACGACCAAAATATAGAAAATCCGGGTCAGGTTGAATCGAAAATGGATTTTCCTTCAAACCGTAGAATGCTTGGTACATGCTATATCAATATCCAATAATTGCGGAGAAAGTCTGAAAAACCAACAAAGACCGTCGTGCATACAACTGCTTCGAGTTCAACTGGCATGATACTAAAAATGGTGGTGTGATGGTGTTCGGCCACTCGATACACCGGTTACGAGCACTACAAAGGCCGAACGGACAATTCGCCATTTTGGTAAACGCATAAAATCCTTTCTTGCTAAAATTGTCGAAATGTCGGTGAGCTTTTAGTTTGAGTACAGCTGAACATGTTTCATTCGCGGTAAGCTTTTTACATTCGTCCCCTCGAAACACCCACAAGGCGCGACACTCAGAATGAGCAGGAAATGAATCGAAATGTGTTCAGTAATTAATTCAGGGTTTGCCTTCTTCATTTTCCGAGCTTAGTTGAATGCCCTGCCACATAACGTTTCAATAGACATTCATTTATCCGTTTTATTGTGGGGGCTTCGCCGATGACTGATCCGCGTACTGTGCGCAACAAGACTTGATGTCCAGGGCCAGTTTTTCAAGCATCTGATATCGGCGCCGGTAGGTGGCCCGCTTGCGCGTAGGTATCTCGCTCATGTCCTTGTACCTTATAATGACTGGAATCTCAAAAAAGCCGTTGTCTAGTGCATTGCCACCATGTTCGATCCATACTTCATCATAGGATACCAGCACCTTTTCCTTGTGTCCGCCGCCAAAATACGGGCTGTTATGCTGGCGGTTGTCGCCGGAAACCGCCCATATCCTGTGGATACCAAATTCCCTGCACAGAAGCTTGAGCGCCACCATGAGGAAGTCGCGCGGCCTCATTCCGTGAAGCGCATGGGTGATGTCGCGGTAAACCCCTTGGGCAGCTTCGGAATTGGAACCTTGCAGCGCTCCGACAAGAACCAGCGGTCGGCCACCGTCAATGCCAAGCGTGAACACAATGGAATAAAAGCGCTGGTCGTTGACGAATAGATTGAGAACGATCTCACCCTCACGCAGAAACCACACAGTCTTGTCCAGCACTAGACGCAACCCGGCATATTCCTCCTCCAACCGAACAAGTTCAACTTCAGCGAACGTCGCGTAAGCAATGATTGCCGCCGGGCCACCAAGCATGCGGTAATGCTGGTCGATTGAAGCCAGCCTGCATTCCATGGGCCATTTGTAATTGATATAAGGCCAGTAGATCATCCCATGGATTAGAGGAAATCGCTTCAAGGCCAGAGTTAGGCATGGATTATCCGAGATCTCATACCATTTCCTGATATCAGGTAAGAATACGAGTGCTCGACCCATCAGGAAAACTTGGTGTTTAAGGCTATTTTTGTTCAGGGCAGGATGCATAGCTCTCCCCAAACGATGGACCCGCCACAATGTCTCAATAATCCCAATTTTCATTTTATTCCAATTCGGCGAGCAACAACTTCCCGCAATTTTTCCAGCGGGAACATCATTAAGCACCAAGGCATTTGCTGCGTTCGCCACATGGTTCCAACGTGCAAAATACCCAAAAAATTGCGCCATCTCCAATTTTGGAGTCGAGTAGAATATTAGCGCCCGTCACAACACATCAGAAGCTATAGAACGATACAGCGCATATACTCAACACACAGGATTATGCGATTTCGCATGGCGTTGGTGAGACCGGATGGTAGCCAACAACGCCCGGGATGTTTGCTTCAAAAAGGCTTACTTCTTTTCTCGTGACCAATCTGGTACTTCGGCGGATATTCCCACTGTTGACTCCTTTTTATTCATTTGTATTCGATTATGTGTGCCGTCCTTCCGGCCAACCTGTTGTAGAAAAAGTTAAGCTGCCCAATCACCTCTGGAAACTTACCCAAAACCAGAAATAAGGCGCGCCACCAGTTTTCTTTCATCGATCTTGTGCCGCGCAAAGCTAGGCGTATGATCTGCACTGGATAGGCCAGCAGCATCACAAAGCCCCATGCCCCAAATGTGACAGCCAAACAGACTGTAACAACAGGTATCCCCAAACCCCATAAAATTGCGCGCTGCGACTCCTTCTTCCAATGGTTTTCCGGGGGTGCGCCGTGCAGATGCGTCCCTTCTGCAAAGCCATATCCGGTACGCTGAGTCCGCTTCCACCACTGGCCAAAGCGAACCATTGCAGCATCGTGCAGCGTCATTTCCTGATCTAATCTCCAAATCTTCCACCCTGCCGCCCTGAGCCGCACGCAAAGCTCCGGCTCCTCTCCCGCAATCAGGTCCGATCGGAACCCACTCACATTCTCAAACGCACTCACCCTCATCAACGCATCACCACCACACGCCTTTGCTTCGCCGACTGGCGTATCCCATTCAATGTCGCACAACAAATTATAAATGGTCCGTTCAGGATACCGCTCACGACGCCGACCACATACCACTGCGGTATCTTGATGCATTGCCAAAAAGTTGGCTGCACTTTCGAGCCAGCCAATAGCAATTTCACAATCTCCATCGACGAATTGAACATATATAGCCTGAGGAAATAGCTCCCGCATTCTATAAAAACCTTCATTTCTAGCTCTGGCTGCGGTAAAGGGTATTGACATATCCAATGACACAACGTCAGCTCCCAGGCTGGACGCCATAACCACAGAATCATCTGTTGATGCAGAGTCTACATAGACCAGTTGATTTGATTGGGCTGATAGGGAACTTAAGCAGCGGATTAAACGATCGCCCTCATTTCGACCAATAATCACTATGCCCACATCAGTTAACAAATTGGGTCCATTTCGCATTGTTAAAATAGCTACGTCTATTGATTTTATTAAAATTGTGATTGCTCGATAATCCAGCTCAACCCCTTATCCCCCGCCTCCCCGAACCTCCTCGGCCATGGTAAGTGACTTTTCCATATCCGCTCCATCGGGAAGTAGAATTGCCGCTTGCAGCACAGGAATGGTTGAATTGATAAGCCACCTTCCATGGATAGTATGCAAAACTCAACGTGTTGGCCGCATACCCATGTGGGTATAATAAAATAATTTCCAGAGTAATAATAAATGACCCAGGTATATAAAGCGCTTCTGAAAGATTCTTAACTTAACAATATCTTTTGCAGTAAGGATAATATCCGCAAGGGTACTCAAGAAAACATATCCTATGATGGCAACCAAACCATGATTTTTTTTGAAATACAGTAATTCACTCTCAATTTGTAGCGATTCAATCTGCCGACCAGTCGTGGTAATTTCACCTTCTGTTTTTGCGCTCTCCCCACCAAGATGCACCACTGTTGTATATGGAAAATAAGTGACTTGCCAGCCAGCGTTCTTTGCGGCAAAACAATGATCAATTTCTTCATAATATAAAAAATATCTTGGGTCAAAAAGCCCAATTTGATCAATTACCTCTTTCCTGACCAAGTAATAGCAGCCTGGCACCCAGTCACAATTTCTTACCGTTGCGTGATCCCACGACATATCATCTACCATTTTTGTATGTTTAAAAACGCGATTCAAGCCTGTGCGATTAAGGAAGATATTCAATGGTGTAGGGAAATACCGACATGAAGGCTGAAGTTCTCCGTCACGTCCTAAAAATTTGACCCCTAGAATGCCGCACTGTGGGTGGGTGTCCATGTATTGAACAGTTTTTGAAATAGTGTCAGGTTTTACAAATGCATCAGTATTTAGTAACAATACATATCGGCTATTAATGTACGGCAATACCTGATTATTGGCTCGCCCGAATCCTACATTTACCTTGTTCTCAATGAGAGTGATATTCGGGTATTCATTACGAAGAATATCAGCAGAGTGGTCTACGGACGCATTATCTATAATAAATATTTCAAACTCATAATTTTGCATTGAAGCAAAAAGATGTTTGAGGGCTATTTTTGTTATCTCTATGGTATTGTAACTAACAATAATTATTGAAATATCCTGCATAAAGTTTCCAAAATTTTATTTCATTAGTCAAACAACTGGCATCTCAAAGTACGGTTCATAAATCCAAGCCATATCCGCTTGCGGTAAAGTTGGGCCAAGCCAACATCACTATTACCACCGAAGCCGCAAGCATCATCAAGTCGAGTTTGGGTTGCCAAAGTCCATTTTTCGACATGACAAGCGCATGCACGGGGTACATTATCCAATTAGCCGCAGCAACGCCAAAAACTATGCCTGCGCCACCCCAATAATAATATCCGAAAAGCATCGCACCAATTTGGCATACGATTTGGATTGCAATCAACATTGTCGAAGTTGCAACCTTACCCATTGCAAGCAATATACCTACATATGATCCCCAAACACAGCCCACAAGTGTTCCTGCTGCAAGCAACTCAAGCATGGCACCAGATCCATGATAACGTTCATCGTATAGCGTCTCCATAACCTGAACACCAAAAAAGACAAATAAAACCGCCAAACACCAACTGGGCAAAATGATTGCTAAACGTGACTTAAACAGGACAGACATGAGGTTTTTCGGGTTGCCGCGATAAACTTCAGAGTAAGCAGGAAAAAATACTCTCCATGCCAACTGCAAAATTGCTTGCCAAAGCATGAGGCTCATCGTACTCGCCAATGTAAATAAAGCCAGTTGTCGCATGTCAAGTAAAGCACCAAGCAACAGGCGTGAACCTTCGGCCGAAAGAAAAGTAAGGAAAGAGTTCAACATGATCCAGCGTCCAAATACTATCAAATGATCAAGTGCATCACGGTTCCATTCGAATTGATTTCTAATTCCATGAAGAAAAATATGACTGGCAGTCATTTTTAGGAAGGAAGTAATCACACTACCCCATACTAACGCCCAGACCGATTGCAGAAGCCATGCCAGATATACAGTGCAAAGAAGTCCAAGCGCGTAAGTGCCGACTTCAATCTGCGTCACGCGCGCCGCCTCCAAATTACGTTGCGCAGTATACAATTTTGTTGAGTTGAAACCGCTGATAACCCCGGCAAATCCAACAACAGGAAGCATTCCTGCAAGCAGTGGCTCTCCATATAGTTTGGCCAAGGGAAACGCAAGGACACAAAGTCCAGCCCAAATCAGAATGCTTCGCAGGATCTGGACGGTCCAGGCGGTGTTCAAAAAAGATGGGGCATTTCCGCGATCCTTCTGGACAACTGAAGTCCCTATCCCAAAATCAGTAAGCATCGCCGCGCCATACATCACAACCTGAATAATCGCCATCATTCCAAAAGCCTCGGGAAACAGTAGACGTGTAAGAATTAGATTTCCACCCAGACGTAGAACCTGATTCACGCCGTACCCAAGCAATGTCCAGGAACCGGACTGCAGAACGCGCTGCCTGAGAGTGAGTGTATTTTTTAATGGCATTGGAATTTATGGCTACCTGGATAAGGCGAGGGAAAGCAAATTAGGCGGACACCCAAAAGATTATTCGTACATATTCTTTTACAAGGAATACAATTGCAAACAAAGACAAAATATATGCAACACTTGAGCAGCAGATAAATCTTATCACTCATACTGGGGTCATTAAAACGATGAATGGAACCCCCATATTTATCGAATTATAAATTAAGCACCATATAGACCGACACTACCTAAGAAAACTGAAATGCCAGAACACCTCCGAGCATTAATCGTTATTCTTGTTTTCGCAACGACAATCTTTGCTTTCGCGCATCGCCCCTCCCTTTCCTTAACAGAAGCCGGGAGCATTACACGAAGGAGAAATCTTTGGTTCGCTTTAACGCTTTCCGCCTTCCTTTCGCATAACTTTTGGGTATACACATTGATCGCCATACCGCTGCTGATCTATGCAAACCGCCGCGAAACAAATTCGCCCTCGTTATTTTTTTTCATCTTGTTCGCCCTGCCTGCAGCCCCTATCAATATTCCCGGGATGGGCTTGGTCAATTTTTTATTTGACCTTTCCCACGCAAGGATACTAGCACTGTTCATCCTGCTTCCAGCATTTTTTTCCCTTCTGAGACAAGGCGACAGCCCCTCATTCGGCCACACCGGGCCTGACAAGGCATTAACCTTCTATCTCTTGCTCACGGTCATGCTTTCCCTGCGAGATACAAGCATGACGGACACCATGCGCCAGGCTTTTTATCTGTTCATAGATATCTTCCTTCCCTATTTTGTCATCAGCCGCTCGCTAAAGAATCTGCAGGCATTTCGCGATGCCCTGCTGAGCCTGGTGTTAGCGATCATGGTGCTTGCGCCGATCGCAGTTTTCGAGTCCTCCCGTCACTGGCTGTTGTATCAACCTCTGCTTGGTACGCTTGAACTCAGAGAGGGGGCGCAAAGTTACCTTGAACGGAATGGAATGCTTAGGGCTGTCGCCTCGGCAGGTCAAGCGATAGCATTGGGTTATCTGATGGTCGTAGGAATAGGCTTTTACTTGTTTCTGCAACACTCCATTCAGAGCAAATTCATCCGACGGCTCGGAATGGTGTTGCTGGCCGCCGGTCTAATTGCTCCGTTGTCGCGCGGCCCCTGGGTGGGCGCCGCAGTGCTGTTAGTTGTTTTCATCGCCATCGGCCGTTACGCTGCACGCCGTCTGATGGGCATGACGCTGGCGGCAATGCTTGTCTTGCCTTTGGTTTCAATGCTTCCGGGTGGCCAGAAGGTGATCGATTTGTTGCCTTTTATCGGATCAACGGAAAAGTCAAACATCGATTACCGCGAAAGGCTGATCACCAACTCAGTGATCGTGATCCAGCGTAACCCATGGTTTGGCTCCGTTAATTATCTCGACACGCCTGAGATGGAGTCCATGCGCCAAGGCCAGAACATCATCGACATTGTGAATACCTACATCAGCGTGGCACTGGAAAAAGGATTCGTGGGCCTTGGGTTGTTTGTTAGCTTCTTTTTCCTGACGCTCTTGGGCATATACCGGACCATGCGCTCAATCCCGGACAGAGACAGCGAGGAACACCTGCTTGGCCGGGTATTGCTGGCCACTCTCCTGGCCATCATGATAATCATATTTACGGTGAGCAGCATCACCGTCATTCCGATTGTGTATTGGTCGGTTGCTGCGCTGGGGGTGGCTTATGCGCAGATGATTCGAAAGAATGTTGATAGCATGGCCAAAGAAAAAACTTCAATGTCGACCGTCAAAAAGGAACAATATTCGACCGGCAATCAATAGTAATAATCCATCGGTTCAGTTTCTGCCTTGTTGAGTACTATTCCAATCAGTTTTGTTGCAGGCAGGTGGTGGAGGCTGTCCTCGATTTCCCGCTTGGTAGACATCCCGTTGGCCACCACCATGAGGACGCAATCGATCTGGGGTAATAGGGCGATGGCATCATCGATACCGAGCACGGGAGGTAGGTCAAAGATGACAATACGCGATTCATAGCGCTCGCGTAGATCCCTAATCAAATTCGCAATTTTTTTAGATGAAAGGGTTTCTGATGACTTTTTCACCGGGTTCCTGGTCGGTAGCACGACCAGTCTTGGCAAATCCGGATTGACAAGAACATCTGGCAGTTCAGACGTGCCATCCAGGAGATCATTCAGTGATTTTTCCATGGGAATTCCCAAGCAAGCGCCTATCTTTGGGCGACGCAGATCAAAATCTACCAGCATGGCGGTCTTGTTGGTTTGCTGGGCAATACTCATGGCCAGATTGATTGCGACCACAGTCTTTCCAGCCTCTGGGGTAGGCGAAGTGATGGCCAAGGTGCGCCAGCCATTCTCTTCCATTTTTTGCAAGACCTTGGTACGCAGGAGGTCGAAAATCAGACTCTTCGGGTCATTTTTATTGAACGCAACTACGCGCTTATTTTCCAGGTGTGCCAACTGCAGCTTGACTACACGCGTATGCGTGTATCTGAAATCCTCCAAATCAATATTAGCTTGAGGGCTGAGCGGTGTAAACGCTGTGCCCTGATTGTCCGGATGTGGCTGGGTAAACCTGCCAGCTTCGCTGGAATGCTGTTTTTTGACCTTTTCAATGGCCTGCTTTATGCGTTCCATACCTTCCCCCTACTCTAATCTGGCCAGAATCTTCATGAACAGCATATCCAAAGGCATATACAAAAAATGCAGCGCCACAACGGCAGCAATCAGGGCCACAACGGCGGCAATGGCCACCAGTTTGAGTATGTGTTTTCTGCGAACTCCTTCTTCATGGATAGGCAGATAGGGAATTACAACCAGAGGTCGATAACCCAACACATGGGTGAGCGCTTCCGTTCCACGTATTCGCTTGTCGATCGATTCCAATAGCATAACTGCACCGACCGAGGAAGCGAAGGCCAAGAAAAAGCCCATTGCAATAATTTTGATGCGATTTGGCTTAAAGGGCTTCTCCGGCATGACTGGAGGTTCAAGCAAAGTTAAGCGCTCCGATTTGTTCTCGCTTTCCAGGTTCTCCGCAATCTTTGCATTCATTTTCTTGTTAAGAATTTCTTCATATTTTCTCTGCGCGCTGTCCCGGTCACGAATCAGTACTTCAAGCTCCTGCGCCACTTTTGGAGTCTGCATCATTGCATGCTCATTTTGGGCGATCTTGCCTTGCAACATTTTTTTCTGCTGAGTAAGGGAATCAAGCCTGGCGTTAGCTGCATCGACTTTGGCCTGGATCATGTACACGGCCAGACTGGGCTCATCGGCTGCAGCATTTTCGGGCTTCGGCGACTCAGATGCGTGTTCCAGAGCATCAATTTTGCGCTTGAGTGCTCTGATATCAGGATGTGATTGCGTATAGATAGCCGAAAGCCTGGTGTATTCGGCCTTGAGTGCTGGCAACGTCTGGGATGGAATCTCCTCGCCCATACCGTGTTTGGCAGCAGCAAGTTCGGCTTCCAGGGAACGGAGTGCTTCGTTTGAACTTCTTATATCCCGCTCGACCTCATACAGATCATTCTCGGCGCGTGCCAGCATACTTGCTCGCAGGTTAAGTTGTTCCGGCAAGTTGTCGCTATTCTTGTTTTTATATGCAGCAATCATGCCTTCCAGCCGATCAACCTCGGCTTTAAGCTTATCCGACTCCTGAGTGAGAAAAATCGTGGTTTCCGCGGCCCCTTCGGTTCGTAATTTTACGTTCCAATTCAGGAATAGGGAGACGAGGTCATTGGCGACCTTAAGAGCAATCTCCGGATGTTGGTCTTCGAAAGATATTGTGAAGGCTGTAATTGGTTGGCCCTGCCGGATGGTAACAACATTGGAGCTAATCGGCTCAACGACAATACGGTCCCTCAACTTTTCAATTAATACCGAAGTGGGAAGGGCGTCTTTATTCTCCTTGAATACGCTGTTTTTGTTGGCAATCCCTAATAAACTCTCTCGAGTCATCACCCGCTGCTTGATGACATTGATCCGCTCTTCAAGTTGGTTTCTGATTGTGCTTGGCACCATATTGTCAGGAACCTGCTGCGACTCAACCATAATGGTTCCGGTAGAAATGTAAGTCGGCGGAATAACGAAAGCAACAATTATGGTAATCAGAAAGGCCACAAAGAAAGTGCCGATCAGATAAGGAGCGCGACGGCGCATGATCGACAAATAGTCAGTGAGGGTTAATTGGTATTCGGTAGCCATGAATATGCTGTATGTTTTGTTTAGAAATCGGAGTTGGTGTAGACCAGCGTAACCCCGATTATATTAGAGGAAGCGCTGACAACCCCACCCCCCGTGAGAATATTGTGCAGATAATTCGTACGCCCCACCCATGATGGACTGAAATTATGTTCCAACCAGATACCTGTAGTTGTGCGTATATTGTAAAAAGTAGTAGATAAATTTTTCCACCACTGAAGATCAATTCCAATATTGTTGCGCTCGCTCAAGGCATAACTCCAGTTTCCCACCAACTGGTCGACTTTGACAAATCCCCCCAGACCGCTGGACAATATCCGACGATTTGCATTCAATGCCAGTTGGGCTTGCCGGCCTGTGTAATGCACTGATGCCCCACCCTCCATGCCCGTATTGCCGTCACCCCTGTACCTGCCTAGTTGCATGGACCAATCCAGATATTCGACTTTCCAGTCCAGGCCTAATGTGGCAACGGCATGTCGGCTGGAAGGGCTGCCATCAGTCGGAACATATTGTTCACCTGACACCCTCAAGAATGTCGTGCTAAGTTCGCTAATTGCATGGCTGAGCCTCAGGCTACCGGAACGAGTGGAATAATCAACGTAATTGCCGCCACCCTTATAGGAAACTCCTTCGAATGAGCCTTCCGCTGAAAGCGAGTTACGTTCGCTCATTTCCTTGCTCAATCTGCCAGACATGGTGCGGGAAACACGGGTGCTGGATACAGGAACCGGACTAGTTGCATCGATCCCTGCATCGCGCGTCGCAATTTCAGCATATCTTGAGGAAATACCTAATTCGCCTGCATCAAGATGATGCGACCAGTCAAAGAACACACTGGGGTCTTCGCGATTTGGGCTCAGGGTATGGTTGGAAGACCGTGCTATCTGAAGTGCAAGCCTTGCTTCCAATTCGTTCGCCCCGGTTTGTCCGATAAGCGCGTAACTTGGCTCGAACAAGGTCCGCCGTACACTTCCCGGATCAGCCGGAATCATGGCAGGGTTGGTTTCATACTCTATCGAGGTTCGGGCTGACACAGCATTCCGCCAAGAGTCAGCACACCCCTGCCTTGTAAAGAACATCAGACCCATCAGCAGAATAAATAACCCAATAAGTCGTCGAATGTTCAACTAAATTCTCCGTTTCCTTATTTAAGGTGCATACATCAAATTGAATTTCTAAAACCAAATGAGCTTTATTAGTGCGCTTTGATAAAATGCATTAAATAATGCAAATAAATTCAGGGCACCACAAGGGTGTCGCCCGCTTTGAGCTGAACATTGGTCGACATATTCTTGCCCGAAATAATGTCCTTATAATTCACGGGCAAAATTTCCTGGCCGTCTGATTTTTCACGGATCACTTTAATACCGTTTTCATCTGCAAATCTGTCAAACCCACCCACAAGGCTGATTGCCTGAAGCACGGTAATCGGTCCACTGATGATCAGTGGACCAGGATGCATGACCTTACCCGTAACGTAAGCGCGATTTCCGTCGATTCCGACAATCACAACCGTGACTATAGGCTCCGGGAAATATTCCTTAAGTTTTTTGGTAATTCGTTGCTCAACTTCTGGCGTACTAAGACCAGCCACCTCAACGCGGCCGATCAGGGGAAATGTCACACTACCATCGGGGAGTACTACCACTTGCCTCTGCAAAGTCTCTTCACGCCAGACAGAAATCAGCACTGTATCCCCTTGGCGCAGATGATAAGTATCCGGTTTATCTTCCGCAACCGCCAGTTCTGCGTTCATACCAACCAATAGCAAGGAAAGTGCAAAGAATATTATCCTAACCATATTTGAAAATCCCTTTTGCAAAACAGAACAATTATCGTTAAAAAAGAAATATGCATTATTTCTCTCCCCAACATGGAACATACCGATGCCGCACTTCTAGCCAGTCATCCCATCGCGCTGAATCCCCATTCACAAGGCTCATACTCCTGGCAAGAATTCGCCATCAGTAAAGATCCAGTTACTTGCTGCGCAGACACGGCTCGAATATACCAGAAGCATCCTTCCATTCCCCTTAATCGACTCTGATTATTATGAGAAATGCGCATGCTGATTACCCCCGCGCATCAGCGAGTGAATAACAATAATATGGACGGTAATTTCCGAGGTTTAACCATGTATTCATGAGGGCAACTTGCCAACCAGCCAATACCTGTCCTCGCTTCGCACTGCCTGCAAGATGGCCGTCAAGAATGACTGCTGAATCCTGTATGAATCCTGCTCATCATTTGAAACGGTAGATACACGAAAAAGAAGTCCATCCGGCACTTTCCCGGTCAATCCATAGCCTATCGCCGTCACCTTCTGCTCAAACCAGCCGCGTGTAAGAGAATCGCCTATCCTGATCCAATAAGTTATCGGTTCATTACGTGCTTGTTGCTTTGCGACAAGGTGCATCACCGGTATTCGTCCGATCGTTGTATCGACAAATGTCTTGGTCAATTTGCCAATTTCAAATCCACCTGCCGCATAGCAAATCTCGGGTCTGTGAACATGCATATCTGCGCTCTGATCACGACCATAAGCTATCGAGAGCATGACACGCTCACCTTCGTTGTTGATATATGTGCGGGACAATGTTTGATTGTAAATCTTGTTTAGCAAACCTTTATCATCAGGGTTGACCACAAAGGCAGCATTAGATGGATCTATCTTCCACCCGTCAAATTCGCCAGGAATCATGGTTTCAAGATTGATCCTATACTGCTGACCATCAATCTGGATAGTTGGCGTCATCAACTTCGCCAGGACACCTGACGACACCATGAGTATGCCCAGAATGAAACTAACGATTACAGATTTCTTCATGAGTTCTACCTCGCAGGCAAGGCAGTTCTTATTGCCCGGGTTCTGACAATGAATTGCAGCAACATATCCATGCTCAGGATTAATATCAAAGCACTCAAGAATAAGACCATGCCAGCAAATCCATGTAAAAATCCTTGCCCTGCCTCATCACCCAAATAGTAAGTAATCAGCGTGAGGATGGTGACGCGTATCACATTAGCAGTAAACGAGATGGGCACAATTAAAATTGCCAATACTATATTGCGAAAAGCTGAGGTATGGCGGACAACATTCAGGTAAAACAGACCCAAAGATTCCAGCGTCAGTAGTGTTTGCAGACCGGCGCAGGCATCCGCGACCAAAAGTTGATATTGCCCGATCTGCAAGATGACACCATTGCGAGCAATGGGATAATCGGCCCAAAATAAAATATGTTCTGCTACATAAGAAACCGCCATTTTCATCGGCATGGTAAGCACGATGACTACAGTGCCCGGCAAGGGAAGCATGAACAGCATAAAAAACAGCGGGAACCACATGACCTTAAGGGCACTACTACCGCGCTTTATCAACAGGATTGCAGCAAGCATCCAGATTAATGAGCCCATTTCAAAGAACACGATCTGTTGAGAACGGCCGATTATGTACAGCGCTAACGCTAAAGCAAAAACCATCCACCCCGAAACAGAAGTGGGATTACCTTCGCTTTTTTCCACCATGCGCGGCCATTTACGGTAAATAAGCCAGGTTGCAAGAACAAGCATAATTGGCCCATGCATCTGCTCTTCTGTTGCCCACAACCCATTGAATAAATCGTATAAAGTAGGCACATACAGAACCACCATACCTAGCAGTATAGGCAACCATTCTGGCATGGTTGTTTTCAGGGTATGAATCCTGGATGAATAATAAGACATATCTGAATTGTTCATTGTGCCTATACCCGCCAAGCTGGTCATTACGTACGCTACATTTGTCACCACTTCATGAAGTTAATGGAAGCATTACAATTCCCTTTTAATTGGATTGACTAGGGAGCAGGTGGTGCCGATGCATTAAAATATTCGATCTTTGCCGATGAACGCAGGTGCTTTATTTCTGTTTCCGCCGCCTCCTTGGCTTTCAAGCTGCTCAAATACTGCGCAATCTGCGGCGCAACATTCTTGGCCATAACGGGGCTATCCTTGATGTCAATGATGGAGTTTAACATGCTGTTCTCTCCTTCATTGACGATGAATAGCTCGCCTTTCTTGAGTTCCTTAAGCTTAGCCACCATCAACTCAGGCAAGTCAGTGGTGCTGCGTGATAGCTGGCCGCGTGCATATCCTACGTTATGCCTATCCAGCCATGACGCAACTTCGTCCAGTGTCTTGGCAGAGTCGATGGCCGACTTGAGTTCATCGCTGAGATCCTTGGTCGCGAAAACTAATTGCTGCATGTCGAATTGCTTGCGCTGAGCGAAGTACTCCGGATGCTTCTGAAAATAATCATCAATTTCGGCCATGGAAGGCTTGGCAAGTTTAGAGGTTATGCTCTCCAGGTATGCCTGCGCGATAATTTGCGCTTTGGCGCGCTCGATTGCCTGTATGACGCCCGGAGAGCGATCGATCTTGTTGCGCGTTGCTTCGGCAATGACCAACTGGCGGTCGATCAGTTTCTCCAATAATTGCTTGGTCGCAACCTCTTGTTGGTCAGCTTTGACACCGGCACGCTTGAGCTCATCGTTGATTTGGAGAACGGTGATCTCCTCGCCATCAACTCTAACCAATGCCTGCCCAGCTTTTTTTTCCTTATTGCCACAAGCGGAAAGTCCTACAGCAACCACTAGCAACAAAACTCCGCAAAGCACACGTCTGTAAGGTAAAGACGTATTGATCTTCACGGGCGACAACATTTCAATGGAATTCATGATTTTTCTCCTTAAAATACTATATAGATTATACAGTCAACTAAAATTAGTACGCATTATCCCGGCGAAAAACCACCCATACTGTGCGAATGATAATCCATAGATCAAGCCATATTGACCAGTTTTGCAGGTAATAGAGATCGCACTCGATACGCGCCTGCATCTTCTCCAGCACATCGGTCTCACCGCGCAACCCGTTCACTTGAGCCCAGCCGGTTATCCCAGGCTTGACCTTGTGGCGCAACATGTAACCTTTGATAAGTTTGCGATAGAGTTCATTATGCGCTACCGCGTGTGGACGCGGACCTACAATGCTCATTCGCCCCTGCAAGACGTTGAAGAACTGCGGCAATTCGTCCAGAGAGGTGCGGCGAAGAAATGCGCCGATCTTGGTGATTCGTGGATCGTTTAAATGAGCTTGCTCAATCCTTGATCCATCTTCGCTAACCTTCATGGTGCGGAATTTATAGACGACGATCTTCTCGCCGTTAAGCCCATAGCGACGCTGTTTAAAGATAGCAGGACCGGGAGAGGTCAGTTTCACTGCCAACGCGATGCCGAGCATGAGGGGTGACAACAAAATCAGGATGAGCGATGCGAGCACAAAATCGCTGACATTTTTGACCACGCTATCAACACCGGAGAAAGGCGATTCACAAATTGCGACTACCGGTATGCCGCCCACGTTGTTGAAATGAGCCTGCATCAGATCGAAGATATAGACGTCGGGCAGGAAGTAAATGGAAGCAGTAGTATCATGCAGATCGTCCAGTATTTCGCGAATGCGGGGCTGGGCAGACATTGGCAGGCTGATGAAGATCATCTCGATGCTGTTTTTGCGAGCATAGCTGGCGACGTCTGTGATATCACCTAACCGCGGCCCCATCCCGCCTTGAATCCGATCGTCATTCCGCACGTCAAAATAACCACGAATATCTATGAGAAGATATGGGAAATCTTTAATGCGTTTGATCAGCTTCAGGCTGGTATCGTTTGCTCCAACAATTACCGCAGAGCGTAGGCCACCACTCTTGCGCAACTGATCGGCGATCAAGCGCACGGTGACATGACTTACGAGAAGTGCGAGCGGGGTAACAATGAACCAGGTCAGAATAACCTGCCCAGAATAATGATGGGAAAGTTTAGAGGCGTAGCCAATTAAGACCAGGATACCGACAATGATGCCCCAGCCAACAAATGTGTCGCGGATATAATCCAGCAACTTGCCATTGCGCCACCTGCGGTAAATTGAAGTCTGTTCGAAAACATACGAAGAAATGAAATAGCTGATTATCATCAGCACCAGATAATAACCAGTGAAATCTTCTTCGTATACAAAAGTGAGCAGGACTAGCATGCCCCAGATCATAAAAGGGTCAAGCAGCCGCTTGAAAAACGATACTACAGGGATGTCATTAGTAGCCATAGGTTACATACCCTTGACGGACGTAATCATACCGTTGGTGAGATTGCCGGCCGGGAGCATGTTGTATTTCATCTCGTCAAGTTTGATCAAGATCCAATCTTATGGTGCCGAAAGGCGCATGAGCGAGCATGAGCGACACATTACTGAAAACATTAATTGGGTGGGAAAGTTGCAGAAAAATAAACAACGATACACCGCTTTAGTCACGCAATTCATATTTGAGCTGGCATTCAGGCGGCCAAATAACCGTCAAATCAAGATTACCTCATAATTTGATGTTTACCAAGTTAATCCCGCTCTGACAGATTCTTCTGACTCTTCAGCCCGCAAGTCTGCAAACTCACGGCGCGGTCAGTTGAGTGCTCGAACATCACGCACAGCACCTGCAGGGACTAAGCTTATATCGATTATATTCATATCCACGCTTCGTTAGCGATAACCCTGCAGCTTCAAGTCTCTATTTATTAGGCTTGTAAATGACCGACCCCGCCACGAGGGCGGGGTCGTCGAAAATTCGGCTACCCAAGATACAGCCTAATCAACAGTATCGTTCCTCCGGCGGCGTGCGCTAAAGCCCACCAAACCCAGGCCAATCAGCAGCATGGCAAAAGTTTGGGGTTCCGGAACCGGGCTGATCACGATTTCCCCGCAATACAAACCATCCACAAAATCATTGAAACCCTTAAATTTCAACTCATAATCTTCGATATTTTTATCGCCAAAAAAACTCAGGTGTGAATCCGAACCGCCAATTTTACCGGATACCAGCTGTTTACCATCACCCCATAATTCAAATTTTTCGAGGGAAATGCCACTATCATATTTTAAGCTAACATGATTTGAAGATTTTTTACCAAAAGTGACATTGGGAAAAGAAAAGTGAACAGAGTCCTCAAACGAAGTCTTAACTTTATTTTCAAAAACTGCTTTGAGACCTCCTCCATCGCTATTCCAACTATTGACGTTCTGAACAGCAGCATTCACCGCTCCAGCAGGCAGGCAGAACCAAATAATCAAAGCAAAGGCCAACTTATGTGAAATAGTTTTTATTGTTTTTTTCATGATTTATCTAACTGATTTATCTACTAAAAATTAATTAACAAACAGAAATCCTTACTTCTTGTAATGCATGGTATCCATTAACACAACAAAAACTATTGTACTGAAGTACACCTGTACTAAAGTACAGATGTTACGTAATCAAATTCGCCGCTGTAAGTAGCAGGTTACGAATCAGGAATCCGGGGCAAAGATGATCGCCGGTTTGAGTTGAACAGCATCCAAATAACGACCGCCCGTTACATCAGAAAACGGAAAAATGCCGACCATAGCTGTCCAACGGGCAGTTTCGGCTTCCCTGTCTGGCCGAGCTTGAAGGTATAGATGGAACTGAGAAGGGTCGCAAACTGAAGTCAAGAAAATATAATTGGTCAGATCATTTTATGATCTAACCAATACGAAACGCTTAGTCCTTTTGGTATTTTTATACAGCGTGTGATTTTGTTGCCAGTGTCATGTATCCGCAGCGTTACATTTTCCGGCGATACGGCGCTGCCAGCGGCTCGCCGATCACCACGCCCTGCATTGGCCAGGCCAGGCTTTTCCAGTAGGCTTCGATAGCGGTTTCCCCGGCCAGGTAATGGCTGAGTAAAACCTTTGGGTGCGGAAATTTCTGCCAGTAGTTGCACGGTTCGGAAACCGTGCCATAGCTGGCGGTTGCGCCGGCATCCAGCCAACGCAGGCTGCTCATCTGATGGGAGCCGAGCAGATCGCCGCCGCTCGAGGTAAGGTGATCCGCCAGCGCACCGGGAAGAAATCCAAGCGTATCCAGCATGGGGACGCTGGGTAGTCCAGTCTGATAAATCATGACGTCCTTCTGCCCCGCAATTTCGTTCATGTGCAGGCTCTTAATCTGGAACTTAAGCCGGGGAATCTTCCCGGAGGGCGGGAAAAATCGTGTGCGCGAGCTGCGTTGCCGGTCCGTAGTGTCAAGGAAATAGGCGCTTGCCGGCCGCAAGCGGAAGTCGCTGAGCACGCCACGATCGATAAAAGATTTCGCCCTTCCCACAGAATCGGTGGGCAACAGCATGGAAATGCGGATACCCAGATCAGCATAGGGCCGGCGCGAACTCGAGTTGAAGTACGGGCTGGGCTTGCCCGGCGCACAGGTATTCCTGCACTGCTTGGCATCGAACCCCAGGGTCAGCGCAGAAGTGATGGAATTGCATTCGACCGCGTAAGGTGCGGTCCACACCAGCACGATCGCCTGAATCCCGGGCTCGATGCTGGCTTCGATTTGCCGCTTGAGCGCATTGAAGTCCGCCACGCTGAGTTCGCGCGGACTGTCAGGAATGCGCACATGCACGACATTTTTTTCCGGGATGTGCCGCGCCTGCCGATAGTAGTTCGCCACTGCCACGCTGTTGGCGTCATCGTCGTTAACGACGATGGCGAGCTGCCCTGCTTGCAGGCCAGACACGGCCGGTGCCGGCACATCGGCAACCGGCGCAGCTCCGGCGTACATCGCAACCAATATGCCTAGCAGCGCGAGCAAAGGCGCCCATATCATTTTTTCTCTTCGCCCCCGCTCAGTATACCCATAAAGAAAAACGGGAGCCTAAGCCCCCGTTCCGGATTGAACATAAATTTCCAGATTAGAAGTTAAAATCTTCTGCTCTGCGACGTACCATAAAACCGATCAAGCCTAAACCAATCAACAGCATGGCGTAGGTTTCGGGTTCCGGGACGACCGCCACATTTTGGACATACAGCACGCTATCGTACAATGAGTCAGCATAATTGACAGACCCAAATTCGAGCAAGCCTGTGAACGCCGAACCGAAAGTGTAAGTCTGCCATCCGGAATTTCCATAGTTGCCCACGGATGCGACATTTGCCAGAACGGTCTGCGCCCCGTTTAAAGACACGTAACCATAGTCGTTGTAGGGCATATAATCACTGGTTCCGAAATACCAATCAAAGGAAGTGACGTTATAAACCGCCTTCGAAATCCATGATGTAGAAACCATAGCCGCAGAATTCGAAGAAACGGATGTATATCCACCGCCACTAGCACCAGTGTTGAACGTGGTCAAATCATAGGCAGCTTGGGCAGTCCCCGATGCAAGAAAAGCACAAGTTGCCAGAACAGCTAACAGTTTTTTTATCAACATTTTGATCTCCTTGAGGTTGAAATTTCAGGCTGGTCAAACCTAAACAAAATCAAAGATGCCTATGAGCAATCTCCCTTTTTGACCTTGGAACATTAATAGCAATACGATTAACGTCCACTGAGCGCAAAATAAGTTTTAAAGATAAGTTACATTGCACACGCCTGCGAATCTAGTCCCCTTCAACAATAAATTCAATTGTACTAAGGTACAGGTGTACTAAAGTACAGGTATGGGGTTACTTACGACCTTGCGAGTTTCAGGTAATAAATTAGAAGCCGGAGCCATGCTACTAATATGGCTAGGTTTTACTTCTGGCACATAAGGGCAAGCCGGAAATTTCAGAAATATTTCTCTGCGGTCTGTGATTGCAGGATTTTAGTAAGTTGGAAGGGCTGATCTATATTTGTTTGCAAAATTGTTTCTGATTCTCAAAAAATGGCGGCAGCCATTTTGTTCTGCCCCTTAAATGTTCGGGTGTGATCCATCAAACGTGTCGCCTTTTGTATCCCACCCTAAATACAGCGGAATTGTAATAATTGGCGGCTTTGGCTGGTTTAATTCTTTGGCCATTCGCCAAGTCGAATAATGAATGCCAAAGTTTTTAATTATTCCTGGGATTTGTATTGTAAATACCAAGTTGAAACTGCTGAATATACACACGGCAGAACTTCATTCCTGCTAAATGCGTATTCGGAACCCACGTTCCAGATCGAACACAAACCTCAGTTACTTTTTACAACCTTTGGCCATACAAAGATATTGGGCAATTCGTCCACTGCATGACTTTGCCAGTTGATTGCCATTCAAAACGATCTCTAAATCCTATAAACCCTGCCACCTAGTTTACCGTTGCTCTTGTCCAATCTACGAACCTGATAGCATCTGGTGCAACAGTGCCATCTGTACCAGCATGCGGTTGCGCGCCTCGGCGATAACGACGCTGCGCGGACCATCAAGTATGCGATCAGTGACGGCCACTCCTCTGCGTACCGGCATGCAGTGCATGAAGCGGCAGTCACTGGCCGCATTCTCGAACCAGGGTTCGTCTACGCACCATTCGCCCAACTCGGGCTTGATCTCGTCTTCGGCACGTTTGTTACCATAATGTCGTGCAGATGCCCAGGAATTGGCATAAATAATCTGGCTGCCTTGCATCGCGCCGGAACGATCGTCTGTCTCCTTCACCGATCCCCCGCTTATTGCTGCCGCTTGACGAGCCTTGTCCATAATGGCATCCGGCAGCTCAAAACCCTCCGGCCTTAATACCGTAACATCCATACCGCGTAGCGCAGCCATATGCACTGTTGCCGCTGGAACTGCGAACGGCAGCGGCCTCGGATGCCAGGTCCATGACAGTACAAACTTTCCGCTGTTGTCAGGTATTCCCAGATCGTCCATGGTTTTCCAGTCGGCAAGACTTTGGCAAGGGTGATTGATTGCCGATTCCATGTTGATATATGGTTTATCGACTAGTGATGTTAATTCGCGAAATTCGCGATCGTTGAGATCATCACCGAGATTTTCTCTTTTCGCAAACGCGCGAATACCGATGGCATCTCCATAGGAAGCGATCACTGGGACCGCCTCGCGAATATGCTCGGCTGCAACACCGTCCATGACGATGCCAGAACGCGATTCGAGGCCGTGAATTGACATCTCCGGCGAGATGACAAAGGTTGCGCCCCCCATTCGGGCCATCGCCGACTGGAACGAGATCAGCGTCCGCAATGATGGATTCAGGAACAACAGCGACAGAACTTTACCTTCGAGTGCCCGCGGCTCGGGTTTCGCATCCAATCTACGGGCAAGCGCAATCAGCTCCTTGATTTCGGCGATACTGAAATCCGCCAGATCATTAAAGAATTTCATATCTGATTCATGCCCTCATCAATACATTAGCAAATTGCCAGAAGTATTCTATGTGTCAATTTGACAGTTGTTCGCAAACGTTTCCAACCCTCTTGTTACCATGAACTCTCCCTCGGTACCGCCCTGGATATACTTGACGCGGAAACTTGCTGCTAAGGATTATGGATAGGTAATTCAACCGAACGAGCCAAAGTATCTTCGACCACTGCACGGCAGTCAACAACCATTATCCGCCCTCGAATCCCTGATAGAGTTTGTATACCGTCGCCCCATATGCCTGGCAAAGGGTTGTTTGTGATTGGTTTGAAAAAGCAATCGACCTAATGCTTGGCTTGTAATTACCGCTGTCTATAGGTAAAGACCAGTCCTGTTCCGCCGCTGCGGTTCCTGAGCGATATCGTACCCTTGAACTGATCGGCGATGCTGCGTGCGATGGCCAAGCCCAGGCCGCTGCCGACTTGGGTATTGCTGGGCAATCAGTAAAAAGCTTCGAAAACCCGCTCAAGTTCCGCATCCGGAATACCCGGGCCATTGTCATAGGACAAACACCGATGGAATAAACCTTGTTCATCCTATAAATAAAACATCAGAACGCCGATATTTTAATCACGGCGGCACGATCATAATTTTTCCAGATCAGGACTGGTTGCAGCAACAATCAGGACAAACTTAATAGAAGGAGGTAGACATGAATGCGCCTATGACAACCAAACTATCGGTGGTGGAAAATATTTCCAAGGAAAAACTGATGGAAGATTTGAGGATGGTGGTGGCTGATGCCGAAGAGTTGTTGAAGGCTACTGCCAGCCAGGCTGGTGAGCAGATCGCAGTTGTGCGCAACAGGGCCAGCGATTCTTTGCGGGCAGCCAAAGCGCGTTTGGCCGAAGCTCAAGCGACGGCAGTTGAGCGGATCAAAGTGGCTGCCAGGACTCCTGACAACTATGTGCATGAGCATCCCTGGCAGTCCGTGGGCATTGCAGCAACGGTCGGCATCTTGATCGGTGTGCTGATTGGGCGCCATTGACTTTCACCGCAGTTGCCGGATCGACCAGCCGGATGAAAAAAGGCCTACTCCTCGATTGAAGTAGGCCTCTTTTGATATGTTGCACTATTAAGAATGTATCTACGTCCCGGGAAAAACGGGATTTCTCGCCTAATCAACTCTCAATGTCAGCCTTGTGCTTTAACCAACCATTGATCTTTATGGATAGCTGATGTTCAACGCCAGAGATCAACAGAGCGCCAGTTGCATTAGCTTGAACGAAGTGCCGTTACTTGGTTTCAGCCAGATTTGTCTCAAGCACGCCTTTCTTACCTTCTGACTCACCAACAATGTGAAGCTTGGTGCGAGCGTACAAGACGCCCATTTTTACTTCTTGCCAGATGTAGCTCAATGTTCCCGGTTTTGCGTCGACTTCTACCGAATCGGTGTTTTCAGCCTTGGAGGTGATTGTGTGTCTACCCGGCGTTACTTCTTTGTACAAATATGTGTTTGCCGCAGTTTTACCAATAGCTTGTCCGTCAAACTCAACATCCATTTTGACTGCAGCGCCCATAGATTCATTGCGATAGACATAAACACCCGCTTTGTCCGAAGCAATCGTGAATGTTTTTAACGCTGCATCCTGCTTTGCATCGCCCATAGGTACGGATGCACAACCTGCCAAGACGAAAGCGATGACAACTACAAGTAATTGCATTTTCATAATCAATCTTCTCTCTTTTGGTGAAGTAAGTTACAGACAAAACAACAAGTCAGTAGCGCTTGTTACCGCGAAGTCGGACGAAACTCGGCGAAACAAGACACTGGCGGTATTTTGCTGGATGTACTAATTAATCCTCTTCATTTCACTGCGCAATGAAAGTGGCACATCTTGAATCAGAACAATTGATATGCTTCCATCTTTCGTATTATTGTTATGCGCGACTTTTTCACCTAGAGCTGATGTAATTTGTGCAGGGGAAAGCGTATACATTCCACCATTGAATGGGTCAACAATAAACCAGCCGATAAGCCCACCAAAAATAATGTTGCCGCCGATATACCATCCATTCGCCTTCGCCGTAATTGGGATTATTTGTGTCTCATACCCTGCTTTAATGATTCTTACGGTAAAACTCTTTTTTCCCCAATAGCCGCCGTCACTTTTCGGCAATGTCACGGTTGTAGGAGTTGCTCCCTTGAATAATTCAGCGCCTCTTTCATCTGTAATTACTATTGAAGCATCGCTCGGTGAGCTGGAAATTGGAACCAACTGTGTCTTGTCTCCCACAATCGTTGCACACCCACCAAGAAAAATAGTTGAAATCGCGAACAAACAAACTAACTTTCCCATGTTTCTCCCCTTTATGAATGAATCACACAACCAACAATCAGTACGCACATGACAGGTATCTGACGATCTTCGGATTTATATAATTTAGACTTTCTTTAAAAGTATTATCTTTGGCTATTGAGGAGCATGATTAACTATTCCTCAAACGGATATTACCAAAAATTATGCTCACAAGGACTTTCTGTCTGTCACCACTCACAAAGTTCAGTTAACCGACAAACCGGATTTTCGCAAGATTGCCCAGTTTTATCGTGTGGAGTGAAAATGAAAAAGGCTTATTCCTGTGGAGGAATAAGCCTTTCGCAAATCATGGTGCGCCCGGAGCGATTCGAACGCCCGACCCCTTGGTTCGTAGCCAAGTACTCTATCCAGCTGAGCTACGGGCGCGCACTTTTGTTACCTTGGCGGAGAGGGAGGGATTCGAACCCTCGATACAAGTTTAAGCTCGTATGCGCCCTTAGCAGGGGCGTGCCTTCGACCTCTCGGCCACCTCTCCGAAGGCGGCGCATGATAGAGTAACACACCTCAAAGGTCAAACGACTTGATTGCCTGCCAACCCTCAGGCGTCTTCCTGTTCGAGATTGAACGCTTTGTGCAACACGCGCACCGCCAGTTCCAGGTATTTTTCGTCGATGACCACGGAAATCTTGATTTCAGAGGTAGAGATCATCTGGATGTTGATGCCCTCCTCCGCCAGAGTGCGGAACATCTTGCTGGCAATACCGACGTGCGAGCGCATCCCCACACCCACCACCGAGACCTTGGCTGCCTTGTCGTCGCCGATCACCTCGCGCGCGCCGATGTGCGGCTGCACTTTGTTCTTCAGGATATCCAGCGCCTTGACATATTCATTGCGATGCACGGTAAAGGAAAAATCGGTCGTGCCATCCACACCGACGTTCTGGATGATGATGTCCACGTCAATGTTGGCGTCGCTGACCGGCCCGAGGATCTGATAGGCGATACCGGGCTTGTCGGGCACGCCCAGCACGGTGATCTTGGCTTCATCGCGATTGAACGCGATCCCGGAAATGATTGCTTGTTCCATTTTGTCGTTATCCTCAAAAGTAATCAGCGTGCCTTCGCCCTCTTCCTCGAAGCTGGAGAGCACGCGCAGCTTGACCTTGTATTTTCCGGCAAACTCCACCGAGCGGATCTGCAGCACCTTGGAGCCCAGACTGGCCATCTCCAGCATCTCCTCGAAGGTGATGGTCTTCAGGCGGCGCGCCTCGGGCACCAGACGCGGGTCGGTGGTGTAAACGCCGTCCACATCGGTGTAGATCTGGCATTCGTCGGCGCGCAGCGCGGCAGCAACAGCCACACCCGTGGTATCGGAACCGCCGCGGCCCAGCGTGGTGATGTTGCCCTTTGCGTCGATACCCTGAAAGCCCGCCACCACCACCACATAATCATTATTCAGGTCATTGCGGATGCCCTGTTCGTCGATGCTGACGATACGCGCCTTGGTAAAGGCGCTGTCGGTGAGTATTTTTGCCTGACTGCCGGTATAGCTCCTTGCTTTCAGGCCCAGGTCCTTGAGTGCCATCGCCAGCAGCCCGATGGTGACCTGCTCGCCGGTGGAGAGGATCACATCCAGTTCGCGCGGATCGGGATGCTTCTGGATTTGATGGGCGAGCGCCACAAGCCGGTTGGTCTCGCCGCTCATCGCAGATACCACCACCACCACCTTATGCCCCATGGCCTTGAATTTCGCGACACGCTGCGCCACGTTCTTGATGCGCTCCGGACTGCCGACCGATGTGCCGCCATACTTCTGAACTATCAATGCCACGATGTCTGTAATTGCCTGAATTTGAAAAAGTGCGCGATTTTAGCGCAACTGCCCAAAAAAAACGAGGAAGGCTGGCGGCAAGATGTCGCTATTTGTTAAATCGAATAATCCATTAGAACATATTGGGAAACCAAAATGCGGCGCGCCCTTTGTAGGAGCGGCTTTAGCCGCGAAATTCGTGTCATACAGAAAGATAATCGCGGCTAAAGCCGCTCCTACGGAAAGATATCGTTCTAATGAATTATTCGGGTTAAACTCAAGTCGCCTGAAATGCTTTAGCAGACTATCACCATGCCAGAAATAACACCGCGCAGCATTCCCGCAGCAGCCTTGCAGCACTTGATTGATAACGGCTATTCGCCGGCTCTGGCGAAAATTTTCGCGGCGCGCGGCATCACGGACAGCAAACAGCTGGACACCACCCTGGCCGGGTTGCTGCCGTTCGACAGCCTGAAAAACGCCGGCGAAATGGCGCGCCTGCTGGCCGATGCGATCGCCGCCCGGAAAAAACTCATGGTCATCGCCGACTATGATGCCGATGGGGCTACCGCCTGTGCGGTGGCAGTGCGCGGCTTACGTGCCTTCGGTGCGCACATCGACTTCATCGTGCCGAACCGTTTTGAATACGGTTATGGCTTGACCCCCGAGATCGTGCATCTAGCTGGCCAGTCCAATCCGGATATTCTGATCACCGTGGACAACGGCATCGCCAGTGTCGAGGGGGTGGCCGAGGCCAATCGACTGGGTATGCAGGTATTCATCACCGACCACCATTTGCCCGGCGATACGCTGCCGGATGCGGCCTGCATCGTCAATCCCAATCAGCCCGGCTGCGGGTTTCCCAGCAAGAACCTGGCCGGTGTCGGCGTGATGTTCTATGTGCTGCTGGCGTTGCGGGCGGAACTGCAATCGAGAGGGGCGTTTGACGAAACCTTGCCCCTCTTCCCTAGCCCCTCTCCCGCTTGCGGGAGAGGGGAAGGAGCGAACTCCCCTCTTCCGCAAGCGGGAGAGGGTGGCGCGCAGCGTCGGGAGAGGGATGGGAGAAAAAAACCGAACCTCGGCAATCTGCTCGATCTGGTCGCCTTGGGGACAGTCGCCGATGTGGTGAAGCTGGACCAGAACAATCGCATCCTGGTGCAGCAAGGCTTGCAGCGCATCCGCGCCGGACGAGCTTGTGCAGGCATCAACGCACTGCTGCAAGTCGCAAAAAAAAATCCTGCGCGCGCTTCCAGCCAGGACCTGGGTTTTACCGTCGGGCCGCGCCTGAATGCGGCGGGCAGGCTGGACGACATGAGCCTGGGCATCGACTGCCTGCTGACCGACGATGCCGCAAACGCGCTGCAAATCGCCGCAAAACTTGATGCGCTTAATCGCGAGCGGCGCAGCATCGAAGCGGATATGCGGGACAATGCGCTCGCAGCACTGGAACATATCGGCCCGAAGGATAACTTCGCACTCACTTTGTTCGACGAAACCTGGCATCAGGGCGTAATCGGTATCCTCGCCTCGCGGCTCAAGGACAAGTTCCATCGCCCCACCATCGCGTTCGCGCGATCCAATAATGGGGAAATCAAGGGTTCCGGGCGTTCTATCGCGGGATTGCATCTGCGCGATGCGCTGGACCTGGTCAGCAAACGCCATCCGTCAATCATCAAGAAATTCGGCGGGCATGCCGCTGCGGCAGGTTTGAGTATCGCCGAATCCGACTTCGACAACTTTGTCGCGGCCTTTGAACAAGTTGCCTCGGAACTTCTCAGCGACAATGACCTTACACAACGCATCGAAACCGATGGTGCGCTGGAATCTGCCGAGATGAACCTGGACGTGGCAAGATCCTTGGATGAACAAGTGTGGGGGCAGGGCTTTCCGGCCCCGCAATTCAATGATGATTTCGTCGTGCAGAATCAGCGCGTGGTCGGAGAGAAACATCTCAAATTGCGTTTAGGAGCACAGGGTAAACTGATCGAAGCAATACTGTTCGGACACAGCGAACCGCTGCCAGAACGTATCCATGCCGTGTACAGCCTGAGCGTCAATGAATACAATGGCACACAGAGTGTGCAACTCATCGTTCGGCACTGGCGGAGGAAAGAGGATTGAGGATGCAGGATCCAGGAGCGAGGAAAAACCTAACCCCTCCCAACCTCCCCTTGTCAGGGGAGGAGTTGTTTTGTTCTCCCCCTGACAAGGGGGAGCTATAACCAGCGACTTGGCTGTCGTCTTTTGACGGCCTATAACCAACCACTTGGCAACCGTCTTTTGGTTGCTTATAACCAGCCACTTGGTTGCAGTCTTTGGGCAACCTAGTGGAATGGCTAGTTGTTATATCAGTGGGATGGCTAGTTGTTACATCAGTCGAATGGCTAGTAGTTACATCAGAGGGGGTTTTAGGGCAACATATAAAAAGGTAAAGAAATGGAAACCGGCTTCTTGCACGGCAACAACATCGAAGCATTGCCGCAATTCATCACCAGTCTGGCCATCGGTCTGCTGATCGGTCTGGAGCGCGAGCGAAACCCCTCGGCCAAAGCCGGTTTGCGCACCTTTGCGCTAGTCGCGATATTCGGCACGCTGGCTGCGCTGCTCTCCACGAAACTCGGCTCGCCCTGGCTGCTGATCGCGGGGTTGATCGCAGTGGCCGGCATGATCATCGCCGCCTATCTCAACAATCTGAGCGAAGAAACCGACCCCGGCACCACCACCGAGATCGCCCTGCTGCTGTGTTACGGTTTGGGTGCAATGGTCTGGTACGGCCTCGCCAAACTGGCCATCATGCTGGCGATAGGGATCACCATCCTGCTCTATTTCAAACCCGAACTGCGCGGAATATCGCAGCGGCTCACGCGCCGCGATCTGGTCGCGGTGCTGCAATTTTCGGTGCTGACCTTCATCGTGCTGCCGATCCTGCCGGATCAGAATTACGGCCCTTACGATGCTTTCAATCCGCATCAGGCATGGCTGATGGTCGTGCTGATCTCCGGGATCAGCCTGGCGGGATACGCTGCATTGCACACGGTCGGTACCCGCTATGGCGCACCGCTGCTGGGCTTTCTCGGCGGCATCGCGTCCAGCACGGCGACCACCCTGGTCTATGCGAAAAGCAGCAAGGATAACCAGGTCATGTTGCACCTTGCCGCCGCAGTGATCGTGATCGCCAGCCTGGTGGTGTTGCTGCGGCTGATGGTGATCAGCGCAGCGGTGGCTTATGGCGCGCTGCCCGGCCTGCTTCCGGTGCTCATGGGCGGCTTGCTGTCAGGCTTGATCGTCGTGTTTTATAACTGGCGCAAGATGAACAACGCTACCGATCTTTTTGTCCCCGAAACTTCCAATCCCGCAGAATTGCACACAGCCTTGGGTTTTGGCTTGCTGTACGTGGTTGTGTTACTGGGTGCCGCATGGATGAAAGACATCGCCGGCAGTCAGGGGCTGTATGCCGTTGCATTGGTCTCGGGGCTGACCGATGTGGACGCCATCACGCTGTCCAGCCTGCGCCTGTTCAATCTGGAGCAGTTGAGCGAACACCAGACCGTCACGGCGATAGCCATCGCCTTGCTAGCCAACCTCGCCTTCAAGTTCGGCATGGTGATATTCATCGGCGGCTGGCATCTCGCCAGGCATGTCGCCATCGGCTTTGCGGCGATCAGTGTCGGCGTGGTAGCGGGATTGTCTCTGGTGTAGGAGCCAGCTTGCTGGCGAAAATCCTTCGCGAGCAAGCTCGCTCCTGCGACACGTGTATAATCGCGGCCTTTGGAAACATCAGTTAATCGATCATGGAAGCCGAACAACTCAACGCCATATCCAACCAGCTACAAGACCTGGCATCACGCAGCGCGGAATTACGGAGGTATCTTTGACTTCGATGCCAAGCAGGAACGCCTGACCGAAGTATCCGAACTCGCCGAAGACCCCGCCATCTGGCAGGACACCAAGCGCGCACAAGACCTCGGGCGCGAGCGCAAGATGCTGGAAGGCGTGGTGCTTGGTCTGAGCAAGATCCAGCAGGATCTCAATGATGCGGGCGAGCTGTTCGAGATGGCTCAGGCGGAAAACGACGACGAGAGTCTGAAAAGCACCGCCGCCGACATCCAGGACATCGAGCAGCGCGTCGCAGCCATGGAATTCCGCCGCATGTTCTCCCACCCGATGGACCCGAACAACTGCTTCGTCGATATCCAGGCCGGCTCGGGCGGCACCGAGGCGCAGGACTGGGCGGCCATGCTGCTGCGCATGTATCTGCGCTACTGCGAGCGCAAAGGTTTCCAGGTCGAAGTGCTGGAGCAATCCGATGGCGAAGTCGCAGGCATCAAAGGCGCCTCACTCAAGGTAAGCGGCGAATATGCATATGGTCATTTGCGCACCGAGACCGGCGTGCACCGTCTGGTGCGCAAATCGCCGTTCGACTCCGGCAACCGCCGCCACACTTCTTTCTCCAGCGTGTTCGTCTATCCGGAAGTGGACGAATCCATCGAGGTCGAGATCAACCCCGCCGATCTGCGTGTAGACACCTATCGCGCCTCGGGTGCAGGCGGACAGCACATCAACAAGACCGACTCGGCGGTGCGCATCACCCACCTGCCCACCAACATCGTCGTGCAATGCCAGAGCGACCGCTCGCAGCACCGCAACCGCGCCGAGGCGATGGCGATGCTGAAATCGCGCCTGTATGAAGAAGAGCTGCGCAAACGCAATGCCGAAAAGCAGGCGATGGAAGACGGCAAGACCGACATCGGCTGGGGACACCAGATCCGCAGCTACGTGCTCGACCAGTCGCGCATCAAGGATCTGCGAACCAATTACGAAGTCGGCAACACCCAAGCCGTGCTGGATGGCGGCTTGGACGATTTCATTTCAGCCAGTCTGAAACAAGGCGTGTAATTCCATTCAAGCAAGAGAATAATCATGCTGGATGCAGGATCTGGCAGCCACCGCTTTGCGGCAACCTGACGATATCCACTCCAGCCATTCCTCCAAGCCTTCGCCGGTGGTGGCCGATACGCGGATCACACGAATGTCCGGATTGACGCGGCGCGCGTTTTGCTCGGCAAGATCGGCATCGAAATCCAGGTGCGGCAGCAGGTCGCATTTGCTGAGCAGCATCAGGTCGGCGACGCGGAACATGTCGGGATACTTGAGCGGTTTGTCTTCGCCTTCGGTTACAGAGAAGATCACCACCTTGTGCGCCTCGCCCAGATCAAATCCCGCCGGACAGACCAGATTGCCGACATTCTCGATCAGCAGCAGACTGTCGTCTTCCAAACCGAGCCGTTGCATGGCCTGCCCCACCATGTGCGCATCCAGATGGCAGCCCTTGCCGGTATTGATCTGCAGCGCAGGTGCGCCTGCGGCGCGGATGCGCGCGGCATCGTTGTCGGTCTGCTGATCGCCCTCGATGACGGCGAGCGGCTGTGTCCCGTTCAAGGCAGCGATGGTTTTCACCAGCAAGGTGGTTTTGCCTGAGCCGGGACTGGATACCAGATTGAGCGCAAAGATGCCGTGTGCGGAAAAGTAGCGGCGGTTCTGATCGGCATAATCGTTGTTCCTGGCGAGGATGTCGCGCTCGATCTTCACCATGCGTGCCTGGCTCATGCCGGGCGCATGCGTGCCTGCCGGTCCAGCGCCAAAATCTATCGTGTCGTGCTCATGTATATGGTTGTTAACGCGAGACTCGCGCAGCGAGTCCTTGTCCCCCTCTCCCGCATGCGGGAGAGGGTTGGGGAGAGGGGAATGTGCATGCGTCGCACTCTCTTCATGTACTCGATAGTGCATCTCCTTGCCGGATTTGCGTTGCCGCGCGAGCGCATGGCCACCGATGAGAGTTTGACCCTTTCCGCATCCGCATGTCATGCACATATCAAATTCTCCCAAAGTCCGTTGCACAGCGAGTGCATTTTTGATCTTGCACGTTGAAGTATTAAAGCCGTTCGGGCTGAGGTATCGAAGCCCCACTCACACGAGATGCCCTTCGATACCTCAGGGCGAACGGCTTGCTATTTAATGGCTGACGCTTTAGTTGAGATCATATTATTCGACTTCCAACTCCTTGACCCGCATCTCTTCGCCGCCCGTCACCTGAATCTGGAAACTGCCGCAATGCGGGCACGGTTCATAACGAGCTGTAACTACCACACTGCAGGCGCACTCCAGACACCAGCCCTGTCCCGCGGTTTCGATGATCTCCAGCCGCGCATGTTCGGCAACGCTGTCGCGCGTCACCACATCGAAGCAGAAACGCAGCGAATCCTTTTCCACGCCGGCCAACTGGCCGATCTCCAGCCACACTGCCCTGACCTTGGCACACCCCTCGGCCCGTGCGGTATCTTCGATGATTTGCAGCACGCTCTCGGCGATCGACATCTCATGCATGGCGAATCCCGTTCATATTGATTATGGTGAACCTCAAATCCCGAATTGGCAAATCCAGAATCAACATATTCTGGGCAAGGGATCGTCTTCCAGTTCTTCCAGCAGCCGTTCGCCACCCAGTTCGGTTTCCAGCACCACATGAGCGCGTCCCTCGCTGACGCTGCCGATGATCGCGGCGTCGCGCCCCTGCGGCAATGCCTGCCAGCGCGCCAGCGCATCATCCGCCTGTGGCGCCTCGACTACCGCCACCACGCGTCCTTCGCAGGCGAGGTACATCGTATCGTAGCCGAGTATCTCGCACACCGCCGTGACCTGCTCGCGCACCGGGATGGCCAATTGATGCAAACGCACCTGCAATTTCGTCGCGCGGCAGATCTCGTGCATCACCGTGGCCAGTCCGCCGCGCGTCGGGTCGCGCATGAAGCGCAGGCCGCTTAGAGACAATAGCGCCTGCGTCAGCGGCAGCACGCTCGCCGCGTCCGACAACAATTCGCCGTGCAAACCGAACTGCTCGCGCGCCAGCATCACCGCGATGCCGTGGTCGCCCACCGGCCCGCTCACCAGCACCACATCGCCGGACCGGACATGATCGATTCCGAGCTGCAAATGCCTGGGCCGCACGCCGATGCCGGTGGCAGAAAGATACAGGCCGCCGCCCTCGCCGCGTCTTACCACCTTGGTGTCGCCTGCCACCACCGCGACGTTCGCTGCGCGCGCGGCCTGCGCAAGGCTGATGACGATGCGCTCCAGTTGCGCGATCTCGAAGCCTTCCTCGATGAAGGCGCTCAAGGTGAGGTAATGCGGCACGGCACCGGACACCGCGAGATCGTTCACCGTACCGTGCACTGCGAGCGAGCCGATGGTGCCGCCAGGAAACTCCAGCGGCTGCACGGTGAAGCCGTCGGTGGTCACCATCATCTCGCCATCCATCTCCGGCAGACGCGCCGCATCCGATTGCACGTCGAGCAGCGGATTGTCGAGGTGTCGCGCGAATAATTCTTCGATCAACTCGCGCATGTAATGCCCTCCGTTGCCGTGAGCCAAGCTGATGTGAGTGTCATCCATGCCGGTATGTTGCCTCTATCAGTTGGCCGAGCGCCAGGCCGCCGTCGTTGCATGGCGCCTGTTGCGGCAGATACGCCTCGAATCCGGCAGCGGCCAGTTGTTGCACCGCCAGTTCGGCAAGCAGTTTGTTCTGGAACACGCCGCCGGTCAAACCCACCGCGTCGAATGGAGCGCGTGCATAAATGCGTTGCGCCTGTGCCACGATGCTATGCGCCAGGCTCAGGTGGAACTGCATCGCGCGTTGTGCCACCGGCACTTCCTCGCGCCGCAATGCATGCAAAAGCGGAGTCCAATCGGCGATGAGCAAACTGTTTTCATCTTCATGCAGCGGTAACGCTATCGCTTCGGTTTCACCCTGCGCCCAATCATGATTTGCTGCCGCTTCCAACAGCATAGGCCCCTGCCCTTCGTAGCTCGCGCTGTCGATCAGGCCGAGCAGGCTGGCAGCGGCGTCGAACAAGCGTCCCACCGCAGTGGTGGCTGGCGCGTTCAGCCCTTGCTGCCACGCGCTCTTCAACAGCACCGCATCGCGTGCGGAAGAATTCCATTCGAGACCGCTTTCCCAGCACAGCGCCGCAACCGAACGCCACGGCTCGCGTCCGGCGCGCTCACCGCCCGGCAGCCGGAACGGTTTGAAACTGGCGACTCGCTTCCACGCGCCGGGCTTGCCCAACAGCGCCTCGCCGCCCCACAATGTGCCGTCCTCGCCCAGTCCCACGCCATCCCAGGTAAAAGCCAACCAATTCCACTTCTTCAGTGATACTGCGTTGGCTTCCTCGCTCGATCCTTGCCGTGCTATTTGCACTGTCTGCGTCACTCGCTCGTCGCCGCCTTGTCTCACTTTTGAATTGAAATTGGTACTATCCAAACTGGCTTCGAATGCCAACGCTGAAGCATGGGCATGGTGGTGATACACGCGCCGCAATGGCAATCCCTGCTTCGCCGCCCAGCGGCTGCTGGCGTAGCCGGGATGCGCATCGCAAACCAGCGCTTGCGCCGTGACGCCATACAGTTGCTGCAAGTCCGCGATCACCTGCTCGAAGATCTCCAGGCTGCGCGGCGCATCGAGGTCGCCGATGTGCGGCGACAGCACCGCGCGATCGTTCCAGGCCAATGCGATCGAGTTCTTCATGTGGCCGCCCACTGCCAGCAGCGGCTGCGGCAAGCTGAACGGCAGGTCGAATTCCAGCGGCGCGATGCCGCGTCCGGCGCGCAGCAAACGCGGTTGCGCCGCAATGACACGCAATACGCTGTCGTCCGCCGGGCGCGCGATGAGGCGGTTGTGGTGCAGAAAGGCCTGCGCCACCCCGGCCAGCCGCGCCTCGGCATCTGCGTTGCCGGTCAGCACCGGCTCGCCGCTGACATTGCCGGAAGTGGCGACCAGCGGCGATCCGAAACTTTCCAGCAGCAAATGATGCAAGGGACTGTAGGGCAGCATCACGCCGATCTCGCGCAGCCCCGGTGCAATCGCATCCGACAGCGTCGAATCTGCGCGCCGGGGAATCAGCACGATCGGGTGCGAAACATCGCACAGAGTTTGTTGCGTCACCGCATCGAGTTGCAACTCCGCGCGCACTCGCTGCAAGCCGTCTTCGCCCTGCCACGGGAACATCAGCGCCAGCGGTTTGTGCGGCCTGTGCTTGCTGGCGCGCAGCTGGGCGATGGCCGCCGTGTTGAGCGCATCGCACATCAGGTGATAGCCGCCGATGCCTTTCACCGCGACGGTTTCGCCGCGCCGCAACGCCGCGACACAAGCAGCCAGCGCCGCATCGCCGCTGACACATTCATGGACGCGTTCATGAGGTGCGGCGAAACTCATATGCGGCCCGCACACCGGGCAGGCCAATGGCTGCGCATGGAAACGGCGGTTGTGCGGGTCTTCGTATTCGGCACGGCACGCGGCGCACAATGGAAAATCCGCCATTGTGGTGTTCGGCCTGTCGTAGGGCATGTGCGTGACCAGCGTGTAACGCGGCCCGCATTGCGTGCAGTTGATGAACGGGTAGCGGTAGCGCCGATCACGCGGATCCAGCATCTCGCGGCGGCAGTCGTCGCAAAGATAATTATCCGGAGGAATGTGTATATTGGATTGCGAGGAAACGGCGCTGAGCAGGATTTCAAAACCATTCAACTCGCGCAGCAAAATAGGCTGGCAGGAAATAACTTGCGGGCGCGCTAGCGGCGGCGCATCTGAAACCAGTGCTGCACCGAAGGCATCCAGCGCAGCGGACTCGCCCTGAGCCTCCACCATCACCTCGCCGGTGAGATTCTGTACCACGCCGCCAAGAGCGAAACGCTCAGCCAGATTGAACACGAAGGCGCGGTAGCCCACCCCTTGCACGCGCCCGCCCATCAGCCAGCGGCGGGCCTCGTGTTTCTCAAACATAGCGCCCGAGGTCTGACATTTGTTTTTAGGGGCGTGCTTTGGCTCTTCAGGTTTGAATGATCGCTTGGAAGACATCAGCGGATGAGCGTCATCACCAGGCATGTTATGGCGACGATGCCGAAAATGACAGTTAAAGCATTCAACCAAAGCACCCGAACCCGATTCAGCTCGATGCGTTTTATCAACTGGGTGTTCTGGTCAGCAAGTGATTTGATCAATTCCGAGGACGCGAGCATCTGTTCGTGCAGATCGGCAACCGAGGACTCGACAGCGGCGAGCTGCGTTTGGAGTGCATTGATGGTGTTAGCCTCCGGCGACATCGTTGGGTGGTCGTTTGCGGCTTCCGTCTCCGGGACCGGAGACTTCTTGCCAATCGTGTTCCACAGTTTTTTCGCACCATCGGCCACCTTGGGTGCATTTTTTATCACATCCGTCCAGGGGACACTTTGTAGTACCGCAAGCCAGGGTATCGGCATAGAGCATCCTTTCTGAAAACCAGGGTCGACTAATGCATATTGGCCGGCCGAAATGCCGGCTTGCAAAGTGGCATTCTGCGCTTCAGTGCCGTGGACTTCAATCTCGACAACGCGCTTAGGTTTTTGTCTGCTGGCCAGAAGCACGACAAGCTTGCTGTCTTCAACATAAATAATGCAGAATTCCGATGGACCATGACCTTGAGCTTGTTGCAGTAAATCTGATATGAGAGGATGCTGCAATTGGATGGAAAAAATATGGATTTGCGAAAATCGATCAGCAACCTTACCGAAATGCTCTCAATGCGAAGCTTGGCACAGGGCTTGATGGCTGCCGCCGCCTTGATCACAAGTACCCTGGACCTTGCTTGCGCGCAGGATGATTCGATTTACGGCACCGTCAAGGTCACCTATCAGCCGGTTCTGTCTCTGGGAAATACCTGGGGATGCACTTTTGTATACGCCGCAGTTTATCCCGACAGTGTTTACCTCAAAGGCACGCCTGTAGCAATCGACGGCAACATCTCATTATTCCAGTTTGGAGAAAAACTCGGTTTGCAGCTCAAGATCGGGGTAAAAAAACTGGCCGGAGTCGGTTCGATCAAGCCGCCCAATTACGCCTACCTGGAGACAGATAATTACTCGACTGCAAAAGCCCGCCAGGTGATACGTGATGGCGATGCCGGCTATCGCCTGTTCGACTATTTCCTCTATGATTCTTCAGTCATAGGCGTTTACAACGAGATGCTCGCTTCCGGAAAAGTCACCATCGCATTCAATCGCAAGAAAGACGGAATGGATGTTCTGGTTCCTGTTGATTTGAGGGTGATCGACAGTGAAGTGCTGAAAAAGAAAAAAGTGCACCGGGAAATATCGGACAAGTCGCTCCACGCTTTCGCGGAGTGCGCAGCCAAACTTACATATCAGGCCGAACAAATCAAATCGGGCAAGTGATGACACCGCGGCCTGCAATCCAGGAAGTTCTGATGCCCGCCAGGGCTTGACGAAGCGCATTGCATATTTGTCTGGCCAGAACAATAAAGTACCAGAACAAAATTTACCCTAGCCATTTTGCACTCAAGTACTCACCAGCAGATAAGCACCGCTTGCCGCGATAGCAACCCCAAGTGCTTTAGCCAATGCTGTGGAACGCTTGTGTGTGGCGACACCCACAGCGATGCCGCTCAGATGCAGCGCCGCAGTCGCGGCGATGAAGCCCAGCGCATACGCAGCAGGTGCCTCGAACTCGGGCAACTCAAGCCCATGCGCGTAGCCGTGCAGCAGGCCGAACAGCGCGGTGATCGCCACGCTGAGCAATGCAGGCAGTTGCAGCGAGAGCGCGACCAGCAAGCCCAGCGCCAGCACCGACACGGCGATGCCTGCCTCGACCAGCGGCAGCGATTGCCACAGCATGGCGATACCTGCACCGGCTGCGAGCATGGTCATGAACGTGGCGGGCAGCAGCCACACTTTGCGGCCGCCGCCCTGCACTGCCCACAACCCCACCGCCACCATCGCGAGCAGGTGATCGAGTCCGGGGAACGGATGCATCAGTCCCGCAGCCAGGCTCGAGACGTTGTGGCCTGGATGGGCGAACGCGGTGCTGCTTGCAACTAGCAGAAAGATTGTGATCAGAAGTTTTGCAGTCGAATTACGCATGATGTTTCTCCTTAGCGGGGTATTGCCGATGCCAAGAATCAGGGTCTTGCGGCGGTTACTCACGGTCATGGTTCCTTGAGCAGGTTACGAGTGCAATCTAGCACCGCGATGTTAAAACTTCAATCATGCATTTATGAATTTACCGGAGTAGACTGGCAAGACCTCATGCAATGGAATTTCCGCCATGTGCCTCGGCATCCCCATGCAAATCGTCGCGATCGACGGCTATAACGCGCGCTGCACCGCCAAAGGCGTGATGCGGGAGGTCAGCCTGTTCATGCTGCAGGACGAGCCCGTTGCCGTGGATGATTTCGTGATGGTGCATGTGGGCTATGCTCTGCAAAAGATGAGCGAGCAGGAAGCGCGTTCGACCTGGGAGCTGCTCGACGAAATGCTGGCGCATGACCCGGACGCTCAGGGAATCGGGGCGTGATCATGGCGTTGACCGCACAGGACTGGCTCAATAAGATCAAGGCACTGCCGCTAACGCGCCGCGTGCGCATCATGAACGTGTGCGGCGGACACGAGCGTTCGATCAGTATGGCGGGTCTGCGCGGCGCACTGCCGCAAAACGTGGAATTGATCCCCGGCCCCGGCTGTCCGGTATGCGTGTGCCCCGAGGAAGATGTGTACCACGCGATCCAATTGGCGTTGCAGGCGGGCGTGATCCTGGTCGCATTCGGCGACATGCTGCGCGTGCCGGTGAATGCTCCCAAAGCAGAACCGCGCTCGCTGGAACAGGCCAAGGCCGCAGGCGCCGACGTGCGCCCCATTGCCAGCCCGCGCGAGGCAGTGCTCATCGCGCAGCAGAATCCTGAGCGGCAGGTGGTGTTTTTCGTCGCGGGTTTCGAGACCACCACCGCGCCGGTGGCGGCGATGCTGCTCGAGGGCATACCGGATAATTTGTTTCTGCTGCTGTCGTGCCGGCTTACCTGGCCTGCTGTCGCGATGCTGCTCGATGGAGAGCTGCCCGGCTTCGACGCTTTGATCGCGCCCGGCCATGTCGCCACGGTGATGGGGCCGGAGGAATGGAATTTCGTTGTCGAACAACATGCCATCCCCGCTGCGGTCGCGGGCTTTGCGCCGGTGTCGCTGCTCGCGGCGATCTATTCGGTATTGCGCCAGTTGCTCGAAGGCGAATGTTTTCTGGACAACTGTTATCCCGAGGTAGTGCGTCCCGGTGGCAACCCATCGGCACAAGCACAGCTCGCTCAGGCGATGCATGTCACCGACGCGAACTGGCGCGGCATCGGCATCATCCCGGCTTCCGGTTTCGCGCTCGCAACACGTTTTGAAGAGCACGATGCGCGCAAGCATTTCGGGGCATTTGAAGTCGCAGGGCGCAAGCGCGTCGGCGAAATGCCGGCCGGTTGCGATTGCGCGCGTGTGGTGCTGGGAAGGATCTACCCGAACGAATGCAAACTGTTCGGCACCGCCTGCACGCCGCGCATGCCCGTAGGGCCATGCATGGTGTCGGATGAAGGTGCGTGCCGGATATGGCGGGCAAGCGGAATGCAGGTTCCGTCAACCACTACATAGTATTCAATTGAGTACCTAATCTCGTTCGCCAGATAGATGGACTCACTGCCGCAGACAATTCAATAACCAGCTTGGTAGCCGCTTCCAGATTGGCAGAGGCTTTATCAGTCAATGGGTCGCCCAACTCAAAATCATAGCCGCGTATGCGCAGCAGAAATGCGGGCGGCGCATCTTTTCCATACACATGGCTATAGGCGTGCAGCAGCGCGGTCGGATTCATCGCGTGACTGGTGTAGCTGCCGTCTTTTTCCGCGCTGATTTCGGAAAATTCGAACGGCTCGGCACAGCACATATCGGCATCGACGAACAACACCCGGTCGCAACCGGCCAGATCGGTGACATGCTCCACTTGCAGCTGCATGTCGTTCTGGCACTCGATACCGGCGAGATTCAATCGAGCGATACGCTCGATCAACTCGGGGCCGAGCGCATCGTCTCCGCGCCCGGGATTGCCGTATCCGAACAGCAACAGTTTTGCCATGACTTAAACCCAGTTAAATGACCTCCGGCAAAGCCGGAGGCTTATTGGGTGAGCGCCTCAAAGGCGCCAATAAAACCATGAGCCGCCTCAAGGCGGCTGGATTGCACTCCTTCCCCATATCAGGGGGAAGGTTGGGAT
>JBMOQB010000010.1:0-152369 GCA_049320585.1 Pseudomonadota bacterium | reverse complement strand
GTGCTACGCAGCTATTTTCCTTTCTATAACCACAGTAGAATGCACTCATCCTTAAACTACGTATCGCCAGCAACGTATGAAAATCAGTTGGCTTAATCAGGTGTCAATTTTATTGGGGGAAGATTCGGGCTGGGGTGGGTTGGGGAGGCTGGGAGGGGTTAGGGTTTCAGCCAAACCACAAACCCCCTCTGATGAGACAACTAGCCATTCCACTAGGTTGTCAAAAGACAACAACCGAGTGGCTGGTTATAGCTCCCCCTTATCAGGGGGAGAACTGAGTTGCGGCATCATTTGAAATGGTTGAGATTGAGCGCCATATATCGTCAGAATAGATTTTCCAGGATAAATCTTATGCCTTGCTGATTATCCGTGTGCATCCGCGTTAATCCGTGACTAGTTTGCTGTTTATAGTTACAGCGCCATCCCCTGGTCGCGCAGATATTCCTCATAATTGCCGTGGTAGTCGGTCACCCCTTTGGCGGAGATCTCGATGATGCGCGTCGCCAATGATGAAACGAACTCGCGGTCGTGGCTGACGAACACCAGCGTGCCCTTGTACAGGTCGAGCGCGGTATTGAGCGACTCGATGGATTCCATGTCCATGTGGTTGGTTGGCTCGTCCATCAGCAGCACGTTGGGTTTTTGCAGCATCAGTTTGCCAAACAGCATGCGCCCCTGTTCGCCGCCGGACAATACCTTCACTTTTTTCTTCACGTCGTCGCCGGAGAACAGCAAACGGCCCAGCGTGCCACGTACCACCTGGTCATCATCGCTCGGGCCGCGCCACCCGGTCATCCAGTCCATCATCGATATATCCTCGGCAAAATCGGCGGCGTGGTCCTGCGCGTAATAACCCAGCTTGGCTTTCTCTGTCCATTTGATCGTGCCCGTGTCGGGAGCAAGGTCGCCCGCCAGGCAGCGCAGCAGCGTGGTCTTGCCGATGCCGTTGGGGCCGATGATCGCGACCTTTTCGCCGGCATCGAGGCGGAAGTTAACATTGGAAAAAAGCACCTTGTCGAAACCCTTGGCCATCTTTTGCACTTCGACGGCGACGCGGTGCAGTTTGTCGCGCTCGTCGTATTCGAAACGGATGAACGGATACTGCCGGCTGGAGGGTTTGATGTCCTCGATCTTGATCTTGTCGATCTGGCGCGCGCGCGAGGTGGCCTGCCTGGCCTTGGAAGCATTCGCCGAAAAGCGCGCCACGAAGGCCTTCAACTCGGCGACCTTTTCCTTTGCCTTTGCGTTGTCCGCAGCTTGCTGCTCGCGCGCCTGCGTCGAAGCGAGCATGTAGTCGTCGTAGTTGCCGGGGTAAACAGTGATCCTGCCGTAGTCCAGATCGGCCATGTGGGTACACACGCTGTTCAAAAAGTGGCGATCATGGGAGATGATGACCATGGTCGAATTGCGCGCATTGAGTATGTCCTCCAGCCAGCGGATGGTATTGATATCCAGGTTGTTGGTGGGTTCGTCAAGCAGCAGGATGTCCGGGTTGGAGAACAATGCCTGCGCCAGCAGTACGCGCAGCTTGAAGCCGGGTGCAACCGCACTCATAGTCCCCTGGTGCAACTCGATCGCGATACCCACGCCGAGCAGCAATTCGCCGGCACGCGGTTCGGCGGTGTAGCCGTCGTATTCGGCGAATTGCGCCTCCAGGTCGGCGGCGCGCATGTATTCTTCTTCGGTTGCATCGGGATTGGCGTAGATCGCATCGCGTTCCGACATCGCCTGCCACATTTCGGCATGACCCATCATCACCACGTCCAGCACACGCATATCCTCGTAAGCGAACTGGTCCTGGCGCAACTTGCCGAGGCGCTCGCCCTTGTCAAGCATCACATTGCCGGAAGACGGTTCCAGATCGCCACCGAGAATCTTCATGAAAGTGGACTTGCCGCAACCGTTCGCGCCGATCAGGCCGTAGCGGTTGCCATCGCCGAACTTGACGGAGACGTTTTCGAACAGCGGCTTGGCGCCAAACTGCATGGTGATGTTTGCGGTGGAAAGCATGTCAAAGAATCGATACTGGGAAATTTTGGAGCGCGATTTTAACACCGTGAGAGATATCTTCCGAGCTTAAAATGGCTGCTGATTTATCCGGAAGTCCCGGAGTGTTACTCCAGAAAACCGGGCTATCGGCTAGAATGTGTCCGGTAAACAAATTCGCAGGACATTATGGTTCCCCATCTCACCACTGCACTGACCGGCCCGTTGCTTGATCTCGAGCGGCGTTTTCTGGACGCCATGCCGAACATCGAGCACTGGTTCCGCACGCAATGGCTGGAGCATGCAGCACCGTTTTATGCCTCGGTGGATTTGCGCAACAGCGGCTTCAAGCTTGCGCCCGTTGACACCAATCTGTTTCCCGGCGGCTTCAATAATCTCAATCCGGATTTCCTGCCGCTGTGCGTGCAGGCCATGCAGAGTGCGGTGGAAAAGATCTGCCCCGAAGCGCGCGGGGTGCTGCTGATCCCCGAGAGCCACACGCGCAACATGTTTTACCTGCAGAACGTCGCGCAGATTGTGACGATACTCAGACAAGCGGGAATGCGCGTGCGCATCGGCAGCCTGTTGCCGGAGATCAAGCAGGCCACGACAATCGAATTGCCTGATGGCGGCATGCTGGTTCTGGAACCGCTGGTGCGGCGCGGTAACCGCCTTGGGCTGGAGGACTTCGATCCTTGCGTGGTATTGCTGAACAATGATTTGTCCTCCGGCGCGCCGGAAATTCTGAAGAATCTCGAGCAGGAAGTTTACCCGCCGCTCTCGGCGGGTTGGTATACGCGGCGCAAGTCGCAGCATTTTTCCGCATACGACCGGGTGGCAGGCGAGTTTGCCCGGTTGCTGGATATCGATCCCTGGCTGATCAATCCGTATTTTGCCACCTGCAATCAGATCAATTTCCATACGCGTGTCGGCGAGGAATGTCTGGCCGCCCAGGTGGATGCCATCCTGCAAAAGATGCGGGTGAAATATGCCGAGTATGGTGTGAAGAACGATCCTTTCGTCATCGTCAAAGCTGATGCGGGCACTTATGGCATGGGCATCATGACGGTGAAGGACGCCGGCGAGATCACCGGGCTGAATCGCAAGCAGCGCAACAAGATGGCGGTGGTCAAAGAAGGCCTGGAAGTCTCTGATGTGCTGGTGCAGGAAGGTGTTTACAGTTTCGAAAATATCAACGATGCGGTGGCTGAGCCGGTGATTTATATGATCGATCATTACGTGGTCGGCGGCTTTTATCGTGTGCATACTACCCGCGGCGTGGACGAAAACCTTAACGCACCGGGAATGCATTTCGTGCCGCTGGCGTTCGAAACACATTGCAGCTTGCCCAACCCTGAAGGCAAACCCGATGAAACTGCCAACCGTTTTTATGCATACGGCGTGGTGGCGCGATTGGCCTTGCTGGCCGCGGCGCTGGAAATCGAGGCAGCCGGGAATGCGTAGATGAGCAGACTTTTTGGTATTTTGTTTGCCGTCGCCATGCTGCCGCTGGTTGCGTGCGAGGGCAAAGAACCGCTCTATCAGGAGCAGGGCTATGTGTTTGGCACTCTGGTTGAAGTCAGTGTGTACGGCGAGCCCGAGCAAAATTCCAGGCAGGCAGTGAGCGAGGTAATGCAGGAGTTTCAACGTCTGCACAACATGCTGCATGCCTGGCAGCCGAGCGAGCTCAGTGACTTGAATGCGGCGTTTGCCAGGAACGGCAGCGCTGCAATTTCGGCGGAACTCGCCGCAATCTTGCAGGATGCGACTATGCTTTCGCAACAGTCGCAAGGTTTGTTCAATCCGGCCATCGGCGGGCTGGTGCGGTTGTGGGGATTCCACTCGGATGAATTCAAGCCGGTGCAACCGGATGAAAAGCAGATCGCGCAATGGGTGGCGGCAAAGCCCCGGATGAGCGACATTACGATCGTGCATGACAGGGCGTGGAGCAAAAATAAATTCGTGCAAGTGGATCTGGGCGGATACGCGAAAGGCTACGCGCTGGATCGTGCCACCGAACTGATGCGCAAGCGCGGCATACACAACGCGCTGATCAATATAGGGGGCAATGTCCTGGCCCTTGGCCAGCATGGCAAACGTCCATGGCGGGTAGGCATACAGCATCCGCGCAAGCCCGGTGCTTTGGCGACCCTGGAGCTGCACGACGGAGAGGCGATCGGTACCTCGGGAGATTACCAGCGCTATTTCATGCTGGGCACTATGCGCTTTTGCCACCTGATCGATCCGAACACTGGTTATCCGATGCAGGGGGTTCAGTCGGTCACGGTGCTGACACGCGGCGAGCGTGCCGGCGTGCTGTCCGACGCGGCTTCCAAGCCGTTGTTCATTGCCGGTGAGTACGGCTGGAGAGATGCCGCCGCCCGGATGAATGTGCCGGAAGCCATGCTGGTGGATGGGCAGGGCAAGGTGCATATCACATCAGCGCTGCAGAAACGGCTAGAATTCACCGACAAGAACTTACGCCCGCAGGTCGAACCGTGAATCAGCCCGAACAGGAAATTGTCGAGCAGAAAGTGCGCCGTGCTGCGGCTATCAATGCATTGCGCAAAATCGGCAGGATCGTCGCCAGGGAAAATCAGGCCGATATGGACAGGGTTAAAGTGCTGCGCTGGTTTGTTCGTTATGGTTGGATGATATTGCTTGGCGGGGCACTGCTGCTGGCCTATGGCATCGGCATAATATAAAGGGAAGATATGTGGTTGGGATACTGTTAGTAACACATAACGGCCTGGGTGACAGCTTCCTGGATTGTGTCAAACATGTGCTGGGCGAATTGCCGCATAATCTTAAGTCGCTGTCGGTATCGGCGGGTGACGATCCGCAACAAAAATCGGTTGAAGGACAGGCGATCGTCAAAGAGCTGGACACGGGCAGCGGCGTGCTGATCCTGTCGGATGTATATGGCGCAACGCCAAGCAATATCGCACGGCAATTGTGTCATGCCGAGCGCGTGATGGGGGTCGCCGGGGTGAATCTGCCGATGCTGCTGCGTGTCGTCCGTTATCCGGCCACAACGCTGCCTGATCTGGCGAAGGCCGCTGTAGAGGGCGGCCGGGGATGCATTACTTACATCAACCCTGAAAACTAGAATGCAGCAACAGGAAGTGGTGATCATCAACAAACTTGGCCTGCATGCGCGCGCTTCCGCCAAGCTCACGCAACTTGCATCGAGTTTCAAATGCGAGGTGATGCTGTCACGCAACAACCGCCGCGTGAATGCCAAAAGCATCATGGGCGTGATGATGCTGGCCGCTTCCAAGGGCGCGACGATAGTTATAGAGACCAATGGAGCAGATGAGGACGAGGCGATGCACGCGTTAGTGAATTTGATAAACGATTACTTCGGTGAAGGCGAATGAGCTTTACTCTGCACGGCATAGCGGTTACCAGCGGCATTGCCATAGGCCATGCGCATCTGATTTCGCATACTTCAATGGAAGTCGCGCATTACGTGCTGCCCAGGCAGTTCCTTGATGAAGAGATCGCGCGTTTTGATGCCGCCTTGCTGGCAACGCGCAACGAGTTTGCCAGCCTGCGCAGCAATCGTCCTACCTATGCCGCAGCCGAGTTCGACGCCTTCCTGGAGCTGCACCAGATGATCCTGGATGATCCGCTGTTGAGCGTTGCGCCGCGTGACATGATTGCCAGAGAACAGTGCAACGCCGAGTGGGCGCTCAAGGTGCATGCGGAAACCTTGCAGGCGCAGTTCGACGAGTTTGAGGATGCGTATCTGCGCGAACGTCAGACCGATGTCAAGCAGGTCGCCGAGCGTTTGCTCAAACAGCTGCTCGGGCATCCCGGCCACGTGCTGCCAGCGGCCCGGCATGATGTCGATTTGATCCTGGTGGCTCACGATTTGAGCCCTGCCGATCTGATCCAGTTCAAGCCCCATCAGTATGCCGCATTCATCACCGATCTGGGTGGCGCCACGTCCCATACTTCGATTGTCGCGCGCAGTCTCAATACGCCCTGCGTGGTTGGCCTGCGTAATGCGCGTGAGCTGGTCCGTGAAGATGATATGTTGATACTGGACGGCGAGCAGGGTGTGTTGATCGTCAATCCGGACAAACCGATACTCGCGGAATACAGGCTGCGTCAAAGCGAATGGGAACTGGAACGCAAGAAGCTCAAGCGGCTGCGTACCGCGCGCGCGAGCACATTGGACGGCAATCTCATCGAGTTGTACGCCAACATCGAAAAGCCTGAGGATATCTCCGAAGTCAAGGAGAACGGGGCGACCGGAGTGGGTTTGTTTCGCAGCGAATTTCTGTTTCTCAACCGGGACGACCTGCCGGACGAAGAAGAACAGTTCGAGGCATATCGCTCCGTGGCCGCGGGCATGGAAGGGCAGCCTGTCGTGATACGCACTTTCGATCTGGGAGCGGACAAGCAAATCAAGGGGGCGGAGCGTGTTGCAAATAATCCGGCGCTGGGGCTGCGCGCGATACGCCTGTGTCTGGCCGAACCGCATCTGTTCCGCACCCAGTTGCGCGCGTTGCTGCGCGCCTCGCATTACGGCAACATCAAGATACTGATCCCGATGTTGTCCGGCGTGTCGGAACTCAACCAGACTTTGCACTTTGTCGAGGCGACCAAGCTGGGCCTCGATGAAGAAGGTTTGCCTTATAATGGTGATGTGAAGATCGGCGGCATGATCGAGATACCCGCTGCCGCGCTGGCACTCAATGTTTTTGCCAGGAAACTCGATTTCCTGTCCATTGGCACCAACGACCTGATCCAATACACACTGGCGATAGACCGGACCGATGAAGAGGTGGCGCATCTGTACGACCCGCTCCATCCGGCCGTGCTGAATTTGTTGTCGCATGTCATTGGAACATCCAACAAACTCGGCGTGCCGATCTCGGTATGCGGAGAAATGGCTGGTGAACTGGCTTACACGCGATTGTTGCTGGGTTTCGGGCTGCGCCAGTTCTCGATGATCTCGGCACAGGTGCCGAGCGTCAAACAGCGCGTGCTTACCACCAGTCTGCCTGAAGTCGCCGCGCTGACGCAAAAGATTCTGCGCGCCGATGAGCCGATGAAAATCCGCGAGTTGCTCGACAAGCTGAACACCTAGAATTCATACTCGACCTGCATCCTGAAAGTGTGGTCAGGCGCTGCGTTGCTTGAACCGAACAGCCATGCGGCGTTGTACTTGACAGCTTGCCGGTTGCCGAGCGGGAACTTGCCGAAGATCGCAGGCCCGATACGGTGATTCTGGTCGGTCTGTTTGTCCCAGTCGTTCCATTTTCCCATTTCACCGAAGCTCTGCAAGCCGAACTCCAGGCGCGGTTGCCAGCGGTATTTTACTTGCAACTGATAGCCGATATTGGTGGTGTATGGCACGCCGCTTTCATCTGCTTTTCCAAATGCGCGCTCAAAAAGCAGGTTGCCGTTCAATTGAAACTTGCCGAAGTCGCTCTGGAACAACGGGCCGAATTTGAATTCCCAAGGTGCATTGCTGCTTAACGGTGCTTCCAGTTCAGTGATGAGCCCGACATCGACCTGGTATTCGCCAGTGTCGGTTAGCTGGAATTTGTTTTCCCATTCGGCCAGATTGGCAACCCCGCTTCCGCTGCGCTCCTGCTTTATATAGACCTCGGTGAACCAGTATTCCTTGGCGCCGTATCCGAAACCCATGCTGGTTACCTGTTTGAGCGTGCCGTCCTGTTGCCTGGCGGAGCCATGCTTAAAATCAATCTCTCGCTCACCGAATTCCATAGTGGGAGTATAGACATAATCTGCAGGCCCGGCGCTTGCGGACAGGGAAAAGATGCTTCCAAGGAAGAGGACACCCGGCAGGAAGTTTTTCACCATGCTCCCTTGGTTATCTGGGTGTCTTGGCAGATTGACGCTGGCTGCCCGCCCACCTCATGCCGGTGAAGATAGCTATCAACACAGTGAGATAAAAGACCAGTTGCATGCCTGCCGGGCGCGAGTCATATCCGATCAGGCTGTGCAGCAACATGCCTGGCAGCCCGTTTTCCGGGAGCAGGGTAGACGTATCCCACAACGGAGCGGCCAGACTTGGCAACAGGTCAGCCTGTATCAGGTAATGCGCGGTTTGCGATGCCATGCCGGCAGCCAGCAGCAGCACCAATACCCCGGTTGCAGTAAAGAACCAGCGCATCGGCACGCGCAGCAGCCCGGCGTAAATCGTGTAGCCCAGCGCGATCCCGGCCAGCATGCCGATCACGCCGCCGAGCATCATCGAAGATTGACTGTTATCACCCGAGGCGGCGATACCGTACAGGAACAGGACAGTTTCTGAGCCCTCCCTGAGCACGGCAAGCCCGACGATTACCAGCAGTATCGAACATTCGCGTTTGCCATCACTGATGGCTTTCCCCGCTGATTTCGCGCTGGCGGCGAGTGCTGCGCCGTGCGATGACATCCAGATGTTGTGCCATGCCAGCATCAACACTGCGATGCCGAGCACGGTGGCGTTGAAGATTTCCTGGCCGATGCCACTGGCCAGCGACCCGATCACGTCGGTGAAGGCGGCGACCACGCCGGAACCGACCAGGCCTGCCAGCACTCCCCCTGCCAGCCAGAGTTTGCTGTTTGGGACGGTACGCGTTGCAGCAGCGAGGATCCCGATGATGAGGGCGGCTTCCAGCACTTCCCGAAAAACGATAATGGCAGTTGCTAACATGGCATTCTTCTCCTATTGGGCAATAATCACGCCTTGGGCTGTGGCTTCGTGAAATTCGCCCACGAACGGGTAACGTCCAGGAGCGAGCGGACCGATGTAGATCGTGGCAGAGCTATGGCCGGCAATTACCTTTTCCCGGTTCAGCGCATGGCTCTCGAATTCCTCCGGCGTAGAGTCCTGATTCTCGACGGTGAGCTTGATCTTCTTGCCGGCTGGAACCGTGAACTCGGCCGGCTGGAACTGATGGTCTTTGATTATCAGAATATAGTCGGCCGCATGGGCGGCAAGCGGAAGCAGTAGTGCAATAAGTAACAAGCGTTTCAAGATACTCTCCTTGGTGATTTATACGAATGATAATCGTTCTTATTTGCAATTGCAACAGTTTTTTATTGCTTCAAATAAGCAGGTCGAAATGAAATTCGGCAATTTGAGCAATTGAAAAACGTATGCTATTGATATAACTTGATAAATATTTAGTGCCTTGTTGTTTGAAAGCAGTATAAGGATGACATTCGGGCTGGACAAAATGCCATCCGGAATTCATTGACAGGATTTCACAAAACGCGGAAACTCCGATTCAGTGCCGATTTGACATCAGCTTGCGGGGCACTTAAATAATTCCAGCTAAAGCGAATCAACCCGATCCGCGCAAGCTGAACGGGTTTTTTTTGGGCAAATATTTTGAATGCAATTAAGAGCGTAGGCATCGTCAGCGCGCAGCGCGCAGCGTTTGAAACCCCGCTGAAGTTCCGCAGCGGCACTGTGCTGCCGCGCTATGAATTGGTGTATGAAACCTATGGAACGCTGAATGCCGACAGATCCAATGCGATCTTGGTCTGCCATGCGCTATCGGGCAATCATCATGTCGCGGGCTATTATGCCGATGCTCCAAAGAACTTGGGCTGGTGGGACAACATGATAGGCCCCGGCAAGCCAGTCGATACCGACAAATTCTTTGTTATCGGCATGAACAACCTCGGTGGCTGTCACGGCTCTACCGGGCCATCCAGTATCAATCCGGAAACCGGCAAGCCGTACGGCTCAAGCTTTCCGGTGGTAACGGTGGAAGACTGGGTTGAATCCCAGGCGCGACTTGCCGACCTGCTGGGCGTGAAACAGTTTGCCGCCGTGCTTGGCGGCAGCCTGGGGGGCATGCAGGCGATGCAATGGTCGCTGTCTTACCCGGAGCGGGTACGGCATGTGCTGGTGATCGCCGCCGCTCCTCATCTGTCAGCAGAGAATATCGCGTTCAATGATGTTGCGCGCAATGCGATACTTACAGACCCGGATTTTCACGGCGGCGATTTCTATCAGCACAACGTCGTGCCGACACGCGGACTCAGATTGGCGCGCATGCTGGGACATATCACCTATTTGTCCGACGATGCGATGGCGGACAAGTTCGGGCGGAGTTTGCGCGCGGGCAAACTCCGCTTTACCTATGACATCGAGTTCGAGATCGAATCCTATCTGCGCTACCAGGGCGACAAATTTGCCGCGTATTTTGACGCAAACACCTATCTGTTGATGACCAAGGCGCTGGATTATTTCGATCCTGCACGCGAATATGATGGCAACCTGGACAAGGCATTCGCTGCTGCGCGGGCGAGTTTTCTAGTGTTGTCCTTCACTACAGACTGGCGCTTCGCTCCCGAGCGTTCGCGCGCCATAGTCCAGGCACTGTTGCACAATCGCCTGAACGTGAGTTATGCCGAGATTTCATCGACGCACGGCCATGATTCGTTCCTGATGCAGGATCAACATTACCACGATGTGATGCGCGTTTACCTCGACCGTATTGCGGGGGAAGTGGAGGTATGAGCAGGAAGCAGGGGCCCCGTGTAACGGGGATGCGACCGTCCGCGAGTGCCGACGGACGCCGACACAGTAAATCTTTAAACCACCACCGAACAGTGAAGGAGGCGGAGACATGAGCGCACACGATTCCGCAGAGCTTGCCGCCGCCCGGCCGGACTTTGCGGCCATCGCGGCGTGGATACCTAAAGGCGCATCGGTGCTCGATCTCGGCTGCGGTGACGGCAGTTTGCTGCGCTTCCTGCGAGACATGCGCGAGGTGCGCGGCTACGGTGTAGAGATCAGCGACGCCAACATCGTCGCGTGCATCAGGAACGGCGTGAACGTGATCCAGGACGACCTCGATACCGGTCTCTCCGGCTTTGAGACCTTGTCGTTCGATTACGTAATCCTGTCGCAGACACTGCAAGCCATACGACACACTGAAGCGCTGGTTCAGGAGATTCTGCGCGTGGGAAGGGCGGGAATCGTCAGTTTCCCCAACTTCGGCTACTGGCGCAACCGTTTAAAAATACTGCGCGGCAGCATGCCGGTTTCCCGCGATCTTCCTTACCAGTGGTATGACACTCCGAACGTGCATTTGTGCACCCTGCACGACTTCGAGGATTTCTGCGCCAAACAGAAAGTGCAGATCCTGAATCGCCGCGTGATGACCGGGGAGGGCGAAGTGCAGGTGCTGCCGAATCTGCTGGGCAGCACCGCGGTGTACCGCTTTCAACGTGGGATATGATTTGATGAACGTCAAAGCACTCCGCACAACGTTACGAGCGCAGGTCAGACAAGGAGAAATGCGGCGAAAAACCGGAATGTATACTGATATACACGAGGATTTTGAGCTGCATTTCGACGCAGTATCACCAAGCGCAGTAGTTGTGAGGAGGGCTTTGTGAGCGTCTGGCAGCAGCTCTTTACCCGGCGCATGCTGATCTGCGTGTTCACCGGTTTCGCCTCGGGCTTGCCGCTGTACCTGCTGTTCAATCTCGTACCCGCATGGCTGCGCAGCGAACAGGTCGATCTCAAGACCATTGGCCTGTTCGCGCTGATCCAGTTTCCTTACACCTGGAAATTCCTGTGGTCGCCGCTGCTCGACCGCTATGTCGTGCCCGCATTCGGCAGGCGGCGCGGTTGGATGCTGCTGACGCAAATCGGCCTGCTGGGAGTGATCGCCGCTATGGGCGCGTTCTCGCCGCAAAACGACCTGCACATCATCGCCTGGATCGCCACGCTGCTCGCCTTCCTCAGCGCCACGCAGGACATTGTGCTGGATGCTTATCGCCGTGAATTGCTGGCTGATAACGAACTGGGGCTCGGCAATGCGGTGCACGTGAATGCTTATCGCATCGCCGGTCTGGTGCCGGGCTCCCTGTCGCTGGTGCTCGCAGATTTTTTACCCTGGAACATGGTGTTCCTCATCACCGCGCTTTTCATGCTGCCCGGCATCGCGATGACGCTGCTGGTGCAGGAACCGCATCGCGCCTCTCCGCCCAAGACGTTGCGCGAAGCGGTGGTCGAACCGTTCCACGAATTTATCACGCGCAAAGGCTGGAACAGCGCGCTGCTGATCCTGGCGTTCCTGTTCTTCTACAAACTCGGTGACAGCATGTGCACCGCATTGGCCACCCCGTTCTATCTGGACATGGGTTTCTCCAAGACCCAGATCGGGCTGGTCGCCAAGAATGCAGGGCTGTGGCCTGCCGTGATCGGCGGCCTGCTCGGCGGATTGTGGATGGTGAAGATAGGCATCAACCGCGCGCTGTGGCTATTCGGCGTGGTGCAGGTGGTGTCCATTTTCGGCTTTGCCTGGCTGGCATCGGTTGGGCATCACGCCGAGATCACCAGCGTGGAACTCGCCCAGCTAGCCATCGTGATCGGCCTTGAAGCGCTCGGCGTGGGGCTGGGCACAGTCGCTTTCGTCGCCTTCATCGCCCGCTCTACCCACCCCGCCTACACCGCCACCCAGTTCGCGCTGTTCACCAGCCTGATGGCAGTGCCGCGTACCTTTGCCAGTGCCGCGACGGGTTGGCTGGTGGAGATGATGGGATGGACGGGATTCTTCCTGCTGTGCGTACTGTTGGCGATACCGGGGATGCTGTTGCTGCTGAAGGTCGCGCCGTGGAATGAAAAGGATCCAGTTTTGTAGCAATAAAAATTTTGAGGCATGCAACTAAGCGGGTACCGCGTTCAGACCGGTTTTATATCAACTTAAGCTATGTGTCTGTAACATAATTTACTTGGCAGTGCCAAAGCCATAAAACAACAAGGCTTGTCTTCAATAAAACCTTATTTCAGGAGGTATGCAAAAAATGTTTTACGGAATCCCCCCAAACAGGCAGAAAGATATGCATCAGGCGCTGGCCACAATTGCTGATATCTATAAAGGCCAATTCTACTGCAACGACATGTTGATAACCGTGGGGCGAAACTTATCATTTCGGAATGACCAGAAATTCATGTCATGCTTCTATGAGGCTGTCACAAATGACAAGGAGTTGAGCCTTCTCTGGCGCCTGCATACTCTTGCATGGGCAGCAAAAAATGCTTTGTACATTGATGGAGACTTTGTCGAATGTGGGGTGTTCAAAGGATTCTGCTCAGGGGTAATATTAAATTATCTCGACTTCCATGATCTTCCTCGGCAAGCCTACCTATATGACACATTCGAGGGGCTTCCAGAGAAAACATCAACGGCAGAAGAAAGGCGTAATTGGGATTATACGAAATACGACTCAGAGTCTATTTACAATGGAGTCCAAAAAAAATTCTCAAAATATAAGAATGTAAATATCGTCCGTGGAATAGTGCCAGACTCTTTCGAAGATGCTGTCCCCGAAAAAATTGCTTTCTTGCATATTGATATGAATTCTGAAAAAGCCGAAATATTAGCGCTGGATCATCTGTTCAATAAAGTAACGCCCGGCGGGTTCATCGTGCTTGATGATTTCGGCTGGCAGTGCAATATAAATCAAATGTCAGCAGAATTGAAGTTTATGAATGAGCGCGGCCAACATGTAATGGAGCTTCCAACCGGCCAAGGGGTCGTTATCAAGCATTCCTGATATGAAATCGGCCGTCGGTAATCTGGTGAAAGAAAATCAGCCAGGCTGTCTACGTTAACCACTTTCTGTTGCGTGCCTTGTCCATATACGAAATGAATTATTTTGAACTTGCAAGCCGCGCAGTGAATGCCCGCAAATCTGCACCATTACAGTTTTCTCACGAACACCTTGGACTTCCGCTGATAGTTATATAGCGACTTCTTCTGCGCGGGTAGAGCGGAGACATCGCTTTCGACAAAGCCGCGTTCGATGAACCAGTGCGCGGTGCGTGTGGTGAGCACGAACAGTTTTTTCGTGCCTTGCGACTTGGCGACAGAGATCATGTGATTGAGGATGGCTTCGCCGTAACCGCGGTCGCGGCTCTGCACTTCCACCGCGAGGGCGGCCAGTTCGGCGGCGGCTTCGTCCGGGAACGGGTACAGCGCGGCGCAACCGACGATACGGTGGTCGTGTTCCAGAACCACGAAACGGTCGATCTCCTGCTCGAGCAATTCGCGGTTGCGCCTTACCAGAATGCCTTCTTCTTCCAGCGGACGCAGCAGTTTAAGAATGCCGCCGACTTCTTTGATCGTAGCATCGCGCAGTGTGTTGAGCGTGCTTTCCACCACCATCGTGCCTATGCCTTCGTCGCTGAACAGTTCCTGCAATACCGCGCCATCGGTGTGGCGGCTGATCAAGTGGGTGCGCGCCACGCCGGCTTCGCAGGCGCGTATCGCGCAGGGCAGAAACAGCGTCACATCGTCCGGCAATTTGCGTTTGGCAGATAGCACATCGTTGGCCTGGGCGATGGTGAGCTCCTTGAGCAGTGCGCCTTTCTTGTCTTGCACTCCGTCGGTTTCCATCAGGAACACCAGCTTGTCGGCATCCAGTGCGATCGCGGTGGCGGTGGCGACATCTTCCAGCGTGACATTGAACACTTCGCCGGTGGGAGAATAGCCGAGCGGGGAGAGCAGTACTACCTCGCCGAATTCCATGCGGTCCTTTAACGCTGCTACATCCACCTTGCGCACGCTGCCGGTGTGCTGCATGTCCACGCCGTTGATCACGCCTATCGGTTGCGCGGTGATGAAATTGCCGCCCGCGACGCGGATGTCAGCGTTCGCCATCGGCGAATTCGCCAGACCCATCGACAGCAGCGCCTCGATCTCCACTCGTACCCGCCCGACCGCCTCTTTCACACATTGCATGGTCTCCGCATCGGTCAAGCGGATGCCGTGATGATAGGCGCCTTCGAGGTTGTTTTTTGCCAGATGCTGCTCGATCTGCGGGCGCGCGCCATGCACCAGCACCAGCCGGATGCCGAAGCTGGCGAGCAGATTGAAGTCGTGCGTCAGTTCGACGAACTTGCCGTCCGCGACCACTTCACCGCCGAAGGCGATCACGAAGGTGCGTCCGCGGAACGCATTGATGTATGGCGCGACGGAACGGAACCAGGCGACGAAATCGGCGGGGGTGGTAATTGGCATATGAATATCCCTATTGATTTGTGTGCATCATGCCGTGCTACGATTCATCTAGCAACTGTCCGGCTATCGCCCAGTTTTCATCAGGCAGCTCGTCGAAGGCAATATACGTGTAGCGGCTGTGACACGGTGGGGCGCAGCCCTCCGGTGCGGGAGCAGCCGCAGCTACAATTATTCTTCATCCAGCAGCTTGCCCGCAATTGCCCAATTCTCGTCGGGTAACTCATCAAATGCTATATATGTGTAGCTTTTCGGTTTCAGCGCGATGCGTTCCAGCGTGTCGGTGATCTCGGCAGCAATCTTGGCTTTCTGTTCGCGGCTCAAGGTGCCGGCGATGCGGATGTTGACGTAAGGCATGGTTTACTCCTGATAAAGAGATGCTGCATATCATTAAAATGACAATCGTCTTCCTACAACACATGCGGCTATGAAAAATCTCCCCATAGCGTCTGCAATGCCGCCAGTCCCGCAATTGCCGCAGTCTCGGTGCGCAGCACGTGTGTACCCATTCTTATCGGGGTGAATCCACAGCGTAGCGCGGTATCGCTTTCCGCCCGGGTGAACCCGCCTTCCGCGCCGATCAGCAACGCGACTTTGCCCGGCGGTCTGGCCTGGGTATTTAGCGAGGCTGCGCCTTCCGGTAACAGGATCAACTTCGTATCCGCCGTGTTTCGCATCTGTTGCAGCCACACCATGATGTCCAGCGGCGCGTGTATTTGCGGCAGCACATTGCGCCCGCATTGCTCGCAGGCGGAGATGGCGACCTGCTGCCAATGTTCCAGCCTCTTTGTGATGCGGTCGGCGGACAGCCTGGCGACGCTGCGTTCGGTATCGAGCGGCTGGATTTCCGTTACCCCCAGCTCGGTGGCCTTCTGTATCACCCAGTCCATCTTTTCGCTGCTCGACAAAGCTTGGGCAAGCAACACCCGCAGCTTCGATTCGCGGTCGGTGATGGTCGCGGCCAAATTGCCGATGACCACGCGCTTGCCGTTGATCTCGGCGATCTGCCCCCGGCACTCGTTGCCATTGCCGTCGAAGATCTCCACCGCATCGCCCTCGCGCAAACGCAGCACGCGCGCGGCATGGTGTGCCGCTTCCGGCGGCAGTTCGAACGGGCCGGTCAGTGGTAATGGCGGAATGCAATAAAAGCGCGGCATGGTTCTGGATGAGAATGGTTCCGGGCGCAAATGAATAAGATTGTCGCCGTGATAATATATCGGCTTCAGAGATATTGTCAGGGTTATGAAATGGTCAGTCTGCAACCCCCCATCTGTGATTTCGGCCGGGAAGCCCGTGATTTCGATCTGCCAGGTGTGGACGGCAAGCGCTACAACCTGGCCAATGCGCGCGGCAAGAACGGCTTGCTGATGATGTTCATCTGCAATCATTGCCCTTACGTGAAATCCATCCGTGAGCGCATCGTGCGCGACACGCGCGAGTTGCAACAGCACGGTATCAACAGCATCGCCATCATGTCCAATGACCCGGCCGAATATGCCGAAGATTCCTTTGACAACATGAGAACGATCTCGCAACAGTACAACTATCCCTTCCCTTATGTATGGGATGAATCCCAGCAAATCGCCAAGGACTACGGCGCAGTCTGCACACCCGATTTCTTTGGATTCAACGCCAATCTCGAGCTGCAGTACCGTGGCCGCCTGGATGCGTCGCGCAAGGAGGCGATTCCCGGTGCGCCGCGAGATTTGTTCAACGCGATGGTGCAGGTGGCGCGGACCGGACAAGGGCCGCGCGAGCAGATTGCCAGCATGGGGTGTTCCATAAAATGGAGAAGTGAAGCGTAGACGGCAAGTGGGAAAAGGCGTGAATAACTCAACAACAGGCGGCATGGGAGCACTGCTTAAGGCGGTGATAGCCGCAGTCAAGCTGGTGTCGGCTGAAGAGATCATGCCGCGATATCTCAAGGTAGCGCATCAGCGCAAAAGCGATGGCAGCCTGTGTACCGAGGCAGACCTGGCCGCCCAGGGTGCGCTGACCAAAAAACTTCAGGCTATCCTCAATGTACCGGTGCTGGGTGAAGAGATGCCGTCGGCACTGCAGCGGGAACTATGGATGGCAGGCCATGATGGCCTGTGGTGCATCGATCCTATCGATGGGACATCCAATTTTGTGCGGGGCCTGCCGTATTTCGCGGTATCTGTCGCGCTGGTGCGCGCAGGAGAGACAGCGATGGGCGTGGTATATGACCCGGTGGCGAACGAGATGTTTGCCGCTGAGTATGAGCGAGGCGCATTCCTGAACGGCGAGAAACTGGTTGGCCGCGAGGCAGTTGCAGACCTGGCGCAATCTATGGCATGTGTTGATATGAAGCGGCTCAAGAAGAAATTGGCTGCACGACTGGCGGCCGAACCGCCGTATAGTTCGCAACGCAACTTTGGTGCCAGCGCGCTGGACTGGTGCTACACCGCCGCAGGCCGTTATGACATGTATCTGCATGGTGGACAGAAGCTCTGGGATTATGCCGCCGGCTCGTTGATACTTTCTGAATCAGGCGGCCATGCCTGCTGCATCGAGAATGATGATTTCGCTCAGTGCGACATCTGGCTGCGTTCGGTAATCGCGGCACGCGATAAACAACTATTCGAAGAATGGAAAAGCTGGATACGGGCACAGCAGTGATTTGCCGGTAGAGCAGCCAGGGAGGCCGCGTGAAAATATTGATACTTGGAGCCGGACAGGTGGGTTCGACGGTGGCGGAAAGCCTGGTCGGCGAAGCCAACGACATCACCATCGTGGATACTGATGGAGAGAAGCTGCGCCAGTTACAGGACAGGCTGGATTTGCGCACTTTGACAGGGAATGCCGCACATCCCTCGATACTTGAGCAGGCAGGTATCGCAGACACCGATATGCTGCTGGCGGTCACCCAAAGCGATGAGGTCAATATGGTGGCATGCAAGCTGGCCGCCAGCCTATATAACACTCCGACACGCATTGCACGAATACGCTCAACGGACTATCTGGAGCGCCGTGAGGTGTTCAGCGCGGATAATTTCTGCGTGGATTTTTCGATTTGCCCGGAGCAGATCCTCACCGACTACATCGTCAAGCTGATCGAATTTCCCGAGGCTTTGCAGGTGCTGGAATTTGCCGATGGAAGAGTGTCGCTGGTGGCGGTGCGAGCATTTGAAGGCGGGCCGCTGGTCGGACGCCCATTGCGCTTTCTGCGCACCGATATGCCGCAGATCGATACGCGCGTGGCGGCTATCTTCCGCCAGGATCGTTCGATCAACATGAATGGCGACACGGTGGTGGAGGCGGGCGATGAAGTGTTCTTCCTCGCCGCGACCGAGCATATACGTAGCGTTATGCTGGAGTTGCGGCGCATGGACAAGCCTGCCAAGCGGGTGATGATAGTGGGCGGCGGCAACATCGGGCGACGTCTGGCAAAGGCCTTGGAGCGTGATTATCAGGTCAAATTGATTGAACACAACAAAAAAGCCTGTGCGAGCCTTTCCGCTGACCTGGCCAATACACTGGTGCTGAACGGTGACGGCACCGATGAAAAACTGATGTCGCAGGAGAACGTCAGCGAGGTGGATGTGTTCTGCGCGGTCACCAACGACGACGAGAACAACATCATGTCCGCGCTGCTCGCCAAGCAGGGCGGTGCGCGCAAAGTGATCTCGCTGATCAACCGCAGTGCATATGTCGGCCTGGTACAGGGCGGCAAGATCGACATTGCGTTGTCACCGGCGCAAGTGACGATTGGTTCCCTGCTTGCATATGTGCGCCAGGGGGATGTGGCGGCAGTGCATTCGTTGCGGCGTGGTGCGGCGGAAGCATTGGAACTGGTGGCGCACGGAGATCGTCTATCCTCAAAAGTGGTTGGACGCCGGATCGAAGAGATCGACTCACCGAAAGGCGCGACCATAGGTGCCATCTTGCGCGGCGAGAAGGTCATCATCGCCCATCATGACACGGTGATCGAAGCCGGGGATCACATCATCGTGTTCGTCAACGATAAGCGCATCGTGCGCAAGGTCGAAAAACTGTTCCAGGTTAACCTCGGCTTCTTCTGATGCAACGCGCATTGACCGTCATCCATGCTTTGGGGCTGATGCTGGTGGTGTTCAGCATCACTTATCTGTTGCCTATTGTTACATCGCTGGTTTACGACGATGGCACGCTGATCGATTTTCTGCTGGCGATGGTGTGGACTGCCGGAACCGGCTTGTTGTTATGGTTATTGACGCGCCGTTATAAGGGCGAATTGTCGATTCGCCACGGCTACCTGCTGGTGGTGGCGATGTGGACAGCGATGCCTGCGGTGGCGACACTCCCGTTATTGCTGGTGATTGACGGGTTGTCGTTCACCGATGCCTATTTTGAGACTATGTCCGGTATCACGACGACCGGCGCGACGGTGCTCACAGGACTGGATTATCTTCCCCCCGCCATAAACCTGTGGCGGCATGAATTGAACTGGCTGGGTGGGTTGGGCATCATCGTGCTGGCGGTGGCAGTGCTGCCGCTGCTCGGCGTTGGCGGACGCCAATTGTTCAAGGCCGAGACGCCGGGTCCGATGAAAGACTCTGCGCTTACACCGCGCATCGCCGAGACGGCTCGTAACCTTTGGGTGGTATATGTGGCGATCACCTTGACCTGCATCGGGTGCTTGAAGTGGGCAGGCATGAATTGGCTGGATGCGATTTGCCATGCTTTTTCAGCTATGGGATTGGGCGGATTCTCCACGCATGATGCCAGCGTCGGCTATTTCAACTCACCATTGATCGAATTCGTGCTGATCGTGTTCATGTTGATTGCGGCAATTAATTTTTCCTCACACTTTCTGGCGTGGCGCGGCAAAAGCCTGGGGGTTTATCTGCATGACGCAGAGGCGATCGCGACGCTCATCCTGATCCTTGGGAGTTGCATCGGTATCGGGGTGTTCCTGTGGTGGCAGGGGGTGTACCCGGTGTTCTGGACGGCGCTGCGCCATGCCAGTTTTAACCTGGTGTCGATGGCGACAGATTGCGGCTTTGCCAGCGTGGATTTCAATCAGTGGCCGATGTTCGCGCCGATGTGGATGTTGTTTCTGAGCTGTATCGCGGTCAGTTCCGGCTCGACAGGCGGCGGTATCAAGATGATACGCACGCTGGTGCTGGTCAAACAGGCCGGGCGCGAGTTCGTCAAACTGCTGCATCCGGCGGCGATCAATCCGATGAAGATCGGCGGCCAAGTGATCGCCAACAACATCGTGTTCGCGGTGCTGGGTTTCATTTTTTTGTATTTCATGAGCGTAGCGATTCTGACTTTCATGCTACTGATCAGCGGTTTGGATTTCATTTCGGCATTTTCCGCTGTGATCGCATGTATCAACAATGCGGGTCCGGGTTTGGGTGTGGTGGGCCCAGCCGGCAATTACATGGGGTTGACCGATTTTCAGACTTGGGTATGCGCAATCGCCATGTTGATCGGGCGGCTGGAGATTTTCACGGTACTGATCCTGTTCACCCCGCATTTCTGGCGGCGCTAAAATCGCCATGACAGCGCTGGCGAGATACGTTAGCATTACCTAATCGTAATCGTTCAGAGCGTATGATGAGCACGACAGTGCCAATTCAAAAGGGAGCCAGATGAGCGAGAACCTGCCATTGTCGGGGGTGAAGGTGTTGCTGATCGACGACAGCAACACCATAAGGCGCAGCGGCGAGATATTCCTGTCCCAGGCGGGATGCCAGGTTATCTTGGCAGAAGATGGTTTCGATGGTCTGGCCAAGGTGGTGGATAACCAGCCGGACATCATATTCGTGGACGTGATGATGCCGCGCCTGGATGGCTATCAGACCTGCGCCCTGATCAAGAAGAACCAGCAGTTCAAAAATACTCCAGTAGTGATGCTGACCAGCAAGGATACGCTGTTTGATCGCGCCCGCGGCAAGCTGGTCGGAGCGGATCAATACCTGCTCAAGCCCTTCAACAAAAAGAGTCTTATCGAGACCGTCATCTTGCATACCCAAGAGAAGAAGGAATTGGATTATGGCCATTAAAAGAATACTGGTGGTGGACGATTCGGCAACCGAACGCCATATCCTCGATGGGATACTGAGCAAGAAAGGGTTCGAAGTTTCTTTTGCAGAAGACGGCGAAAAGGGTGTCGCCCAGGCCAAACTGACCAAGCCGGACTTGATCATCATGGATGTGGTGATGCCGGGGATGAATGGGTTCCAGGCAACCCGGGCGATAACCAATGATCCGGAAACGCAGCATATACCGGTGATTATCTGCACCACCAAGAATCAGGAGACAGACAAGGTCTGGGGTGCGCGCCAGGGGGCCAAAGACTACGTGGTCAAACCGATTGATGCGGCGGATTTGTTGCGCAAGATCTCCGCGTTAGGTTAGACAGAGCCGGCTCACCCATGTCAAAGCGGCTCAATCTGCTCGAGTTCCAGCAAAGTTTGATCGATCGGTTGCAGGTGAGTGATCTGTCTGCAACGCGGTTGACTACGCTGGGGGTGCAGATGGCCGGAAAAAACTGGCTGGTGGACATGACGGATATCAGCGAGGTGCTGCCATTGCCCAAGGTGACTGCAGTGCCGTTCACCAAGCCGTGGTTCCGCGGCGTAGCCAATGTGCGCGGCAACCTGTACAGCGTTGTGGACATGGCTGCCTATCTAAGCGGCGGTATGGCTTCCGGTGATACCCATAACCGTGTGCTGCTGGTATCCGGGCGCTACGGCTTTAACGCTGCGTTGCTGGTGGATCGGGTGCTGGGGCTGCACGATGCGCGGACCTGGAGCCAGAACGAGGTCGGCTGGCAAACCGAATACCTTGATGAGAAAGGCGCGTTCTGGTGGAAACTTGATGTGAGCGGTTTGCTGGCACAGCAGGAGTTTTTGCAAATAGGCGTTTAGTGATTCCCCTAGGGAGAGAAACAATATGGCACCAAAACAGAAATTACCCAAATCCAAAATGAACATATTTGGCCTGGCCGCGGCAATCTTCCTGGTGCTGACCGCAATCTCGGCCTATATGAGCAATCTGGAGGAGCGTAATAATGTGCGTTACGTTGGGTTGTCCAGCCAACTGCAGATGTTGTCCCAGCGAATCGCGAAAGATGCCCAGCAGGCGCTATCCGGAAACGTGGCTGCATTTTCTGCGTTGACGGAAAGCAAGACGGGCATGTCGAACATCCTGGACAAACTTGATAAAGGAGACGGCACTTTGCCAGCAGCCAAGGGTGAAGCACGCGCTGCGCTGGAGGAGCTGGTGAAGGTTGCAGGCAAAACATTGCAGGATGTGCAAGTGCTGGAGGATGGGCGCACCGGACTGGTCACGCTGGGCAAGACCGTCGCAACGATCAACACGGTGAGCACTGAATTTCGTCGCCTGACGCAGAGCATGATAGAAAATTACCGGGGCTTCCAGAAAGAACAGGTAACCCGGTTTGCGCTGTTGACAGAACGTATCGGCAAGGACGCGAATTTTGCGCTGGGAGCGGAGGTAACGGTAGAGCAGATGACCCAGCTCGGGATCGACATCCTGGCGGCAGAAGAAAGTCTGGCTGCCCTGCCTGCGGAAGATGCCAAAGTCGCGCGCGCCAGGGAATTCTTCGAAACCTACCGCAATAGCGTCCAGATTCTGATCGCACAGGTGCGCAATCTGGTGGCGGCGAAAAAAGCTGCAAAAGCCATCGTTGAGGATTCGGGTTCGCTGCTGGCAGGCTCGCAGCGCCTGGTGGACGCTTATCAGTTATCGTCGACAGGGCGCCCTGCCGCATTTGCTGCGGCACTGCTCGGCTTGCTGTTCCTGCTGTCGCTGATGTTGCTGGCCAGGTCCTACATGGAAAATTCCCGTCGCCGCACCGAAGATGCGATGCGCGTCAATCGCCAGAACCAGGATGGAATATTGCGCTTGATGAACGAACTGAACGATCTGGCGGAGGGTGATCTGACTGTTCGTGCCACCGTATCAGAAGACATTACAGGCGCAATTGCAGACTCGGTGAACTACACCACCGAAGAGTTTCGCAAGCTGGTGGCCAGAATCAAGGCAGCCGCGGAACAGATGGAACGCGCGACCAAAGATGCCGAGGGTATTTCCAAGGGATTGCTGGATGCCACGCAAAAACAGGCAAAGGAAATCCAGGGCGCCGGCGATGCGGTGCAATTGATGGCCCAATCCATCAAGGAGGTGGATTCCAGTGCGGCACAATCTGCGGATGTGGCGCGCCGCACCCTGGCCGCCACCCAGCAGGGCGCGCAAGCAGTGCGCAATTCGATCAGCGGCATGGATGGCATACGCGAACAGATCCAGGATACCGCCAAGCGCATCAAGAGACTCGGTGAAAGCTCGCAGGAAATCGGCGAGATCGTCGATCTGATCTCCGACATCACCGAACAGACCAACGTGCTGGCCTTGAACGCCGCGATCCAGGCTGCATCCGCGGGCGAAGCAGGAAGGGGATTTTCAGTGGTGGCGGAAGAGGTGCAGCGGCTGGCGGAACGATCCGCCGAGGCCACCAAGCAGATCGGCGGACTGGTGAAAACCATACAGGGCGATACGCATGACGCGGTGGCGGCGATGGAAAAGAGCATTTTGGGTGTGGTGGAAGGCGCGGTTCTGTCCGATGTGGCCGGCCAGTCATTAAAGGAAATCGAGCAGGTATCGAACGAACTGGCAACGCTGATCAACAGTATTTCGGTGTCCACCCAGGTGCAAACAGACATGGCCGGCGAAGTTGCCGGCGTGATGCAGGAAATTCTTCAAATTACCGTGCAGACCACCGAAGGCACCCGTCTGACTGCCAACTCCATTGCGCAGTTGACCAGCCTTGCATCGGATCTGCGCGGCTCGGTGGCGGGTTTCAAATTGTAAACCGGTAAAGTTCTGCCATGACCAACAATGCTTCATTTGACCAGAATGCGCTGGCTGCAGTGAAGCCCGGCATTGAAGGCACGCTGGCCGAGATTGCCGTGCAGCTGGAGCGATTTTTCAGCGCGCCGGCGAACAACGCGGCAGCGCTGGAGGTTGCGAGGGTCGAGTCGCGCCGGCTGCTGGGCGTACTGAGAATGGTTGGTCTGGAAGGTGTGGCAGTGTTTTGCAACGAGTTCGAACTGGCCCTGAGCGAGCTTGCCGTCAACCCGCAGCAAATCGGCGAGCTGCGCCGCGAGGTGTTGCCGCGTGCGGTTACTGCTATACAGGATTATCTGCATGCGCTGTCCAACGGTGCGGCTAATGCCTCGTTGCGTCTTTTCCCGCAATACCAGGAATTGCAGCAACTGCGCGGCATGGAGACGTCCTTCGAAATGGACCTGTTTTACCCCAATCTTGCGGTCCACTTGCCCCAGCATGCAATGAGTTCACTTGCCCAGGGCGATGCCAGGGCCAACCTCAAGGCATTGCGCAGCCAGTACCAACAGTCTTTGCTGCTGTGGCTGCGCCAGGAGAATGCCGCAGCTGCAATACAGCAGATGCAGCAGGCTCTGGATGGTGTGATGCGCTGCGTGCCCCAGGATGAAGGCCGCGCGTTCTGGTGGGTAGCCGGCGGTCTGCTTGACTGCATCAGGCTGGACGGACTTCCCCCGGAATTGAATGCCCGAAAATTGCTGGGCCGCATCGACCAGCAGATTCGCACGGTTGCCGAGGGCAACAGTGCAGATATGCGACCGGTCTTGAATGAGATGCTCTATCTGATTGCACGCAGCCATGCAGTGAGCCAGTTGGTGGAGGAGATCAAACGGGTTTATGCGCTGGATGATTATCTTCCCGATATCCCTACATTGCCGCCCGGCGTCCTGGAACAGCTGCTAGGCAACATGCGCGATGAGTTGCGCGTTACGCAAGAATGCTGGGAACGGGCCGTGCAGGGCGACCAGACTGCTTGCGAACAATTCATGAAGCATGCCGAACGACTTGTCATGCACAGCGAGAAGCTGGACCGGAATACTTTGCAATATCTGGCCAAGCAGATACATCAGTTGTCGGAGTATGCGAGCATTCCGGAGCACGCGCGCCTTATCGCTATCGATATGGCTATGGCGCTGCTGTTGCTGAACGGCGGCACGGAGAATTACAACCGTCTGGACCAGGGTTTCCAGGAGCAGTCTCGCATACTGTCCGAACGTATGCAGGCCGCGATAAAACAGCAACCTGAGGATATTGGACAGCTGAATGAGCTGGTCAATCTGCATTACCAGATGGAACAGGGCGAAGTGATGATTCCCCTGGCCAACGAAATGCTGGTGAATCTCCAGCATGTCGAACAGGGTTTGAATGCGTATTTCAGCGGTGCGATCCCGCGCGAGGAACTACCCGGTTTATTGCGATTGCTGGGCCAGATACGCGGTGGTTTGCGCATCTCTTCACTGGAAATGGCGGAGCAGTTGCTGGCATCCATTCAGCATGAAGTGCATCGATTCGCCCAGAGCAATGACACGCCCAAGCCTGCGGAAAGATACGCACTGGCAGACGCGATGAGTGCGCTGGAAAACTATATTCAACACCTGACGCATGGGCAGGCGGGTGATATTTCTCCATTGCAAAGAGCGGCGGCGGAGATAGTCAGGCTGCATCAATCGCCTGCACCTGAGGCAAGCATTCCATCGCAGCCACCCAAGTCCGCGGCGCCAGCGGCAAGCGTTTCATCCGCACCGCCACCGGAGATAGCGGCGGCAGCGACAAGTGCTTCGTCCGTACCGCCACCCAAGACCGCGCCAGCGGCAAACGTTCCATCCGCGCCACCCCAGGCAGCGGCACCGCCGCAGCGTCCTTCGGAAGAAGACCAGGAACTGATCGACATATTTCTGGAAGAAGCCAGGGAAGTGCTGGGCATCATGCGCGATAACCTGGAAATTTGCCAATTGCATCCCGGCAGCTTCGACCCATTGGTAACCATAAGGCGCGGATTTCATACGCTCAAGGGTAGCGGAAGAATGGTCGGCTTGACCGAGCTGGGCGAGGTTGCCTGGTGTGTCGAACGCGCCATGAACAAATGGTTGCAGGATAACAAGCCAGCCACTACCGGGTTGCTGCGTTTTATTGATTCGGCTGTGCACGCATTTTCCGGTTGGGTGGAGGTGCTCAGTAATCAGGGTGAGTTGCACATAGAGGCGGAAGAACTGATAGCCACAGCGCAACAGATCGAGAACGGCCTCTACCCAGAAACGTCAACAGCGATGCCGCCCGGATCATCGAAAACCGAAGTCAAAGCTGAGCCGGTGCCTGCACCTGCATTTGAATCCGAACCTGCTTTTGAACCAAGGCCGGCAGTTGAGCCCGGGCTTGAACCGGCAGTGTTGCCGGATCTCGATTTCCAACCGGTAACTGCGCCAGCATCAGAACCAGAACGGCCCCCAGCCGAAATGAAGGCCGGGGTCGAGCCCGAATCTGAATCGGCAGCACTGCCGGATATTGAATTCGAGCCTGCAGTTGCGCCGGCATCAGAACCCGGACAACCTCCGGCCACACTGGAGGGTGGGTTCAAGCCTGAACCTGCTGCTGAAGCAGCGCCGCTACTTGATCTTGAATTCAACTTTGAGATTTCGTCGGTGCCTGAAACCGAGCCGGTGCCGCCGCCAGCGCCGGAATCCGGACCCTCAGCTACACCCGCGCCGGAATTTGAATTCAAACTCGATTTCGAGCCAGAAATCCCAGTTGAACCAGTTGTTACGCCGGCACCCACGCCTGAACCGCAATCCGAAGCGGCATCAGAATCTGCGGAAGAGGTTGTGATGGTGGGCGACATCGCGCTGTCAAAGGCGCTGTTCAATATTGCCAGTTCGGAAGCGGTGCAAAACGTGGCGATTCTGCAAGAGCAGTTCGACGCCTTGATCGCTGCGGTGCAGCCGGTCGTGCAATACGATTTCATGCGTGCCGCCCACACACTGGTAGGCTTGAACCGCACCATGGGATTTGAAATGGTGGTGGATCTGGCATATGCGCTGGAAAACTGGCTGCGGGCGCGGATGGATCAGCCATTCACGCTAAGCGAGGGCCAACAGCAGATGCTTGAACACGCCATCACTGTGCTGGGGGAAATGGTATTAAGCATTTGTGACCAGCAAATGCCGCAGACTCATAACGATCTGGTCAATCAACTGCATGCCGATATCGACAAGCCCGGTGTGACGGTTGCAGAGCCGCTGAGCATACCGGATTCAGAATTGCAGTCGATCAAAGCGGAGCTTCTCAGGCCGGTTAACGTTCGTGCCGAAGCGGACAAGCTTCAGGTTCACGGCGAAACGAGCAACACCGGAACAACAGTCACTGCATCGGCAGGCATTGCTGAGCCGATCTTGCAGCCGGAAACCCCAGCCGCTGCCAAGCCGACGGAGATGCAAGCCGAGATTGAAGAATCACAGGTACAGGATGACATTGACGAGCAGTTGCTCCCGGTATTCCTTGAGGAATCCGATGATTTGTGCCCGAAGATCAGTGAGGGCCTGCGCTTATGGCGCGAGAATCCGCAAGATGAACAGCAGCTGCAATCCTTAAAACGTCTGCTGCATACCATGAAGGGGAGTTCACGGATGGTAGGAGCCATGCGTATCGGCGAGACCGCGCATGAAATGGAAGACCTGGTGTCGGCAAGCGCTCAGGCTCGGGAAGCAGCCGGATATTGGGACTCGCTGGATGGCGATTTTGATCTGATCATCGCCTTGATCGAGGAGTTGCGCGGCGGCAAGGCTGCGGTCATGCCTACCAAGGCAGCGACAAACGAAATTGCGACAGCCCAGGCAGCAGAGATCAGACAGTCGGAAACTGGCCGACGCGCGACAGACAAGCAGGGCGGCGTGCGGATCGGCGACAGGCGCGCGACAGATCATGTCAAGGAGCGTGTTGCACTCGGCAATGTGTTGCGCGTGCGTTCCGAAGTTGTTGACAAGCTGGTGAACGATGCAGGAGAAATCAGCGTGGCGCGATCGCGCATGGAGACCGAGCTGCGCTCGTTCAAGGACAGTTTGCTGGAGCTGACTGCCAGTGTGATGCGGCTGCGTCACCAGTTGCGTGAAATCGAGATCCAGGCGGAAAGCCAGATGCAAGCCCGCGTTTCACTCGCGAGGGACAGCGCCGCCGGGTTCGATCCGCTCGAATTCGACCGTTTCACACGCTTGCAGGAATTGACGCGATTCATGAACGAAAGCGTGCACGATGTGCAGACCATACAGCATACACTGCTGAAGAATCTGGACGAAACATCCACCGTGTTGCAGGTACAGGGACGCCTGAGTCGGGAGCTGCAACAGAATTTGATGAATGTGCGCATGGTATCGTTCAACAGCATCGCAGACCGGCTGTATCGAATCGTGCGGCAAACCGGCAAGGAACTCAACAAGCGTGCCAATCTGGAATTGCAGGGTACCGGCGTTGAACTGGATCGCAGCGTGCTGGAGAAAATGGTCGCGCCTTTCGAGCATTTGCTGCGCAATTCCATAGTGCATGGCCTGGAAAACGATCTGCTGCGCGCGCAGAGCGGCAAGCTCCCTATAGGCGAGATACGCCTGAGCGTGCGCCAGGAAAGCAACGAGGTGGTATTTGAATTCAGTGACGATGGTTCAGGGCTGAACTACGACAAATTGAAGGAAAAGGCCATAGCCAAAGGAATGTTCGAGCAGGGTGCGGTGGTCAGCGATGATCAGTTGGCGCAACTGATATTTACTTCTGGTATTTCAACTGCTGCCGAGATAACCGAGATTGCCGGGCGTGGTGTCGGCATGGATGTGGTGCGCAGCGAGATAGTTACGCTGGGGGGTACCATTGATGTCAAATCGAAACGCGGGGAAGGTACGCAGTTCATCATCCGCTTGCCGCTCACTCTTGCCGTCACACAGGTATTGCTGGTGCGTTCGGGTGAATCGACCTATGCGATCCCATCCACCATGGTCGAGCAAGTCAGGCAGGTGAAGTCGGCAGACATGAACACACTGAATATGACACGGCAGATCGAATGGCAGGAGACTATCTATCCGCTGCACTACCTGTCACAGTTGCTGAGCGACACAGAGGTTGTCCAGGAAAACTACCCGCGTAATTCGGTGCTGCTGCTGCGCAGCGGCGAGTATCGTATCGCCCTCCATGTAGATGAATTGCTGGGCAATCAGGAAGCAATCGTGAAGAATATCGGTCCCCAATTGGCGCGGCTTTCCGGGATTGCCGGGGCATCGGTGCTGGGCAACGGTACGGTGGTGCTGATCCTTAATCCTCCGCAGCTGGCACAACGCGCCAGTATCGCCATGGCGAGCAAGGCTGTCTTATTCGATTCTGCGATAGCCCCCAAGGAGAACGCGCCGGAAAGCGTCAAACCGCTTGTTAGCTTGCCGCTGATAATGGTGGTGGACGATTCCCTAACAGTGCGCAAGATTTCCTCGCGCATGCTGACGCGCGCAGGTTATCAGGTGGTGACGGCCACGGATGGTGTCGATGCGCTGGAGAAGCTGGAAGACTTCACCCCGGATGTGATGCTGCTGGACATCGAGATGCCGCGCATGGACGGATTCGCGCTTGCCAGAGAATTGCGGCGTGATCCCAAAACCAAAGATTTGCCAATCATCATGATTACTTCGCGCACTGCCGACAAACACCGTGATTATGCGATTCAGTTGGGCGTAAACACCTACCTGGGCAAGCCGTATCAGGAGGATGAATTGCTGCAGAATATTGCGGATTTTGTTGCGGTGCATAAATTGGACGCTTAGCTTGAAATTCCGCGTTATACTTAAACCGGCGGAAAGATTTTGCACGTCGAACGTAGCATGCGATTTAGCCCAACACCTGAGAACCCAAGATGGCCAATCAAAAAGACACCTATTCGGTTGAGGTCCTAGGCTTTACCGATACTGAGCAAACGGTACTTGCCAGTGTTTTCGGTCTGTCATCACGGCGCGTTCCGAAGTTCCTGCGTCACAACCAAGCCGACAACCCACCTGATATTCTGCTGGTCGATGCGAATGACGCTGCTGCAATCAAACAACTAAGTTATCGCAATACATCAAACCAGATCCCGGTTATCCTGATTGGCGATTCGAATTGCGGAACCGGCTGGCCTGTGCTGCCACGCCCGATACGCTGGATGAAACTCTTTCAGGCGTTCGATGCCGCGATTGCCGCGCCATCTGCCGGTATGCCGGTAAAGTCTGCCCAAACCGGCGCGGCGGCAACACCCGCTCCAGCCGCTATTCCTGTGAGTGAGCCTGCCAATGTGCAAGTGGCAGCCAAGCCCGGCAACGTCCTCCCTGAGGTGCAGGCTGCAAAAACTGCGCCGCCGGCGGGTGAGAGATCAGGCGCGTGGAAAGCCAAACTTCCCATGGCAGATTCGGTGCTGGTTGTGGATGACAACTCCACGGTGCGTGAATTCATGAAAAACAAGCTGGCCGCTTTCAATTTCAACGTCGACTTTGCGGAAAACGGTGAACAGGCCATAGGATTCACCGGGCAAAAGCACTACACCTGCATATTCCTTGATGTCATCATGCCGGGCATAGACGGCTACCAGGTTTGCAAGCTGATCAAGTCCAACAGAACCGCGCAAAAAACCGCAGTGGTCATGCTGACCAGCAAAGATTCGCCATTCGACAAGATTCGCGGCAGCATGTCCGGTTGCGATGCGTATCTCACCAAACCTGTTGATGAGGAAAAGCTGCTCGAAACCATAGTCAAGTTTCTGCCAACCCGAAACTAGGGAACCTCTGATCAAGTCCGCCATGAACCGCGTTGCTAACAAAAACGGGACGATCGCAAGGCACGCGACGCAGGTCGTAGCCAGGACTACGATGCCAAGGAGCGCAACACAGCGAGCGCCCGTTTTTGTTGCAACCCGCGTGGGCACTTGCTTTGCGGGCGGTTTGCTACGTTGCGCTCGTTGCGAAGGGGATCGACCATTTGCTGCCTCGCGCGCCTTGCGACCCATCCCGCAAAGCAGAGTGCGCGGCCATGTGGGACTTAATCAGAAGTTCCCTGGCCAAGGGCAAACATGACAGTCCGCAAGGTTTTATGCGTAGATGACTCTGCTGCAGAACTCAGCGCACTTCGTAAAATTCTGAACGACGCGAATATCAATGTCGTGTTCGCGACCAATGGCAAAGATGCCATACAGTATGCAAAATCCGAAGTACCCGACCTTATATTTCTTGATATTTTGATGCCCGACATGGACGGTTTTAAGGTATTGCGAGAATTGCAAAAAGATACTGTCACCAGGGATATCCCGGTTGTATTTGTCTCCAGCAAAAGCCAGAAGGCAGACCAGGCGTGGGCCAAGATGCAGGGCGGCAGGGGTTTTGTGCCCAAGCCGGTCAATCGCGAAGCAATATTGGAGGCAATCAGCAGGTTTTGAATTTTGGCAGAGTCGCTGTTGCAGTGAGCCGGCGCGGCCAGCACAACAGGGGAAGAACAGCAATGGAATATTGCATTTCACTTTGCGTTTAACACGCCGGTATTGATGCAATCAACTTCCAATAAGTTTGCAATATTGAAATATGCCAAACCAGGATACTGATCAAACAGTCGACATTGACGCCCTCAAGGCCCAGGTGGATGCCGATATTGCTGCCAGGCTGTTGATCGAAGCCGATGCCGCGCGGCAGATACATCGCCGCGGATTCCGCATCGGCGATTTGAAGCTGCTGGTAAGCCTGGATGCGACCAGCGAAGTGTCAAGGATTCCCACTATATTCCGGTTGCCGGGGGCACCCACAGGTATCGTCGGTTTGGTGAACAGCCATGGACGGGTCATGCCGGTGGTGAATCTGTCAGTGTTATTCGGAATTCCGCAAAAGCATGCCGCTACTGCCTGGTTGCTGACCTGCGGCCGGGGTGACGGGGCTGTCGGTCTGATCATAGACAGTTTGCCGGAGCGCAAACGGTTCGTTCGGGATGATGAGATCAGCCTTTCGGAAGTTGAGCACCCGATAGCGCCTCATGCCAGGGCGGCCTACCGGGAAGGCAGGAATATCTGGATCGATGTTGATTTCGAGGAGCTTTTCACTGCGGTACTGCAAGCCGGCACGCCAGACGTTTGATAATATCAGCCGTTGTTTGCGCAGTTGGCAGCATGTTTTATTCGCCTGTTCCGGCCGCTGAAACGGAAATTGCCGGACATGAAGTGGCTAATGAACAATAATAAATGCGCCGATAACTTCGGCAAGTTTCTCTACATTACGCAGGCAAGGAGATTTATATGGAAGTAACGCTTACTTATCCCCGCAATTCTGACAGACCATTCCTGTTCATGCCGGCCGGTTGCAGCGACCAAGAGCAACATATCCGGGTTGCGGGCTTTGCCGAATATGTGAAGTTTGCTGATCGGAACAACGGCAGTATTCTCACCAGATCCAGACAAGCCAAATTCGCCGGCGGTTCCGATGACAACGTGCCACATCTGGACAACGCTGTAGACTACGCAGAGCAGCTCTGATCGGTATTCGGGAGAAAGTCATGTTTGCAACCATTCGCGCCAAATTGCTTGGATTGAGTATTGTTTCGCTGCTGTCCATCGTTGTGGTGGGTGCTGCCGGATTTTATGGCTACCGTGTGTTCGGTGGAACCGTCGAGGATGCACAAGGCGGATTTGACACGGTGAATACCCAGCTCCGCATGGAACTGGCAGAGCAAGCAGTGCGTGCCAACGTGCTGCAAATCCTGCGAGTGGCCAATAGCGGCGATTCGGCGGCTGTTGAGGAGGCCCAAAAGGAATTGAATGAACACCTCAATGTACTGACTGACAAATCCACCGGCAGCAGGAATCCGGATGCTTCTGCCGTAAAGATCCGCCAGGCGGCTGCTGTCGTGCGGGCTGACCAGGAAGCATATACCCAGTCGGCTCTGAATATCGCCGCCATGGCAATGACCAACAGTGCTGCCGCTGAAGCGCAACTCGGGGCGTTCAACGAGTTGTTCAACACCCTGAAATCCGACCGGAAGGTATTGGGCAATCTGACTGCCGGCGATATGGCCGGTTCGAAAAGAGCTGCCGATGCGGCATCGCTGCGCGCTCGCGACATCGGTATCGCGGCGATTGCTGCGGCATTGATCGTGGTTTTGCTGTTTGCATATTACGTTTACAAGGGCATCTTGAACCCGCTGAACCAATTGCTGAAAGCGATCGGCAAGGTCAATGCCGGGGCCTACGAAGTGCGCGTGAATCTGCGCACCAAGGATGAGCTGAATAGCGTGGGCCGGGCTATCGACAAGCTGCTTGATGACCGGCTGGCTGCGCTCAGCGATGCCGCAAGCGAGAATGAGCGACTCAACAATTCCGTTATCGGACTGTTCACTGCGATGGGGGCTTTGTCCGAGAAGGACCTGACAATCAGGGCGCCGGTGACCGAGGATATCATCGGCACCCTGGGTGATGCGATCAACCAGTTGACCGACGTCACGGCGACGGTGCTGCATCATGTGACCAGGATAGCAGGGGTGGTGGAGCACGCTTCCGAGCGCATGAAGCAGCAGTCTGATGTGGTGAACGAGATGGCCAAGGAGGAAGATGTGATCGTTGTCAGGCTGATCTCCAACCTGGAAACCGCGATGGCCTCGATAGGCGAGGTGGCGATATTTGCACGCGATTCGAGCCGCGCGGCGGCGGAAGCGACCGAGTCCACCGAAAGCGCGATGCAGACGGTGCAGGCGACATTGAGCGGGATGAGCCTGATACGGGAAACAATCTCGGAGATGGAGAAACGCATCAAGCGGCTGGGCGAGCGTTCCCAGGAAATCTCACAGATCGTCAATCTGATCAACACCATTTCCGAACGCACCCACGTGCTTTCGCTGAATGCCGCAATGCAGGCGGCGATGGCGGGTGAAGCGGGGCGCGGATTTGCCGTTGTGGCTGAAGAGGTTCAGCGGCTTGCCGAAAATTCACGCCAGGCGACCGGCCAGATCGCCAATCTGGTGCAGAACATCCAGGTCGAGACGAACGACACCATTGCAACAGTGAACAAGACCATCGATCAAGTGGTCAAGGAATCCGAGCTTGCGCATAACGCCGGTGAAAGGATGCGCGAGACTCATGAAGCCACCGCGCGGTTGGTGAGATTGGTCGCCACGATTGCGAGCAGTTCGGCCGAACAGACCAAGATTGCCGAATCGTTGCGTGCTGCTGCCGACGAGATCACCCAGTTCACGGCGAAAACAGCCGAGCAGCTTGCTGCGCAAAATCAGAGTGCAGCAAGCCTTGTGTCCGCTTCGAAGAAGCTGATGGAATCGGTATCAGTGTTCAAACTGCCGCCGGTCGTGGTGTAGCGATCAGAATGCTGATGCCTCGCGAAGCCGGTATTCGCCACATGGTACGGTATAACGCACAACCATGACCATCTCGGCACTCGCACCGTTTCTTTCCGAAATGCGCAAGGAGCTGTCGCAGACCGCCCCTGACCTGGAACGTTGGATAAGCACGCTGTCTACTGCCGCAGGCGACGATCCTTCTTTGATGAATGCGCTGGAGGAATATGCCACACAACTGGAGCGTATCGGCCAAACGGCGGAACTGATAGGTATGCCTGGCCTGAATTCTTGGTGCAGTGCCCTCAACGGGATCCTGCCCGGGATCGCCTTTCTGGAAGGCGGAGCGCGTGTGCAGGCGTGCAATCATCTGGCTGGCTGGCCTGCGCTGGTCGACGTATATTTACAGAAGCCGGCTGATTTGGATGTCTCGATGGCGCTTGCCGAGTATTTATCGAGCCCGGCCTTTGGACAGCCTGCCGATGCAAGTGCCGGACGCAAGATTTTGATAGCCCTTACTGCCCAGCCGGTCGTGCCCGATGAGTTGATGGCGCAGCTTGCCAAGGCGGAAGAAGCGGTCAGCGTAACCAGCGCGGACGTGTCGCTGGCAGTGTCCGATACCGTCGATCCGGAAGTCTACAATGCATTTATAGAAGAAGCCCCGAACAACCTGGAGGCGTTTGCCGTACTGACTGCCAAAATTGCATCAGGCACCGCGGATGGCAGCGATATGCGCAGTGCCAAGCGCATCGCTCATTCATTCAAGGGTTCAGCCAATATCGTCGGCATTCGCGGCATCGCCGCGCTCGGGCACCACACCGAAGACGTGCTCGAGTACTTTGAGCAGAACCCGGTAAAACCCCCTCGCGCCCTTGGCCAGGCGCTGGTTGCGGCGAGCGATTGCCTCGCGCAGATGGTCGGTTACCTGCGCGGTGACGAAAGCGCGCCGGAGAACGCGCTCGAAGTGCTGAACGAAATCGTGGCCTGGGTCAATAAAGTCAAGTCGGGCGAAATTGAGAACATGGCCGATGACGCAGTCGTGGAGGCCGCTCCCGTCCCTGATGCGACTCGATCCGGGGCGCCTGCGGCCCCGGTTCCGGAAAGCGAGGCGCAGCCCACTTTGCGTGTCCCGGTGAATACCGTGGATGAAATGTATCGTTTGATAGGCGAGATGACGACCAAGATCGCGCGGCTCGAATCGCTGGTTGCAAATGTGGCCAATCGTGCACAGGCGCTGCTTGCCCACAATCAGGTGGTGCAGCAACGCGTCGTCGATATCGAGAAACTGGTGATGCTGCGCGGGATGTCGCTGACGCCGGCAAACGCCGCGGGAAACGAATCCTTTGACCCGCTCGAAATGGATCGCTATAACGAATTGCACGGCGCTTCGCGAGCACTGGTGGAAGCGACCGCTGATGCCCGCGAGATGACGGACAATCTTGAAACCAGTGTGGCAAGTTTGCGCATTGAGGTTACCCAGCAGTCGCAGATCAATAAGGATCTCCAGCATCAGGTCGTTTCGACACGCCTCTCGCCGGTCAACTCGCTGGTTGCGCGTCTGACGCGCAATGTACGCCAAACCTGCGTGCAAACCGGCAAGCAAGCCAATCTGGTCATCGGCGGCGGTGACATTCAGGTGGACGGGGATGTGCTCAACAAACTCGCCGATCCGCTGCTCCATCTGCTGCGCAATGCCGTGGACCATGGCATCGAACTCCCCGAGGATCGCGCTGCAGCGGGCAAGCCGGCCGAAGGGCGCATCGAACTGAATTTTTCACGCCAGGGTTCCGGGATAGTCGTCACCATCCGCGATGATGGCAAGGGACTCGATTACGAGGGCATCCGCGCCAAAGCCATCGATCGGAAATTGATAGACGCCGAACAGCAGCTGACGCGTGCAGAACTTGCACGCCTGGTCCTGTTGCCGGGATTTTCCACCCGGGATGAGGTCAGCGAGATTTCCGGCCGTGGAGTCGGGATGGATGTGGTGGCGACGCGACTGGCCAGTATCAAGGGCACAGTCGAACTGAGTTCGGAACCCGGCCATGGTTGCGAAATCACTCTCAGGTTCCAGGCTTCGCTGGTAACCCAGCATACCTTGCTGGTGGAAGCGGGGAAACAAATGTTTGCCATCCCGATCCATTATATCCGGGAAGTCTTCCCGGGCGATATCGGCCAGATACGGCATATACCGGCGGCCCGCGAAAAGCATGGGTCCGGTGAACCCGCGATGGGTGCGCCGGCTGCCCCCGTAAAAGGAGCAACCAGCGGCCCTCCCGCCGGCAGCGATTGGCAATTCACCATTCGTGATGAAAGTTTTTCGTTGTGCGACCTGGCGCCCCTTACCGGCTACCCGTCGTCCCAGTCCAGCGCCGCGCGTTACGCAGCGCTGCCGAAACTGCTGGTCCGGACGGCTGACGGCGTTATGGCCGTGCTGGTGGATCGTGTCGTCGAAAGCCGCAGCGTGATGGTCAAGACCATGGGTAAATACCTGTCGCGGGTTAGCGGTGTAGCGGGCGTCACTCTGATGGGTGACGGTTCCCTGGTGCCTTTGCTGAACGTACCGGAATTGCTGGTTTCTCCTGTTGCCGTTACGGCTGCAGCAGCAGACCTGGCTGCCACGGCGCGTCTTCATACGCGCAGGATACTGGTCGTGGATGACTCGCTTTCGGTGCGCAAGGGATTGATGCAACTGCTTCAGGATGCCGGCTATGAAGTCAAGGGTGCTGGCGACGGAATGGAAGCAATACGCGCGCTCGAGTCCTTTCAGCCTCACCTGATCTGCACCGATATGGAAATGCCGAATATGAATGGGTTGGAACTCACCCAGCATTTGCGGATGAAAGAGGCAACGCGAGATCTGCCCGTTATCATGATCACTTCCCGCTCAATGGACAAGCATCGCGATCAGGCAATGCAGGCCGGTGTGAGCATCTATTTAACCAAGCCCTATACGGATGCGGACCTGCTCAAGCACGTGCATGGCGCGTTGCAGGCTTCGACGCGTGAACTGGCAACAGCCGGCTGATATGCAAGCCCATTGCACATTTCACGCCAGCATTGTGGTTCTAGCGTTAACTCGGTAGTATTTGACCGTGAAACGGGCAGGACTATATGCATGAGTTTTCCACAATTTAACTTGAGATATCAATGGGGCACCAATAGCTATCAGATTATGAAAAATTACACTCGACTTGCCATGATCGGCGTAGTAGTAAGCAGCGTTTTACTGGGGGGGGATGCGCTGCTGTTTTACTACACTTCAACATATCTTCTTGCCGACGTACTGTTATTGCTATGCCTCCTGGTCTGCCTGGGTTATTTGATCAAGCAAATCACCGTGAATAAAGATCAGGCTATACCTGGCGGCCGTTTCTTCGAAGAAAGCAGCGCTTTCCATGCGCAACTGGGCAACGAGATCTCCGGTCAGTTGAGTTCGGCACATACCGAACTGGGCAACACCCAGGCGATACTCAGCGATGCCATAGTCAAGCTGGTCAGCAATTTCATTGCGATATCCGACGAAGTGCGCAATCTTTCCGATAATACCAACAAGTTCAGCAAGCAGTTGCACGAACTGGCAGGCAACGTTGGCGACGCACTGGCCACCGCAGAGCGTTCCTTCAATGGCCTTGCTTCCGGCGATATGTCTGTTGTGACGGATTCCAGACAAAATGTACAGTCGATGATCAAGGAGCTTGCCGCATTCAATGAAACCGTCACACAGAATGCCGTCGAACTGAATATCATCAGCACAAAAATAGAACAGAACGTTTTGGTGGTGATATCCACATTGCAATTCCAGGACATGAGCACGCAGCTGATCGAGCACGCCAGGCTGCGCATGACCGCCTTGCAGGAAGTCGCAAAGGAAATGGGCAAGGGAGGCGGCCAGAGCAACAGCGATTATCTGGAGCGTATCGCTGCCTACAATCGCCTGCTGGATAAGCATGTTGCTTCGTTGGACAAACAAAAGGCCAACCCGGTCAAGCAGAAGGATTTTGGAACGGGGGACATCGAGTTGTTTTAGTGAATCCGCTAGCCATTCCGCCAAACAACCGAAGACGGTTGCCAAGCGGCTGGATAAAGCTGGTTTGCTTCGAGCAGGGTCAATTGCATTTGACGGGTAATTAATGCAATTTGATGCGGCAAATTACAATTACCCGTTAATCACTTAAACGAGCGCGAAGAAAATGGCCAAAATTATTTTAGCTGTCGATGACTCCACCTCTATCCGGCAGATGGTGGCTTTCACTCTTAAATCTGCTGGCTATTCTGTAATCGAGGCGGCAGATGGCCAGGAAGGACTGGATAAGGCCAATGCCAGCGCCGATACCATCAGCCTGGTGCTCACTGATCAGAACATGCCCAAAATGGATGGCCTGACCCTGATCAAAACGCTGCGTAGCCTGCCGAAGTTCGTAGCCACACCTATTCTGATGTTGACCACCGAATCCAGCGACGATATGAAAGCACAGGGCAAGGCGGCGGGTGCGACAGGCTGGTTGGTGAAGCCGTTTGATCCGCATAAGCTGCTCGAAGTTGTCAAAAAGGTGATCGGATAGTGTCATCTTCCAGATTCAGATTCGGGCTTGATAGCCAGCCTGAATTTCACACTCCGTAATCCTCCGGGAAATAAGCCAATGTCGATCGACATGAGCCAGTTTTATCAGGCGTTTTTTGAAGAGACTGCCGAGCAGCTCGGCAGCATGGAAAGCTTGTTGCTGGCGCTAGACCTTGATTCGCCTGATGCGGATCAATTGAACGCCATATTCCGCGCGGCACATTCCATAAAAGGCGGCAGCGGCACCTTCGGTTTCATCGACATGACCGAAGTGACCCATATTCTGGAGACCCTGCTTGACCGTATCCGCAAGAATGAAATCGCCATTACTTCAGAAATGGTGGACGCTTTTCTGCTGGCGGTTGATGTATTGCGCGGAATATTGGGTGCGCACCAGGACGGGAGCAGCGCAGATACCGAGGCAACGGCTGCATTATGCGGCAAACTTGAATGCCTGGCAGAAGGTTCGCAGCGTAAATCCGTACAGGTGACACCGCAAGACGCTCGCCATTCGGCCGTTGATGGCTCAGGCGGCAAAGCACCCACCAGCTTGCCTGTTGCGGATGCTGCACAAGGATCGCCCCCGCTGATGAAGCATAGGTATCAAATCAAGTTTTCCAATACACCTGCAGCTTTCCCCAGCAAAAAACACTTGGATAATCTGCTGGAAAACCTGGACAGCATCGGATACGTCAGTAATAAGGAAATCACTGCCAAAGCCGTGAAACTGTCCTTGCAGACTGATGCATCAGAAGAGGAATTACGTGAAATTTTCTCGTTCTTCTTGAAACCCAAGCAACTTTCTATTACGACACTGGATGCGCCTGCACCTGCACCGCACGAAGAGCAGGCGTATGGCTTTTTTGAGGAAACGGAACGAATCAGGGCCAGGACTGAAGAAGCTCAGGGTTATGGCCTGTTTGCCGAACCGGAGGCGATCAAGACTACGGTCGAAAATGCCCAAGGTTACGGGTTCTTTGAGGAGCCGGAACAAATCAAGGCCAGGGTCGAGGATACGCAGGGCTATGGTTTCTTCGTAGAACCGCAGGAGATCAAGTCCGCAGTGGAAGAAGCACAGGGATATGGTTTTTTCACCGAAGTGGCGGATCAGTCGCAGCCTGCCAAGCCATTTCCGGCTGTCCGGCAGGAAGACAGTCCCGGCCGCCGTGTCACCGACAAGGCCACCGCCGCAACCTTGGGCGATAGCTCCATCCGCGTCAGCGTAGGGAAAGTCGATAATATGGTCAATCTGGTAGGCGAGCTGGTAATCACCCAGGCGATGCTGGCAGAGACCGTGTCCAAAATGGCTGCTGCTTCGAATGAAAGCCTGATCAACGGGCTGGCTCAACTGGAGCGCAACACGCGCGACCTGCAGGAGTCGGTCATGTCGGTACGCATGATGCCGATCAGCCTGGTATTCAGCCGCTTTCAGCGTGTGGTGAGAGACAGCGCCGGCAAGCTTAACAAAAAAGTGCAACTGAAAATTGTCGGAGAAGGTACCGAGCTGGATAAGGGCCTGATCGAAAAAGTCAGCGATCCGCTCACCCATCTCGTGCGCAACAGTCTGGATCACGGCATCGAAACTCCGGATGAACGCATCGCCAAAGGCAAGAACCCGCTCGGCACGATCACACTAAGAGCTGCTCATCAGGGCGGTAATATTGTTATAGAGGTGTCGGATGACGGCGCCGGGATGAACCGCGAGCGGATAATTGCCAAGGCAAGGGAAAAGGGCATGCCGGTCAGCGACAGCATGAGTGATGCAGATGTCTGGCAAATAATCTTTGCGCCCGGCTTTTCTACGGCTGCCGTGGTCACCGATGTTTCCGGGCGCGGTGTGGGCATGGATGTGGTCAAGAAAAATATCGAGAGTATCGGCGGCCGTGTCGACATAGTTTCTCAGCAAGGCCAGGGCAGCACGATCACCATCCGCTTGCCGCTGACTTTGGCCATCCTGGATGGATTGTCGATAGCCGTGGGGGAGCAGATATACATCCTGCCGCTAAGTTTCATCAGCGAATCCCTGCAACCCGGCCCGGGTGACATCAAGGATATCAGCGGGCAAGGCCAAGTGGTGCATGTGCGCGGAGAATACCTTCCGCTGCTGGCGTTGCATCGGGTGTTTAACGTCGATGCAAAATTCACCAACCCGATGGAAGGCATACTGGTGCTGCTGGAAGCGGAAGGTAAAAAAGTCGCTTTGCAGGTGGATGAACTGGTCGGACAGCACCAGGTGGTTATCAAGAGCCTGGAGACCAACTACCGCAAGGTGGCCGGGATTTCGGGGGCTACGATCATGGGCGACGGGCGGGTTGCTTTGATTATCGATGTTGGTGCACTGGTAAAATTATCAAAGCAATAATGTGTTCGGGTTGCGTGGCCGTAACCGAGGTTATGCCGGCAAACGGAATCGGGCAAATTCAACAGGAGGACATCATGCAGGCAGACCAGGGACAAGCCGCGGAGGGCGCGAGCCGCGAGCTATTGACATTTACGCTGGGCAGCGAGGAATACGGCATCGACATACTCAAAGTCCAGGAAATACGCGGCTATGAAGCAGTCACCACGATAGCGCACGCACCGGAATTCATCAAAGGCGTGATCAATCTGCGCGGCATCATCGTGCCGATCGTGGACATGCGCATCAAATTCAAGCTGGGCAGCGTCGGTTATGACGCAACCACCGTGGTGATCGTGCTTAACGTCGCGAACCGCGTGGTGGGCATGGTGGTTGACGGGGTCTCGGACGTGATCACGCTGAAAGCGGAGCAGATCAAGCCGGCGCCGGAATTCGGCGCGAGCCTGGACACCAAATATCTGCTGGGACTGGGCACCGTGGATGAGCGCATGATCATCCTGGTGGACATCGAGCGGCTGATGACCAGCCGGGATATGGAGCTGATCGAGGCTGCGGAAGCCGCCTCTTAGCGAACCGGATTGCGCGCGGAGTATAAAGTGGGTAACTAGCTTAAGGGGGAGGTGATATGTCTTTGGTAAATCTGAAAGTGGGTGTACGCCTTGGCTTGGGCTTCGGTTTGTTGCTGGTGCTGATGACCGTGATGGCGGTGTTGGGTATGTCGCGAATTGACAAGATCAAAAACAATCTGGACAACATCGTCGAGCACGATGTGGCGGCAATGAGCAATGTCACGGAGATGCGCGAGGCAGTCAATGCCATCGCGATCGCGACACGCAACATCGTCATGCTTACCGACGCCGAGCAAATCGCGGCAGAAACCATGCGCATAGACAGCGCATGGAAATACTATGATTCGACGGCAACATCTTTGTCCTCGATGGTCGGCAACGAAACGCTGCTTGTGACGGTCGGGGAAGCTAGTGCAGCTACCAGGCCCTTGTTCGACAAAGTCACCCAGTTGGCCGGGGAAAACAAGCGAGCCGAAGCGACCCAGTTCTTGCTGAAGGAGGTGCAGCCCAGCCTGTCAAAATGGTATGAAGCGATGAATGATATATTGTCAGCCAGGGAAAAAATTATCGAAGAAAGTACGGACGCCGCGCATACGGCTTACAACTTTGCCCGTTGGCTGGTGCTGTCGCTGGCTAGTGCGGCGCTGGTTCTGGGCACGCTCATTGCCTGGCTCATCGCCCGCTCCATCATCCGCCCGCTGCACCGGGCGGTAGAAATCGCGAGCGCGGTGTCCAAGGGCGATCTGACACAGCACATCGAAGTGAAGTCCCGGGATGAAACCGGACAGTTGTTGCTGGCGCTGAAGGACATGAACGAAAACCTGATAGGTATCGTCAGCGGGGTGCGCAGCACTACCGACGCGATCACCACGGCCGCGCTGCAGGTCGCGGCGGGCAACAGCGACCTGTCGCAGCGCACTGAAGAGCAAGCCTCCAGCCTGGAAGAAACCGCCTCGAGCATGGAACAGCTGACCTCGACCGTCAAGCAGAACGCCGAGAACGCCAGGCAGGCCAACCAGCTGGCGGCGAATGCATCCGACGTGGCGGTCAGGGGCGGCCAGGTCGTCGGCGAAGTGGTGCAGACGATGGCCTCGATCAGCACCAGCTCGAAGAAGATCGTGGACATCATCAGCGTCATTGAGGGCATCGCGTTCCAGACCAACATCCTGGCGTTAAATGCCGCAGTGGAAGCGGCGCGCGCCGGCGAGCAGGGGCGGGGATTCGCGGTGGTGGCGTCCGAGGTGCGCAATCTGGCGCAACGTTCTGCCGCCGCGGCCAAGGAGATCAAGACCCTGATCAGCAATTCGGTGGAAAAAGTGGACATCGGCGCCAAACAAGTGGATCAGGCCGGCGCGACCATGGAAGAGATCGTCAACGCGGTGAAACGCGTCACCGACATCATGTCCGAGATCACCGCTGCTTCCAACGAGCAGAGCGCGGGCATAGAACAGGTCAACCTGGCGATCACCCAGATGGACGAAGTGACGCAGCAGAACGCCGCGCTGGTGGAAGAGGCAGCCGCGGCGGCTGAATCGATGCAAGAGCAGGCGAAGGGATTGTATGAGGTGGTGAGCGTGTTCAAGCTGAACAAGGCCAGGGAAGGCGCGCAGCCGGCGGTTGCCAGGCCGGGAATTGCGCCGCTGGCAAAGGCCACGCTGGCATCGTTCAGAAAAGAACGCAGACTGATCAAGGCCAGGGAAATCAAGGACGGCGAGTGGAAAGAATTCTAGGGATACCCGCAGCCGCTTGCTAAGTTGTGCCGGTGCAATCGGATCAAGCCTGTTCGGTGCCGGTTGGTTGATATAGTCCAGTGATTTGGAAAGTCATGAGTTCTGTCCTGCAATCAAGCAATGGTCGAGACCGTGAATTCTTGTTCACGCTGGATGATTTCGAGCGTGTGTCCAGACTGATTTATGAACATGCTGGCATCTCGCTCAAACCATCCAAGCAGGATATGGTATACAGTCGTCTGGCACGCCGGTTGCGTGCTACCGGGCTGGATAATTTTCGAGATTATCTGAAATTGCTGGAAAGCAACGACCCGGTCGAATGGGAAGCGTTCGTTAATTCGCTCACCACAAACCTGACATCGTTTTTTCGCGAACCGCATCATTTTCCTTTGCTGACGGAACATGTGATCAAGCAGAACGGGAGTCATCCAATAAGCCTGTGGTGTTCGGCCGCTTCAACGGGCGAAGAACCATACTCGATGGCAATGACTATGGTGGAAGCTTTTGGCAGTTTTACCCCGCCCGTTACGATTTTGGCGACTGACGTGGATACGAGTGTGCTTGCCAAAGCCAAGATGGGCGTTTACCCGATCGAGCATGTCGAGAAACTGCCGGCTGACAAGGTGAAGCGATTTTTTCTCAGGGGAACCGGAGCGCAATCAGGATTGGTAAAAGTAAGACCGGAATTGCAGGCCATAATCACTTTCCGTCCGGTGAACCTGCTTGCAGACAGTTGGCCGATACGCGGTCCGCTGGATGCGATCTTTTGCCGCAATGTGATGATATATTTCGACAAACAAACGCAACTCAGGATACTGCAGCGCTTTGTTCCGTTATTGCAGCCAGACGGTCTGGTGTTCGCGGGCCATTCGGAGAGTTTCTATAATGCTACACATTTGTTCAGGTTGCGCGGAAAAACAGTGTACGAATTGGCAAATCCACATTCTCATGCACATTACCAGACAAGATAATTCCACAGACTTAAAGTCGGAAGGGTCGGTTCAGAATGGCTGAACATGGCTTCGAGGAGGTTCTTTCACCGCATCTGTATTTCGACCGTGAGCATAATTCCGAGGCGGCCAAGATACTGCCCGGTGAATATTATGCGACAGGACGGAACATGGTTCTGGTCACCGTGTTGGGTTCGTGTGTCTGCGCATGCATACGCGACAAAATCAGCGGGGTCGGCGGCATGAACCATTTCATGCTGCCCGAAAGCGGGCAGGATCGCAACAATCCGCTGGGAGAATCAGCGCGCTACGGCACCTATGCCATGGAAATATTGATCAACCAGTTGCTTAAAATGGGCGCCAAACGCGGCAATCTGGAGGCGAAGGTGTTCGGTGGCGCATCGGTATTGCGCGGTTTTACGGTAAATAACGTCGGCGAGCGGAACGCGGAATTTGTGTTGCAGTTTCTCAAGACTGAACAAATTGCCGTGGTAGCCCAAGACCTGCTCGATATATATCCGCGCAAAGTGTATTACTTTCCCGGCACCGGTCTGGTCAGGGTGAAGGCTTTGCGGAATGTGCATAACGATACGATCATCAGCCGTGAAGCCGAGTACAACAAGCGCTTGCAGTACTCCAAACTGGAGGGGGATGTGGAGTTGTTTGGTTGAGGGGGCAAGGACAATCGCGGCTGACGGGTTTGCATCTTGAACCGAAATGAAGCGGGCAAGCAAGGCCGTTGCAGATGCAACCGGATTATTTGAGCAAATGTGAACATGAAGAATCGCAAGATCAAGGTGTTGGTGGTAGATGATTCTGCGCTGATCCGTGCCGTGATGAAGGAGATCATCAATCGGGAAAAGGATCTGGAGTGCGTGGGCGCTGCTCCTGATCCGCTGGTGGCGCGCGAGATGATTAAATCGCTTAATCCGGACGTGCTGACGCTGGACGTGGAAATGCCCAAGATGGACGGGCTGGATTTTCTGGAGAGGCTGATGCGCCTGCGGCCGATGCCGGTGCTGATGGTTTCGACGCTTACCGAGTTCGGTTCCGATATTACCTTCCGCGCGCTGGAACTGGGTGCCGTGGATTTCGTGTCCAAGCCGAAACTGGATATTGCGCGAGGCATGGAAGAATATGCCATTGAAATTACCGACAAGATTCGCGCCGCTGCGCAGGCGCAAGTGCAAAAGGCTGCCGTCACCCAGGTTAGGGAGAAATTTTCGGCGGATGCGGTATTGCCCAGTGTAGCGGCGCGGCTGATTTCCACTGAAAAAATTGTCGTCATCGGCGCGTCCACCGGGGGCACCGAAGCGATCAAGGAGATATTGACCAATCTGCCTGCAGATGCGCCGGGTGTCCTGGTGACGCAGCACATGCCGGAGCACTTTACCAAGTCATTTGCAGATCGATTGAATACTCTGTGCAGGATTTCGGTCAAGGAGGCGGAACATAACGAGCGTATCCTGCCGGGCCATGCCTATATCGCACCGGGCCACTCTCATCTGCTGCTCAAGCGCAGCGGCACGAACTATATGACACAGCTGGATCAGGGAGAACTGGTGAATCGTCATCGTCCCTCGGTCGATGTGCTGTTTCGCTCGGCCGCCAACGCGGCGGGATCAAACGCGCTGGGTATCATACTGACCGGTATGGGCAAGGACGGCGTGCAAGGTTTGCTCGAATTGAAGCAGACCGGCGCTCATACTATTGCCCAGGACGAGGCCAGTTGTGTGGTTTTTGGTATGCCCAAGGAGGCGATTGCAGCAGGCGGTGTGAGCGAAGTGCTGCCATTGCAGAGCATCGCGCGACGCACCATGGAATATCTCGAATCGCGCGGCGTCAGAAACACCCGGGTTTAAAAAATCGCCAATGCACCCGGACATGCGCTTGAATGCATCAGCCATCGTCGAGCGGGAACTCCCGGCATCAGGGAAGAACTCCAGGCATATCTGCCTGTGGCTCCCGGCCTGAAAGCGGCGCTGCGCTGATGCGCTTGAACTATTTGGCTACATTCACTCCTGCTGGCGCAGAAGATACGTAACCGATCGCCCCCGGGTTTCGCTTTACGAAATCGATAACCTCGGCATCGCCTGATTTCATCGCAGGCGGGGTCAGGCCGTCGCGGAACGACTTCTTGGTCCACGCGCTGCTGTATTTGCTTCTGGCCATATCCAGGAATTTGGACAAAAAACTATCCTGCAATGATGCATTGTCGACCGGGATCAGTTTGGTGCCGCCGGCGAATTGTTTTTCGCCGAGGAAAACATCCTTCACATCACCGGCGGAGATGGCGATTCCCGGATGGGAAATGACAACAACGTCAGCCGCATTGGCAAGCTGGGGCAGCAACAAAGCCAGCAGAACGGCAGAGAAATATCTGAATAAAGTTGATTTCATGATGCTCGATCTCCTTTGGCTTAGAAGCGGATGGCGTACTGTGCGAGAAAGCTGCGGTATTTGTAGGCCGTTCTACCTGTCTCGGCAGCAAACTTGGAGTTTTGCAGCTCGAATTTCAGCGCTGCTTTCGGGTTCAGGTCGTACTTGAGCCCCAGTGCCTGCCTGTCGTAGGACTGGCCGCTGTCCTGAAAGATGAAATAATTGTCGAGTTGGCTCAGCACGGTTTTTTCCGCGCGCAAGTAGGGAGTCAAGCCGTCAAAATTCCGGCCCACTTGCAGGTAATCGGCCCAACTGGTATGGGTACCGGTGGCGCCGCTCTTGTCCTTGTTGCTGAAACGATAGTATTCGCCGAGCACTTCCCATTCATTCGTCAGATAAACGACCGAACCGCCGGCCATGCTCAGTTCCGTTACGTTGAATGTGGGAGCGACATTGTCTTCCACATCTCCGTTCAAGGCATGCACCGCCAGTCTCAGGCCATCCGCCATGCCGGAGAACTCATAGCCCAGGTTCATCCCGACCATGGCCTGGTGATTATTGTCGCCGGATGTCTGGATATCCAATTCGGCAGTACCAGCTACTGGATCTACAGCAATAGCGGGCCCGTTACCGGCGTAGACATCATAGGTGAACTTGCCGGCGCCTGCGCCGATCTTGCCGGTACCCCACAGCCCCACCATGTGCGCCGGGAGTATGCCGCCCTTGTCCTCGAAATCGAGGAAACGCGGCCGAGATACCGAAGTCTGGAACTGTGAGCCGTGGTGAAAGCCGTTATTCCAATAACCGTATGGCGTGTGAAAACGCCCCGCCCACACCGTGGCATTGTCGCTGAAGAGGTAACCTATTTGTGCCCGTTCCAGATCGGTTGCGATACCACCTTCCGAAGGGGTTTCGAAAATAAGCTCGATCAGAGCCTTGACGTTGCTGTCGAATTGAGGCGTCAGATAAATGTCAAGCGACCCGACGTTGAATCCTCTTGGAAGCGAGGGATTATTGTTTGCGTCCCTGCTGTGCGTTGAGTAGCCCACATCGAGGAAGCCGTGCAACGGCTCTCCGTCATCAGCCGCCTGCGCCAGCGCGGTGAAGGTCAGCAGCATGCCCGCTATCAACCCACTCAATAAGGTCGGCAATCCCCTTTGTCTTGCGTGGTTCTTGTTCAATATTTTTGCAGTTACCATTTTCGGCCTCCGAAATTTATGGAATGGAATTACCAGATACCCGCTGCACAAGCTCCCTGATACAGCAACTCAACAACATGCCAAGGAGATACAACCCGCAAACAAGCTCCGGATTCAAATTTGAAATTGATTTGAATGAGCATGCTCTGGCGACCGGGTTCGCCCAGATGCTAGTGCAAACCACCCATTCGTGCAACCCATTCATCAAGCCTGGGCATGGCAGAATATGAACGGAATGTCAGTGCTCATCGAACTGATGGCCGGGCTGTGGCCGATTTCACCGGAAGGATCTGATATCCGGCAAAGTGTGCCATGCCTCCCCGCAGGGCAGTGATAACCGCAGCAACAAAGCGCATATTCGGATTTCAAGAAATTCCCTGATAAAATTGTGCGCCCAAGCTCGGAAGGCTACAATACCGGCATGTCCGATTTCAACCTAACCCACCATTTCCTGATTGCGATGCCCGCGATGCAGGAGGGTTTTTTCGCCGGCACCTTGACTTATATTTGCGAACACAATGAGAACGGGGCGCTGGGCATAGTCGTGAATCGCCCGATCAGTCTCACCTTGGGCGAATTGTTCGATCAGATCAACATACCGTTGAATCAACCCAGGCTGGTCAAGATACCGGTGCATTTTGGCGGCCCGGTGCAGACCGAGCGCGGTTTCGTGTTGCATGACACGCCAGGAAACTGGGAATCCACACTGCGCATCAACGACAAACTGGCATTGACCACGTCCAAAGACATACTCGAGGCGCTGAGCGCGGGGCGGGGGCCGCGCAACATGATCGTAACGCTGGGATATGCGGGTTGGGATCAGGGGCAACTGGAACATGAGATCACCGGAAACACTTGGCTGACTGTCCCCGCCTCGGAACACATTCTGTTCGATTTGCCGCCCGAGGAGCGACTCGCGGCGGCGATGGCGCTGCTCGGGGTGGATTATGCCTCGCTGGCAGAGGGTGCGGGGCATGCCTGAGGGGGCGGCCATTCAACCTGCAGCCTTTATCCCACAAGGCACACTACTCGCATTCGATTTCGGCACCAGACGTATCGGCATTGCCATAGGCAATACCCTGCTGCGCCGCGCCAATCCGCTGACCGCGATAGACGAAGAAAAGACCGAAGCGCGCTTTGCGGCGATCGCCGGCTTGCTGAACGAGTGGCAGCCCTGCGCGTTGGTGGTGGGCCTGCCGGGCAACACCGACGGAACAGCGCATGAACTTTCCATGCTGTGCCGCCGCTTCGCCAACCGCCTCAAGGGGCGGTTTAATTTGCCCACGATACTGGTCGATGAACGGTATACTTCGCTCGCCGCGAGCGCGCAGTTAAGCGAACAGGGCATCCACGGCAGGAAACAGAAAGCCCTGCTCGACCAATATGCCGCGCAGCAGATCTTGCAGGCTTATTTTGATGAACCCGCGGCGGGAATAATCATATGAACAATCCGCAATTAAACAGGAACGGCGAACTTCAGCACCTGCTGACCACCGAAGGTCTGCCCGTGGGCATCGTGCGGGGAATACTCGACCGCGCAGCGGGCTTCGTCGATGTCAGCGACGGACTGGAGATCAATAATGTCCCGCTGCTGCAGGGCAAATCGGTGTTCAACGTGTTCTTCGAGAACAGCACGCGTACCCGCACCACCTTTGAGATCGCCGCCAAGCGCCTGTCTGCTGACGTGGTCAATCTCAACATCGGCGCATCGTCCACCAGCAAGGGCGAGACCCTGATGGATACCGTGGACAATCTGTGCGCGATGCATGCCGACATGTTCGTGGTGCGCCATGCGCAAAGCGGGGCGGCGCATTTCATCGCGCAGCACGTCGCTCCTGAAATTCACGTCATCAACGCCGGCGACGGCCGCCATGCGCATCCCACGCAGGCGTTGCTGGACATGTTCACGATCCGCCACTACAAGAAGGAATTCCATAATCTGCGTGTGGCGATTGTCGGCGACGTGTTGCATTCGCGCGTGGCGCGCTCGCAGATCCATGCGCTGACCACACTCGGTGTGCCCGAGGTGCGGGTCATCGCGCCCAAGACGCTGTTGCCGGCCATGGTCGAAAACCTTGGCGTGCAGGTCTATCACGACATGGCCAAGGGCTTGCACGACGTTGATGTGATATTGATGCTGCGGCTGCAGAATGAGCGCATGCAAGGCGCGGCATTGCCTTCCGCGCAGGAATATTTCAAATATTACGGGCTTACGGAAGAAAAGTTGTCATTTGCCAAGCCGGATGCGATCGTGATGCATCCGGGACCGATGAACCGAGGTGTGGAAATCGACTCCAGCGTGGCAGATGGCAAGCATTCAGTGATCCTGCCCCAGGTGACCTTCGGTATCGCTGTGCGCATGGCGGTGATGAGTATGTTAGCGGGGAATGGCAAATGAAGGGGTTGGGAGAACAACATGCCTAACCTTGTGAAAGAAAATTTCTTATCGCTGATGCGACAGAAGTTTGGTGCCATATCAAAACTTGCGAATAGCAATTCACTATTCGATGTTGGTAATGGTATTGCACGGATATACATTCGTTATTCAAAAGTACATGAGAAAGGGGTCACATTTTATGGCCTGCGGAAAGAAGACCTAAAGCACATTGAAGGGCGTCCTTCTTTCTTAGTGTTTCTGTGGGACAAGCAAGAAGAACCGTTATTCGTCCCATTTTCAGCATATGAGCAGATTTTTAAATTCGCAGAGCCAGCATCAGATGGGCAATACAAAGCCCAAATATTATTGAATGAGGAAAGCACAACTCTTTATCTGGCGCGCGTTGGAAAATTTAACTTAGAAGGTCTGTTTGGTTGGGGTCAGTTACTTCATCTTTTTAAGTCTATTGCGGAGGAAACAACTCCAGAGTTATCACATTCACAAGTGCAAACTTTTCTCTCAGTGATTGGCGCATCAAAAGGCTATGACATTTGGGTACCACAAAATGATCGTAATAAACTCGACAAGTCGCTAATTGGCACGATGGTTTATAGAGAGAGTCTGCCTTCAACACTGAACATCATTACTGAGGTGGCAGAGGAGATTGACGTGGTATGGCTTCAGAAAGGGTCAAACCAAGTTCGAAGTCTTTTTGAGGTTGAGCACACAACTCCCATATACACAGCGCTCTTAAGGTTCAATGATGTTCATCTTGCCGCACCAAACCCGGCACAGAGCTTTCAAATTATTGCTCAAGATTCGCGTCGCCCAGCTTTTGTTCGACAACTTAATCGACCAACATTCAAAGCTAGTGGACTCAACCAAATATGCACGTTTCTTGAATATAGCAATGTATATTCATGGTTCCAAAGACTTCAGTCTCAGAAGCCAATATCTGCCCTACACTTGGGAGGTCAATAATGCACATAAATCTAACTTCCTCGCATTTGAATGGCGAAGAATTTCTTCTTGTTCATAAAGCCACCATGTATAGGTGGATAAGGAAAACTGTTTCGACAGCGCAGGCTAAAGACGTTTTGGATGAGTTAAGGACTCATGGATGGGCGGAATGCGGCGGATGTAAGCACAAATCATATTTTGTGAAAGAGCGTATTGCCATAGGGATACGCACAGACGATGACTTTTTTAGACCATATGAGCTTTATGACAAACATCTCGCGTTATATGTTGAGGATCGGATCGACGTTGGCATCGAAATTCTGCCGATGAAAACCATGCAGTCGCAGATGAGTTCTGGTGTGGCGTATTACGAAGGAGAGCTTTATAACGTTGTGCGAAATGGCAGAGGTGTACCTGCGGTGCCTCTTGTGATTTTGGGGATAGACGCATGAACATCCATATCAGAGGCGGCCGGCTGATCGACCCGAAGAACAACATCGATGCACAGCAGGATGTGTATATCGTTGACCGGCGCATCGCCGCTATCGGCAAAGCACCCTTGGGTTTCGTCGCCGGCCAGATGATCGACGCCAGCGGGATGATCGTGATGCCGGGGCTGATGGATGTCGCAGCACGTCTGCGCGAACCCGGTTACGAATACAAAGCCACGCTGGAATCGGAGATGACCGCAGCGGTGGCGGGTGGAATAACTTCATTGGCATGTCCTCCGGATACCGATCCGCCCCTCGATGAACCGGGTTTGGTGGAGATGCTCAAGCGCCGCGCGCGATCCTTGAATCAGGCGCGGGTGTTTCCGGTCGGTGCCCTGACTTACGGCTTGAAGGGTGCGCAACTGACCGAAATGAACGAACTGACCGAAGCGGGATGCAAAGCCTTCAGCCAGGCAGATGCGCCCTTGACCGATACGCGCGTACTATTGCGGGCCATGCAATACGCGGCAACTTTCGGTTACCGTGTTTGGCTGCGCCCGCAGGACAGTTTTCTTGCCAAGAACGGTGTTGCGCATGACGGTGAAGTGGCAACCCGCCTCGGCCTGCCATCCATCCCGGTGGTGGCGGAAACTATCGCCCTGGCCACTGCCCTGAAACTCGCGCGTGAGACGGGCGTCATCCTGCATATCTGCCGCATATCCAGCGCGGATGCGGTGGACATGATCCGTTCAGCCAAACGGGAAAAATTGAACGTAACCTGCGATGTATCAATGAATCATGTTCACCTAACGGAAATGGATATTGGTTACTTCGATGCAAACTGCCATCTCGCGCCCCCGTTGCGCAGCCTGCGGGACAAAGCCGGACTGCGTGCCGGGTTGCTGGATGGCACGATAGACGCGATCTGTTCCAATCATTCGCCGGTTGACGATGATGCCAAGCAACTGCCGTTCGCCGAAGCCGAAGCGGGTGCGACGGGATTGGAGTTGCTGCTGCCGTTGGTGCTGAAATGGGCGGAACAGGAACGCGTGCCGCTGCTTGATGCGCTGGCTCACGTCACAATCAAGCCCGCGCAATTGCTGGGGCAGAAAATAGGCCATCTGTCGGTCGGCGCTCATGCGGATATCTGCGTGTTCGATCCTGAAACTTCATGGAAGATAGAGCCCGCCGCGCTGAAAAGCCAAGGCAAGAATACGCCTTTCAATGGCTACGAGATGCAGGGACGGGTACGTTACACCTTGCTCGACGGACAAATCGTGTTTCAACAATAATACTCGTCCGCAGTTACAGGCTTTCGTTTTTTCCGGATGATATGAACCCACTACTTGATTTTACCGGTCTGCCGCGCTTTGCGGAGATCAAACCCGAACATGTCGCACCGGCGATCGAGCAACTGCTGGCCGAGAACCGCGCGCTGATCGCGCGGTTGCTCAGTGACAGCGCGCCACCAACCTGGCAGAACTTCGTAGCCCCGATGGAGGACGCCAACGAACGGTTGTCGCGCGCATGGGGGCCGGTCGGACATCTGAACGCGGTGATGAACAGCCCGGAACTGCGCGAGGTATACAACGCCACGCTGCCCAGCATCACCCAGTATTACGCCGAACTTGGCCAGAATCTCGCATTATTCGAAAAATTCAAAAAGCTGCGCAACGGTCCCGAGTACGCCGGATTGAGTGCGGCGCGCAAAAAGATCATCGGGAACGAGTTGCGTGATTTTCGTCTCGGCGGTGCGGAGTTGCCGGATGACCGGAAGGCGCGTTACCTGGAAATACAGGAAAGACTGGCGGAACTGTCATCGCGTTTTTCCGATAATCTGCTGGACGCCACCAACGATTTTTCGCTGCTGATCGAGAACAGGGACGAATTGAGCGGCTTGCCGGAGGATGTATTGCAAGCAGCGCAGGAAGCCGCCCAGGAAAAGAATGGCTCAGCAGGAAAGCGTGGTTGGCTGTTCACGCTGAAAGCGCCTTCCTATATGCCGGTGATGCAGTATGCCGACAACCGTGCGTTGCGCGAGCAGATGTATCGCGCCTATGGCACGCGCGCCAGCGAATTCGGCAAGCCGGAGTGGGACAACACGCCACTGATGGAAGAGATCGTCAAGCTGCGCGGCGAGGAAGCGCGGCTGCTCGGCTTTGCCAACTACGGCGAACTGTCGCTGGCGAGCAAGATGGCGGACACACCGCAACAAGTGGTCGGGTTCATGCGCGAACTGGCGCAGCGCGCGCGGCCGTTTGCAGAAAAAGACCTGGCCGAACTGCGCACTTTTGCCAGAGGCGAACTGGGCATCGCCGATCTGCAGGCATGGGATGTCGGCTATGCCAGCGAAAAGCTGCGCGAGCGCCGCTACGCATTTTCAGAGCAGGAGGTGAAGCAGTATTTCCCCGAAGATGCGGTGCTGCCCGGCATGTTCAAGCTGGTCGAGACGCTGTACGGTTTGCAGATCAAGCCGGCCAGCGCTCCGGCACTTCGACCAGGCTCAGTGCAGGTCTGGCACGACGACGTGCGCTTCTTCGATATCCGCGATGCGAGTGGGCAACGGGTCGGCCAGTTCTATCTCGATCTGTATGCGCGCAACAGCAAGCGCGGCGGGGCGTGGATGGATGACGTGATCACGCGCCGCCGGCTGCCTTCCGGCATCCAGACGCCGGTCGCGTATCTGAACTGCAATTTTTCTGCTCCAATAGGGAACAAGCCGGCACTATTTACGCATGACGAAGTGATCACGCTTTTTCATGAGTTCGGCCACGGCCTGCATCATCTGCTCACCGAGGTGGAAGACCTCGGCGTCTCCGGCATCCACGGTGTGGAATGGGACGCAGTCGAGTTGCCCAGCCAGTTCATGGAGAATTTCTGCTGGGAATGGGACGTGCTGCAAGGCATGACGCGCCATGTCGATACCGGTGAAGCGTTGCCACGCAAGCTGTTCGACAAGATGATCGCCGCGAAGAACTTCCAGAGCGGCCTGCAAACCCTGCGCCAGATCGAGTTCTCGCTGTTCGACATGCTGATGCACAGCAATTTCCAGCCCGGAGAGGGGAAATCCATACTTGATCTGCTCGACGAAGTCCGCGCCGAAGTCGCTGTGCTGATCCCGCCGGCGTTCCAGCGCTTCCCGCACAGTTTCTCGCACATCTTTGCCGGGGGATATGCAGCGGGCTATTACAGCTACAAGTGGGCGGAAGTGCTGTCCGCCGATGCGTACAGCCTGTTCGAGGAGAACGGCGTGCTGAATCCCGATGTCGGCGCGCGCTTCCGCAGCGAGATCCTGGCGGTGGGCGGCAGCCGCGATGCGATGCAATCGTTCGCAGCGTTCCGCGGCCGCGAGCCGAACATGGAAGCGTTGTTGCGGCATAATGGGCTGCTCGAGACTTCTTGAGGGGGTTAAAGTGAAGCGCATTATTTCGTTGTCGGCCTGTCTGGTGATCCTGTCGTTCACTGTTCAGGCGGCTGATCTGTACCGCTGGGTGGATTCGAGGGGCATCGTGCATTACAGCGATATGCCCTCTCCCGATGCGGAAAAACTTGATCCCAGAAAGTTTTCGGACCAGGTTGTGCCGGGTGAAGACTTGCCTTATGGAACACGCATCGCACGGCAGAATTTTCCGGTCACCCTGTACGTGGGTTCCGGCTGCGGCGATGCATGCGATCAGGCGCACAGTTTGTTGAACAAGCGCGGCATCCCCTACGCTGAAAAAACGCTGCGCACCAGGGAAGAGATAGATGCGTTCAAGAAGCTTACCGGCAGTGAGATCGTGCCTACCTTGGCGGTGGGCAAATCCTATCTGAAAGGGCTGCAGTCCGAGCAGTGGCATGGCGAGCTCGATATCGCAGGCTATCCGAAGATCGCGCCGTATCGCGCGCCAAATACCGAGCCGCCTGCGGCAGAAAAACCCGCCGAACCTGCGCCCGAAATCCCCGATGTCGAGGAAAGTCCGGCCACACCATGAGGCTGGCTACCTGGAACGTCAATTCGCTGAAAGTGCGCCTGCCGCATGTGCTGGACTGGCTGGCCGCGAATCCGGTTGACGTGCTGTGCATGCAGGAAACCAAACAGCAGGACAGCGATTTTCCGCAGGCTGCTTTGCAGGCAGCAGGGTATCAAAGCGTATTCAGCGGGCAGAAGACCTACAACGGCGTGGCGATCCTGAGCCGTGAGCCCGCCAGCGAAGTGCAGTACGGCATCCCCGATCATGACGACGAGCAGAAGCGCGTCATCGCGGCCACCTTTGGTGATATACGAGTTGTGTGTGTTTATGTCCCGAATGGTCAGACTGTCGATTCCGACAAGTATTACTACAAGCTGGGCTGGCTCGATAAGCTGCGCAATTGGCTGAAGGAAGAACTGAAGCGCCATCCGAAATTGGTATTGCTGGGCGACTACAACATCGCGCCGGAAGACCGCGATGTGCACGATCCGGTGGCATGGCAGGGCAATGTGCTGGTCAGCGAGCCGGAGCGCGAGAAGTTCCGCGGCCTGGAGCAGCTCGGCCTGCGCGACAGCTTCCGGTTATTCGAGCAGGCGGAAAAATCATTCACCTGGTGGGACTACCGGATGATGGCGTTCCGCCGCAACCACGGCTTGCGCATCGACCATATCATGATCAGCGAGCCGCTGGTGGGACTATGCAAGAGCTGTGTAATCGACAAGGCACCGCGGAAACTGGAGCGGCCATCGGATCATACGCCGGTGGTGGTGGAGTTGTAGGAGCGCGACAACTCCCTCACCCTTGCAGGGGGAGGGTTAGTGTGGGGGTAGAAACTCCAACTTACTCTGCATTTTCTGAGGCGAGAAAAACCAAATTCAAAACCGCCGGTGGTAGACCGGCAGCTAGTCACTTTTTCTTGCTTCGCCAAAGAAAAAGTAACCAAAAAGAAGGCGACCCCGGTTTGCCGCCGCTTCGCGGTACCCTCGACCAGCCACAAACGAGCGGGGCTGCGCAACTCGCACGATCCACTACGCGGCCACGCGCTCAAACAGTGCTCGCCCAACCCCACCGCTCGTTTGCGTCTGATCGAGGCGGCGCACAGGGGATGAAAAGCGAAAACCATAAATTCGTGGTAGGTGGGCACATAGTGCCCACCTACCAATCTATTTATCTTGATCTAAGGTGAGTTGTAGTTGCTCAACCTTATTGAATACACGTTGAAAATTTCTTTTGAACTCCGGAATGCTACTTGATAGTTCCATGACGGTTATTAGTTTTGTTAAATGACGGTCAAGATGGGGGATGCCAATTTCAGGTGTTAAATGTTGATGGTGTCGATGTCTCCTTATGCCGTTTTCATCCTTTGGATTTTTTTTACGAAGCTCGTCAAGGACTCCTTGTGGCATTTGCTTATAGACATACTGGTTGGTAAATTTTCCTAAATATTGTGGACGTTTTAATGATTGAGGGTCGTATTCCCATTTATGTAGTCTAAATACCTCTTGGTAATATTTCCTAGGAAATCTGGCCTGCCACTTTAGAAAATCTTCTTGAATGTAGGCTTGCAGAATGCGTTGTAGCTCATCCTTCTCTCGGTCATATTGATAACCTGTCGCTTCGTCGATAAGGGCGGTAATGCCAACTTTAGCAAGTGCACGAATAATTGCTGTTGATCGAATTACAATCCTTAATTGAGATTCGACCAGTACACCATCATCGTCATTTGCTTTCAGGTACAACTCGCAAATCATAGGGATTAGTTCTGCATCATATCCAGCAGCCAGGGTTCCATTTGTGTGAACATAACGCACGGGTTTGCATTTCTCACGCAGATCATCGTCTACATATTGAAGCAGGTTTGATGCTCCAATTATCGAAGGAAGACCATCCTGCCGTTTTTCGCCTTTGCGTGGTCTGTCAAAAGCAGAGAATAGGCTTGTTTGGGAAATTACACGTTTACCGTTTGATAGGACTGCGCAAGCAACTTCTGCATCTGCAATAGTTAGAATACCTCGGTGTGTCGCTTGAAAAATCTCTTCTCCCTTTCGCATCACAGAGACACCATGTTTGGTCACAGATGATGCCAAAGAAATTTTGCCTGTTGTCTTCATTATTTACCTCGCTCTACAGTGGTCACGTGAACATACTATAGTCACGTGACTGCGTTGTCAACAGTAATTTTGTATATGGGCAGCCCATAGGGTGTGTGCCTTGCGTACACACTGCAGTTAAATGGTTGGCGGACAACATGTTGCCCGCCACACGTGTTTGCGGTTTTAGGTTCTTCTTCCCCTGTGCGCCGCCGAAGATCAGCCGCAAGCGAGCGGGGGTTCAGGCGAGCACTGTTCGAGTCCCGCAGTGGGGCGCGGGGTGTGCGCCCCGCCAGGTCGAGTTGCGCAGCCCCGCTTGCTTGCGGCTGATCGAGGGTACCCCGCAGGGGCGGCAAACCGGGGTCGCCTTCTTTTTGGTTACTTTTTCTCTGGCGAAGCAAGAAAAAGTGACTAGCTGCCGGGCTACCCCCGGCGAAGTTGATTTTGACTTTTGTCATTCACCCTTCGATACCTCAGGGCGAACGGAACGCTCAGCACGAACGGCCAAAATTCAACTACCCATTCACCCCAAACATCATCCGCTTCGCAACAAACTTTTTCACAAAAGGCAAACAGTCCAGCGCGGTGAGCGCAGCAGCGCGGCCTGCACTGACCAGCGGCAGATCGTTGGAGAACAGCCGCACCAGGCCGTCGGTGAAACGTATCCCCATTTCCCGGTCGGTGCGACGATCTGAACGATAGGCGGCGAGCATTGCCTCACTACCCAGTTCTTCAGGTTTGGCATCGAGTATCTCCTGCGCCAGTTCCCACGCGTCGCGAAGCCCCATGTTGAAGCCTTGTCCGGCGACCGGATGCATGGTTTGCGCGGCGTTGCCGAGCAGCACGGTGTGCGGCATCGGTGTTTGCTGCGGGGCGCGCCGCAGCACCAGCGGGAAGGTGGTGCGTTTGTCTACAGTCAAAAAATCTCCGACGCGATCACCGAAGTGCTGATGCAGTTCTTGCAGGAATCTTGCGTCGTTCCATGTCAGCATTTCCTGTGCGCGTTGATGCGGTGCGGTCCATACCAGTTCGTAGCCTTCCTTGAACGGCAGCAATGCCAGCGGTCCTTGCGGGGTGAAGCGCTCGAAGGCGGTATCGGGTTTCGGCAAGGAGCAGGTGATGTGGGTGATCAGCGCGCTTTGTCCGTAGTCGCGTATTTCCGGGGGATACTGTTGCGCCAGCAACCGGCCGCCGTCGGCGACTACCGCGAGGCGGGTTTGTAGCGTGTGTGCTGTACCATCCTGCTGATAGCCGATCACGGCGTGATCCAATTCACCTTGAAGTTGAGTGACGTTAGCGCTGTAGATAGATGCAACATCGCTGTGTTGCAGCGCATCGGTCAATGCGTCTTGCAATACCGGGTAGGGCAACACATAACCGAGTTCCGGTACGTTCAGTTCTGAAGCGCGCAACAGGGCGCGGCCAAAGCTTTGCTTTTGCGATATGTGGATAGTGCGGATATTGGAGACATCATGCAGCGCTTCCCAAATGCCGAGACGCCCCAGCAGCAAGCGGCTGCCGTAAGACAAAGCCAGTGCGCGTGCGTCATTGCTGGCTACATTGGCGGGACGCGCTTCCAGCACGCAGACCTTCAGGCAGCTTTCGCGCAACGCCAATGCCAGCGCGGCCCCGACCGGGCCGCCGCCGATGATGGCGATGTCATATCGTGTGCTCACGATTTCCTCATCACCTCTTCGATCGCCGCTACCGTTTTCGGTGCAGCTTCAGTCAACACTTCATTGCCCTGCGCGGTGATCACCACGTCGTCTTCGATGCGGATGCCGATGTTCCACAATGTTTGCGGCACGTCATCCGCCGGACGGATATAGCAGCCTGGCTCGACGGTCAGCACCATGCCGGGTTGCAGCGCGCGCCAGTCATCGCCGGTCTTGTAATCGCCGACATCGTGCACGTCCATGCCCAGCCAATGGCCGGTGCGGTGCATGTAGAATTTTTTGTAGCTTTCGTTTTTCAGCACTTCCTCCACGCTGCCACTGCACAGTTTGAGATCGATGAAACCTTGCGCCAATACTTGCAGCACGGCATCGTGCGGGGCGATCCAGGAGTTGCCCGGCTTGGCAGCGTTAATTGCGGCGGCTTGCGCGGCGAGCACGATCTCGTATACGTCCTTTTGCGCAGAGCTGAATTTTCCGTTGACGGGGAAGGTGCGCGTGATGTCCGAGGCATAGCCGTCCAGTTCGCAGCCCGCGTCGATCAGCAGCAGATCGCCGTCCCTGAGCTTCGCATTGTTCCCGACATAGTGCAGCACGCAGGCGTTCGCGCCGCCGGCGACGATGGAGGTGTACGCGGGATGGCGCGCGCCATGGCTGCAGAATTCATGCAGCAGCTCCGCTTCGATCTGATATTCGAACTGACCGGGACGGGTAAATCGCATCGCGCGTTGATGCGCTGCCGTTGATATCGCGGCAGCACGGCGCATGATGTCCAGTTCGTGTCCATCCTTGAACAGGCGCATCTCGTTGAGCAAAGCACGCACGTCGCGGATCTCGTCCGGCGCGCGGATACCGCTGCGGACTTTTTCCTGTACCGTGTTGCGCAACTTGAGGATGCGCTGATCCCATGCTTCATCGTCGCCTAACGGATAAAACAGCGCGGGCTGGTTGCCCAGCAGTTCCGTCAGTTTTTCATCCAGTTGTGCGATCGGGTAAGCCGCATTGAAACCGAACTGTTCGCGTGCGGCATCGGGTCCGTAACGATGGCCGTCCCAGATCTCGCGCTCCGGATTCTTTTCGCGGCAGAACAGCATGGATTGCGGAACGTCGCCTGCGATCAGCACCAGCACCGCTTCCGGCTCGGTGAAACCGCTCAGGTAATAAAAATTGCTGTCGTGGCGGTATCCGTAATGCGTGTCGGCATTGCGCAGAACCTCCGCTGCGGTGGGGATGATCGCGATGCCGTGTCTCATCAGTTTGATAAGGCGGGCGCGGCGCTGGGCGTAGGGTGCTGTATCTTGGTCGGTACGTGTCATAGTTGAATGATAAACCGATTCGTCTGCTTCATGCCGGGACATCAATATAACCATCCGCCTGCGCGGAGTATGCCGACGATGCCCACTATCACCCAGAAGATATTGAGCGTGGAATAAGCAGCATCTTTTTTGAGCATGGCGCACCAGGACAACATAACCGCGTCTATGGTGTTGAATACCCAGACGAACATGAAAGGGCTTGCGGGTCCCATCCAGCTCACCAGCGAGAAGCTGAAGATGCGCATGAGCACACCCGTCATCTCGATGAGTTTGATGTGCTTCAGGACAACGCGGTTAGCGTTGGTCAGCGGCATGGTGTTGTGGGAGATGGGAAGAGAATAAGCGTAACTGCTGGTCGAGTTCTTCCAGTCGTTGCGGCGTACCGACATCTACCCATAAGCCCGGATGATGCTCGCCGCTGACTTTGCCGAGCGCAATCTGCGCTCGCAGCAAAGGCGCAAGTGGAGCGATGCTGCCGCGCGGGATATGGCTGAACAGGGCTGGCTGGTAGATGCCGATGCCGCTGAAGGTCAAAACCTCAACCCCCCTAGCCCCCCTTGTCAGGGGGGAATCGTGCGCCTCCCCTGATAAGGGGAGGTTGGGAGGGGTTGGTTTAATCCGATCCGTATCTAAACAAAAGTCCCCGTTGGGATGTTGTGGGGGGTTGTCTACCAGCACCAGGTGCGCCATGTCGCCGTGCGCCGAAAGCGCTGCGGCATGCTGTGGCAATTGCGCAAAATCGTAGTCGCACCAGATGTCGCCATTGATCACGGCGAATGGCTGATCACCCAGCAAGTGCAATGCAAACGCGATACCGCCGGCAGTTTCCAGCGCCGTGCCTTCGGACGAGTAGCGGATATGCGCGCCAAACCGGCTGCCGTCACCCAATGCCGCTTCGATCTGTGCGCCGAGGTGCGCATGGTTGATCACCAGTTCGCGTATGCCGGCGCGCACCAGGTTTTCAATATGCCAGACGATCAGCGGCTTGCTGCCGGCTTCCAGCAGCGGTTTGGGGATGTGGTCGGTCAGCGGGCGCATGCGCTCGCCGCGGCCGGCTGCCAGCAGCATGGCCATCATGGTTTTATGCCTTTCACGATTGCCCCCTCGCCCGCTTGCGGGAGAGGGTTGGGGTGAGGGAGATGAGCAGCATCAAAACGTATACCCCTCTTGGGTTGTCCGCAGCTCCAATGTGTCGAGCAGATTCAGCAGCGGCTTGAGGTCGATATAACGTGTGCATGCGGCATGCAGATAGGCCATCACCAACGGCAGGTCTTTCAGATAGCCGTCTTTTCCGTCGCGGTGGTACAGCCGCGCGAATATTCCCAGCACCTTGAGATGGCGTTGCACACCCATCCATTCGTAATCGCGGTAGAACTCGCTGAAATCATCATGCACAGGCAATCCGGCCTTGCGCGCCTTTTCCCAGTAGCGGATCAGCCAGTCGATCACTTGTTCTTCCTCCCAGCGGATGTAGGCATCCTTGAACAGCGAAGCGAGGTCGTAGGTGATCGGGCCATAGACTGCATCCTGGAAATCAAGGATGCCGGGGTTAGGTTCGCTCAACATGAGATTCCTGGAGTGGTAATCGCGGTGCACATATACCCGCGGCTGCGCAAGGTTGTTGGCGATGATGCGCGCGAAAACTGTTTCCAGTTTGGCATTTTGCGCTTCGCTGAGCGTAGCGTTGAGATGCTTGGCTATGTACCACTCCGGGAACAATCGCATCTCGCGCAGCAACAAAGCTTCATCGTAGGGCGGCAATTCGTCTTCGCGCGAGGCAAGCTGGATCTTGATCAATGCATCGGTTGCCGCATCATAAAGCTGACGCGCATTATCTGGGCGCAGTGCTTGCAGATAAGTGGTGTTTCCCAGATCGGACAACAACAGGAAACCTTGCTCGAGGTCTTGCGCATACACATGCGGCACATGCGCTCCGGCATTCTCGAACAGTTTGCCTATGTGCAGAAATGGCTTGCAGTCTTCATGTGCCGGTGGCGCGTCCATCGCAACCCTGGTTGAGCCATCGGCAAACGTGGCACGGAAGTAGCGGCGAAAACTGGCATCGGCAGAGGCCGGTGCGAGCGTGAATGTTTCATCAGGGAATAGGCCATGCAGCCATCCGGAAAGCTGTTTCTGCCGTTGCATATCGGGTTCTTGAGGGTACTTAATGTTAAACTTGCAGAAGTTTAACATCTTACTATTCGCTGCGCGCTATGCGGTTTCGCCACCACTTCATCGTGATGTATCTGCTCTGCACTTTTGCGCACCACCCGGTCGCGAATGCGGAGTTGCTCAGGCAGGGCAGAGACCAGACCTTGCCGGCAGCGGCTGTACCGGCGCAGGAGCAGCCCGCAGTCGTGGAGGCGGACCGCCTGGAGGGCAAGAAGGGAAAGCAGCTCGAGGCCTCCGGCAATGCGCTGTTGCGCAAAGGCGACCAAACCATACGTGCAGACCGATTGCTGTATTTTCAGGATACGCATGATATTCATGCGCAGGGTTCGGTGCTGTTGCGCAAAGGCGATCAATCGATCCGCACCGACCGGCTGTGGTATTTCGAGGATACCCGGGAAGTCGATGCGCAGGGTTCGGTTGAGCTGGAACAAAACGGCAGCAAGATGAGCGGCCCGCATCTCAGGCTCAACCTGGATACCGGCATCGGCACCATGGAGGAGCCGGAGTTTTTTCTTCCGGAGAACGATGGGCGCGGCGCGGCGGAAGTGGTGCACATCCAGGACAAGAAGCATTTCATCCTGGACAAGGCCAGCTATACCACCTGCCCGGCTGACAATCAGGCCTGGATGCTGAAAATGAACGAGCTGGAAATCGATAAAAGCCGGCAGGTCGGCATCGCGCACCATGCATGGATCGAGTTCAAGGATGTGCCCATCCTGTACTCGCCGTGGATGGATTTTCCGCTCAACGATCAACGCAAATCCGGTTTCCTGGCACCGATATTCGGCGGCACCGTCAAGGGCGGCAGCGAATTGACCTTGCCTTACTATTGGAACATTGCCGCGAACCATGACGCGACCATTGCGCCGCGATTCATGCTCAAACGCGGCCTGATGCTCAACAACGAGTTCCGCTATCTCGAAGCCAATTATGGCGGTGAAGTGAATGTGGATGTACTTCCCAATGACTTGCTGGCTAAGCGCAGCCGCAACCGCTTCAGCCTGAAACATCATCAAGCCCTGACCGACGGCCTGAATGGATACATAAATTTCACCCGTGTTTCGGATGACGATTACTTCAGGGATCTGGCCGATACGGTAAGCGCCACTTCCCAGGCCAACCTGCTGCGAGAAGGTGTATTGAGCTATCAAGCGGGCGACTGGATTACTTCCGCACGCGTGCAACGTTTCCAAACCCTGCAGGATCCGGTTGCACCCATCGCCGTGCCTTATGCACGTTTGCCGCAATTGACTGTTTACACCCAGCAACATCATTCCGGCGTGAATCTTGGCTTTGCCGGTGAGTATGTGGATTTCAGGCATCCTACTGCGGTAAACGGCTCGCGAGCGGTACTCAACCCCAGCATCAGTTATCCGATGGTCGGTGATTCTTCGTTATACGTCACGCCAAAATTGGCATTGCACAGCACCTATTATGCGATGGGCGTGAATAATGCCGGGGCGCTGCCGAATGCCTCGCGCTCATTGCCCATTTTGAGTGTGGATAGCGGTGTGGCTTTTGAGCGCGAATCGAATATGTTCGGAGGCGATTATGTGCAAACTTTTGAGCCGCGCGCATATTATGTCTATGTGCCATTCCGGGACCAATCGGCATTGCCGAATTTTGATTCAGCACAGGCAGATTTCAATTTCACACAGATATTCACCGTGAATCGTTTTTCCGGCAGTGACCGAATCGGCGATGCAAATCAAGTCACCGTGGGAGCCACGTCGCGTTTGCTGGACCAGAAAAGTGGTGCGGAACGTTTGAAAGTGATGATGGGGGAGCGTTTCAGTTTAAAGGCGCCACAGGTAAATCTGGTCGCACCTGCCACCAGTACCGGCAGGTCGAATATATTATTGTCAGCTTTGGGGCAACTGACGAGAGCATGGTCGCTGGACAGTGAGTTTCAGTTCGATCCGAATCAATCTCACACGCAAGTCTTCAACATCGCGGCGCATTTCCGGCCCGAAGCAGGCAAGGCATTTAATCTGGGTTATCGTTTTTTGCGCAACACCCTCCGCCAGGTCGATGTTTCGACACAATGGCCGCTGTTCAGTCGCTGGCGTGGAGTAGGGCGCTGGAACTACTCGCTGCAGGATGGCCGAATTCTGGAAGTGATAGCCGGGCTTGAGTATAATCAAAGCTGCTGGTCTCTGCGGTTCGTGGCGCAACGTTTTGCCACCGCCACGCAACAATCCAATATCGGTTTCTTCGTGCAGCTTGAGCTGAATGACATGGTCAAGATAGGCTCCGATCCATTGAGCCTGCTCAAGCAGAGCGTGCCCGGTTATGCCAAGTTGAACGGCAAGCCAACCACTGACCCTTAGCAGGTTTTGAGCAGATTTTAGAAAGAGAGCAATGCAAATCAGGAATACTTTGATGGTGTGCTGTACGTTGTTGATGCTGCAAACGGCATATGGCGCAGATAGACCGCCAACCAAAACCGCCAGCGCGGTTGCGAAGGAAGGCAAATTGCATTCGGACAAGGCTGATTCACAGCAGCAAGCCGGGATGATCGATTCCGTGGTTACGGTGGTCAACGACGATGTTATTACCCGCTACGAGCTGGACGACCGCTTGGGAGAAGTTGTGCGCCAGTTGCAGAAACAAGGCACTCCGTTGCCCGCACCCGGATTGTTGGAGCGGCAGCTGCTTGAGCGCATGATCACCGATTTGTTGCAGATGCAGTATGCCAGGGAGAGCGGTGTGCGCGTGGACGACGCACAGCTGGATCAGGCCATTGCGCGCATTGCCCAGCAAAACAACTTTGCTTCGCTGGCGGAATTCCGCGCCAGGCTTGAAACTGAAGGAGTGGATTTCAAGAAATTCCGCGAAGAGATACGCAGCGAAATCATCTCCACGCGTTTGCGTGAGCGCGAAGTCGAAAGCAAGCTGGTTGTCAGCGATACCGAAGTGGACAACTACCTTGCCAACAAGGCCAGGATGGGAGCAACGGAAGAAGAATTTCATCTCGCACATATCCTCGTGGTTGTGCCGGAACAGGCCAGTGCGGAAAAGATACAGGTCGCGCGCGATAGAGCCGAGCAGGCTTTGAGCCAAATACAAGGCGGGGCAGATTTTGCGCAGGTGGCAGCGGGAAGTTCCGATGCAAAGGACGCGCTGAATGGCGGCGACCTGGGCTGGCGGTCCAGCGATACCATTCCCGCCGTGTTCATGAATGAGTTGCAGAACCTTAAGCCCGGCCAGACCACCGCGGTGCTGCGCAGCCCGAGCGGTTTTCACATACTCAAGCTGGTTGAGAAACGCAGCAGCAAAACGCCGGTGGTGATCACGCAAACCCATGCGCGCCATATTCTGACCAAGACCAGTGAAATTGTCTCGGAAACGGAAGCTAGGAACCGCCTGATGGAAATCAAGAAGCGCATCGATAACGGAGCGGATTTCACAGAGCAGGCCAAGCGATATTCGCAGGATGGCAGTGCGCAACAAGGAGGGGATCTGGGTTGGCTGTCTCCGGGACAGACCGTCCCCGAATTTGAGGAGGCCATGAACAAGCTTCAGCCCAATATGATGGGGGTCGTGAAAACGCAATTCGGCTGGCATCTAATCCAGGTGCTGGAGCGCCGTTCTGCCGACATCAGCGAGCAACAGCGCCGTCAGCAGGCACGCGCTGCGATAGGGACATTCAAGTCTGACGAGCAGTACCAGGACTGGCTGCGCCAGCTCCGCGATCGTGCATTTGTCGAGTACCGCATCCAGTTGAACGATTAACCGGTGAGTGCCGCTGTCCTTATCAAACCTTTGGCGATTACTTCCGGAGAACCGGCCGGAATCGGGCCGGATTTGTGTGTGCAGCTTGCCGTTGTGCCGCCCGATGTTTCATTTGTTGTCATTGCCGACAGGAATATGCTTCTGCAACGTGCCGCGCAACTCGGCATCAATCTGCGTTTGCAGGACTATGCGCCGGGTCAAAATCGGCCTGCGCAGAACGGCAGCCTGTCGGTGATCCATGTGCCATTGGCCATGCCGTGCCGCCCGGGCGAGTTGAGTGCAGCCAATAGCGCATATGTGCTGGCGATGCTGCAACGCGCCGTGCAGGGCTGTCTGAAAGGGGAGTTTTCCGCCATGGTGACTGCGCCGGTGCACAAAGGCATCATCAATGCGGCCGGGATCCGCTTCACCGGACACACCGAATTTCTTGCGGAACAGACCAAAACCGGAATGGTGGTGATGATGCTGGTGGGTGGCGGTATGCGCGTGGCGCTCGCCACCACGCATCTGCCACTAAAAGACGTGGCATCGGCAATCACCGCGCCACTGCTGGAAAGCGTGTTGCGCATCATCCGGCAAGATCTGCGCGATCGTTTCGGTATTTCGCAACCGCGGATTCTGGTGGCGGGCTTGAACCCGCATGCCGGCGAGGCTGGCTATCTGGGGCGCGAGGAAATCGAGGTGATGATTCCCGTGCTGGACAGGTTGCGCGCCGAGGGCTTCAACGTCAGCGCTCCCTTGCCCGCTGACACGCTATTCACTCCCCAGAAGCTGGCGCATTGCGATTGCGTTCTGTGCATGTATCACGACCAGGGGTTGCCGGCATTGAAGCATGCCAGCTTCGGGCAGGGGGTGAACGTCACGCTCGGCCTGCCCATCATTCGCACATCGGTTGATCATGGCACGGCGCTGGATCTGGCCGGGTCAGGCAAGGCCGACAGCGGCAGCTTGCTGGAAGCGATCAGGGTTGCCGCACAGATGGCGCAACACCAGAAACTGTTATCCGGTCACCCGCATGAGCGTGCCTGAGGGACGCAAATTTTTTGGATCCGGCATCACACGCTGCGCGTATGAGCCTGCACCGAAACGCAATTGCAGGCGTCCACTATGAGTCATCAAACCAAGAAACGTTTTGGCCAGAATTTTCTCGTCGATGAGCAAATCATCGCCGACATCGTCACCGCGATCCGGCCCGAGCCGGAAGACAACATGGTTGAGATTGGTCCGGGATTAGGGGCGCTGACGCGCCCGTTGCTGAAAAAACTGAAGCGCCTGCATGTGGTGGAAATTGACCGCGACATCATCGCGCGACTCGAGAAGGATTACCCGCAGGGCAATCCCAGATCCAAGCTGATCATTCATGCCGGAGATGCCTTGGTATTCGACTTTTCGACCCTTGCGGCGCCGCTGCGCATCGTTGGCAACTTGCCGTACAACATTTCGTCTCCGTTGCTGTTTCATTTCTCCGAATTTGCGGATCGCATCACCGACATGCACCTGATGCTGCAGAACGAAGTGGTCGAGCGCATGGTTGCCGCGCCTTCCACCCCGGAATACGGACGCTTGTCGGTAATGCTGCAGTACCGCTTCCACATGGAAAAACTGCTCGACGTGCCGCCCGAGTCGTTTCGCCCGGTGCCTAAAGTGAATTCGGCCATCGTGCGCATGATTCCGCTGCCTGCGCGTGAAATTCTGGTACACGACCGCAAACTGTACGCTGAAATCGTCAGTTCCGCGTTCGGACAGCGCCGCAAGACGTTGCGCAACACGCTGCGCAATTTTCTGCAGGAGGGAGATTTTGCAAGGCTCGCTATAGATTCCCGGCTGCGTGCCGAGAATCTCTCTGTCGCCGAGTTTGCGCGAGTGGCGAATTATTTGCGCGGAAAGCCGGGGTGAAATACTGCCATCGGCTAGCGCCGGCTTGGAGGTTGGATTTTAAACAGAGCCATGGGGTAGAATGTGCGGTCTCGCCGTTCCTTGTTCTGCTTGAATCATGTCCGAATCGTTTCCGCTGGTAATGAGTTTCGCCGCCACCGACCCCAGCGGGGGTGCCGGCCTGCAGGCAGATGTGCTGACTATTTCCAGCATGGGTTGTCATCCCTTGCTGGCTGTTACGGCAATCACCGTGCAGGACACCAGCGGAGTGGAAGATGTGATGGCCATCGATCCGGAATGGGTGGCGGATCAGGCGCGCGCGATGCTCGAAGACGTGCCGGTGGCGGCATTCAAGATCGGCCTGCTCGGCAGCGTGGAAAACATCGCTGCCATAGCCGAGATATTGGCCGATTATCCGGATATCCCGGTAGTGCTGGATCCGGTGCTGTCTTCAGGGCGCGGCGACGAGCTGGCAAATGCCGATATGCTGGATGCGATGTGCGAGTTGCTGATCCCGCAGACCACGATCATCACGCCCAACAGCATCGAGGCGCGCCGCTTGGCACTGGACGAGGACAACGAGGAGGACGATCCAACCTTGGAAGAGTGCGCAAAACGTATTTTGCGCATGGGCAGTGAATATGTGTTGATCACCGGCACCCATGAACAGACGCCGAAGGTGATCAACACCCTGTACGCAGAGCGCGGCGTGCTGCGCAGCGACAGTTGGGGGCGCTTGCCGGGAATTTATCACGGCTCCGGTTGTACCTTGTCGGCGGCGATTGCATCTTTGCTGGCGCAAAATGTCGACATTCAGGAAGCAGTAAAGGAAGCGCAGGAATACACCTGGCAGACTTTGCGCTCGGGGTTTCGCCCCGGCATGGGACAGCACATTCCGGACCGGTTGTTTTGGGCGCGCGGTGAAGAGGATGAAGATCAACCGGAACGCCCGAATTAGCGGCCTGTATGCGATCACACCGGACGAACCGGATACGGCGGAGCTGATGCGCAAAGTGAGGCTGGCGTTGCTGGGCGGGGCGCGGCTATTGCAATACCGCAACAAGACCGCCGGTAAGGCGGTGCGCCTAGAACAGGCCCGGGCATTGCGCGAACTGACACTTGAGTTTGCCGTGCCGCTGATCATCAACGATGATGTGATGCTGGCTCGGGAAATTGATGCGGATGGCGTGCATCTGGGCGGTTCTGATGGCAGTTTGTCCGGCGCTCGAGAAGTGCTGGGCAGCGACAAACTCATCGGCATGTCTTGCTATAATCGCCTGGCGCTGGCACACGAGGCAGTGAAACTGGGCGCGGATTATGTGGCTTTCGGCAGCTTTTTTGTATCCACGGTAAAGCCGGATGCGGCAGCAGCCACACCTGACCTGCTGCGGCAGGCGCGCCGCGAGATTGCCGTGCCATTGGTGGCGATAGGCGGTATCACCGTGCGCAATGGGCCACAGTTGCTTGAGGCTGGCGCTAATGCGCTGGCAGTAATTTCGGCATTGTTCGGTGCGAAAGATATTCGGGGCATGGCGCGCCAGTTTGCAAATTTATAGTTTCTTGACAGTATTTCGACAGCCAACATATCAAATCAGAAAGACATAACATGACTTCGCACAATCAGCAGTTATTCGATGCTTCACAAAAAGTTATCCCGGGCGGGGTGAATTCACCGGTGCGCGCGTTCCGTTCTGTCGGCGGTACGCCGCTGTTTTTCCGGCGTGGCCAGGGAGCCTACGTGTGGGATGCCGATGGCAAACAATATACCGATTATGTCGGTTCGTGGGGTCCGATGATCGTCGGGCATTGTCATCCGGAGGTGGTCAGGGCGGTGCAGGATGCGGCGGCACAGGGCCTGGGTTTCGGTGCCCCGACGGCAGCCGAACTGGAAATGGCCGAGCTGCTGTGCAAGCTGTTGCCCAGCCTGGAAATGGTGCGTCTGGTGAGTTCCGGTACCGAGGCCACGATGTCTGCGATACGTTTGGCGCGCGGCTATACCGGCCGCAGCCGCATCATCAAGTTCGAGGGTTGTTATCACGGACATTCCGACGGTTTGCTGGTAAAAGCCGGTTCCGGTGCGCTGACCTTTGGCCAGCCCAGTTCGTCTGGCGTGCCAGCCGAGATCGCCGCCCTTACCACAGTTCTGGATTACAACGACGCGGCCGGGCTGGAGCGTGCCTTCAAAGAAATGGGCAGGGAAGTCGCGGCAGTGATCGTCGAGCCGGTGGCCGGCAACATGAATCTGGTCACTCCCAAGCCGGAGTTTTTGCAAGCCTTGCGCAAGTTGTGCAGCGAATACGGCGCGGTGCTGATCCTGGATGAAGTGATGACAGGCTTCCGCGTCAGTCTGCAGGGCGCGCAAGGCCATTATGGTATCAAGCCGGATCTGGTGACGCTGGGCAAGGTGATGGGCGGCGGTCTGCCCGCAGCGGCGTTTGGTGGCCGGCGCGACATCATGCAGTGTCTGGCGCCGCTTGGCGCGGTGTACCAAGCCGGTACACTATCCGGGAACCCGGTGGCAGTGGCGGCCGGTCTGGCCACCCTGAAGCTGGCCCAGACTGCCGGATTTTATCAGCGCCTGGCCAAGCTGGCCAAACAGTTGACCGAAGGATTGTCGGCAACTGCCAAAAAACACGGCATCGCTTTCTGTGCTCAGTCAATAGGCGGGATGTTCGGCCTGTATTTCAACAAGGCGTTGCCAACCAGCTATGCCGAGGTGATGGCATGCGACAAGGAAGCGTTCAATCGATTTTTCCATGCGATGCTGGATGAGGGTGTGTATCTTGCACCGTCGGCGTTCGAAGCGGGCTTCGTTTCCGCAGCACACACCGATGCAGACATTGCCACGACGATCTCGGCAGCGGACAAGATTTTTGCAACCTGGAAGTAATGGGGCTGTTTTCTCAGGCGGCCTTTTATACCACCGTCAATCACCTGAAAGATTTGCCATTACATAGTGGTAAAGAAGTAGCGTTCGTCGGCCGTTCCAATGCAGGCAAGTCGAGCGCGATCAACACCCTCGCCAATCACACGCGGCTGGCCTACACCAGCAAAACTCCGGGCCGTACCCAGCACTTGAACTATTTTTCGCTGAGTAACAATGACTTTCTGGTGGATCTGCCCGGCTATGGCTACGCCAAGGTGCCCCCGGAAAGCAAGCGTCATTGGCAGGGCCTGCTCAGCGAGTATTTACAGACGCGCGAAGAATTATGCGGCCTGGTGGTGATCATGGATTCCCGCCATCCGCTGACCGAGCTGGACGAAAATTTGCTGGATTGGTTCGCGCCGACCGGGAAACCGGTGCATATCCTGCTTACCAAATCGGACAAACTCAGCAGGCAACAAGCCACAATTACCCTGAATCGAGTAAAATCTTACCTCGCGGAACATTTTCCGCAGTGTTCCGTGCAATTATTTTCCAGCTTGAAAAAACTGGGCATGAAAGAGGCGGAAGCAGTGATTGCGGGCTGGTTTAAAAATAGGTAGTACCATAGGGAACATAGGGATATCTCTAAAAATTCAGAGTTCGCCCAAATGCAAGGCGCGGAAAAAATTTCGCCGCGCCGCATATGGGGTATATGTAAACAAGAAATTTTTTCCGCAACGCAGCAGTTGGGATGAAGTGGGGTAAGCAGGCAATCCGCGCAGCGGATGCTCGCAAATCTGGATTTTGAGGCAAAAAAATGCCCCCAGCCAAAAGGGGAAGGCCGGGGGCAAAGTCTTAACAGAGTTAAGACACACGCTCAGGGAGGAGAAACGTGGAATGACTCGCATCATTCAGTGGATCAGATAAGCAATTTCTAACATAGTTCCGAAAAAAATGAATTTTTAGGAAAAAAACATGCAAACACTAGGACAATACCCAAATATCAGAATGCGCCGGATGCGTCATGATGCCTTTTCTCGGGACTTGATGCGAGAGCATGTACTTACACCGTCTGATTTCATTTATCCGGTTTTTGTGCTCGAAGGTAGCAACAAGGCCGAGGATGTGAAGTCCATGCCGGGGGTGCGGCGTAAGACTTTGGACCTGTTGCTCAAGGACGCCGAGCAGTGCGTCAAGCTGGGTATTCCGGTAATGGCGATTTTCCCGGTGATCGATGCGCCGCTGAAGAGTCTGGACGCAAGTGAAGCCTATAATCCTAAAGGTTTAGTGCCGCGCGTGGTGGCTGAGCTAAAAAAGAATTTTCCTGAACTCGGTGTGATGACCGACATCGCCCTCGACCCCTATACCAGTCACGGGCAGGATGGATTGATCGACGATAGCGGCTATGTGCTCAATGACGAGACCGTCGCGGTGCTGGTTCGGCAGGCGCAGACCCACGCTGCTGCCGGAGCCGATATCGTCGCCCCATCCGACATGATGGACGGACGTATCGGCGCAGTGCGTGCCGCACTTGATGCCAACCGGCACATTCACACCCGCATCATGGCCTATTCCGCCAAATACGCCTCCAGCTTCTACGGTCCATTCCGCGATGCGGTCGGTTCCAGCGGAAACCTAGGTTCCGGGAACAAGTATACCTATCAGATGGATCCCGGCAATTCAGACGAGGCGTTATGGGAAGTCGGCCTCGATTTGCAGGAAGGAGCCGATATGGTCATGGTCAAACCGGGTATGCCTTACCTGGATATCGTGCGGCGCATCAAGGATGAGTTCAAGGCCCCCACCTTTGTGTACCAGGTCAGTGGTGAATACGCGATGCTCAAAGCCGCTGCGCAAAATGGCTGGCTGAATGAACAGGCGTGCGTTCTGGAAGCATTGCTGTCATTCAAGCGTGCCGGTGCCGACGGAATTCTGACCTACTTCGCGCTGGACGCCGCACGCTGGATGAAATCAGGCAGCTAACAAGGCTTCTACCGCAGGAATGTCGGCATGTGTCGCAGTTTTCCGGCTGCCGCTGAAACGAGCGCTTTCCGGCAACAACACCAAGTGGGTTTGCACGCCTGACTCGCCGATCAGCGTGTAGCTCGGTACGTTCTCATCGCGCCCGCCCAAGTGGACTTTCCATTCGCCATCCTCAAAAATGATGTTGTGCTTGAGCAAAAACAGCAACACCGCCTTTTCGTCATCACTGAACAACATCAGGTTGATGTCCGATTGTTCCCCTGCGGTTCCATCCAATACGGAACCGGTCAGATACGGATGGAATTCCGCCAGCATCCGCATCTTGACCAGCGCCTCTTCACGCAGTTCTCGCAATATGCGGGGGTGGCTTTTGCTTTGATACAAGCTGCGAAAGCTTTGCAGCGCGACGTTGATTTCCTCGTTGCTCGGCAAATGTTGCGTATCACTTGCACCCAATTGCTTAGCAGCTTTGCGTTTGGCATGAGCGTGGTCGGTTATGCCGCCTTCCGCCATCAATTTGGCGGCCTGGTGGGCCAGTTGTTCGCGCATCAAATCACGTTTCAGGGTGTGTTCCTTGGTCATGTGGCGAGTCAGAGCAGTTGATCCTTGACGGTGTCGGCCGGCTTTATTTCTTCACTTGGTGCTGGCAGCGCATGTTCGGGCGGAACGTTTTCCTGGTAAAAATATTCGGCCCGAGAACTGTTATTGTCACGAAATCCTTCATCATTGATGCGCACGGCAACCATGTTATCCGGCATGGTGTAAACAGCCTCAGGCACATCTTTGAGTATCTTTTCCATGTAGCTCATCCAGATCGGCAAGGCCGCACCCCCGCCGGTTTCCCTGTCGCCCAAACTGCGCGGTTGATCATAGCCCATCCAGGCGATGCCGACCACGGTGGGGTGGAAGCCGCAAAACCAGGCATCAATTGAATCATTGGTGGTTCCGGTTTTGCCGGCCAAATCCTGGCGTCCGAGCTGCATGGCGCGAATGCCTGTGCCATGTTTGACCACATCTTGCAGCATGTTGACCATGGTATAGGCATTGCGCACATCGATGACTTGTTTTGCCGAAATACCGGCTACTTCAGGGGTGGCTTTGCTCAGCACGTTACCTTGTGCATCCTCGATGCGCTGGATGAAGTATGGGGTGATGAGAAAACCACCGTTGGCAAAAACAGAATATCCGGCCAGCATTTGAATTGGTGTCACAGAGCCGGCCCCCAGAGCCATGGTCAGATAGGCTGGGTACTTGGTGGGATCGAAGCCGAATTGGGATATATAGTCCCTGGCATATTGTGGAGTGATAGACTGCAGGATGCGGATCGAAACCAGGTTCTTGGATTTGATCAAAGCCTGGCGCATACGCATCGGACCTTCGAATGTCCCATCGTAGTTCTTCGGTTCCCAAGGCTCATTTCCGGTCTGCTGGGCGTCGAAGATCAGCGGAGCGTCATTGATCACGGTGGCGGGTGTGAAGCCTTTTTCCAGTGCGGCGGAATATATGAAAGGCTTGAAGCTGGATCCCGGCTGGCGCCATGCCTGGGTGATGTGATTGAACTGATTGTTGTTGAAGTCGAAGCCGCCGACAAGCGAGCGGATGGCGCCATCACGCGGGCTTGCGGAAACAAAAGCGGCCTCTACTTGCGGAAGTTGGCTTATTTGCCAAACGCCAGTTTCATCCTTTTGCAGTCGTATCAGTGAGCCCACGTTGATGCGCTGGTTCAGGGCAACTTTTTTACTCAAGGCCTGTTGAACGAAGACCAGCGGGTCACCGGTAATTTCGGCAATTTCACCGCCCCTGCAATAAACTCTTATCAGCTTGGGTGTTGCTTCAAGAACTACGGCAGGGATCAAATCGTCTCCGTCAGTAACATCCAGCAGCGCTTCCTCCAGCTGTTCTGCGCTGTAACTGGCGCTGGAGGTGCCGGAGGGCAAGTCGATAAAACCTTCGGGTCCCCGGTAGCCGTGGCGACGGTCATATTCGAGCACTCCCTTGCGCACTGCCTGATATGCCGCGAGCTGGTCCTTTTCGCGGATAGTGGTGTAGACCTTTAATCCCTGAGTATAGGCATCATCCTGGTATTTTTCATAAACAGCCTGCCGTACCATTTCAGCCAGGTAATCCGATTTGAGCCCATACTCCTGATTCCCGCGCATTACCATGAGGGGTTGCTGTTGAGCGAGCTGGAATTGTTCATCATCAATGAAATGCAATTCGTGCATGCGTCGCAAGACGTAAAGCTGGCGAACTTTGGCTCGTTGCGGGTTGACCACCGGATTGTACAGAGAGGGAGCTTTGGGCAACCCTGCCAGCACGGCAGCTTCGGCAATTGTGAGCTGGTTTAGAGGTTTGCCGAAGTAAACCTGAGCTGCAGCTGCAAAACCGTATGCGCGCTGACCCAAAAAAATCTGGTTGACGTAAAGTTGCAGAATCTCGTCCTTAGACAAGCTGTGCTCGATTTTGAAAGTGAGCAGTACCTCATTGAACTTGCGTGAAATGGTCTTCTCTCTGGTCAGGAAAAAGTTGCGCGCGACCTGCATGGTGATGGTGCTGGCTCCCTGTTTAACTCCTCCCGAAGAGAAGTTGGATAATGCTGCGCGCATTACTCCCATGTAATCCACACCGCCGTGTTCATAGAATCTATCGTCTTCGGCGGCCAGGATGGCTTGTTTCATGATCTCGGGAACTTCAGAAATTTGAACCAGTGCGCGGCGTTCCTCGCCGAATTCTCCGATCAGCGATCCCTCTGCGCTATATATTCTCAGCGGGATTTTAGGGCGATAGTCAGTGAGCACCTCCAAAGAGGGCAGTCCCGGGTAAGCCAACATGGCTGCCAAGCCAAGCAATATCGCCGGAAGCAGCAGCAAGGTTGAGGTGATAAGAACAGGATAGAGCCAGCGAAGGGGGGGCATGAGCAGTTGTCCGGAGATTAGTATCAATGGTAAGGTGAGCGAAATTATATCGGGACTTAGAGTATAAATAACACCTTAAAAATAGCTTTACACAATTTAGAGTTATTGCTAGGATTTAAACCACTTTATACAAATAAAGCGCTAACCTATATATGCTCAAGGTAAATTTCGACATACCTCTGGATTTTTTGCGAGCTTCTACGCCCCCGATGATCGGTGTGGACATCAGTTCTTCATCAGTCAAGATGGTTGAATTGGGCGAGTCGCCAAAAAAAGGTGGCTATGTTGTTGAGCGATATGCGATCGAATTGCTACCCAAAGATGCCGTAAGCGATGGCAACATCAATAATCTTGATGCAGTTTCGGAAACCTTGCAGCGTGCCCTGAAGCGGCTGGGTTCCCGCATCAGAAACGCAGCTCTGGCGCTTCCTGCTGCTGCGGTAATCACTAAAAAGATCCTTCTGCCTGCAGGAATGCGCGAAGAGGACTTGGAATATCAGGTCGAATCCGAAGCCAATCAATATATCCCGTTCGCCTTGGAAGAAGTTAATCTGGACTTTCAGGTGATAGGACCAGCTCCTGGCAATGCCGAGGAGATGGAAGTATTGCTGGCAGCTTCGCGAAAGGCGAATGTAGAGGATCGTGTTGCTGCTTGCCAGGCCTCAGGACTCAAAGCGGTGGTCATGGATGTTGAGCCTTTTGCGGCGGAGATGGCTTTTGAGCAGATACGCCTGCAGCTGCCTGACGGGGCACTGGATAAGTGCGTGGCTCTGGTCGATATCGGTGCCAGTGTAATGAACGTCAATGTATTGCGAAATGGGCAGTCTGTATATTCCAGAGACCAGCAGGTAGGTGGCGATCAGTTGACTCAGCAGATCCAGACGGTGTTTGGTTTGTCTGCAACCGAGGCTGAAGCAGGAAAACGCAATGGCGGGTTGCCGGTTAACTATGAAAGCGATGTATTGACTCCTTTCCGCGAGAACGTTGTGATGGAAATAGCCCGTGCGCTGCAGTTTTTCTTCGCTTCGTCACAGTACAACGAGGTGGATTACATTGTGCTGGCTGGCGGATGCGCGGCGTTGCCAGGACTGGATGACGCGGTGGCGACCAGGACCCAAGTGAGCACCATGGTGGCAAACCCGTTCGCCTTGATGACCCTTTCCAGCAGGATCAAACCGAGGCAATTACAAGCCGATGCACCATCGTTGATCATTGCTTGCGGCCTTGCGATGCGGAGATTTGACCCGTCATGATGCGCATAAACTTATTGCCGCATCGGGCGGAAAAGCGGCACGCACGCCAAGTGCAATTTATCGCATTGAGCGTGATTTCTGTAGTTTTGGGTGGGTTGCTGGTGGGGTTCGTGCAGGTGGCGATCGGCACCCAGATATCCTATCAGGAAAGGCGTAATACCTATTTGAAACAAGAAACAGCCGTATTGGACAAGCAGATCGCCGAGATCAAGAAGCTCCGCGAGCAAACGCAGTCCTTGCTGGCACGCAAGAATGTCGTGGAAAGTCTGCAAAGCACCCGGTCGGATGTTGTGCACCTGCTGGATCAGATGCTGCGCATCCTGCCTGACGGGGTGTATCTCAAGTCGCTTAAACAGACCGGCAATAGAATCGACCTGATTGGCTACTCCCAATCCAATGCCCGTATTTCGACATTGATGCGCGCAGTCGAAGATTCGCCCTGGCTGGATACCCCTATGTTGGTAGAGATACACGCTACTACGGTGGGGGGCACTCGCCTCAGCGAATTTAAAATGAATTTCAATTTGTCCAAGACAGAAACGGCGGCCGCCGCGCCAGCAGTTCCCGTCAAGGCAGAGAATTAGGTGTCATGATGAATTTAGCTGACCTGAAGAATCTCAACCCCAAGACTCCTGGAGCATGGCCATGGCCGGCAAAAATCACTGCCTTCGTGGTAATGTTTATCGCTGTGGTTGTGGCTGGCGCTGTGTTCTTGTGGCAGGAGCAATGGGAGACTCTGGGCAAAGCCAGAGAAGAGGAAAATAAACTGAAAGAGACTTTTCTGATTAAAAAGAAGCAGGCAATCAACCTGGATCTGATCAAGAAGCAGCTTACCGAAACTCAAGAATCGTTCGGCGCGTTGCTCAAACAACTGCCGAACAAATCGGAAATGGATGCGTTGCTGACCGATATCAACCAGGCCGGTTTGGGAAGAGGATTGCAGTTCGAGCTTTTCAAGCCTGGAGCGGAAACCGTGAACGGATCGTTTACCGAGCAGCCGATCGCCATTAAGGTGACGGGGAACTATGATGACCTCGGAAAATTCTCCGGAGACATCGCAATGTTGCCGCGTATCGTTACTCTTAACAATATATCCATTAGCCCGCTCAAAGATGGGTTGGCCATGGATGCCACTGCAAAGACTTATCGCTATCTGGATGAAGAGGAGTTGGCAGCCCAGAGGCAAAAGAGCGCGAAAAAAACTCCGGTGAAGAAAAAATAATGAGGCTGATATTATTCGCTTTATTTTCTCTGTTGCTGGCCGGATGCGGTGGCGAGGAGTATCAGGATTTGCGCGATTTCGTTAAAAATTCCGGAGCGGGTATGCGTGGCAAGATAGAGCCTCCGCCAGAGGTGAAGCCGTATGAGCATTTTGCCTACACCAACGACGCAAATTTGCCCGATCCGTTCAAGCCGCGCAAACCAGAAAAACGTTCCGGCGGGGGAATAAATCAGCCTGACATGGATCGTCCGAAAGAGGCGTTGGAAGAATTTCCGCTCGAAAGCCTCAAAATGGTCGGATATCTTTATCGTAATAAAGTAGGTTATGCGGTGATACGCTCAACTGACGGCAAATTGCATCGGGTCAAGACCGGAAATTATATCGGCATGAATTTTGGCTTGATAAAAGAAGTGACAGATACAGAAATCATGATCAAAGAGATGGTGCAAGACAGCGCCGGCGATTGGACAGAACGCGTGAGCAGCTTGCAATTACTTGAATGACCGGGAGCAAGACAATGAGAAACATTAGCGGCGCAGTTCGATTGCTTGGCGTATTCATCATATTTTTCGGTTTGAGTCTCCAGGCTATGGCTGACACCCAGAACATCATCACCGCGCTGGGAGTGAGCAGTGTCGGAGGCGGGGCCACGGTCATCAAGGTCGAGTTGTCACAGCCACTGGCAAATCCGCCGGCAGGATTTACCATCAATACCCCGCCGCGTATTGCTTTTGACTTTCCCAATACGGCAAACGGTTTGGGTAAGTCAGTCCAGGATTTTACCGAAGGGGACTTGCGTAGCGCCAATATCGTGCAGGCGGGGGGGCGTACCCGGCTGGTAGTCAATCTCAACCAAATGCTCAGTTATGACACCAGGGTTGACGGTAACAGCGTTTTGATCACTTTGCATGCAAGGCTGAAGGATAGTGCGGCCAGTTCCAGCGTCTCGCGGTTTGCAGAGGCGAGCCCGGATGTGCAAAAACACACATTACGCGATATCGACTTCCATCGCGGCAAGAATGGCGAAGGCCGCATACAGGTCGACCTTTCCGATCCGGGCATAGGCATAGATATCCGGCAGCAAGGCACCATGCTGATAGTCGATTTTCTTAAAACCAGCCTGCCACGCAATTTGCAGCGCAAACTTGACGTGATTGACTTTGCCACACCGGTACAAGGCGTGGATACCTTTGCCCAAGGAGACAACGTTCGCATGGTGATCGAGCCCAAGGGCCTGTGGGAACAAGCTGCCTACCAAACCGACAATAAATTCATCATTGAACTTAAGCCGGTAATAGAGGATCCTGACAAGCTGGTAAAGGGCTCCAAAGCCGGCTATGCAGGTGACAAGCTGACCTTGAACTTCCAGAAAATCGATGTCCGTGAAGCATTGAACGTGATCGCAGATTTCACCGAACTGAACATCGTGATCAGCGATACCGTGAAAGGCAATCTTACTCTGCGCCTGAAGGACGTTCCGTGGGACCAGGCGTTCGACATCATCCTGCAGAGCAAGGGTCTGGATATGCGCAAAAACGGCAATGTGATTCAGGTAGCGCCTCGCGACGAAATTGCTGCCAAGGAAAAAATCGAACTTTCGTCGCGTCAGGAGATCGCCGATTTGGAAGAAGTGCGCACCGAAAGCTACCAGTTGAGCTATCAGACCGGGGATGCGGTAGCTGCGATCCTGTCAAACAAGGAGCAGCGTATCCTTTCCAAGCGAGGCAGTGCGGTAGTTGACGCACGCACGAATACCATATTCATCCAGGACACGCCATCTCACCTGGAAGAAGCGCGCAAGCTGATCAAGCAGATCGACGTGCCGGTGCGGCAGGTGATGATAGAAGCGCGTGTGGTCGAGGCATCGGACCAGTTCGGCAGGAATTTGGGCGTAAGGCTCGGATATGTCTCTACAGACGCATTTTCAGTAGGCAACAGTACCAGATTGTTTGGAAACATAGGTGCGAATACTCCCACCGCCGGACCATTGACCGGAACGACGATGCCGGCCCAAACTCCAAATGTAAACTTGCCATCGGCGGGAACCGCCGGCGCATTTTCTTTCCTGCTGTTCAACAGTGCGGTGAGCAAATTGCTATCGGTAGAATTGACCGCGCTGGAAACAGACAGCAAAGGCAAAATCATATCCAGCCCCAGGGTTGTTACCTCGGACAAGACGGAGGCAACGATTGAGGCAGGCACTGAAATCCCGTACCAGCAAGCCAGCAGCAGTGGTGCCACCAATGTGGCATTCAAAAAAGCCACCCTGAGCTTGAAGGTCAAGCCTCAAATTACCCCGGATGACAATGTCATCATGGATATCAGTGTAAATAAAGACTCGGTTGGACAGTTATATGCCGGTGTTCCAAGCATAGATACCAACGCAGTGAAAACGCAGGTGCTGGTGGAAAATGGCGGTACCGTGGTGATTGGCGGCGTATATACCCAGGTATTAACTGACGGTGAAAACAGGGTGCCTTTGCTGGGAGACATACCATTGTTGGGCTATCTATTTAGAAGTACCTCCAAGCTTGATAACAAGAACGAATTGCTGATTTTCATTTCTCCAAAAATTATGCAGGACACCATGACGTTGCGATAACCTTCCGAGAAATTATCAACCAAGGCCCGCTTGGTTCTCGGGCCGGGAAGTGGGGGCAAATCCTCCAGGCACCCGCGGGCGTACCCTTGGCGGGTGCTTTTGTTCATATCGTTTACAATGTGCAATATGCAGAGCATAAACGACAACGATTGCAAGCTCGATCATCCGGATCTTCGCCGCAAACTCCAGTCCGGCAATCTGATCCTTGTGGGTATGATGGGATCCGGAAAAACCACCATGGGGCGGACATTGGCCAGGCATCTGGACAAGGATTTCGTGGATTGTGATGAGGAAATTCAGAAACGCACCGGGGTAAATATCCCGTACATATTCGATATAGAAGGCGAGCCGGGATTCCGCCTGCGTGAATCAGCAGTTTTATCCGATCTGGTCAAGCGCAATGACATGGTATTGGCCACCGGCGGCGGGGCGGTTCTGGCGGAGCAAAACCGTGCATTGCTGAAACAGAGCGGAATCGTCGTCTACCTCAAGGCGAGCGTGCATGATTTATGGCACCGCACCCGGCAAGACCGGAATCGCCCGCTGCTGCAAACCGGTGATCCTTATGAAAAACTAATGGAATTGTACCAACACCGCGACCCCTTGTACCGGCAGGTGGCAGATATAGTAATCCAAAGCGGCAAGCAAAGTGTGCATAACCTGATGCTGCACCTGGTTGATGAAATCGAGACGTTCAAAAACGCTGTCCAAACGGATAGCAGATAGATTATGCAGACTTTGACAGTAGGGTTGGGCGAGCGCAGTTATCCGATACATATCGGCAGCGGATTGCTCGACCATGCGGAGCTTGTGAAAGAGCATGTTCCGCGCAATCGTGTCGCTATCGTGACCAACGCCACAGTTGCACCGTTGTATCTGGAAAAGCTGCAGGCAGCTTTGCGAAGCTTGGCTGTCAGCAGCGTGCCTGTGATATTGCCGGATGGCGAGCAGTACAAGAATTCCGCAACCTTGAATCTGATCTATGATGCTCTATTGGCAAACCGCTGCGAGCGGACCACACCACTGATTGCGCTGGGCGGTGGCGTGATCGGAGATATGACCGGCTATGCCGCTGCGACTTATTTACGCGGTGTGCCGTTCATCCAGATCCCGACCACACTTCTGGCTCAGGTTGATTCTTCGGTGGGTGGCAAGACCGGCATCAATCACCCGCTCGGCAAGAACATGATAGGCGCGTTTTATCAGCCCAAACTGGTGCTTGCCGATACGGATACACTGAATACCCTGCCGGACAATGAATTGGCGGCAGGCATCTCCGAAGTTATCAAGTACGGTTTGATCCGGGACCTGGCATTCTTCGAATGGCTGGAACAAAACATGGGTAAATTGCTGGCGCGTGATACCTCAGCGCTGCAATATGCGATTTCGTGCAGTTGCCAGAACAAGGCAGAAGTTGTCGCGGCAGACGAGCGTGAAAGCGGGGAGCGCGCACTGTTGAATCTGGGACATACCTTCGGACACGCGATCGAGTCCGGCATGGGTTACGGCAACTGGCTGCACGGCGAGGGTGTCGCGGCTGGAACCATCATGGCTGCTGACCTGTCGCAGCGCATGGGTTGGATCAGCATGCAGGACGTTGAGCGCATACGAAAGTTGGTAAAGCGTGCCGGATTGCCGGTGGTCGCGCCCGATCTGGGTGCCGATAAATATCTCGAATTGATGGAACTGGACAAAAAGGTCGAAGGCGGCAAGATGCGTTTCGTGCTGCTCAAGGAAGTCGGACGTGCGGTAGTTCAAGGAGACGTGCCGCAACAGTTGTTGCGGCAAACCATTCAGGCTTGCTGTATAGGAATTGCAACGAAGCCGCCGGATACCCGCCGGCATTCCCCTGGCGGGGTGGCGCATGGATGAGCTTGCGCCCTACGCCGTCAGCGGAACCAACTCACGCGGACGCAAAGTGGCGGAAGCTGCGCCACAAGGGCGCAGTGAATTCCAGCGCGACCGCGACCGTATCATCCATTCCAACGCGTTTCGCCGCCTCGAATACAAGACCCAGGTATTTGTGAACCACGAAGGCGATCTGTTTCGCACCCGCCTTACCCACAGCATCGAAGTGGCGCAGATCGCACGATCCATTGCACGGCGTATGCACCTGAATGAAGACCTCGCCGAAGCGATCTCGCTGGCGCACGATCTGGGGCACACCCCGTTCGGCCATGCTGGACAGGATGCGCTGAATGCCTGCATGAAGCCATATGGCGGATTCGAACACAATCTGCAATCGCTGCGCGTGGTCGACATGCTGGAAGAGCGCTATGCAGAGTTCGATGGGTTAAACCTGTGTTTTGAAACACGCGAAGGCATCCTCAAACATTGCTCCGCGGAGAACGCCAAGCAATTGGGGGAGTTGGGGGAGCGATTCCTGAAGGATCGCCGTCCCTCGCTGGAAGCGCAGATCGCCAATCTTGCCGACGAAATCGCCTACAACAATCACGACGTGGATGATGGATTGCGTTCCGGCTTGATCACGCTTGAAGAGCTCGCTGCAGTGCCGCTGGTCGACACGCACTTACGCGAAGTGCGCAGTGCTTATCCCGAGTTGCCGGAACGGCGTGTGGTGCATGAAACGGTACGGCGCATGATAAATACTTTGGTGACCGATCTGATCTGTCAAAGCGAGCACAATATCGGTTCACAAAAAATCGCCGTCTTGGAAGATGTACGCCGTGCCCCGGCGCTGATTGCTTATAGCCAATCAATCAGCGATCAACAGCGCGAACTGAAGAATTTCTTGCGTACCCGGCTCTATCGCCACTTTCGCGTGCTGCGCATGAGCGCCAAGTCGCAGCGTATCATCAGCGACCTGTTCGGCGTATTCATGGCGGACAATCGCCTGTTGCCCCCGCAATATCAACGCCAGGCCGAAGCCGACCTGGCTCGCGCTGTCGCCGACTATATCGCCGGCATGACCGATCGCTATGCTATCCGCGAACACCGCCGTATCTTCGCTGTCGAACAAGCGCAAGTCTGACTTGGGGATTTGCCGGGCAACTGGGAGATGTGGTTGCCCAACACCCCCGGACAAGGTAGAATTTCCGCCCTTTCGCTTGTGAATTTCGATGTGGCGACGCGTGTCGCCATTTTTTGGCCTTAATGATTTGACCGAGGAACGCCGTGAGTAACAGTTCTTTACCGATGCAGCAGGGATTATACGATCCGCGCCAGGAGCGCGATGCCTGCGGGGTGGGTTTTGTCGCAAATATCAAAGGCAGGCAGAGCCATGACATGGTGCGCCAAGGCTTGCAGATTCTCGAAAACCTGACTCATCGCGGCGCGGTGGGTGCCGACCCGTTGGCTGGCGATGGCGCGGGCATACTGTTGCAGATCCCCGATGCTTTTTTGCGCGGGCAATGCGCTGCACAGGGCATGGTATTGCCGGCTGCCGGCAGCTATGGCGTAGGCATGTTGTTCCTGCCGCTCGATGCGACAGCGCGCGCGGCTTGTGAAAAGATCGTCGCAACCATGATCGCCGCCGAAGGGCAGCATCTGCTGGGCTGGCGCGATGTGCCGGTGGATAGCTCGGGCCTGGGCGCAAGCGTCAAGAAGGTCGAACCCGTAGTGCGCCAGGTGTTCATCGCTCTCGGTGCGAATTGCGCAGATGCCGATGCGTTCGAGCGCAAATTGCTGGTGATACGCAAGACAGTCGAGCACGCGGTGCGCGACTTGTCGAATGGGCAAGGCAAAGGGTTTTACATCCCTTCTTTGTCCTCTCGTACCATCGTCTACAAGGGCATGCTGCTGGCCGATCAGGTCGGCAAGTATTACCTCGATCTGCAGGATAACAGTGTAGTCAGCGCGCTGGCGCTGGTGCATCAGCGTTTTTCCACCAACACTTTCCCGACTTGGGACTTGGCGCATCCATTCCGCATGATCGCGCACAACGGAGAGATCAACACCGTGCGCGGCAATGTCAACTGGATGGCTGCGCGCCATGCGGCGATGTCGTCCAAACTGCTGGGTGAAGATCTGGAAAAGCTCTGGCCATTGATCGTAGAGGGGCAATCTGATTCAGCCTGCTTTGACAACGCGCTGGAATTGCTGGTGGCAGGCGGTTACTCGCTGCCACACGCGATGATGTTGCTGATACCCGAAGCGTGGGCGGGCAATCCGCTGATGGATGAGGAACGCCGCGCGTTCTATGAATACCATGCCGCGCTGATGGAACCGTGGGACGGTCCTGCAGCTGTGGCTTTTACCGATGGCCGCATGATAGGCGCGACGCTGGATCGCAACGGATTGCGCCCGGCGCGCTATCTGATCACCGACGATGACCTGGTGCTGATGGCATCCGAGATGGGAGTGCTGGATATCCCGCAACGCAAGATCGTCAAGAAATGGCGCTTGCAGCCGGGCAAGATGTTTCTGATTGACATGCAGGCCGGGCGCATCGTGGATGATGCCGAATTGAAGACGCAACTGGCCAATGCAAAACCTTATCGAAAATGGATAGAAAAATCCCGTTACTTCCTCGGTGATCTGCCGGAAGTTGCTGTCAAGTCAAAGCTCAACGCATCATTGCTGGATACCCAGCAAGCATTCGGTTATTCGCAGGAAGACCTGAAATTCATCCTGGCACCGATGGTGAACGCCGGAGAAGAGGCTATCGGTTCGATGGGAGCAGATGCGGCCTTGCCGGTGTTGTCGAACAGGAATCGCTCGTTCTACGATTATTTCCAGCAACTGTTCGCGCAAGTGACCAATCCTCCGATCGATCCGATCCGCGAAGAGATCGTGATGTCGCTGACCTCATTCATCGGACCGAAGCCCAACTTGTTCGGTATCGAAGAAACCAAACCGGCACTGCGCCTGGAAGTGCATCAGCCGGTATTGTCGAACGATGACATCACCAAACTGCGTAACATCGATCAGCTCACTCAAGGGCGATACCGTTCGCTGATACTCGATATCACTTTCCCGGTAAAACAAGGTGCTGCAGGTTGCGAGCAGGCGATCAAAACGTTGTGTGCGGCTGCGGACAAGGCCGTGGTGGATGGCTATAACGTGTTGATTCTGTCGGATCGTGCAATGTCGGCGCAGCGTGTGGCGATTCCTGCACTGGTGGCGTGCTCCAAGGTGCATCACCATTTGGTGCAAAAAGGGCTGCGTACCAGCACGGGCCTGGTGGTGGACACCGGTTCCGCACGCGAGGTGCATCACTTCGCCTTGCTGGCTGGATACGGCGCGGAAGCAGTATGCCCCTGGCTGGTTTATGAAACCATCGCTGCGATGAATCTGCCCGCAGGAGTTGATTCAAAAGAAGCCAAGAAACGCTTCATCAAGGCGATCAACAAGGGATTGATGAAAGTGATGTCCAAAATGGGGATATCAACCTATCAATCTTACTGTGGCGCGCAAATCTTTGAAGCGGTAGGGTTGGATGACCGATTCGTAGCAGAATATTTCACCGGAACATCGTCCCAGATCGGTGGTATCGGTCTGGATGTTGTGGCCGAAGAAGCAGTACGCACTCACTACAGTGCGTTCGGAAGTGACCCGGTATTGGCCAATGCGCTCGAAGCCGGCGGCGAATACGCCTGGCGTGTGCGCGGCGAAGAGCACATGTGGTCGCCTGATACCATCGCCAAGTTACAACACGCCACGCGCACCAACAATGCCGCGACCTACAAGGAATACGCAAAGCTCATCAATGACCAAAGCGCCAAGTTAAAAACCTTGCGCGGGCTGTTCGACATCAAGCCAGCGGGCAAGCCGGTGCCGCTTGCTGAAATTGAGCCGGCCAAAGAGATCGTCAAGCGTTTCGCCACCGGCGCGATGTCGCTCGGTTCGATCTCCACCGAAGCGCACACCACGCTGGCAGTCGCGATGAACCGCATCGGCGGTAAATCGAATACAGGTGAAGGCGGCGAGGATGCAGCGCGCTTCAAGGTATTGCATGGCGGCGAGATGTTGTCCGACATCATCGGCAAGAACCGCATCGCCAGCGATCGCGAACTCAAGGCCGGGGATTCGTTGCGTTCGCGCATCAAGCAGGTAGCCTCGGGGCGTTTCGGCGTGACCGCCGAATATCTCGCCAGTGCCGACCAGATCCAGATCAAGATGGCGCAGGGCGCCAAGCCTGGCGAGGGCGGCCAGTTGCCCGGCCACAAGGTGTCCGAGTACATCGCCAAGCTGCGCTTCTCGGTACCCGGCGTCGGCTTGATCTCGCCTCCGCCGCATCACGACATCTATTCGATCGAAGACCTGGCGCAGCTCATCCATGACCTGAAGAACGCCAATCCGTCCGCGTCGATCTCGGTGAAGCTGGTGTCCGAAGTGGGCGTGGGCACGGTGGCAGCCGGTGTGGCCAAGGCCAAGTCCGATCACATCACCATATCCGGCCACGATGGCGGCACCGGCGCATCGCCGATCTCCTCGATCAAACACGCCGGTACGCCTTGGGAACTCGGCTTGGCCGAAGCACAGCAAACATTGGTGCTGAACCAGTTGCGCGGACGCATCGCTTTGCAGGTGGACGGCCAGATCAAGACCGGCCGCGACGTATTGGTCGGCGCGCTGTTAGGCGCCGACGAATTCGGTTTCGCCACAGCACCGCTGGTGGTGGAAGGCTGCATCATGATGCGCAAGTGCCACCTCAACACTTGTCCGGTTGGGGTGGCGACTCAGGATCCGGTATTACGCAAGAAATTCACCGGCCAGCCTGAGCACGTGGTGAACTATTTCTTTTTCGTCGCCGAAGAGGTGCGCGAATATATGGCGCAGCTGGGTGTCCGCAAGTTCGATGACCTGATCGGGCGCAGCGATTTGCTTGAAATGAAACACGGCATCGCCCACTGGAAGGCCAGGGGCCTGGATTTCTCCAGAATCTTCCATCAGCCGAAAGTTGCGGCCAGCGTGGCGCGCTGCCATACCGAACAGCAGGATCATGCGCTGCAAAGAGCACTCGATAATATTTTGATCGACCAGGCGAAAAACGCACTGAACAACCGGCAGGCGGTGGTCATCTCCAGCAACATCAGCAATGTCAATCGCACCGTCGGCACGATGCTGTCCCATGAAGTCGCCAAACGTTACGGTCAAACGGGCTTGCCTGACGACACCATCACGGTGAAATTCAACGGCACGGCCGGGCAGAGTTTTGCCGCTTTCCTTGCGCGAGGCATTTCCTTCGAGTTGCACGGAGAGGGCAACGACTACGTAGGAAAAGGTCTATGCGGCGGACGCATCGCCATCATGCCTCCAGCCGATTCGAAACTGATCGCGTATGAAAACATCATTGTCGGCAATACCGTGTTGTACGGCGCGACTTCGGGCGAATGTTATTTTTCGGGCGTGGCGGGCGAACGTTTCGCGGTGCGCAATTCGGGCGCAACGGCGGTGGTGGAAGGCTTGGGCGATCATGGTTGCGAATATATGACCGGCGGAATGGTGGTGGTGTTGGGGCAGACCGGACGGAACTTCGCTGCGGGTATGTCCGGCGGCGTCGCATATGTGCTGGACGAGGATGGCGGTTTCAAGAAGCGCTGCAACCTGTCCATGGTGGCGCTGGAGCCGGTTCCTGCGGAGGCCGAGGCCAGCGAGACGGGTGAAGTGGAAATGCATGGCCGGGTACACTTCAACCATCTCGACAAGGCGGATGAATTCGCTCTGCGCGAGCAGATCGAAAAACATTTGCGTTACACCAACAGTCCGCGCGCTAGGCATATCCTGGATAACTGGCCGGACTATCTGCTCAAGTTCACCAAGGTGATGCCAACCGAATACCGGCGCGCCCTGCAGGAAATGGCGGCACAGCAAGTCAAGCAGATGGAGGCCGCATAATGGGCAAGCCTACCGGGTTCATGGAGTTCAAGCGCCTCAGCGAGGCCAGCTTGCCGGTGGCAGACCGGCGCAGGAATTATCGCGAGTTCGTGCTGCATCTGAACGATGACCAAGCCAAGATCCAGGGCGCGCGCTGCATGGATTGCGGCATACCGTTCTGCACCACTGGGTGCCCGGTCAACAACATCATCCCGGACTGGAACGATCTGGTGTATCGCGGCAACTGGCGTGAAGCGCTGGACGTTTTGCATTCAACCAACAACTTTCCGGAGTTCACCGGGCGTATCTGCCCGGCACCTTGCGAGGCGGCTTGCACGCTGAACATCAACAACGACGCGGTGGGCATCAAGTCCATCGAGCACGCCATCATCGACAAGGGCGGCGAGAACGGCTGGGTCGTGCCGCAGCCGCCGGAGAAGAAGACCGGCAAGAAAGTCGCCGTGGTCGGTTCCGGCCCTGCCGGGCTGGCTGCCGCGCAGCAACTGGCGCGCGTTGGCCACAGCGTGACGGTGTTCGAGAAGAACAGCCGCATTGGCGGATTGCTGCGCTACGGCATTCCCGATTTCAAGCTCGACAAGCGTCTGATCGACTGGCGCATGGCGCAGATGCAGGCCGAGGGCGTGAGCTTTCAAACCTCGGTGTTCGTTGGCAAGGATGCGATTTCCAGGAGCACGGCCAATGATGCCAAAAAGACTATCAACCCCGATGAACTGCTGAAGAAGTTCGATGCGGTGATTCTGGCCGGAGGTGCAGAATCGGCTCGCGATTTGCCGGTGCCGGGCCGCGAGCTGAAGGGAGTGCATTTCGCACTGGAGTTCCTGATCCCGCAGAACAGGGAAGTGGCCGGTGACGGCCGCAATCCTGTACGTGCCGATGGCAAACACGTGGTGGTGATCGGCGGCGGCGATACCGGTTCCGACTGCGTGGGCACATCGAATCGTCATGGCGCTTTATCGATCACACAGCTTGAAGTGATGCCGCGTCCCCCAGAGCACGAAAACAAGTCGCTGGTGTGGCCGAACTGGCCGATGAAACTGCGCACTTCCAGTTCGCATGAGGAAGGCGCGCAGCGGGATTGGTCGATTGTCACCAAGGAATTCATCGGCAGCAACGGCAAGGTTGAGAAGCTGCGCGCCGTGCGGGTCGAGTGGAAGGATGGCAAGATGAGCGAAATCGCCGGCAGCGAATTCGAATTGAAGGCCGATCTGGTATTGCTGGCGATGGGTTTCGTCAGCCCGGAGCAGAAGGTGCTGGATGCCTTCGGTGTGGAAAGGGACGCGCGCGGCAACATCAAGGCCGACACGGAGAATTACCTCAGTAGTACCAACAAAGTATTCGCCGCAGGCGACATGCGTCGCGGGCAGTCGCTGGTGGTGTGGGCGATACGCGAAGGACGCCAGTGCGCGCGCTCGGTCGACGAATTTTTGATGGGCAGTTCCGTTTTGCCTCGTTAACCTTGAACCCCTTGTCCAACCTCTCCCGGTCAGGCGAGGTTGGACAAGGGGTGGTTTTGGAATTTATTTAAATTTAAAAAAGAGAAAAACATGAACTTCAAGCTAAAAAACGACAATTTCCTGCGCGCACTGTTGCGCCAACCTACCGAATACACCCCGATGTGGATGATGCGCCAGGCCGGTCGATTTTTGCCGGAATATCGTGAGACACGCAAACGCGCCGGCAGCTTTTTGGGCCTGTGCAAGAACCCGAACTTTGCGACAGAAGTCACGCTGCAGCCGATAGACCGTTACCCGCTGGATGCTGCGATCCTGTTCTCCGACATCCTGACCGTGCCGGATGCGATGGGTCTGGGCCTGTATTTCTCCGACGGAGAAGGTCCCAAGTTCGAGCGTCCGTTGCGCGATGAAGCAGCCATCAAGGCGTTGCGCGTGCCGGACATTGGCAAGGATTTGCGCTATGTCACCGATGCCGTGTCGCAGATCCGCAAGGCGATTGATGGCCGCATTCCGCTGATCGGTTTTTCCGGCAGTCCGTTCACGCTGTCCTGCTACATGGTCGAGGGTGGCGGCAGCGAAGATTACGCCAAGGTCAAGACCCTGATGTACAACGAACCGAAACTGATGCATCACATCCTGGATGTCACCGCACAGGCGGTAACCGCCTACCTGAACGCACAGATCGAGGCGGGGGCGCAGGCTGTGATGATTTTCGACTCTTGGGGCGGTGTACTGTCACATGCGGCTTTCCACGAATTTTCGCTGGCTTACACGCATCGCATCGTGGGTGGCTTGATCAAGGAAAAGGACGGCGTGAAGATCCCGTCTATCGTGTTCACCAAGGGCGGCGGCTTGTGGCTGGAAGGAATCGCCAGCACTGGCTGCGACGCTGTCGGCCTGGATTGGACCATAGACATCGGCGTTGCCCGCCAGCGTGTCGGCAACAAGGTTGCGCTGCAGGGCAACATGGATCCTGCCGTGCTGTTTGCTTCGCCGGATGCGATCCGCAGGGAGGTGGATCAGATCCTCGGCAGCTACGGCTACGGCAGCGGCCATGTATTCAATCTGGGACACGGCATCTCGCAACACACCAATCCGGAACATGTGGCGGCGCTGGTTGCGGCGGTGCATGAACTGAGCCGAAAATACCATTAATAAGTTTGCCTAATCGAAGGTAGGAGCGGGCCATGCCCGCGAACATTTTTATCGCGGGTACAAAAAAACTTTTGTCCGGGCACCCGCATGGCCCGCTCCTACAGCAAACTTGAAACAAAAGCCGCAGGACGACTCCTGCGGCTTTTCCATTTCTGCGACAATCGCGGCGTTTATTGTTTGTGCAAATATGCCAATAGTTCGTGTCGCCCTTGATGTGCCGCTGTCCACCCTGTTCGATTACACGGTGGAGGAAGGCATTGAGGTTTCGATAGGCCAGCGGGTGATCGTGCAGTTCGGGCGCAGGCAGATGGTCGGGGTGGTGATGGAGGCTGCCGATGCCTCGGAGATGCCGCAAGAGCGCATCAGGCCGGTCATGCAGGTGCTGTATGACAGCGCGCCGTTGTCAAACGGATTGCTCGATCTGTTGCGTTTTTGCAGCGATTATTATCGTTATCCTGTCGGACAGACCGTGCTGTCTGCTCTGCCTGCACGGTTGCGCTCCGCCAGGCCGGTCGTCAGTAAATCCATTTTTCAATATCGGCTGAGCGCGAGCGGCGCGGCACTCGATCTCGATGCGTTCCCAAAGCACAAAGTAGTGCAGCGGCGCATTTTGGCTAAGCTGGTGGAGCATCCGTGCGATCTGGCGCAAATCAAAAGCCTGTCGCCGACGGCCGGAACGCAACTCAAAGCGCTTTTGCACCTTGGTTATGTCGATCAATGCGATGAGATGCTGACTGCCACAACTAACCACTCCTTCGTCAACGCGCATGCACTGACTGGCGAACAGCAGCAGGCAGTGGATGCGGTAACCGCAGCGCAGGGGTATGGCTGTTTCCTGTTGTATGGCATCACTGGCAGCGGCAAAACCGAGGTGTATGTGCATGTGATGCACGATAAGCTGCATAACGGCGGGCAGGTGCTGTTGCTGGTGCCGGAGATCAATCTCACACCACAACTGGAAAATTATTTCCACAGCCGTTTCCCTGATGTTGAGCTGATCAGTCTGCACAGCGGACTATCCGAGGGCGAGCGGCTGCATAATTGGCAGCTAGCGCAATCGGGAGCTGCGCAGATCGTGCTCGGCACGCGGCTGTCGGTGTTCGCCGAATTGCCCGGGCTGGCACTGGTCATCGTGGACGAGGAGCACGACAGCTCGTTCAAGCAGCAGGATGGCCTGCGTTACTCGGCGCGCGACGTGGCGATCTTTCGCGCCAGTCAGCGCGGCGTGCCTATCGTGCTCGGTTCTGCCACGCCGTCGCTGGAGAGTTACCACAATGCGCAGAGCGGGCGCTATCAGATGCTCAAGCTGACCGGGCGCGCAATGGCAGAGGCGCGCCTGCCCGCGGTGCGCTGTATCAACGTCAACCAGACCGTGATGCACCACGGCATCAGCGAGAACCTGCTGCGCGAGATCGGGCAGCGCATCGCGTGCAGGGAACAGAGTCTGATATTCATCAACCGGCGCGGTTATGCCCCGGTGCTGATGTGCAATGGCTGTGGTTGGTTGTCCGGTTGCAAGCACTGCGCGGGCAAGATGGTGCTGCATCTCAAGGATCAGAGGTTGCGCTGCCATCACTGCGGTTACCAGATACGCGTGCCGCATGCGTGCCCGAGTTGCGGCAATGCCGATCTGCATCCGGTCGGCAGCGGTACACAGCGGGTGGAGAGCGTTTTGCAGAAACGCTTTCCGGATGCGCGCATCCTGCGCGTGGACCGCGACAGCACGCGCAGCAAGCGCGCCTGGCAGACAATGCGTGAACAGATACACGCGAACGAAGTGGATATACTGGTTGGCACGCAGATGCTCGCCAAGGGCCACGATTTTCCTGAGCTGACTTTGGTCGGCGTGCTTAACCCGGACACGGCCCTATATAGCAGCGACTTCCGCGCGGCGGAAAAACTCTTCGCGCAACTGGTACAGGTTGCCGGACGCGCGGGACGCGCCGACAAACCGGGTGAAGTGCTGATCCAGACTGCTTTTCCCGATCATCCCCTGTTCCGCGCTTTGCTTATTTATGACTTCGAAGGTTGGGCAGCATCGCAGCTGGCCGAGCGGAAAATGGCTGGTTTCCCGCCGTTCGTGTATCAGGCGATGCTGCGTGCCGAAGGAAAGCAGGAGAGCGAGGTGTTCCGCTATCTGAATGATGCGCGCATGGCCGCTGTTGCGTTGAACAAATCAATGGAGCCTCCGGATTCCGTGGAAATTCTCGGCGTAGTACCTGCCGCGATGCCGCGCCGCGCAAATCACTTTCGCGCACAATTGCTGATACAGGCGAACAATCGCAAAGCAATGCAGCAATTCTTGCGTGCCTGGCAACCTTCACTGAATGAATACCCGACCAAAAAGCTGCGCTGCTCGCTGGACGTTGACCCGCTGGAGTATTGATACACCCCCCCCAACAGGGGGATGTGAATCCCTGTAATGCGGGGGCGTATAATGCGCACAATAATATTCTAAAGAGTGAAGAGAGCGATGAAACAGATTCAGCGGTTCACTTTGTGCGAATTGACATTGCCCGTCAAGACACTTTTTACCGGCTATCTCTTAGCCATCGGTTTGGGATTGCTCATGGCGGGGGCGCAGATCATGTTGACCCACGGCATGGCAGACGGCGAGCTTGGCTTGTCGGTGGATGATATCGTGTACAGTTATTATGGTGACCGCAGCGGCTCCACATTGGAATCCAAGCTCAATGGTTCGATGAAAAACAATGCGCCTCCTGAGGTGCGCTTGGCGCTGATCAAGTGGGTGAGAGCAGGCGCGCCGGAGAAAGCATGGGAAAGCTCCATCAAACCGCAAGTAGTCAAATATTGCGCAATGTGCCACGCCAATATGCCGGGCTTGGCCAATATCAGCGACAAGGAAGTGATGTACACGATGACCAAGGTCAATGAAGGTGCCTCTGTTTCAACTTTGACCCGTGTTTCCCATATCCATCTGTTCGGCATCTCGTTCATTTTCTTCATGGTTGGCTGGATATTCACCTATGCGACCGGATTTTCCCAGTTGGTAAAGGGAATCCTGATCTTCACACCATTCGGCTTCCTGATCTTGGATGTTATCTCCTGGTGGCTGACGAAAATGAATCCGAATTTTGCATGGCTGGTGATCATCGGAGGTTTTGGCTACAGCCTGGCATCGACAGTGATGATTTTCACATCGCTGTACCAGCTTTGGTTTAAGGATTGCCGGCTTCAGATTGGTTAATCCTGACTCTCTAAATTCACATTTACCATTGCGCCCGGATGTTCGCTGTTTAAAATGAACCCTGCTACTGACAACCGCAAATCAAAGGGACGAAACTGTTCGGCTTGACACGGCTGAACGACCGGTCAATCCGATAATAATATTATCTTGATCGGGGGATTAACTCAAAGAGGTGCCACATGAAAAAAAGAATCTTGCCGTGCAGCATAGCTGGCGTTGCCTTGTCCATTCTCGTGATGGCAATTCCTGCACTGGCTGTCGAAGAAGTCAGTTACAAGAAAGATATCCGCCCGATTCTCGACGACTACTGTGTGAGCTGCCACAAGCCCGGGGGCAAAGGCTACAAGAAAAGCCGGCTCGATTTGCGCACCTACCAGAGCCTGATGAAGGGCACCAAATTCGGCGCCGTCGTCAAGCCCGGCGACAGCTACACCAGCATCCTGGTTCAAGTGGTCGAGGGGCGCGTCCACCCTTCCATCAGGATGCCGTACGGGATCAGCGGAGGCCTGGCCAAGGACAAGATCGAACTGCTGAGAAAATGGGTGCAGCAGGGGGCCAGGGACAACTGACAAAACAACAAGGCCGGTCAAGCCGGCCTTGGCCGCGAGCTCAGGGCGGCGTTATTTCAGGCCCAGGATCCAGGCCACGATGGATTTGATGCTGGCATCGCTGACCGATGCCGGAGTGGCCGGCATCGGCATCGGCATGTCGGGGAAAGAGCCGGAGCCGCCGTTGCGCACCTTCTTCTCCAGCATCGCCTGTGCGTTCTTGTCGCCGGCATACTTGGCGGCGATATCCTTCAAGGACGGGCCGACAACCTTATTGCCAAGACTGTGGCACGAAGTGCAGCCACTGTTGTTGAAAAGGGCTTCGCCTTCATCGGCAGCGAAGGCGCCGGCAGACATGCAGATTGAAGCGGTGATTGCGATAAACAAACGGGCTTTCATGATGGTCTCCTTGAGTGAATTAATGTGTGCAAAGTACACTTAACCATGGATGGGATGTTGATATAAATCAAAATTTGATAGGCATTCCCGGCGTAACGTTTTAGCACAGGCACACGTGACCAGGTACTGAGGTGCTGACAGCGGCTTGTGACGAACAAATTGATTGAGAGTAGAATGAACCAGCACATTAGCAAATGGTAATATTCATGGGCTTTGACTGTGGAGAAGGCGATGGCTGAATACGATGGGTTGGATGATAGCGAACGACGCAATTTCTTGCTTAAGGCGACTTCGGTTGTCGGCGGGGCTGGCGCAGCGGCAGCTTGTTTTCCTTTCGTCGCCAGCATGAACCCGAGTGCCGAACTGCAGGCCAAGGCAAACACCGAAGTTGACCTGTCCGGGATTCCCGAAGGTGGAATGCACACAGTTGCCTGGCAGGGCAAGCCGGTCTTCATACTGCACCGCACCAAAGAAGAGATCAAGGCGATGGGAATTTCCAACGGCGGACTCGATCCGGAGCAGGATAGCGAACGTGTCAAAAAACCTGAATGGCTGGTTGTGATCGGTGTCTGCACCCATATGGGTTGTGTACCCAACAAGGAAGGTCCGGGCTGGACTTGCCATTGCCATGGCAGCCAATATGACGATAGTGGCAGGGTGCTGCGCGGCCCTGCGCCGAAAAATCTGGAAGTACCTCCTTATCGCTTTATTGCCGCAGATAAAATCATGATCGGCCAGGCATAGGAGAAGACCATGGCAAACAAAATCATCAACTGGATAGATCATCGCTTCCCTCTAACCAGCTTCATAAAACATGAGTTAACCGGTTACCCTACGCCGCGCAATCTTAGCTACTGGTGGAATTTTGGATTTTTGGCCGGATTTGTACTGGTGTTGCAAGTGCTGACAGGCCTGTTTCTGGCCATGCATTACAAACCGGATGCGGCTATCGCGTTCGATTCCATTCAGCACATCATGCGCGATGTGAATTACGGCTGGCTGCTGCGCTTCATGCATTCCACCGGTGCGTCCGCTTTTTTTCTGGTGATCTACATCCACATGGCGCGCACGCTCTATTATGGCTCTTACCGCGCGCCGCGCGAACTGATGTGGTGGACCGGGCAGGGTTTGCTGCTGTTGCTGATGGCGACCGCTTTCATGGGCTACCTGCTGCCGTGGGGACAGATGTCTTTCTGGGGTGCGACCGTGATCACCAATCTGTTCCGTGCCACTCCTTTCATCGGTGACCAGGTGGTGGTATGGCTGCGCGGAGACTACGCAGTGGGAGACGACACGCTGACGCGTTTCTTTGCGCTGCACTATCTGTTTCCTTTTCTGATCATCGGTGCGGTGGTGATTCATCTGGTCGCCCTGCACACGGTCAGAAGCAGCAATCCCAGCGGCATAGATCTGGCTGACAAGGACAACATTCCGTTCCATCCCTACTACACCAGCAAGGATTTTTTTGGACTGGGGGTTTTTCTGATCGCTTATTTCATAGTCGTGTTTTTTTTCCCGCATAGCGTGCTGGAGCCAGCCAACAACATCCCGGCCAATCCGCTGATAACTCCGGATCATATAGTGCCGGAATGGTACTTCCTGCCGTTTTATGCAATCTTGCGTTCGGTGCCGAACATGGTCGGCGGTGTGGTCGCAATGGCGCTATCCGTGATTATCTTTGCATTTATGCCATTTCTGGACCGCTCACGGATTCCCGGGGGCGGCCGCTACCGGCCGGTGTACCGAATGCTGTTCTTCATATTCATGCTGGATATTTTTGTGCTGGGCTATGTCGGCTTTGTTCCACCGACCAGTCAGACCATCGCGATCGGACAAGTAGCGACTGTTTACTATTTCGGGTCGTTCCTGCTGCTGCCTTTGATTTCCAAGGCGGAAGATAAATGGCTCTTCAAGCGAGGCTTGCCGCCCAAAATAAAAGCTTTGATCGCAAGCGAAGAGGAGGAAAAAAGAAAAAGGAGGCAGCGATGAACAAGTTTGTTGCTTCGCTGGCGCTGTGCTGCACTATCATGTTTCCGGCATCAGCCGCTGAAATCAAGCCGGAAAACTTCCAGGTTGATACCAGTGTGGTTGCAGTGGAACGCGGGGTGGATACATTCATGAGTGCCTGTCATGGTTGCCACAGCCTGAAATATGTTCATTATCGTGACTTGGCCAGTTTCGGCATAGACAAGGACAGAATAACTGCATGGCGGGGCGATTCGACGCTGGATTCGGCAATGGCCAGCCTGCTTTCTGATGAGGCAGCCATACAGTCATTCGGAAAAGTGCCGCCAGACCTGAGCATGATGGTCAGGGCGCGAGAAGGTGGTGCCAGCTATATATACTCCTATCTGATAGGCTACTACCTTGCTCCGGATGGAAAAATCAGCAATCACTTTTTCCCTCTGACCAAAATGCCGGATGCGCTGGAGATCAGCAGCGCGACTGATCCGCTCAAGCGCTCTGAATTGCAGGAAAAAGCGCATGATATCGTATCGTTTCTTTCATGGGCTGCCGACCCGCATGAAGCGGAAAGAGAATCGCTGGGCTATTACGTAATCGGATACCTGATCATTTTGACAGTGTTGCTCTACAACGTGAAGCTCCAGGTTTGGTCGAGACTGAAAGTCTGACAAACCTCCGAACATCACGCCGGGAAGCATGGTGGTTCCTGGCAACAGAAAAAACAATCGTTTGCTGAGCTATTCAGCAAATTCTGGTTTATCTTGCTCGGGATGTACGCTATGGAGAAACAGTCAATCGCAATCGTCGGACTGGGTGGGGTCGGTTCGACATTCCTGGCGGAATTGCTGGGTCAGTCCAACAACGGAGTCGAGATCATTGCCGTCGTGGAACGCGCTGATACGCCCGGAAGAACACTTGCTAAAGCAAACGGCATCAGGAACGTCAGCATAGATGAGCTGGTTGCGATGGGTGATGGGCTGGACATTCTTTTTGACCTGACCCATGAGGCAGCGGTAAGGAAGGAGCTTCGGGAAAAATTAAGGGTATCAGGAAACCGGCATACCATAGTCGCAACAGAAAACATCGCCCGCATGATCCTGGCGCTGATTTCCAGCGGCGTTGAATTGCCGAAAGCAAACACCAGCACTGGATACTGATTATCCGACCCGTCATGTTTACGACCGATCCGTTCTGCGAGCAGCGATGAACCATGCAGAATTAATTCCTTCTTTGTCCAAAATAGTCGGCAGCTCAGCCGTGCTGACAGGAGAATCGGCCGGGCCGTACAGTACCGACTGGCGCGGACGTTATTCGGGCAATGCGCTGGCGGTGGTTCTGCCGTCGGATACCGGGCAGGTTGCCGAGGTGGTCAAGCTGTGTGCAGCCGAGCGGATAGCGATCGTGCCGCAGGGAGGCAATACCAGTCTGTGCGGCGGAAGCGTGCCGTTGCCGCAAGGCGAGCAGATCGTGCTGAACCTGTCGCGCATGAATCGTATACGCGCGTTTGATGCCGTCAATTTCTCGATGACGGTCGAGGCGGGCTGCAAGCTGGCCGATGTGCGCGAAGCGGCAGAGAAAAGCAACCGCTTGTTTCCGCTTGGGTTGACAGCCACACAAAAATTTTGCGAGATTGGTGGCAATCTTTCCACCAATGCGGGCGGAATAAACGTGTTGCGCTACGGGAATGCGCGCGATCTGGTGCTTGGGCTGGAGGTGGTGCTTCCCGACGGGCGTATCTGGAACGGGCTGCGCAGCCTGCGCAAGGACAACTCCGGCTACGATCTGAAGCATCTGTTCATCGCCGCGGAAGGCACGCTGGGCATCATCACCGCTGCCGTGCTCAAGCTGTTCCCGCAGCCGCAATCCACTGCCACCGCCTGTGTGGCGATCGGCGATGCGGGAGTGGCGGTGCGTCTGCTTGCGCATGTGCGCGCAAACTGCGGCGATATGCTGAGCAGTTTCGAAATCATTTCGCGTTCCTGCCTGGATTTGGTATACCGTCACATCCCGGATACCGACGAGCCGTTTGTCAGGCAGTACGAATATTATCTGTTGATCCAGGTGAGCGATGTTCTGCCGGGCAAGCTGGGCGATGTGTTGCGTGTGGCGTTGCAGAGTTTCGGGCCGGGTTTGCTGGATCAAGCAATCACCTCTGATGCCGATGCCGCAGAAAAATGGTGGAAGCTGCGCAAGAGCATCAGCGAGGCACAGAAGCGCGAGGGCGTGAGCATCAAGCATGATGTATCCGTCCCTGTCAGCCGCGTCGCGGAGTTCATCGCTCGCGCCGGCTCGGCATTGCGCGGCAAATTTCCCGGCATACGCATCGTGTCATTCGGGCACATGGGCGATGGCAACGTCCATTACAACGTCTCGATGCCGGAGGCCGGACAGAACCAGGCCTTCATCTCGCAACAGGAGGGTGCGGTGAACAAACTGGTGTATGCGGTGGTGCATGAACTCAATGGCAGCATCAGTGCCGAGCATGGTTTGGGACAGCTCAAACGCGATACTATCCGCGACTACAAAGATCCGCTGGAGCTGGAATTGATGCGCAACATAAAACATACCCTTGATCCGCTCGGGTTGATGAATCCCGGCAAAGTGATCTGAAGGATTTATAGCGCCGTGCAGGCATCAAATTAACGCTGGAACACATTGCAGGGGAAATAGATGGCAGCTCAACCTGAAATTACCAATATGGCGTTGTTCTGCGATTTCGAGAACATCGCGCTGGGTGTGCGCGATGCCAAATATGCGCAGTTCGATATCAAAAAGGTGCTGGAACGCTTGCTGCTCAAGGGCAGTATCGTGGTCAAAAAGGCCTATTGCGACTGGGACCGTTACAAGGATTTCAAGGCGACCATGCACGAAGCGGCCTTCGAGCTGATCGAAATACCGCACGTGCGCCAGTCCGGCAAGAACTCCGCCGACATTCGCATGGTTGTTGATGCATTGGATCTCTGTTACACCAAATCCCACGTGGATACTTTCGTCATCATCAGCGGAGATTCTGATTTTTCCCCGCTGGTATCCAAGCTGCGCGAGAACGACAAATACGTCATCGGTATCGGCGTGAAGGATTCGACCTCGGATCTGTTGAGCGCAAATTGCGACGAATTCATTTTCTATGACGATCTGGTGCGGGCGCAGGAAGTGAAAAAGCAGCAGGCCGCCAGGAAGGCTCCGGCCAAGCCTGCTGCAGGATCCGCCAAGCCTGCCAAAGCTAAGGGCGAGGAAGACAAACGTCAGGAGGCGCTCGATTTCATCGTCGAAACCGTTGAAGCGTTGATTGCCGAACGCGGTTCAGATGAAAAGATCTGGGGTTCGCTGGTCAAAACCACTATGCAACGGCGCAAGCCAGGTTTTGCGGAATCATACTACGGCTACCGTTCATTCAAGGAACTGGTGGAGGATGCGCAGAGACGCAAACTTTTGATGGTAGTACGTGACGAAAAATCGGGTCAATACACCGTACGTTTGCCGGCGACTGATTGAAGACCGGCTCGGCAATCGCTTGCTCTTTCTCACCGGACATGCAGTGCAACGCCGTTGCAGAGGGCGCTTTCCACTGACTCACTCATCCTCTTTGCGCAAACTCTCAATCGCATATGGCCAAGCCTGCACCGATCAGCACTGCCACGAGCAGAGCGATCTTTTTTGGCTGGATCATCGGCGGCGCAAGGAAGCCCGGCATTGCAACCAGGCCGACCATGCCTGCGATCGTTTTAAATTTCATTACATCCTCACTTTCCTTGTTTGCTACTTGATTGCATCGACCAGCCAGCGCGGTGCGCAGCAGCCGCGCATCGTCACCGACGCGTCCTGCCAGCCGTACGCCCACCGGCATGCCGTTGCCGGCTTGCAAGAGCGGCAGACTGAGCGCCGGCATGCCGCAAAAAGTCCACAGCGTGCAAAACATCGGGGTGCCCATCGAATCAAGGCCGCGCGGCGCCGGCAACTGCGGGTGTCAGGATTGCGTCGCAATGGTCGAAGATCTCTTCAAGAGCTTCAGTCACCACCGGGATGCGCGCCAGCGCTTTGAGGTAATCGACCGCCTAAAGCGCATAATTGTATATTCCAATTACAAAGAGTAGCATTCATCCATGAAAAAACGGTTTCTCTTTGTGGTAATTATTGAAGTAGCCGGAGAGCTATTGGTTTAAGTAAGTGGAATATCAAATATATTTTCAGTATAAATCCCTCGTATTTTTCCATTGAATAATCCTAAGGAGATTCATAATGAGCGAAAAAAATAAGAAGCAAGGCGAAACTTCCCCGGCCACCATTTCCCGTCGCAAGTTTTTGTCCGGCGCGGCTGCCGCGGCAGGGGGAGTGGCAGCGCTGGGTTTTCCTTCGATCAGCAAAGCAGCAGAGCCTATCACCATGCGTTTCCAGAGCACCTGGCCAACCAAGGATATCTTTCATGAATACGCTGTCGACTTTACGGAAAAAGTGAACGGCATGTCTGGCGGCAAACTCAAGATTGAAATGTTGCCGGCAGGTTCAGTGGTCAAAGCCTTCGATTTGCTGGATGCGGTTAACAAGGGCACACTCGATGGCGGTCATGGCGTGGTGGCCTATTGGTACGGGAAAAACTCCGCAGTAGCGCTCTGGGGCTCCGGTCCTGCTTTTGGCATGGACGCGAACATGGTGCTGGCTTGGCATTATTACGGCGGCGGCAAGGAGATGCTCGATGAAATCTACAAGAGCATGAATATGGATGTTGTGTCCATGCTCTACGGACCTATGCCCACCCAGCCACTGGGCTGGTTTAAAAAACCGGTTACGAAGGCTGGAGACCTGAAGGGGCTGAAATTCCGTACCGTGGGCCTTGCTGTGGATGTGTTCAAGGAAATGGGTGTCGCAGTCAATCCGTTGCCGGGTGGTGAAATTGTGCCTGCGATAGATAGAGGATTGCTGGATGCGGCAGAATTCAATAATGCTTCAAGCGATAACCTGCTGGGCTTCCCGGATGTGGCGAAAATCTGCATGCTGCAGAGTTTCCACCAGTCAAGCGAGCAGTTTGAAATTCTCTTCAACAAGAAAAAATATGATGCGCTGCCGGATGACCTGAAGGCCATCATCAAACATGCTGTTGAAGCGTCCTCCGCAGACATGTCGTGGAAGGCGATTGATCGCTATTCCAAGGACTATCAGGACATGGGGAAAAATAAAGGGGTGAAATTCTACAAAACCCCGGATTCTATCCTGCGTGCGCAATTGGCGGCATGGGACAAAGTAATCGCTGCGAAGAGCGCGGAGAACCCAGCCTTCAAAAGGGCTCTGGAATCCATGCGTGCTTTCGCAGGCCGGGCAGCGCGCTGGCAGAACGACACGAACGTGGATTTCAAAATGGCCTATAACCACTATTTCGCCAAATAATACAGTGTGGTCTGGGTAATCGCTCACCGTCCGGCTTTCGTCGGACGGTTTTTTTTCACAAAATTTTTGAGTTTTTCACCATGCAGAAAATACTGTTTTTCGTCGACAAGGTCAGTACCATTGCCGGAAAGTTTTTTTCCTGGGCGATCGTCGGCCTGACTTTTCTCATTTCATGGGAAGTGTTCTCGCGCTATGTGCTTAATGATCCTCATGCATGGGTACTCGATGCACAGATCATGCTTTACGGTACGATGTTCATGATGGCGGGAGCTTATACGCTTTCGCAAAGCGGGCATGTGCGGGGTGATGTGCTCTATGGTTTCTTTGAGCCCAGAACGCAGGCAACGATCGATCTTGTGCTCTATATTGCCTTCTTCTTGCCAGGGATTTTTGCGCTGGCCTATGCAGGCTGGGGGTTTGCCAATGAATCATTGGCGATCCGCGAGCAAACTTTCAGTCCGGAGCCGCTGCCGTTGTATCCATTCAAGTTCATTATTCCTTTTGCTGCATTTTTTTTGTTACTTCAGGGCTTGGTGGAGATCATGCGCTGCATCCTCTGCCTGAGAGATGGCAGTTGGCCATCGCGTATTCCGGATGTGGTCGAGGTAGATGTTGAACAACTCAAGGAGATGGTTCACGTCAAGGATGAGGATATCGCCAGCCTGGATCAATATGTGGTGAGGCAGGGGGGCAAAGAATGAAAAAGGAACTGCGTTTTGGCGTTGCGCTGATGGCGATCATTTTGCTCGCCGTCGTATTTTTCATGCCCTGGGGGCACCTGACAAATGGCCATCTTGGGCTGTTGATGCTGAGTTTGGTGGTGGTAGCGATCATGCTGGGTTTCCCCACGGCATTTACGCTGATGGGGATGGGTATTCTTTTTGCATGGCTTGCATACCGTAGCGTTAATCCGGATATAGCGGTTCAGCAAACGCTGGATCTGATGGTGCAGCGTACCTATGGAGTGATGACCAATGACGTTCTCATTGCGATTCCGCTATTCGTATTCATGGGCTATCTGGTGGAGCGCGCGAATCTGATCGAGAAGTTGTTCAAGAGCCTTCATCTTTCCCTGGCGCGCATCCCGGGGTCTCTTGCGGTTGCCACGCTGGTCACCTGTGCGATTTTCGCGACTGCAACGGGTATCGTGGGTGCTGTGGTCACCTTGATGGGCCTGCTTGCGATGCCTGCCATGTTGCGTGCCGGTTACGATGTCAAGCTGACCGCAGGTTGTATAACGGCAGGGGGTTGTCTCGGTATCCTGATTCCCCCTTCGGTGTTGCTGATCGTTTATGGTGCGACAGCAGGCGTGTCGGTCGTGCAGCTCTATGCGGGGGCATTCTTTCCCGGGCTGATGCTGGCAAGTTTGTATGTGGGATATGTGATCGTGGTGGCCAAGCTCAAACCGCATCTGGCGCCTTCGCTGCCTATGGCTGAGCGCGAGATCCCGTTGCCGGATTATCTGAAATCAATTTCGCAATCGATCAGCATGAAGGCACTGCCGGGCCTGCTCGGCGCGCTGAATCCCAAACGAAAGTTTGCGATCACTATCGGCATCGTCTCCCGCCAACTGTTCATCGCTTTGCTGCCTGCAATGTTATGGTTTGGCGGGATGGGACTGGCGTATCAAAGTATGACCAAAGTGGCAGAGGTGGCCGATACCTCCGGACTGGTTGAAATGGGATTTGCCGCTCAACCTGCCGCAGCGCCTCCGGACAGCCCTCAGGGGATGGACGTTGAAGAGCCGCTCGGTGCTGCGGAGGGAATTCAGGAACCTCCCGTTACCGGAAGCCTTCAGGAGCCACCCGGTGCCGAGGCCGTTAAGGCGCCGGCTGCAAATGTGGTCAAAACCGGAACGGGCAGTGATGTTGCCGGCGGTGAGGTAACAGCGAAGCAGCAGGCTGCTCCTGATTCCTTTTGGGTAACGCTCGCGGCAGGTACTGTGATATTGGTTTTGTTCTATGGACTGTTGTTTACCATTGCACGGCTTCAGCTTTTCAAGATGTTGCTGGGGTCGTTTTTCCCGCTGGCGGTGATGATCATGGCCGTGCTGGGTTCGATCGTGTTCGGACTGGCTACGCCTTCAGAAGCAGCAGCCGTTGGCGCACTGGGTGGTGTTGTGCTGGCTGCTGCCTATAAACAACTTAAAACCCGTGTGGTCAAGGAATCGGTATTCCTGACTGCCAAAACTTCGGCGATGGTGTGCTGGCTGTTTGTGGGCTCGGGTATTTTCTCGGCAGCATTTGCGCTGTTGGGCGGGCAGGCGCTGATTGAGCATTGGGTGTTATCCCTCAATATGACGCCGGTTCAATTCATGTTGCTGTCCCAGTGCATTATTTTCATCCTTGGATGGCCACTGGAGTGGACCGAGATCATCGTTATTTTCATGCCGATTTTCATTCCGCTGTTGACACATTTCCACATCGATCCGCTGTTTTTTGGGTTGCTGGTGGCGCTTAACCTGCAGACGGCATTTTTGTCGCCACCCGTTGCAATGGCTGCCTTTTACCTGAAGGGGGTTGCACCGCCGCATGTGTCGCTCAACCAGATATTCGCCGGCATGATGCCGTTCATGGGAATTCAGGTGCTGGCAATGGTGCTGCTGTATGCCTGGCCAGCCATCGGCTTGTGGTTGCCGCATCTTCTGTACAAGTAATTGGCAACGCTGTAAAGCAGCAAGCTCGCTAGAGCAGATGTGTATGAAGGGGAACCGACTACGCTGGTAATGCCGACACTCGGTCAAAGTGCACTGACTGAATTCAATACATCAACCAAAATGAACAGGAGCACCGATATGGCGATCAACATTGGATTTATCGGCCCCGGCATCATGGGCGGCCCCATGGCACTCAACCTGATAAAGGGTGGGCACAAGCTGTGGGTCCATGCGCGCCGTCCGGAAGCGATGAAAACGCTGGTAGCCGCGGGCGCTACCGCCTGTACATCTGCGGCGGAAGTGGGCAAGCACGCCGATGTGATCTTCCTCATCGTGTCCGACACGCCGGATGTGGAAAGCGTGATTTTCGGCGAGACCGGGGTGGCCAGGCATGCGCGCAACGGTAGCGTGATCGTCGACATGAGCACGATCTCGCCGACCGCGACCAAAGTGTACGCAGAACGGCTGGCGAAGCAAGGCGTCGACATGCTGGACGCGCCCGTTTCCGGCGGCGAGACCGGTGCGATCAACGGCACGCTGTCCATCATGGTGGGCGGGAAAGCCAAAGTATTCGAGCGCGTCAAACCGCTGTTCGAACTCTTGGGGAAAAACATCGTCCACATCGGCGACAACGGCGCAGGCCAGGTTGCCAAGGCTTGCAACCAGATCGTCGTGGCGGTGACGATAGAGGCGGTGGCCGAAGCGCTGACCTTCGCCCGCAAGAACGGCGCCGATCCGGCCAAGGTGCGCGAGGCCTTGATGGGCGGATTCGCCGGCAGCAAGATCATGGAAGTGCATGGCAAGCGCATGCTGGATAACGATTTCAAACCCGGCTTCAAGGTCGGCTTGCACCAGAAAGACATGCGCATCGTGATGGAGACCGCGCATCAATTGGGTGTGGCACTGCCCGCTGCCGCCCTCGTCACGCAGCATCTCAACGCACTGATGGGCACCGGCGACACCAATCTGGATTCCGCGGCAGTGGTGAAAGTCGTCAAGCGCATGTCGGGTATGGGTGACTGAGATCATGGAAAATATCGTGTTTCTCGACTCCGCGACTTGCATCGCTGAAATCCGTCGACCGGCATTTGATCACCAATGGCAAGCATATCCGGCAACCAGCGCTGAGCAGACCGTGGAGCGGCTCAAGGATGCCACCATAGCGATAACCAACAAGGTGTTGCTGTGCCGGGAAGCTTTGGAGCAATTGCCCAGGCTGAAGATGGTCGCGGTCGCAGCCACCGGCACCGACAACGTGGATATCGAATGCTGTCGCGAACGCGGCATCGTCGTTTCCAACATACGCAACTACTCGGTGCACACCGTGCCTGAGCACGTGTTCATGCTGATGCTGGCATTGCGCCGCAACCTGCTGGCATTCCACGCCGACGTGCGCAACGGCGCATGGCAAGCGGCGACACAATTTTGCCTGTTCACCCATCCGGTCAATGACTTGTACGGCAGCACGCTGGGCATCATCGGTCGCGGCGCGATCGGCCAAGCCGTAGAGCAGATCGCCCTGGCATTCGGAATGAAAGTGTTGTTCGCCGAGCACAAAGGGATCAGCGATATCAGGCCGGGTTACACCGCGTTCTACTCGGTGCTGCGAGACAGCGACGTGATCACCCTGCACTTGCCGCTCAATGCGCAGACACGCCACTTGATAGGTGAAGCGGAGTTTGCGCGCATGCAAGCACACGCGTTGCTGATCAATGCCGCACGAGGTGGTTTGGTGGATGAAATGGCTTTGCTGCAAGCCTTGCGTTCCGGGCGCATCGCCGGTGCGGGTTTCGATGTGCTGGGCAAAGAACCGCCGACCGAGGGACATCCGCTATTGGAACTGAATCTGCCCAACTTCATCCTGACTCCGCACATCGCCTGGTCGGGGAGAGCAGCGATGCAGACTTTGGCCGATCAACTCATCGCCAATATCGAAGCGTTCGTGGCAGGTTCACCTCAGAACCGCATCGCATAGTGCGTTATCAACGAGGAAACGACCATGATATATCCCGCCGGCATCAATATCAGCGTTCCGCTCAGTCCGGAACAATCCGGCATCCTGACTACCGAGGCGCTGGTCTTCATCGCCGAACTGGCGCGCAAGTTCGAACCGGTGCGCCTATCCTTGCTGGAGCGCCGGGTCAAGCGCCAAACTGAACTGGAGGCGGGCAAGCTGCCCGATTTTCTGGACGAGACAGCTTCCGTGCGCAACGGCGACTGGTCCATCGCGCCGGTACCCGCCGAACTGCTGGACAGACGCGTCGAAATCACCGGCCCGGCAGAACGCAAGATGCTGATCAACGGCCTCAATGCCGGCGCTCAGGTGTACATGGCGGACCTGGAGGATTCGATGACCCCGACTTGGCACAACGTGATCGAGGGTCAGATCAACCTGCGCGATGTGGTGAACCGCACCATCAAGCACGTCAACCCGGACGGCAAGACCTACCGGTTGAACGAAAAAACTGCAGTGCTGTTCGTGCGCCCGCGCGGCTCGCATATGGTGGAGAAGCACATGACAGTGGACGGCCAACCGGTGTCCGCCAGCCTGTTCGATTCCGGCCTGTACCTCTTCCACAATGCAAAAGTCTTGTTGTCTCGCGGTACTGCGCCATATCTCTATTTGCCCAAGATGGAAAGCCATCTCGAAGCTAGGCTGTGGAACGATGTCTTCATTCATGTCCAGGATAGGCTCGGTATCAAGCGCGGCACCATCAAGGCGACGGTGCTGATCGAGACCATACTGGCTGCTTTCGAGATGGACGAGATCCTCTACGAGTTGCGCGAGCACTCGGCCGGGCTGAACTGCGGACGCTGGGACTACATCTTCAGCTGCATCAAGAAATTCGGCCGCAACCCGGATTTCATTCTTGCCGACCGTGGTCAGGTGAGCATGACTTCGCCCTTCATGCGCGCCTATTCGCTGCTGTTGATCAAGACCTGCCACCGCCGCAATGCGCACGCGATGGGCGGGATGGCGGCGCAGATCCCGATCAAGTCCGACCCCGCAGCAAACGAAGTGGCGCTGGCAAAGGTGCGTGCCGACAAGGAGCGCGAAGCCGGAGACGGGCACGATGGAACCTGGGTAGCTCATCCCGGCCTGGTGCCATTGGCGAAAGAAGTGTTCGACCGTTTGGTGCCCGCCCCGAATCAACTGGACAAGAAGCGCGAAGATGTGCAGACCATGGCTGCCGACCTGCTGAAATTCGAACCGCAAGGCCCGATTACCGAAGCCGGGCTGCACTTCAACATCGAGGTGGCGATCTCCTACATCGGCGCCTGGCTCGCCGGCACCGGCTGCGTGCCGATACACCATTTGATGGAGGACGCGGCCACCGCCGAGATTTCCCGCTCCCAGGTGTGGCAGTGGATCCATAGCCCGCGCGGCGTTTTGGATGACGGACGCAAGGTGACGCTGGAGATGGTGCGCGCGATGATCCCGGCGGCGCTTGAGATCATTGCCGCCGGGGTGGGTGAAAATCGCTTTATTCCGGGTAATTACCAGCAAGCGGCGGCTGTATTCGACCAGTTGATCGCCAAAGTACCTATCGTCGATTTCCTGACCAACTATTGCTACGAGGTCATGGAATGATTTTGCCGGCATGGCCACTTGTACGAGCAAATTCTTGAACGGATAAGCCGGATGCAGGGAGTTCTTTCGCATACGGGGAGTAAATTGGATTGACTGGGCAAGTTCATCCTCAATCCGTTAATGTCCAAGTGATATAATCCGTGCCTCTCTAACGGGCATGGCAATGATGCCGCCCCTGATAATATAACTTGCTGCCCGTTTCCCCTCTCCCCAACCCTCTCCCGAGGGGAGAGGGGGCAAACGAATCACTACGCGAGTTTCACGTTTAATGGTGCCGTTTCATGTCAGCCGTATTGAATTTCAAAACCCATCTGTCCGAATTGTTCGCGCAGGCCTTGCGCGAGGTTGCTCCAGAACTTTCAAGCAAAGGTGCGGCACAAGCTGAGATACTTATCGAGCGGCCCAAACAGGCATCGCATGGGGATTACGCCTGCAGCCTGGCGATGCAGCTCGCCAAGCCGTTGCGCAAAGCGCCGCGTGAAATCGCACAAGCGCTGGCAGCCGCGCTGCCGGCTTCCGAAGTGGTGGAAAAAGTGGAGATCGCCGGGGCAGGGTTCATCAATGTGTTTATCACGACTGCCGCCAAGCAATCGGTGGTCAGGTCGGTATTGCAATCCGCAAGTAACTATGGTCGCATGGCATTGGGCGAGGGGCGCAAGGTGCAGGTCGAGTTCGTCTCGGCGAACCCGACCGGACCGTTGCACGTCGGTCATGGGCGCGGCGCCGCCTATGGCGCAAGCCTTGCAAATGTGCTGGATGCGGCCGGTTACAAGGTGTCGCGTGAATACTATGTGAACGATGCCGGCCGGCAGATGGACATACTCGCGTTGTCCACTTGGCTGCGTTATCTGGAGTTGCGCGGCGCCAATCTGGTGTTTCCGGCCAACGCCTACCAGGGCAGTTATGTGCGCGACATGGCACAACAAATCAACTCAGCCCACGGGGCAAAGTTTGCGCATCCGGTCGAAGCCGCATTCGCCAATGTGCCTTCTGCCGGAGATGAAGCGGATGGCCATCTCGACGCGTTGATCGCCAACTGCAAGAAATTGCTGGGAGAGGATTACACCTATATACACAACCATGCGCTGATTGAGCAATTGGGTGATTGCCGCAACGATCTGGCCGAGTTCGGGGTGCATTTCGACGATTGGTTTTCCGAACAATCATTGTTCGATTCCGGAATGGTGGCGCGCGCGGTGGACATGCTCAAAGCGGGCGGGCATCTGTATGAACAGGACGGGGCACTGTGGTTCCGTTCCACCGGGTTCGGCGACGAGAAGGATCGCGTGGTGCAGCGTGACAACGGGCTGTACACCTATTTCGCTTCGGATATCGCTTATCACCTGAACAAATACGAGCGCGGTTTCGACCGCATCATCAACATCTGGGGCGCGGACCATCACGGCTATATCGCGCGCGTCAATGGTGCGCTCAAGGCGCTGGGCATGGACAGCGGCAAGCTGACCATCGCACTGGTGCAATTCGCGGTGCTGTATCGCAATGGCGAGAAAGCGTCGATGTCCACGCGCAGCGGCGAGTTCGTCACGTTGCGCGATCTGCGCAACGAGGTGGGCAACGACGCGACGCGCTTTTTTTACGTGATGCGCAAGAGCGACCAGCATCTGGACTTCGATCTTGATCTGGCGAAATCAAAAAGCAACGAAAATCCGGTGTATTACGTGCAATACGCGCATGCCCGCGTGAACAGCGTGCTGGCGCAATGGGACGGGGATCGCGAGATTTTGCGCCATGCAAACGTTGCGCTTCTGGACAGTGATTATGAAAAGGCATTGCTGCTTAAATTGATCGACTACCCGCATGTGATCGAAAGTGCCGCGAAGGAACTTGCGCCCCATCTGATCGCTTTTTACCTGAAGGATTTGGCGGCTGATTTCCACAGCTACTATAATGCTTCACGATTCCTGGTCGAAGACGAAACAGTGAGGCAGGCACGACTGGCCCTGATCGCCGCAACGGCGCAAGTGATGCGCAACGGCCTGGCCTTGCTGGGGGTGGCTGCACCGGAGCATATGTAACCGCAGGGATGCAATATAAGGAATGGATGGATATGAGCAGCAACACAGGGAGCAGATCCGCTGCACCACGGAAAAACAGGGACCAGATGATGGCCGGCATTCTCATCGGCATGGTTATCGGGGTGGGCTTGGCTGCCGGAATAGCATGGTACATGATGAAATCGCCGACCCCTTTTGTGCAAAAAGCACCGGTGGCAGACAAGACACCTGCCGTGTCCAGCCCGCAGAATATCACCGGCGGGGCTGCAGATTCAGACGCGAGCGGCAAGCCGCGCTTTGAGTTTTACAAGGTACTGACTGACAAGCAGGATAAAAGCATCGTCGTACCGCCCAAGCCTGCCGATAAAGCCAGGGATTCCGACCGCAAGCCAGCTATTGCCTATGAGCCGCATCTGCTCCAGGCGGGCTCGTTCCAGAATGCGGATGATGCGGAAAAACTCAAGGCTAAACTTGCGCTGCTGGGTGTTGAAGCCAATGTCCAAAGCGCGAACATCCCCGACAAAGGGGTATGGTACCGTGTACGCTTGGGACCATATAAAACTTCCGAGGAGGAAAATCGCGCCCGCAGTTTCCTGAAACAAAACGGGGTGGACAGCACTCCAATCCGGGCGCAATAAGCCGGTTTCCATTAACCCATGAGGAGCAATACGTGAATAAATTTATCAAAGGTTTGATGATTGCCGTTGCATTGTCCATCAGCGGCGCCGCGTTCGCTGCTGCGGAATTGGGCAGGGACTACAATTTGTTGAAACCACCACAGCCGACCGACAGCAAAAAAATCGAGGTGCTTGAATTTTTCTTTTACGGGTGCTCACACTGCTTCCATCTGCATAAACCGCTCACGGCATGGGAAAAGTCCAAGCCCAAAGACGTGGACCTGGTATTCGTACCTACGATTTTCCGCGATTCCATGGAACCCATGGCTCGCACCATGTATGCGCTGGAAAGCATGGGACAGCTTGATAAGTTGCACGACGCGCTTTACCGCGCCTGGAACGAGGACAATATCGAGCTGTTTGATGAGGCCTCCATCGCGGACTTTGTGGCCAGGAACGGGGTGGACCGGGCGAAATTCTCCGCTGCGTACAACTCGTTTTCGATGCAAAGCAGGGTGGCACGCGCCAGGCAAATGGTTCGCAGCTATCGCATCAACGGTACTCCGACCCTGGTGGTGGCAGGAAAGTACGTGATTACCGGCCTGCAACCGGAGGACACCGTCCGCGTGCTGAAAGAGGTGATAGACATCGCGCGCAAGGCAAGGTCCGGCAGAAAATAATCAGTTCAACAAGGCAACAAACAGTTCACAGGCTGCGCAGAGGTCGCTTATGATGGGGCATGTCGCGGCGTATAGTAATTAGTGGTGCGTCCAGTGGATTGGGCATGGCCTTGGCGCGCCATTACCTGGAACGCGGAGCAATCGTTGCGGCATTCGCCAGGCGCGGCGAATTGCTGCAAGGCCTTGCAGCAGAATTTCTGGGCCGGGCTTTTTGCTATGCGTTGGATGTGCGCGATGCTGTCGCGGTGCAACAGGCTGCTGATGATTTCATGGCGCGCAATGGCTGTCCCGATGTGGTTATTGCCAATGCGGGAGTCAGCGCCGGCACACTGACCGAGTACGCCGAGGATATCGATGTTTTCCAGCAGGTGATGGATATCAATGTGCTGGGCACGGTAAAGACCTTCCAGCCTTTCATCGCGCCGATGCGCACGGCGCAAGCCGGCACCCTGGTGGGCATTGCAAGTGTCGCAGGTTTTCGCGGGCTCCCCGGCGCGGGCGCATACTCCGCGTCCAAGGCTGCCGCGATTTCCTATCTGGAATCATTGCGGGTCGAATTGCGCGGCAGCGGGATCAAGGTGGTCACGATTTGTCCTGGTTACATCAGGACACCGATGACCGCCATCAATCCTTACCCTATGCCGTTCATTCTGGATGCCGGCGAAGCTGCGAAGCGCATGGCGAAAACCATCGACCGGCAAGCCGCCTTTATCGTGATCCCGTGGCAGATGAATTTGGTCGGATACTTGCTGAAGGTTTTGCCTCCGTGGCTATATGATCGATTATTTGTCAACGCGCCGCGCAAGCCGCGCGTTAATGGGTAGGATTTCACAGTTGTAGAGCCGAGTTTTTCCGCTTTGCCAACTTGGCGAGTTTTCTGTATTCTGGGAACCTGTTAGGCTTTAAGAAGTCCGACATTAAGCCTTGTGGATCGCGAGGCTTATCCTCAACCGTTTATTATTTATTAAGGAAGTCATGATGAAAACCATTTTTACTCTGCTGGCTCTGCTGGCCTTTGCCGGTACTGCAGTTGCAGCACCTGAATCAACTGCACCAGCGGGCAAGCCGGCCTCAGCCGGCAAATATCCCAATACAGGCAAAGTATTGGAAGTGATGGATGCCTCGATCTACACCTACATGCAAGTGTCCAGCGATAACGGCCCGGTCTGGCTTGCCGCTTCCAAGACCAGTGTCGCCAAGGGCGCCACCATCGGCTATCCGAATGGCGCGGTTATGACCAATTTCCATAGCAAGTCGATGAACCGCACCTTCGACAGGATCATCTTCCTTGATAAAATTGAAGTGCTGAAGAAATAAAGGCAACAATCGGTTAAAAGCCCCGGTGTATCACCGGGGCTTTTTCATTCCTTGTTTTCCAGTTTGCGCTTTAAAATCTCATTCAACTGTGCCGGGTTAGCCTTGCCCTTGCTGGCTTTCATTGCCAGGCCGACGAAGAATCCGAACAGCTTGTCACGGCCAGCGCGGTACTCAGCCACCTGAGCGGGGTTCGCCGCGATGATCTCGTCCACGATCTTTTCGATCGCGCCGCTGTCTGAAACCTGCTTCAGCCCCTTGGCTTCGATGATGGCATCCGCGTCGCCGCCTTCGCTCCACATCGTGCGAAACACCTCCTTTGCGCCTGCGTTCGAGATCGTGCCATCCGCGATACGCTTGAGCATGCCACCGAGTTGTTGTGGCGTGATCGGGCATTGCGCCATTTCCGATCCATCGCGATTCAATTGTGCGCTGACCTCGCCGATGATCCAGTTCGCGCACAGCTTGGCAACCCCCCTCAATCCCCCCTTATCAGGGGGGAAGCCCGCTCCTCCCCTGACAAGGGAAGGCTGGGAGGGGTTAAGCGTAGCCTCGAAAAAATCCGCCATCTCGCGCGAGGCAGTCAGGATATTGGCATCGTAGGCCGTGAGTGCGTACTCGCTGGGGTAGCGTGTGCGCTTGGCTTCGGGCAACTCAGGCAGCGTCGCGCGCGCCTGTTCCAGCATTGCGGGCGTGATATCCAGCGGCAACAGGTCCGGATCGGGGAAATAGCGGTAGTCGTGCGCCTCTTCCTTGCTGCGCATCGCGTGAGTCGATCCCTGGTCCGGGTCGAACAATACCGTGGCCTGGTGGATCTTGCCGCCGTTTTCCAGCGTGTCGATCTGCCACTGCACTTCGTAATCGATAGCCTGTTGCATGAACTTGAACGAGTTGAGGTTCTTGATCTCGCGGCGCGTGCCGAGCGGCTCGCCGGGGCGGCGCACCGATACGTTGACATCGCAGCGGAACGAGCCTTCCTGCATGTTGCCGTCGCAGATGCCGATCCAGCGCACAAGCGAGTGCAGCGTCTTGGCATATGCCACCGCTTCCGCCGCCGAGCGCATGTCCGGCTCGGAAACGATCTCCAGCAGCGGCGTGCCGGCACGGTTCAGGTCTATGCCTGTCATACCATGAAAATCTTCATGCAGCGATTTGCCTGCGTCTTCTTCCAGATGGGCGCGGGTGATGCGCACCACTTTTTCGTAGGGCTTGGCATTTCCGGAAAGCGGTTCGACTTGTATCGTCAACGCGCCCTGCCCCACCACTGGCAGATCGAACTGGCTGATCTGGTAGCCCTTGGGCAGGTCAGGATAGAAGTAATTCTTGCGCGCGAACACCGAGCGCGGCGCAATGTGCGCGCCGATTGCAAGCCCGAACTTGATCGCGCGCTCCACCGCGCCTTTGTTGAGCACCGGCAGCACGCCCGGCAGCGCGATGCTGACCGCATCGGCCTGCGTGTTCGGCTCGGCGCCATAGGTGGTGGAGGCGCCAGAAAATATCTTGCTGCTGGTCGAAAGCTGGGTATGCACTTCCAGACCGATGACGATTTCCCATGTCATGCTCATGTCCTTACAACCCGATGTTTTGCGGCGTGCGACTGTGCCAGTCGGTTGCCATCTGGTATTTGTGCGCGACGTTCAGCATCTGCGCCTCGGCGAAATAGTTGCCGATGATCTGCAGTCCGACCGGGCGGCCATTGTTGCCGAAGCCGGCAGGTATCGACATGCCGGGCAGGCCGGCCAGGTTCACCGCGATCGTGTAAATGTCGGACAAATACATCTGCACCGGATCGTCGCCCTTCTCGCCGAGGTTGAATGCGGTGGAAGGGCTGGTCGGCCCGATGATCACGTCGCATTGCTTGAACGCCTCGGCGAAATCCTGCGCGATCAGGCGGCGGATCTTCTGCGCCTGCAAATAATAGGCATCGTAATAGCCGTGCGACAGTACGTAAGTGCCAATCATGATGCGGCGCTTCACTTCCGCGCCGAAACCCTGCGCGCGGCTCTTTTCATACATCTCGGTGAGATCGGCATAGTCCGGCGCGCGATAACCGTAGCGCACGCCGTCGTAGCGCGACAGGTTGCTCGATGCTTCCGCCGGAGCCAGCACGTAATAGACCGGCACGGACAATCTGGAATTGGGCAGGCTGATGTCCACCACGGTCGCGCCTAGCTTCTTGTATTCTGCGATGGCAGTCTCGACGGCGCTCGCCACGTCGCTGCCGAGGCCGGTGGCGAAAAACTCTTTTGGAAGGCCGATGCGCAAGCCTTTGAGCGGCTTGGCCAGATCGCGCGCGTAGTCTTCCTGGTCACGCTGCAAGCTGGTGGAATCGCGCTCGTCGAATCCGGCCATCGCGTTCAGCATCAATGCGAGGTCCTCGGCGCTACGCGCCATCGGACCGGCCTGATCCAGGCTGGAGGCAAAGGCGATCATGCCGTAGCGCGAGCACACGCCGTAGGTGGGTTTGAGGCCGGAGATGCCGCATAGCGCGGCGGGCTGGCGTATTGAGCCACCGGTGTCGGTGCCGGTCGCCGCGGCGCACAGCCGAGCCGCCACCGCACAGGCAGAGCCGCCAGAGCTGCCGCCGGGCACGGCGTTGTTATCCCAGGGATTTTTCACCGGGCCGAAATACGAGGTTTCATTGCTTGATCCCATCGCGAATTCGTCCATGTTGGTCTTGCCCAGGTTCACCGCCCCGGCATTGTTGAATTGCTCGATGACATGCGCATCATAGGGCGCGATGAAATTCTCCAGCATCTTCGAGCCGCAAGTGGTGCGCCAGCCCTTGGCGCAGAAGATGTCCTTCTGGGCGATCGGTATGCCGGTCAGTGGCTGCGCTTTGCCGTTTGCCAGCAGCAAATCCGCCTGGCGCGCCTGCGCCAGACTAGTCTCGGCATTGGTGGTGACATAGGCATTCAGCATGGGATTGAGCGCGGCGATACGGTCCAGGTAGAACTGCGTCAGTTCGACGCTGGAGATCCTTTTGGCGCGCAGAGCCGCGCCCAGTTGTTTAAGGCTGGAATTCAACATGCCGGATTACTCGATTACCTGCGGAACCAGATACAGTCCGGCTTCAACCTGCGGTGCGATGGATAGTAACAGCTCGCGCTGGTTGGTTTCGGTGACGGCATCTTTACGCAGACGTTGGGATACGTCCTGGGCATGGGACATCGGGGTAACGCCTTTGGTGTCGACGGCCTGCATTTCGGCAATCAGGTCAAAAATACCGGATAATTGGCTGCGGGCGGCAGCGATTTCCGCTTCGCTCATCGCGAGTCGCGCCAGACGGGCGATTTTCTGAACATCTGCATTGGTGAGGGACATACAAAACTTTATTGAAATAAGGCTAATAGGGTATCATACATGGGTTTATTGACGCATCTCTTTGACTACAGGACACGACATGTTTGGATTTTTAAGCGGCTACTTTTCTAATGATCTGGCAATCGATCTTGGCACGGCAAACACGCTGATCTGGGTGCGCGGCCAGGGCATCGTGCTGAATGAACCTTCTGTGGTGGCGATACGCCAGGAGGGCGGACCGAACGGCAAAAAGGTGATCCAGCAGGTCGGGCTTGCCGCCAAGCAGATGCTGGGGCGCACACCGGGCAGTATCACCGTGATCCGCCCGATGAAGGATGGTGTGATCGCAGATTTCACCGTCACCGAACTGATGCTCAAGCATTTCATCCGCAAGGTCTACAAGGCCGGCATTTTCAGCCCCAGCCCGCGCATCGTGATCTGTGTGCCATGCGGATCCACCCAGGTGGAGCGGCGCGCAATCCGCGAATCTGCGGTCGGTGCGGGAGCGCGCCGGGTGGAACTGATCGAGGAGCCGATGGCTGCGGCGATCGGTGCCGGCTTGCCGGTGGAAGATGCGACCGGCTCGATGGTGGTGGACATCGGCGGCGGTACCACGGAGGTGGGCGTGATGTCGCTGGGAGGCGCGGTATATTCCGGCTCGGTGCGGGTTGGCGGCGACAAGTTTGACGAGGCGATCATTAATTATATCCGCCGCAATTACGGCATGTTGATCGGCGAGACCACTGCCGAGGAAATCAAGAAGAACATCGGCTCCGCTTTTCCGGGCAGTGAAGTGCGCGAGATGGAAGTGACCGGACGCAATCTGGCCGAAGGGGTGCCGCGCAGTTTCACGATTTCCAGCAACGAAGTCCTGGAAGCGATGACCGACCCGCTCAACAACATCGTCAGCGCAGTCAAGACCGCGCTGGAGCAGACCCCGCCGGAACTCGGCGCCGATATCGCCAACAAAGGCATGGTGCTGACCGGCGGCGGAGCGCTGTTGCGCGACCTGGACCGTCTGTTGATGGAGGAAACCGGCTTGCCGGTATTGATCGCAGAAGACCCGTTGACCTGTGTAGTGCGCGGTTCCGGCATGGCCCTCGAGCACATGGATAAATCGACCAGCATTTTCACTACAGAATAATATTTCAATATATAACCCGCCAAAAGCTGCAATGGAACGTCGTTGATGGAAAGTACGCAGTCCTTCCGATTTTTCAATCGCGGCCCCAGCCCGATGGTTCGGCTGGTTTTCTTCGCAGTGCTGTCGATGCTGCTGCTATTTGTAGACGCCCGCTATCGCTACCTGGAATCGACGCGCAGCGCATTGTCGATACTGGTCTCGCCGATACAGCGCGTGGCTGCATGGCCAGGTGCGCTGTGGCAACAACTTGGTGATTTCTATATTACGCAGAGCAGACAGCACGGCCTGATAGCAGAAAACGAAGAGCTGCACCGGCAGCATGAGTTCGATGCTGCGCAACTGCAGCAATTGCAGACGCTGCAGGCGGAGAACCGGCAATTGCGCAACCTGGTGGAGTTGCCGCTGCGCAACGAAATCTCCACCCAATTGGTAGAAATATCCTACTCCGAACGCGATGTGTTCAAACGCAGGGTGCTGGTCAACAAGGGTGAGAATGCCAATATCAGGAACGGTCAAGTGGTGATGGATGACGCGGGTATTGTCGGACAGATCACGCGCGTCTATCCATGGCTTTCCGAAGTCACGCTGATCACCGAGAAAGATCATGCGGTACCGATACAGGTTTTGCGCAACGGCCTGCGCGCCATCGTATTCGGCGCGGGCGATACCAGTCAGTTATCGCTGCGCTATATGCCGGTCAGCGCTGATGTCCAGACCGACGACATTCTGGTTACCTCCGGCATCGATGGCACCTACCCGCCGGGTATCCCGGTCGCCAAAGTAATAAAGGTGGAGCGTGATCCGGCCTATCCGTTCGCCAGTGTTACCTGCCTGCCGGTGGCCGGCGTTGATAGCCACCGCCATCTGCTGGTCTTGTCTGACATGCCCGGGCTGCCTGAACGCCCTGTGCAAGAGCCTGCGCAGGAAAGTGTCGACAAGCGCGCCAAGACCAAGAGAAAGAATTGATGATATACACAGCCATACACGCCAGGTCTGAAATTCAGCGCCCGGTCAGCAACACTTTCATCCTGATGAGCGTGCTGGCAGCGCTGTTCATGAACGGATTGCCGTGGGAGGGCATCTGGCTGATGCTGCGCCCCGATTTTGTCGCAGTGGTGCTGCTCTATTGGTGCATGCACAAGCCGTGGCGACTCGGCATCGGATTATCGTGGGCAGTGGGGATCCTCGCCGATGTGGCAGATGCAAGCCTGTTCGGGCAGCATGCGCTGGCGTATACGGTGCTCGCATTTGGCGGGGTTGTGCTGAATCATCGCTTGCAGATGTTTGATTTGCGCCAGCAAACCACCCACGTGTTCGGCATCCTGGTGATAGCTTACGCGGTGTATGCAATGGTGCATTGGCTGGTGGACGGCTATGTTGTCTGGGGGTATTTCCTCGGTAGCCTGACATCGACTTTACTGTGGCCTCCGCTCTGCATCTTGTTCCAGGCGATGCGGCAAAAGCCTGTGGATCGTGAATGAACAAGCACGCCGAGTTTAAAAACCATCAGCGCGAGATATTCCATTTCCAGTTGCGTCTGGTGGTCAGCATCGGTTTTGTATTGCTGCTTTTGGCGATACTTTTGTTGCGTTTCCTCTATCTGCAGACGTTTCGCCACGGCTATTACCAGACGCTCGCCGAGAGCAACCGCATCTCCATCGTCCCCATCGTTCCAAACCGCGGTCTGATACTCGATCGCAATGGCGTGGTGCTGGCACGCAATTATTCCGGCTACACTCTGGAGATAAACCAGAACAAAACCACGGATATTGAAGCCACGATAAACGAGCTGTCCACGCTGGTAGACATCACTTCCAAAGACCGCAAACGCTTCAAGAAACTGCTTGCCGAGAGCCATGACTTTGAAACGCTGGTGATCCGCAATCGTCTGAGCGATGAAGAGATTGCGCGCTTCGCCGCGCAGCAATACCGTTTTCCGGCTGTCGAGATCAAGGCGCGCTTGTTTCGCGATTATCCATTTGGCGAGCAAACCGCTCATTTGATCGGTTATATCGGGCGCATCAATGAAGACGATGTTGCTCAACTTGAACAAAGCGACCTGGCGGCAAATTATCGCGGCTCGGATTACATCGGCAAGACCGGGCTGGAGCAGAGCTATGAAAGCGATCTGCACGGCACTACTGGCATCGAGCAGGTCGAAGTGGATGCCGGCGGCCGTGCGGTGCGCATGTTGTCGCACTCCGCGCCGGTCTCCGGCAACACGCTGGTATTGAGCATAGACGCCAAGCTGCAGGAGATCGCCGAGCAATCCTTCGGCAACTACCGGGGCGCGCTGGTGGCGATAGATCCGAACAACGGCGAAGTGCTGGCCTTCGTCAGCAAGCCCGGCTACGACCCCAATCCGTTCATCGACGGCATCGATCCGCAGAGTTGGGATGAACTGAATAATTCACCGGACGTACCGCTCAACAATCGCGCGCTGCGCGGGCAATATCCGCCCGGCTCGACGATCAAGCCTTTCATGGCGCTGGCAGGATTGAATTTCCGCACGCGCAAACCCGAGCAAACCATCAGTGATCCGGGCGTATATTATTTGCCTGGCAGCAGCCGCCAGTATCGCGATTGGAAAGCGGGCGGCCATGGCAGTGTGAACATGTTCAAGGCCATCCAGATGTCCTGCGACACCTATTTTTATGGTTTGGCCACCGAAATGGGCATAGACAATATCTTTGACTATATGTCGCGCTTTGGTTTTGGCAAGAAGACCGGCATTGATATGGAAGGCGAAACTTCCGGCCTGTTGCCGTCGCAGGACTGGAAGATGAAACGCTACCAGCAAATCTGGTATCCGGGCGACACCGTATCGGTCGGCATTGGCCAGGGCTACAGCCTGGTGACACCGACCCAGCTGGCTTTTGCCACAGCCACGCTGGCCAATGACGGCGTGGCATACAAACCGCACCTGGTAAAAGAAGTGCGCAGTTCGTTGGGCGATCAAAAGCGGTTGATTGCCAGTGAACCGCTATTTGATCTGAACATCGATAAAGCGCATCTTGAGCTGGTCAAGAAAGCCATGGTTGCTGTCACGCAACCCGGCGGCACGGCGGTATATGCGTCACTGGGTACGCCCTATCATATCGCCGGCAAGACCGGCACGGCACAGGTAATCGCGATGAAGCAGGGCGAAAAGTATGATGAAAAGAAGGTCGACGAGCGGCATCGCGACCATGCCTGGTTCATCGCTTTCGCCCCCGCCGAGGAACCCAGGATCGCACTGGTGGTGCTGGCCGAGAACGGCGGACACGGCGGCGGGACGGCGGCTCCGATCGCGCGCAAGGTGCTGGACTATTACCTGCTCGGCAAGATACCCAAGCCGTTGCAGGATGTGACGGAGAAGGAGGGCAGCGAACATGACTAGGCGGCAGCTTTGGCAGCGCTTGGTCGCCCATCTCGACCGTCCCCTGTTGCTGGGCATCGGTCTGTTGCTGATGACCGGCCTGCTGGTGCTGTACAGCGCCGACAATGCGGGCTGGGATCGTCCGCTGAGACAGATGGTCAACATCGTGGTGGCGCTCGCCTGCATGTGGCTGATCGCAAACCTGCCGCTGCATTACCTGATGCGCACCGCTGTGCCGATCTATGTGCTGGGCATGGTGTTGCTGATAGCCGTGGCGCTGTTCGGCGAGATCAGCCATGGCGCGAGACGCTGGCTGAATCTCGGTGTGGCGAACGTGCAGCCATCCGAGCTGATGAAGATCGGCGTGCCGCTGATGATGGCCTGGTATTTCGAGAAGCACGAAGCCACGCTCACGCTGAAGAACTATTTCATCGCCGCGCTGCTGCTGCTGATGCCGATTGCACTGATCGCGCGCCAGCCGGATCTGGGAACGTCAATATTGATTCTTGCCAGCGGATTTTACGTGCTGTTCCTGGCAGGCCTGAGCTGGCGCGTGATGGGCGTGATGCTGGCCGCTGCGATCGCCAGTGCGCCGGTGTTGTGGTCGATGCTGCACGAATACCAGCGCCATCGTATCTTGATGCTGTTCGATCCCAATCAGGATGCGCTGGGGAACGGGTATCACACCATCCAGGCGACCATCGCCGTCGGCTCCGGCGGCATACTCGGCAAGGGTTACCTGAACGGCACGCAGACGCACCTCGACTTCTTGCCGGAACGCACCACTGATTTCATCTTCGCGGTGTTCTCGGAAGAATTCGGCCTGCTTGGCTGCCTGATCCTGTTGGGACTGTATTCCTTTGTTATCGGGCGCGGTTTCAGAATTACCGCGAATGCCTCCACCTACTTCACCCGCCTGATGGCCGGCTCGATCACGCTGACCTTCGCCACCTATGCGTTCGTGAACATGGGCATGGTCAGCGGCATCCTTCCGGTGGTTGGCGTGCCGCTGCCGCTGATCAGCTACGGCGGGACTTCGATGCTGACTCTGCTGCTGGGCTTTGGTATGCTGATGAGCATAGAGACACACAAGAAACTGGTCAAAACTTGATAAAAAAAATAGCCGTTCCAACATGCCGCCAAAAAGAGGCAGGCAAGCGGCCATTTAACAGGAGTATGAATGAGTAAGAAAAACGGTGTGTCGTCCTGCGCAATTCTGGCATTGGCTGCTTTGCTGCTTGCCGCTTGCAGCAGCACCCCGCAGCGGAAAGCGGAGTCCGGTGTACCCGCCGCGCCGGCCGGCGGTGGCTATCTTGCCGGAGACGGGCCGGGTGCCGATGCGCCCGCCAATCTGGACGCAATTCCCGATGCCGTGCCGAAGTATGAACCGCTGCATCGCTATGCCAATCGCCCTTATGTGGCATTGGGCAAGACTTACACGCCGCTGACCACTACCGGCACTTACAAACAGCGCGGCATCGCCTCATGGTACGGCAAGAAATTCCACGGCCAGCGCACCTCGGTCGGCGAGGTTTATGACATGTACGCGATGACCGCCGCGCATCCCACCTTGCCCATACCCAGTTATGCGCGCGTGACCAATCTCGCCAATAAAAAATCCGTGGTGGTCAGGGTCAATGACAGGGGCCCGTTCCTGCATGACCGGGTGATTGATCTCTCCTATGCCGCTGCATACAAGCTCGGCATCGTCGGCGACGGCAGCGCGGAGGTCGAAGTGGAGAGTCTACCCGCCAATGTCAGTGTCAAGCCGCTGGCCGCCAGCACAGTGCAAAGCCAGCCGCTGGAAAGCGGCGCTCCTGCCTCCGCCGTAGCCGAGCTCCCTGTTGTTGCGATAGCGTCTTTGGAAAATAGCGACACCGGTGTATACCTGCAACTTGGTGCATTCAAAACACAAGAAGCAGCAGAAGTATATCTGGCAAAAATGCGCAGCGAACTGAGTGACAATGGGAAGCAACTCAAGCTGACGAATAAGGACGGGTTAGTGCGCGTGCATATCGGTCCGTATGCCAATCAGAGCGAAGCACGGCTCAGTGCGGAGAGTATGGAAAGCAAGCTGGGGTTCAAGCCGATGGTGAATTTGCCGTGATGTGGAGTGCGGCGACGCGTCGCCGCTTGTTTTAAAGCGCAGCATGTAGGTTGGGTTGAGCGTAGCGATACCCAACAATGAATTTTAATTGGCCGTTCGCCCTGAGCCTGTCGAAGGGTCGCCGCGAAGCGGCGGACTCTCTGTGGTATTCACAATCGAAAATCAAAACCGCCGGGCAACCCCCGGCGGTTTTGTATTAGCCGTAAAAAAGCAGCGACGTGTCGCTGCACTCCAAATTAACCCACCCTCAACACCAACCCCTTCAAATAAGCTCCCTCCGGAAAACTCAGCAACACCGGATGATCCGCGCTGGCGTGCAGGTGATGCACGATCTGCGCATCCACGCCGGCATCGAGCGCCGCGCCGGCGATGATCTTCTGGAATAGGTCTGCGCTGATGCCGCCGGAGCAGGAGTAGGTGCAGAGCAGGCCGCCCGGCCTGAGCAGTTTGAAGCCGAGCAGGTTGATGTCCTTGTAGCCGCGCGCGGCCTTTTCGGCGAAGGCGGCGGTGGGGGCGAACTTGGGCGGGTCGAGGATGATCAGGTCGAACTTGCGGCCTTGGTCGCGCAGCGTGCGCAGCGCAACGAATACATCCGCGCATTGCCATTCTGCACGGGATGAATCAAGGCTATTTCGTGTGACATTTTCTTCCGCGATGCGCAGCGCATCAGCAGATGCATCAATAGATAAAACTGATTTCGCGCCGCCGCGCAGCGCATACAGCGAAAAGCCGCCGGTGTAACAGAAACAATTCAGCACGTCGCGGTCGGCGGCCAGCGTTTCGGTCAGCGCGCGGTTGTCGCGCTGATCGAGATAGAAGCCGGTCTTTTGACCAGCCGCGACATCCACCTTGAAATGCAGGCCGTGCTCGATCACTTCCACGTTGTCCGGCAACGAGCCGCGCAGCACGCCGTTGCGCAGTTCCAGTCCCTCCAGCTTGCGCGAATCAGAATCGGAGCGCTCGTATATGCAAGCAGGCTTGCATAGCTCCTGCAGGATGCCGGCGATGACATCGCGCCAGCGCTCAGCGCCTGCGCTGCCGATCTGCATCACCAGCACATCGCCGTAACGATCGACGATCAATCCCGGCAGGCCGTCTGATTCGGCGTGGATCAGGCGCATGCTGTTGCTGCCGCGAGCAAAACCTGACTCGCTACGTGCCGCTATCGCAACGGCGATCTTTTTTCGGAAGAACGCAGCGTCAATCTGTTCCTTTTCATCCCACGACCACACCCGGGCGGATATCTTCGATTGGGGGTTGTATGCGGCGTGGACCAGAAAACGGCCATCCGCTGCGCTCACCTGCACAGTGTCGCCGCTGTCCGGCGCGCCATCGACACGCTGGATGGCTCCGGAGAATATCCATGGGTGTCTGCGCAGCAAGGACTTTTCCTTGCCGGTCTTCAGCACGATCTTTTTCATTTTGTTTTCTTTTTGGCGCGCGGATGGGCCGCGTCGTAGATCTTGCTCAGGTATTGAAAATCGAGGTGGGTATAGACCTGTGTGGTGGAGATGCTGGCGTGGCCGAGCATCTCCTGTACGGCGCGCAAGTCGCCGGAAGATTGCAGCACATGGGTGGCGAAAGAATGGCGCAGCAGATGCGGATGCACGTTGCTGGTGATGCCTTGCCTGACCCCCCATTGCCGCAAGCGCAATTGCACCACACGCGGCGAAATGCGTAACCCGCGCTGGCCGACGAACAGAGCGGCCTCATTCGGTTTGGCAAGATCGTCACGCACTTCCATCCAGGCTTGTAATGCGGCGATGGCAAATTGGCCGAGCGGCACGATGCGCGTCTTGCTGCCCTTGCCGGTCACGCGCACCTCTCCTGCGATCAGGTCGAGTTGCGCCGGGTCGAGACTGACCAACTCAGCCAGGCGCAGGCCCGAAGAGTAGAGCAGCTCGAACATCGCCTTGTCGCGTATTGCTTCCGGCGTGTCGGTCGGCATCTCTACCAGGCGCGTGGCCTCGTCGGGCGACAGGGCCTGCGGCAGGGTCTTGGCCGATTTGGGGGCGCGCAAACCGGCGCAGGGGTTGTCCTGCAGGCCGTGATCGCGCATCAGATAAGTGAAGAAACCGCGCCATGCCGACAACATGCGTGCCAGTGACCGGCCCCCTAGTCCCCGGCTGTGCAGTTGCGCGATGAAGCGGCGGATATGGTGGATCTTCAGATCGGCCAACGGCGTGTCAGCGGTCAACTCGAACAAGTGACGGAGGTCGCGCGCGTAGTTTTCGACGGTCAGCCCGGAGTACTGCTTCTCGTTGCGCAGCCAGGCCAGATAGCCGCGCAAGTATTGCTGGTTGGTCCCTTCGACCGTGCTCAGGACAGGCGTGGCAATTTCCGCCATACGACTCAGTTATTCAAGATTGCTGTTCAAGACAGGGGTGCAGCGCGCTCTCTACTCCCTCGGCGATGCGTTGCAGGAACACCGTGCCCATGCCCGGATAAAAGCGCTGCTTGTCCTCGCTGGCCAACACCAGCAAGCCTATGGTCTCATTGCCGGCATGCAACGGCAGGTAGGAGTAGGAATGAAGCTGCGCGGAAATCTCGCCAAACCATGCTGCAGTGTCGTGTGCGGCCTGATGCAGGCAAACCGGTTGAACCAGTGCATCGGTAAAGGCCAGTATTTCCGTGCTGGGCGGATCCAGCTGCCACAGGCGCAGTACCGTGTGCGGCACGGCGAAAATATCACGCAGCAGACGCGGGATCATTTCCTGCAGTGTGGCCAGATCGCGGGCGGCAAACAATGCCACGATAAATTCATGAACCTTGTGCTGCAACGCATCGTTTTCGCGTGCGAACGCCATCATGTCGCCCAGCTTTTTTTCCAGTTCCTTGTTCTTCTCGCGCAGCGCGAGCAGCTGGCGCTCGCTCAGGGAGATCGTGCGCCCGCCGTGCGGGTGCGCCAGATTGATCCGGGCAAGCGTTTCCGAGTGATCTTCAAAAAACTGCGGGTTGTCCTGCAAATATCGTGCGACCTCTTCAGCTCTCATCGGATTCCCCTATATATTGATTTCGCCAGTAAACACCGTGATTGCCGGTCCTGTCATCAGCACTGCCGTTCCATCGCCATCCCATGAAATGGTCAGCGTGCCGCCGCGCGTGGCGACACTCACCGGATTGTCCAGCAAGCCGCGCCGGATGCCGGCCACTACTGCGGCGCAGGCTCCGGTGCCGCAGGAAAGTGTTTCCCCGGCGCCGCGTTCATAAACACGCAGCATGATGTGGGTGCGGTCCATTATCTGCATGAAACCGGCATTGACGCGGTTGGGGAAGCGCGGGTGCTGCTCGATCAGCGGCCCCAGTTTTTCCACCGGGGCCAGCTTGATATCATCCACCAGTTGCACGGCATGCGGGTTACCCATTGACAGCACGCTGACATCCAGTGTCGCACCGGCCACTTGCAGCGGTTCGCTCACGGCGCCAAGGCCGCCTTTGAAGGGGATCCGGTCCGGTTCGAGTATCGGCTGACCCATGTCGACGGTCACCCGGCCGTCCTGTTCAAGCCGCGGAGTGATCAAGCCGCTGCGCGTCTCCACCACGATCTCGCGCTTGTCGGTGATCTGCTGGTCATGCACGAAACGCATGAAGCAGCGGGCGCCGTTGCCGCACTGTTCGACTTCGCCGCCATCGGCGTTGAAGATGCGGTAGCGGAAATCGGCCTCACCGCTTTGCGGCTTTTCGACCAACAGGATCTGGTCACAGCCGACCCCGAAGTGGCGATCTGCCAGCAAGCGCAACTGCTCCGGGTTGAGTTCAATGTCCTGGCGGAAGCCGTCCAGAACCACGAAGTCGTTGCCTGCGCCGTGCATTTTGGTGAACTTTAACAGCATCTCAATAAATCCATTTGTCGGGCGAATCGCGGTGTCGCGTGCTCGCTCATTCCTCGTCTATCCAATTTGATATGCCTCGTCATTCGCTGCGCGGCTCCTTGCGCTTCATCCCGAAAAATGGATTTCTGGTGATGCTTAAACTATTGTAATTCTTTATGCCTGTAGCAATCTGTCGTGTGGTCATTGACCATACCGGTCGCCTGCATGTGCGCATAGCAGATGGTGCTGCCGACGAACTTGAAACCGCGCTGTTTCAGTTCCCTGCTCATCGCATCCGATTCCGGTGTGCTTGCCGGGATATCTGCGAGGCTGCGCCATTTGTTCTGCTTCGGCCTGCCATCGACGAAGCGCCAGATGAAAGCGTCAAAACTGCCAAACTCTTCCTGCACGTCGAGAAACTTCCGCGCGTTGGTCACTGCCGCCGCCACCTTCAAACGATTGCGCACGATTCCCGGGTCTTGCAACAGTGATGCTATTTTACCCTCATCATAGCGGGCAATGCGCGCAGGATCGAAACCGTCGAATGCGGCGCGATAATTTTCGCGCTTGCGCAGGATGGTGATCCAGCTCAATCCGGCCTGCGCGCCTTCCAGGATCAGGAACTCGAACAGGCGCCGGTCATCGTGCAGCGGCACACCCCATTCCTCGTCATGGTAGGAGCGATACAAGGGATCGTCACCCGGCCATGCACAGCGCTTCATGGCAGCTGCAGTGTTGCGGGCAGGGCTCATGACGGGCGTGCGCCTGATCGCACCGCCTCGCGCCACATGCAGCGATCCATCACCACCGTGATGCCGGCTTCGCGGGCGCGTTGCGCTGCCGGTTCGTTAACGACACCCTCTTGCAGCCAAAGATTTTTGATGCCGAGCCTGATGCAGCTTTCCACGATCGCGGGAACATGCTGTGAAGCGCGAAATACGTCCACGATGTCCGGTTTTTCAGGCAGGCTTTCAAGGTCCGGAAAGGCCTTCTCGCCCAGCACCTCGTTAACCAGCGGCCGCACCGGGATGATACGGTAGCCAAACCCCTGCAAGCCTTGTGCGACCCGAAAGCTGGGGCGCGACGGTTTGGGCGACAGACCCACCACGGCAATGCTATGCACTTCGCGCAGCAGGCGGCTGATGTCATCGGGGCCGGGGTTGATGAATTGCATGGCAAGGTGGCGGAATATTGTGAGGCTATAATATACCATCGCTGCGCAAATTAAAGAGGCCATGCCTTGAGTGCGATCCATGCATCACAGTTGTCATTCTTTTCCGCCCATGCGCCTTTCGATCGCATGGAAAGGGGCGTCTGCTGTGGTTGCTGGAGCATTTGCGCTTGGCCTATTACGCGAAAGGTTACGTGTGCCATGCGCAAAATCTGGCTTGCGTCCCAGGCTGATTGAGGTTGGACTGCGCGGGCAAAAGCCGCTATTCTCCGCACCTTCTCACAACGCGCCCGTAGCTCAGCTGGATAGAGTATTGGTTTCCGAAGCCAAGGGTCACAGGTTCGACTCCTGTCGGGCGCACCAGATTATGAAAAAAGCCGGGCGGTTCACCCCGGCCTTTTTTCTGGGAAAGATTCCCCAAGTCTTTTTGCCTATTTCAATTTCTCGATGCCCAGCATTTTCAGGATGCTCTTTTCATAAAAGGGCTCGGAAGTGCCTTTTTTCATCTTGCGGATGAAATATTTTTCGAACGCGACCTTGGCGACATGCACCCACTTGCCTTCCGAGAACCAGTTCACGTTGCGCGGCGGGATCTGCGGCAGCGCCACGAATGCCACGCCGGTGTCGCCGAAATCGGCCAGGCAGACGGCATTCCAGGTCGCTTCCGTATCTGCCGGGGTGCCGGTCAAATCGGCATGGATGTTATTCACGGTAGCAGTCACCATGGATTCGATCATGTAGCCGGTCTTGGGCGTTCCGGTCGGTATCGGAGTCGCTTCCACCGGAGGAATAGCCACACACACGCCGACTGCAAAGATGTTTTTGTACCTGGGGTTGCGCTGGTGCTTGTCCACCAGGATGAAGCCGCGCGGATTGGTCAGGCCTTCGATGCCGAATACCGCATCGACGCCCTTGAATGCCGGCAGCATCATGCTGTAGCTGAACGGCAGCTCATGCTTTTTCTTCTCGACGCCCATGTCATCATGCTCGGTGACATACATCTTGCCCGCCTCGACCCTGGTGGTCTTGGCATTGCAGATCCACTTGATGTCATGGTCGCGCATGCCCGATTCGAGGATCCCCTTGGAATCGCCCACTCCGCCCAATCCCAGGTGTCCGATGTACGGCTCGGCGGTCACGAAGGTCATCGGCACCTTGTTGCGTATCTTGCGGCGGCGCAGATCGGTATCCATGATGAAGGCATATTCGTAGGCCGGTCCGAAGCAGGATGCGCCCTGTACCGCACCGACGACGATAGGGCCGGGATTCTTCGTGAAGTTCTCCCATTCGTCATGCGACTTCATCGCATGGTCCACGACGCAAACAGAATGGGTGAAACCGCCATGCGGACCGAGCCCCTCGACTTCATCGAAGGCGAGCTTGGGTCCGGTGGCGATCACCAGATAATCGTAATCCACCGATTGCCCGTCGTTAAGTTCAAGCTGATTCTTTTCCGGATGCACGCGCTTCACGCCTGACGAGATGAAGCTGATACCTTTGCGTTCCAGATAGGTGCGCACCGGGAATTCAATGTCCTTGCGGTTGCGCCATTTCACTGCCATCCATGGATTGGACGGCGTAAATTGGAAATTCTCCCTGTCCGAGATGACCGTCACCTTGTCGCCTTTGCCGAGCTTCTCCTGCATTTCGTAGGCTGCCGGCATACCGCCGATCCCTGCGCCCATGATTACGATATGTGCCATGATGCCCTCCAGGTTGAATTTATTTGTGTAATTATGGTTTTCATTCTACGCCTTCACGTTGATATGACAACAAGCCTGAAAAAAGAGTAATACCTTAGTTCTTTACTATGGAAGACATGATCCGCCGCTCACTCGATCTATCCCGGATAGATCATGCGCGGAAAAGATCCCGGCAAATCCCGCCTGCTGCAACAGCGCCCGTACCCGGTCCGCATGGTCATGGCCATGCTCGAGCAACAGCCATCCGCCAGGATTGAGATGCGCTTTCGCTTGAGAGATGATGAGGCGGATATCGTCCAGACCGTCCGCTCCTGAAGCCAATGCGTTGCGCGGTTCGAAGCACAGGTCGCCCTGCAGCAGATGCGGGTCGTTAACAGCGACATAGGGGGGATTGGAAACGATCATATCGAAGCGTTCACCCTGAAGCGAAGTGAACCAGTCGCTGGCGGTCAGTCGCACGTTGCAGATATTGAGGCGTTGCGCATTCTCGTGCGCCACTTCCAGTGCGCCTGGCGATGCATCCACTGCCATTACTTCAGCATTCGGACGGGCGCGGGCGATACTCAACGCGATCGCGCCGCTACCGGTGCCCAGATCCAGTAAACGGAACCTGCTGTGCAGCGGGATGTGCTGCAAGGCCAGATCGACCAGCAATTCGGTTTCGGGGCGCGGGATCAAGGTCGCGGGAGTTACCTTGAGATTCAGCCCGTAAAACTCTCGAGAGGCAAGCAGATAAGCGATAGGTTCACCGCGCAGGCGACGCTCAAGCAAGGCCATATATCGCTCATGTTGATCTGCATCCAGTGATTGTTCCGGGTGGCTGAAAAGGTAGGCGCGATCCACTTGCAGCACGGCCTGCAACAGGCATTGAACCTCGATGCGAGCGCTGCCGGCTTCAAGGTTCAGCGCTTCCTCAAGCTGCTTGCTATGTTGCTGCAGAAAAGCTTGAATGCTACTGGAGGACATCTTCCGCCATCGCGGCGAGCTGTTCGGCCTGATGTTCGGCCATCAGTGCGCCGGTGAGTTCACCGATGTCGCCATCCATGATCGCATCCATCTTGTACAGCGTCAGGTTGATGCGGTGGTCGGTGACGCGGCCTTGCGGAAAGTTGTAGGTGCGGATGCGTTCGGAACGGTCGCCGCTGCCAACCAGATTCTTGCGTGTCGCGGCGGTCCTGGCATTCTGCTCGCGTACCTGTGCGTCCTTGATGCGTGCCGCCATCACGCGCATCGCCTGCGCCTTGTTCTGATGCTGCGAACGGCCGTCCTGGCATTCCACCACCACGCCGGTCGGAAGATGAGTGATGCGCACCGCCGAATCGGTCTTGTTGATATGCTGGCCACCCGCGCCGGAGGCGCGGAACGTGTCGATGCGCAGATCGGCGGGGTTCAACACCACGTCGTTGACTTCGTCCACCTCCGGCATGATCGCCACGGTGCACGCCGAGGTATGGATGCGGCCTTGTGTCTCGGTGGCGGGCACCCGCTGCACGCGGTGCGCGCCGGATTCGAATTTCAGCACCGAGTACGCGCCCTGCCCGGCGATGCGTGCGATGATTTCCTTGTAGCCGCCCATCTCACCGGGACTTTCCGAGATCACCTCGACTTGCCAGCGCTTGCGCTCGGCGAAGCGCGTATACATGCGGAACAAGTCGCCGGCAAACAGCGCTGCCTCGTCGCCGCCGGTTCCGGCGCGTATTTCCAGGAACACGCTGCGTTCGTCGTTGGGGTCCCTTGGCAATAACTGTACTTGCAATTCGCTGCTGAGTTGCGCCAGCCGTTCTTGTCCGTGACTGATCTCGGCTTCGGCGAATTCGCGCATCTCCGGATCGCCGGCCATTCCCTGCGCAGTGGCGATGTCGGCCTGACAGGCCTGATAGGCGTGATACAGTTCCACCACCGGTTCGAGTTCGGCGCGTTCGCGATTAAGTTTGCGGAACGTATCCATGTTCCGGGTGGCGTCTTCGGTGCTCAGCAATTGATTGACTTCGAGCAGGCGCTCGCTCAGGTGAGCGAGTTTGGCGGCGATGCTGGGATTCATTCTGCCCGCTGTTTATTCTTCGGATTGAATGTGGTAAAGACGATGGATAACCTCGAGGAAAGCTTCGCGGTCGCCGCTATGCACCTGGTTCAGCGCATGGGTGGGTGCGTGCAGGAATTTGTTGGTCAGGCTGCTGCTCATGGCTTCCAGCACCTTTTCGGGGTCATCGCCCTTTGCCAGCAGGCGCAAAGCCTTTTCCAGTTCGTGGCGGCGGTTGCGTTCGGCATGGTCGCGCAAAGCGCGGATTACTGGCACGACTTCGCGCGATTCCATCCAGTGAATGAACTCTGACACGCTGGAATCGATGATGACTTCGGCTTCCTTGACCGCACCCTGGCGCGCGTCCAGTCCGTCCTTCACCACTTCGGCAATGTCATCCACGCTGTACAGGAATACATCATTCAGCTCGGCGACTTCAGCTTCCACGTCGCGCGGAACCGCCAGGTCGACAATGAACAATGGCCGGTGTTTGCGCGCTTTGAGCGCGCGCTCCACCATGCCCTTGCCCAGGATAGGCAACGGACTGGCGGTACAGGTGACGATGATGTCGTGTTGTGCCAGTTGATCCGGCAGATCGGTGAGTGTAATCGCATGGCCGTTGATGCGCCGCGCCAATACTTGTGCGCGTTCTATGGTGCGATTGGCGACGGTGATGTGTTTCGGCGAGCGCGCCGCAAAATGAACCGCATTGAGTTCTATCATCTCCCCGGCGCCGATGAACAACACACGCTGTTCGGAGATGCTGGGGAAAATACGCTCGGCAAGCCGCACGGCGGCTGCGGCCATCGAGACCAGGTTTGCGCCGATCTCGGTTTGAGTGCGCACATCCTTGGCGACTGAAAAGGTGCGCTGGAACAATTTGTGCAGCAGGAAACCAAGCGTGCCGGCCTGCTCGGCCTGGCGCACCGCCTGTTTCATCTGCCCGAGGATCTGCGGCTCGCCCAACACCATCGAGTCCAGCCCGCTGGCCACGCGGAATGAATGCTTGACCGCCTGCTCGCGCGGCAGGGTGTAGAGATAGGGGTCGATGTCCTTGCGCGGCAGATGGTGGTACTGCGCCAGCCAGTCAATGGCATGTTCGGGGTTCTCCGCGTTGCAATACAATTCCATGCGATTGCAGGTGGAAAGGATCGCCGCTTCCTTGGCCGCACCGTTATCGACCAGATCGCGCAGGGCGTTCTCCATCCCGTCCGCGTTGAACGCGACCTGTTCGCGCACTGCCAGCGGCGCGGTTTGATGGTTGATACCAAAGGTGAATAACTGCATTCCGATATTCCAACAGTAAGTCCGTATGGGGGCGGATTATAGTCGGAACGGCGGCGCAATACCATCCGGCCCAATTCGGACAAGTCGCATAGAATGCACGGCTGAAAGATATTATTCCAGGCACTATCTGATGGCCATCAAAGCGACTATTTTCAAAGCCGTTCTACAGATCGCCGACATGGACCGGCACTATTATGCCGGCCATGTCCTGACTCTGGCGCGGCACCCTTCCGAGACCGATGAACGCATGATGATGCGGCTGCTGGCTTTTGCGCTGTTTGCGGACGATGGCTTGACTTTTGGCAAAGGCATCAGCAGCGGTGAGGAACCCGACCTGTGGCATAAGGACCTTACCGGCGAGATCAAGCGCTGGATAGAAGTCGGATTGCCGGACGCGCGTGTCATCCGCAAGGCCGGCGGACGCGCCGGTGAGGTGGTGGTGCTGAGCTATGGACGGGCAGCAGATATCTGGTGGAACGAGAATCGCGACAAGCTGCAACGCCAGGACAACCTCACTGTGCTCAAACTGGCTGGCGAAACCACGCAGGCTCTTGCCGCATTGGCCAGTCGCACCATGCAATTGCAATGCACGATACAGGAAGGCCACATCATGATGACCAGCGCTGCCGGAATGATAGAGATCGAGCCGCAGATTCTGCATCTCAGTCATCGTTCGGCTGACAGATGATTGCAATGGCATAGCCATAGCAGCGGGAAATCCCTGGTCACCTTTATTTGGATTATCGTTTACAATCCGCCGGGTCGCAACGAACGGGTGTTGCCAAATGCCAGAAAATCAACAGAAGCTGGTGGTTTTGTTTGCTGATATTTCCAGCAGTTCCGATCTTTTTGAAAGACTGGGGGACGAGCTGGCACTCCAGTCGATAACACAGTGCGTTGGCATCATGACCAACCAGCTTCCCGCCTTTCAGGGTACCCTGGTGAAGGTAATCGGCGATGAAATCATGTGCACTTTCCCGACTGCGGAGCAGGCTTTTCATGCTGCCTGCGCGATGCATCATGCGGTGGGAAACTGCAGATATCAGGACGGCAGCCCGATATATATCCGCATCGGTTTCCATTATGGTGAAGTCATCCACCAATCCGGCGACGTGTTTGGCGATACCGTCAATGTCGCTGCAAAAGTATCCGCGATAACCAGGGCAAACCAGATCATCGTGACCCAGGCGGTTGTGGAGGTCCTGCCGCCTGCTCTGCGGGACAAGACCGTCAAGCTCGAGCGAGCCGAATTCAAGGGAAAGCAGGCGCAATTCAACATATACATGGTCAACTGGGAGTCAGGTGAAAAGATGAATGTGCGGATCGGCACCCCGGATCAGCGCAAGGCTTGAAGGTAATCCGGCGCTAACGGCAGTCTTCTGCGCACTGGCCGGATGCCGGTCGAGCCGGCATTTCAGGCTTTCAGTTTCTGGCAAAGGAAAGCTGGAATTTTTCCACGCCGTTGATTTTGGAAAGCTCTCGTGAAATGATGGGGATCGAATAGCTGGTATCATTTCGCACCGCGAAAGCCGTAAATTGCCACACCTGTCCTGATTCGCTGTTACTGATAACCAGCGACCCTCCGGCGATCTTGTAGCCATATCCGCGTATCGCATTGGATACTAACTCTTCACCGGGTTCGAAGCCCTGCCGGAAGGTCAATGCTACGGCTATCGCAAGCCGGGATGGCAGCCATGCCTCAAGTTTGGAAATCCACATCATCACGCTGGCCGAAATGACGGAGAGGATGATTGCGGCAAAATAGAAACCGATTCCGACCAACACCCCGATCGCCGATGCCGTCCAGATGGAGGCGGCGGTGGTCAGGCCGCTGATGGTGAATCCCTCTTTGATGATCACGCCGGCGCACAAAAAGCCGATGCCGGTGACGATACCCTGTATCACGCGGGTCACATCCGGATAAGCTATCATCTGGCTATGTCCGCCGAACCACAGCTCAGGATGGCCGGCGATCGAAGTCAGCGCGGCGGAAGCCAGGCATACCAGCCCGTAAGTGCGCATGCCCGCCGCCCGGCCATGATATGAACGCTCATAGCCGACCAGCAGGCCCAATAACAGCGCACCGAGGAGATCGAAAAAAACCAGGATATTTGCTTCGACGACCGGTGCCGACCAGTAGGATGCCAACGATTCAAGAGACAGCAACGACATGAAACTCTCCTGTAAAAGACCAACTCGGATTGCTAACGTTGACAGGTCAAAAAACTACAGTTTGATTCTGCCAATGAGGCAATGTTGTAACTTTAATCTATCAGTTTTATTCCGTCATCACACGGTGGATCACCCATCCAGTATGCCGGCCCGCCATTGCTGCTCCGGCAATCCCTGCTCCAGGAACATGCGCTTGGCGATCTGCAGTTGCTGCGCCGTTCCTGCCGCGTAAACGTCAAAACGGCGCAGATCCGGATAAGCTGCAACGATGCCGGCCACCGATTTTTCAACGCCGCCGGCGGGCAGATGGGGAAAATACCTGAAATTGTCCAGCGCATCGGCCCAGGATCGGCAAAGATTGGCCTGGTAGTGTCCCGCCTGATCCGCCAGCCAGTGCAGATCCATAGACTCGGCCAGATCGAGCGACATGGAATGCTGGATCAGACTTTTGATCGGCGCGAAGCCAACGCCGAAAGCCACAAAGATGACCGGGCGCGTGGAGACATCTTCCAGAACAAAATCGCCGTAAGGTCCCTGCAGGTTGACGCGGTCATTCACTTTCAAACTGCTGAACAGGGCTTCCGAAAAAGCATCGTCTGCAGAGCGCAATATCTGGATCTCGATATGCCTGTCTTCGCACGGGCAGCTGGCAATGGCGTAGTGACTGCTTGCGCCATCCACCGATAGCCGGATCGACTGGCCGGCGAGAAAACGCAAGCGCTGGCTGCGCGGTGTCGACAGATGCAGGGCGGCGACATCCGGGTTGAACATTTCCACCGACTTGACCTTGGCCTCCAGATGCTGTTCCTGGATATCATGCGCGCCGGCCACATTGGCCTCGATAACCACATCGTCCACCGCCGCACAGGAACACAGCAAAATCACCCCGGCATCCTTCTCCTCCTGGCGCAACACATAGTCATGAGCGCGGATCTTCATGACCTTTCCCGATACCAGTCGCGCCCGGCAGTCGCCGCAAATGCCGTTGCTGCATCCGTACTCAAGTGATACGCCTGCACGCAAGGCGGCTTCCAGAAGCGTATCGCTGCCCTCGACGAAAAATTCGTGGCCGCTTGGCCGAATGGTGACGTGCGCCGACATGATCTTCAGTATCCTCTCTTGTGCCATTGCCGTTTGAACTTTCGCTGCTTCGGGGGGCAATTCGGTTAATTGGCGTTCCAGAAAAGTGCGCAGGGTATACAGCGCATGACTGGTCTCGGCGCTCTGGTCTTCCGCAATTTCGTCGATCTTCTGATCCAGCCACTTTAACACTTGGCTGTAATGCATCAGCATGGCCTGGCTGGCGGCATACTCTTTGCCCAGCTCGGCCAGGCGTGCCGCCAGCACTTCCTTGTCCGGCAGGGCGCGTTCAAACACGCGCTTGCCAAAAGCCTTCTCCTTGATTTCGGTGACACGGCGGAATTCTGCGTCATTTTCCCATTTCGCCTCTGGAAAAGCGCGCAGCATTTCCTCAAGTTCGATCATTCCGTCGAAGGTATCCAAAGTGCCGCCGCGTATCATTTCCTGCAATGCGTGGCGTGATATTCCTATCAGTTTTGCGACTCGCGAAAGGGGAAGCGGGTGGTTCATAATCGCATCTTATGCGGCTCAACTTTGAAGTGCAAACGGCGCGCCCGGCAATTCCCCAACGCGATTATCCGGCGCGGCATCCGGTAGCGTTCGGACATGAGCAAACGACGGGCCCCGGATCGCATCCTGCTATCGCAGGGCTTTGACACCCGCAAATGGTGCAGTGAATGGATCGCCTCTGGTGAGGTGGTGGGTATCGACGGTGTAACCGTTACCGGGAGTCGTGCCGCTATCTAGACCGGTGGACCGGTATTCGGTCTACCGCGAGCAAGTCTATATCGCACTTAACAAGCCAGCCAATTTCGAAGGCGAGTTGCATAGTCCGGAAGCAATGCAACTGGCACCGCTTGCTCCTGCCTGATAACTGCCATGTGCCCTACCGTACCGGACAGTGCGCTTGCAGGCAGCCTTTGGTGAGTACAAAGTCCGCTTTGCAGGTTGAGTTACTGGTATAGCTTCACTCACGCTTCCGGCCTTGCCTGGGATCATTAAAACCTTCAGGATTCTGCTCGGAGCGCTGCCGCTTGCCTTTTTCTTCATCTTGTTCCTTGGTCCGGTATACACGGTTGGCCGGTTTTCCCGGCAGATCTGCGCGCTCTTGCTGCCGTGGTTCAACAGGGACAACACGGGGGGAGGAGTTACGCTCCGCGGGTGGCGATCCAAATGGAATGGAGCGGGGTGCCATGGGTGCTGCCTGGCCGGTTCCGGCGCGTTCCCGCATATTGCCGGTGACAGCAGGTTCAGTTACGCGACGTCTATCTTCAAAGCGTGGCGGAAGCGGAGAACGAGGGCGTTCTGCCCCGGTTTGAGCGCCGAATTCCGGGCGCGGCAGATCGCTGGAAGAGCGCTTGGGTATCGGTACGAAGCGTTGCTCGGGTATTGTCTTCACTTCTCGCCTGGATGTTTCTGTCCAGGGCAGGTTCGATTCGCGCGGCGGGAGTGTACCCACCACTTGCCGTGTCAGCATCCTTTCGGGTGGGCGAGTACCTTTGCGGGCACCCGCTACCAGACTTTCGGGTCCGGGTTTTACCGGCAGGGCGCCGCGGAAATGCTCCAGTTCCCGAGGCCGCTTTACCTGCAAGGGGGTTTCATGCACACGACCATTGCCGAAACGGTCGTGCGATGTGGCAACGATGGAGTTGTTGACGCGGATATTGCGATACTCGTTTTTTTCTATCCGCGGACCTCCCCATCCTCCCCACCATGGTCTGCCGGCTAAACTACGCCGGCCCCACCATGGGTTCAGGGGCTCGCCCCAGCTGAGCGCTACCCAACCCACTCCCGGGGTGCTGATTCCTGCCGACACATTGGGTCCGATATCGAAAAACACCACCAGTGCGGGAGCGTATACCGGTTGTCTGATCACCGGACCCGGAGCCCATGCCCAGTAGCCGCTCAGATATACCCAGCGCCCATAATGGAATGGTGTCCACCCCCACGGAGCCTCATCGATCCACGTCCACTGATAGTAGGGATCCCATACCCAGCTACCGGCACTGTATGGCACCCATCCGGGCGGGACTGAATCCGGCAGCCAGACCGGACCATATTCCGGCACCATGCGCCAGTAGCCATAGTGGTCCAGGTCGGAAGCGCCGGCGACGCCGTAGGGAAGATAACGCTCACTGACCGTGTCGATCAGATCGTCGGTACGCTCGTAGTTCCACCTGTCCCACTGGTCGAGACCTGGTACCACATATGTCTCCGCCTTTGCCACTGTGGTGCCCTGCACCACAATCTCCTCGGAGGGATGTATGCTCATGGCGCGTCCACCGGCAGGGACCACCATGGCCATGCCGCCGCGACGCGTTATGAAGTGCACGTCCCCATCAACATCCACCCGGTAATAACCGGCGTGATCGATCGTGAACACTGCATTGGGCGTATCCACCTCAACGGAGTAGCCAGCGGGAAGCGCGCGCAGGTCGAAAGATACACGGCCGGAAGTGACCTTGAACTGGATAAAATCCGGTGTCTGGTTGATCAGACTGAACTGCGTTTCATCGTCGGCACGGACGAAAGCACGGCTTCCCATCTGAAGTTCAAGATCGCCGTCACTGCCGACATAAAGCGAATCACCGGTGGCGAGCGGAGTGTTCAGTTGAGCATCCACCCAGTCCGGTGCGCCGACGCGCCAGAATGAGACATCCCCTTCGGTGTAGCTGAGACGCAAAGGACTTGCCCCATTCAGTTCATCCTCTTGCGCAAAAGCGTTCAGGCTGAAAATGAACAACAAGGCGGAACAAACGGCGGTAATTCTAGGAAACGGAATCATTGGCATCTCCTGAGTTGTTCAGTTCAGGGAATTTTCTCGGGCAGTGACCCTGAACCCTGCGCTGACATACAAAAAACAACGATGCGATCTTGATCGGGTTGACGCTATCAACAAGAAATCTTGTTTGGTGCGCCGCAACTTTGGCTTGGGCGAACCGTGCATGGCCATATTGTAATGTTCCTTAACTGAGAGCAGTTAGCCGCGATTAAATACATTCGGACGCGCTTTCGACAAACAGAGCAGTGTAAAATTCACTTTTATTCAGCTTGCACCGGCATAATGTCCATACAGTGGTTTCCAGGTCACATGACCTCGGCGCGCAGAAAAGCCGCCGAAACGATGGAATTTATCGACGTTATCATCGAGGTGGTCGATGCGCGCGCACCGGAAGCCAGTTGCAATCCCATGATCAAGGAGTTGCGCGAGCACCGCCAGCGCCCTTGTCTGAAGATACTGAACAAGGCAGACTTGGCCGATCCCATCGTCACCTCGGCCTGGCTTGATTTTTACAACCGCCAGGCAGGCGTCGAGGCAGTGGCGCTAAGTTGCAAAAGCTCCAGCGAAGCTGCCAGAGTGCCCAGATTGTGCCGGCCGCTTGCCCCGCATCGCGACAGCACCCACAAGCCGCTGCGCATGATGATCATGGGTATCCCCAATGTAGGCAAATCCACGCTGATGAACATGCTGCTCAAGCGCCGTGTTGCGAATGTCGGCGATGAGCCTGCCGTGACCAAATCGCAACAATGCCACCAGTTGAACGAGCGCATGTCGTTGACAGATTCGCCCGGCCTGATGTGGCCGAAGATCGAACATCACAGCGACGGTTTGATGCTTGCCGCCATCCATGCGATCGGGCGCAACGCCGTCATTGATGAGGAGATTGCCACATTCCTCGCCGATACACTGCTGGCGCGTTATCCGGAACAACTTGCCGAACGCTATCAGCTGGAAGTCAAAAGTCTGGACGGCGTTGGCGTGATCGAAGCCATCGCGATGAAACGTGGTTGTCTGCTTAAAGGCAAGGGTGGAGAGCCAGACCTGGAAAAGGCAGCGATGATATTCCTGACCGAATTCCGCAGTGGGAAGCTGGGCCGCATCAGTCTGGAGACTCCCGAGACGCGTTCTGCCCTGCTCAGGGAGTGCGCGCCGGTTGCGTCATGAAGGGGGAGAAGCAGAATTTTGCTGAAGCTGTCCCGCGTTGTTTTGAACTTACCGCCGGATAACCTGTCTTTACGCAGCCAGTTTGGCAGCTTCAGGGGGATAACAGCTATTGGATCCATACTCATTAACCCTGCTTGCATAGTAGCTTCGCTTCGCATGAAATCATCAGCATGATAGAGTTATATCCAGCTAATTGCCTGAATCCAATTTTCGAATTTTCACAAAGGAAATATCATGAAAAAGACCACCAAGTACTTCGCTGTCGTTTCAAGTTTCGTGTTGAGTGCCAGCTTGGCGCATGCCGATGGCGAGAAGTGCGATTCGCCGATGCATAACCAATCGAATGTGTCGCAACAGCAGGGGGTCATGTTCAAGAGCGTGGATAGCAACGGAGATGGCGCGATCTCCAAAGCCGAGTTCAATGCCTATTATGCCAAGCATAATGCAAAACATTTCAAGGAAATGGATGCGAACAAGGATGGCAGGATCACGCCTGAAGAAATGCAGGGTGCGGGCAGACAGCAGATGGAGAGTGGCGATGCCACGTCCCACCTTGATAAGCGCTTCTACGCAGCCGATGCCAACCATGATGGCGGGTTGGACAAAAAAGAAGCCAACGGGATGCCGATGCTGACCGTGTACTTCAATCAGGTGGATGCTAACCATGATGGCAAGGTGACACGCCAGGAATACTTCGAGGCGATGCCGTTGCTGCATCGCGGCAAGCAGATCGATGCAAGCGGAAAAGCGCAAACACTTTAGTGCATTCTAGTTGATTACGAACAGGCCAGCGTCAAGCTGGCCTTTTCATTGCTGCCGGAAAAACGACATGTTTGAAATTGTATCGCGGGTGCTGGCGCAAACAATGAGGCTGCATTGACTTCCATTCAAAGCGTATTGGCTGCGTTCGGCATTATTCTGATCGACCTTGCCGGGCGGGCAGGGCTGGACAAAATGCTGGCGATTGCAGGCGATCCGTCCATGGTTGCACAATGGGCGCAACTGCAGTCGGTTGTGGAATTGGTCAGTGCTGTGGCGCTGGCGGGAGTGCTGCAGGGATTGACGATATTGATCGCCCGGGTGCCCGGCTCGCATCAGGAGCGCAGCCTGTTACGCGCAACGCTAAAGCTGGCTATGGTCACTTCCCTGACTGTTGCGCTGGCTTTGTTGCCGGTGGCGGGCTATCTCCGGGGAGAGATCAAGTTTGACTTGTTCATGTTGGCCGCTCTGGCAGGCTGCATCACAGTCATACCCGCCACGCTCAATGCGTATTGGTTAGGCAAACACTTGCAACAGCGCATGCTGGGATTGGCGCTGCTTACCGGTGCGGTACTGATGCTGGTGGCCGCTGGAGCATGGGCCGGGCTGTCACTGCGCGGCTTGATGCTGGTGCAGTGCATCGTACTGGCTGTCATCGGCAGCGTGATCTGGCGCTACCTGGGTAAATTGACCGGGCCCAGACTGCCGCGTGCCGGCGACGGGCAAGCTGACGAAACGGGATATTTACGCAGGCTGGTGAATTTCGTTCCGGTCGGTTTGGCCATCGGTATCATGAGTCCGGTGTCGTTGTTGCTGATACGCGGCACATTGGCCGACTCGCTGTCTTGGAGCGATGTGGGGTTCCTGCAGGCACTTTGGCGCTCTACCGAATGGGTTACTGCTACGGCAGCCGGTGTGCTTTCTCTGGTCTTCCTGCCCCGCTTCAGCGCGACATTTGGCTCGGTACGATTCAAACGAGAGATGATGCGTGCCGGGGTGACCGTGTTGATTCCCGCAGCGTGTCTGCTGCTGCTGATCTATCTGAACCAGCGCGCCATGCTGGCAACACTGTATGACGCGCGCTTTACTGTCAGCGATGAGACAGCCGCGCTGTTCATGTTGGGCAGTTGGACACGCATCGCCTCGTGGCTGTTCCTGTTCGGGCTGTTCGCCGCGCACCGCACGCGGTTGATCATTGCGGGGGAAGTTTTATCACTGCCCCTTTATGCATTGCTGCTGTGGCTGTTTGCCGACGGGTTGACTCTGGAAAGGACAGCGATGCTTTATCTGGCCAGCTATCTAGTTTATCTCGGCTTCAATGCCATCAGCCTTGTGTACATGTCGCGTCATTTATCAGTTGCTGGACGCGGGGCTGACTGAAAATAACGGTGCGCTGAGTTCCGTAACTCAGTCCTCGCGCCTCTCGTTCCTGCGATTGTCCCTGCGCTCATCCCTGCGATCGTCCCCGCGCCACTGATCCCTGTGTTCCTCGCTGCGTCCTTCATCTCGGCGACCTTCATGCCGGCGCTTTTTGTCCTTGTGCCCACGGTAGCCCGGCGCGTATTCGCGGGATTTCACGAAATAAACAGGACGGTCGCAGGCATCGTACCTGCTGCAATACCGGGTCCAATTTTTCGCGTGGCCGGGCGGCACATGCAGATATAGGGGCTGGATCACAACGTTCGGTGGCTGACGGACAATTATCCTGGGCTCATCATAGAGAACCGGTGGAGGCGGCGCATTACCGAACTGTACTTGTCCATAGACGCCCGGACTGAGTTCGCCGCCGACAGATAAATGGATGATGGGTTGCTCGGCATGTGCAGCCAGGCTGCCGAGCATGAGGAATGCAAATAATGATGCTTGAAGAATTTTCATGACGCTCCTTTCAGGTATTGGTTCAAATTTTCCCTTTAACCTTCGTAATCGTGGAAGCGCTCCTGATAAGCTGCTCCGATGGAAAATTCACAGCGATATGTCATTCATGGTGAAATGCATGAGGCTATACATGCCACGGTATAAGTACCTGGTCCAGTTGTCAACTTGAGTGTGCCCTGATGATCATTCAGAGCGTGACGGGCCATGGATAATGTCACGCTGAATTTCTGAATTGATGCCGGCGCCTCCGGGGATAAGGCGGACCGGGCAGGCGAAGCCTTCAAAAGCAAGCCTGGCGGGCTTGCCTTGAAAGGCATGTTCAATCTGATGAAATAGGGTATACAGTTGTGTTCTTGAACTTTCTGTAGCCATCCCTTGTCGTATCGGCACTTATGCGCAAGTGCTGAGTCAGATTAGGAAATCTGCGCAACTGCAGTAGACGGATTGTTCGACCGGATGTCGATCAACGTGATTACCCAGATTTAACCGTACATTGAAAGAAATAAATTGAAGACTCGATCATTACACACTCAGCTCAAATCTAACATCGCCGCCCCAGGCTCTGCCCTGATGGCACTGGCAGCAATCACGGTCATCACTGCATGCTCGCCAAAGTCCGCTAGCGAAGAAAACGCGGCACAAACCAAGGCGCTGGTTGAACAGGCAGTCGCGGAAGCAAAAAAGGAAATGATTGCTGAACAAGCTGAAGAAAAAGCCAAACGGGAAACCGTTGCCGCTGCGCAGGCTGACGAGAAGATGAAAAAGGAAGCGGCAGTTGCAGATGCAAAACGAGTCCGCATTGCAGAACAACGTGCAGCTGCCAGGGCGAACGCGCCTTCGGTGTCTACGCCTCCGCTGCCGGTGAAAAAGACCGTTTGCGAAAATTGCGGGGTCGTAATATCCGTCACCGAGGTTGAAACGGAAGGCAAAGGGACTGGCTTGGGTGCGGTTACCGGCGGTGTCGTAGGCGGTTTGCTGGGTAACCAGGTCGGCGATGGCACCGGGCGCGATCTGGCAACGATTGCCGGCGCGGTTGGCGGCGCAATCGCCGGCAACAAAATCGAGAAAAAAGCGAAAAAGACCAAGAGCTACGACATTGCAGTAAAAATGGATACGGGTGAAGAACGTATCTTCCATCAAGACACGCTTCCCGATGTGGCAAGCGGTGACGCGATTAAAGTTGAAAACGACGTAATCGTTAAAAAGTAAGCGCAGAATTTATCCAGTGTTGTACAAGGGCAGGCCGCGAGGATTTATATCTTCACGAACTGCACAACAAGTAGAATGGTGGCAGGAAAAAATCCTGCCGCCGCTTGAAGGGTTAACCTGGAGCAACTGTTATCAGTGTTTTGCCGCGCATTTCTCCTGCATTTGCTTGCTTGCACTCAACAGGAACTGGAGTGAGCGAACCGTATCTTCATTCTTCAAGATACGCCGCAGACTTCCGATTCCTCCGGCAGCTTTTTTCTGATATGTCCTGATGATTGTATACACCGCTCGAAAATACTTAATCGACTTGTCCGGTATCCGCGTATCTGCAATAGGTCTCACGGATGAACAGTGTCGCGATCAATCCCATCAAAGCAAATCCCATCAGGATAGCGAGTCCGGCACGATAGTCGCTGATACCAAGCGGCGCATCGCCAAGCCCGGAATGTGCGTGGTCGATGGCCCACCCCACCAGCGGTTGCATAATCGCCGTGCCGAGGAAGGCCCCGACATTTACCACACTGGTTGCCATGCCGGAAAGCGCAGGTGGATTCACTTCCTTGGCGCATGCCCAGCTCAGCGTGAAGCTTGGCGCGCACAGACCCATCACCAAAAACAATGTGTAACCGATTCCGCCGCTGATAGGCGCACCGAACAACATCGGCAACCAGCACAGGCAATACGACAGCGCCCCCGCGATCATCACCGGCTTGCGCCGTCCGATGTGGTCGGAAAGCCTGCCGATAAAGAACGCCCCGATGGCGAATCCCGCCAGCAGCAAGGTGGTGTGATTGGTCGCGACGGTTCTGTCCATGCCGTGCACATCGCGCAAGAATGGCACCGCCCACAATCCGCCGAAGGCAAACAGCGATCCCGCCAAGCCCATATTCACCCACAAACCCGGCCAAGTGGCGCGATTTTTCAGCACGATCATCAGCCCATCGTGCCAATGCCCGCTGTGCGGTGGATGCGCCGCCTTGCCATCCATTTCGCGCATGCTGGGCAAGCCGGCTTTGCCCGGATGATCACGCACCAGCCACCAAGCCAGCACCGCCAGCAACAAAGAGAACACGCCCACCGCGACGAAGGCAGCGCGCCAGGAAACATAGATTAAAGCCCAGGACAGCGGCGCTGCGGCAAGCAATGAACCGGCATTGCCGAGCAGGATGGTGGCACCCGTCATCGTGGCAAAATGCCGGTCATGGAACCATGCGGCGTTGAGTTTGAGCAGCGAGATGAATGTGACCGACACGCCCAGCCCGACCAGCAGCCTGCCGGCCGATGCTGCGGCAAGCGTATCGGCGATGCCGAACATTACTGAGCCGATGCCCGCAATCACCCCGCCGATCGCCACCACGCGGCGCGGGCCCAGCGTGTCGACCAGGATGCCGGTGGGTATCTGCATCGCCGTGTACACATAGAAATATGTCGCCGCCAATCCGCCCAGTTCCGCAGCACTGGAATGGAACGTCTGCTGCAGATCAGACGAGATCGCCGCCGGAGCAAAGCGATGAAAGAATGACAACACGTATGCCAAACCGACGATGACGAAGGCGGTCCAGCGCAGGCGAACGAGCTGACTGGCTTGGTGGGTGTTCAGCATGAATTCTTTCTCAGCACCGGGCTCGCACCTTCAGTGCTGTATCTTACTTCGGCCAGCAGGCCGTAGCTATCGCGTTACCCCGATCCGCCGGCGATGCGCCTCGATCAAGCGCGCGATCAGATTGCCGCACTGCGATGGCTTATTCCGGCACACCCTGCCACAGCATGTCGTAGCCCAGTTCCTTGCTGTCCGTGCACAGTTTGCCCAGCGCCGTGAACTTGTCCTTGAATACTTCGTCGGCATGCGACTTTTCATGTTCCTCGAACGACCGCCAGTAAGTGACGATCGCAACATGGCTATCCGCAGCCTTGGGACCGCTCAAGGAGCCCTCATCTGAAACGAAGCCCGAGAACTGGAAAACCTGACCGGCGATGAAACCGCCTTTGTCCCCGCCGTAAGTGTCTTTCACGACATTGCACATCTCGCCCAGCGCCAGCTCGACATCTTCCATCTCGACACCGGGTTTGAGCTTGATCGTATTGAAAAGCATTTTCGCCCCGAACGGGATCGTAATGGGTGCAAACATGATAGACCTCCTGACGAATGAATGTTGAGCTAAGCCGTTCCGGTCACCTCGGCCAGGCTGGCTGATGGAAAATTAATCTCCGCAAATATAGCGATTCTGGAAAACCCGGTAAGTTCAATCAGGTTTCATTGTAAGGCAGGTTTGAAATAACGTCATGCAGGATAATTTGAAGTGATACTGAAACAGGTAATTTCCCGGACTGTAATGGTACGCAGCCAATTGAGCGGCGTGTTCGGCAACTGTAACGGTATACAGTCGCACTGCGCAGTTTTGGGCGGAAGAGTATTATCTCCAGCCGTGAAATAATTTGAGATCAGTCCCGGAGCTTTATCAACCACTCATTCAAAGGAGAATAGTATGGCCAAAAGCACTTCACTAACCACTGCCCTTGGCGGCACTCCGGTAAAACTTTATGGCGACTTTCCCCAAGTGGGCAAGCCCGCGCCATCCTTCTCGCTGGTAAACAAGGATCTCGAGGACATCACGCTGGGCAGCTACGGAAACAAACGCAAGGTGCTGAACATCGTGCCCAGCCTTGATACGCCCACCTGCCAGAAATCTGCACGCCGCTTCAACAAGGAAGCGTCCAGCCTGAGCAATGCTGTCGTGATCAACATCTCCGCCGACCTGCCGTTTGCGATGGCGCGCTTCTGCAGCAGCGAAGGACTGGACAATGTGGACAACCTTTCCACGATGCGCGGCCGCGAGTTCATGCGCGACTACGGCGTCAAGATCGCCGACGGCCCATTGGCCGGAGTTACCGCGCGCGCAGTGGTCGTGCTGGACAGCAACAACGTGGTGCGCTACACCGAACTGGTCAGCGATATCAAGAATGAACCGAATTACGACGCGGCGCTGGCGGCATTGAAAGCCATTTGAGCGTTAACAGAAGGGGGCGGAGCAACAGCATCCGGGCGGGACGGATTGCGTTTGCGCAGCTGAAGCATCCAGGCGAAAAAAACGGGGAGACTAAGCTCCCCGCAGTTTTCCAGGATTCCTGTCCGGCGATCAGATCAGAAACCGGCAATCAGAGTCAAGTTCAGCAAGCTGTCGCCAGTATTGCCCGGTGTGCTGGCGTCCAGACTGCCGCCAGCACCATAGGCAGTACCGGAGAACTTGGTGTAGGCCACGCCCATATTCACATTCTGGCGAAACTTGTAACGCGCACCAAGGGTAAAAGCGTTATCGGTTTCGTTGCTGCCATTCAGCAGTGTGCCCGTCTTGGCACGGATAAGGCCGAGCTGAACACCCAATGTCTCGGGAATCACCCCCAGATCAGCCAGTATCCCGAAGGCCGACCTCGTTTCCGTGCCGGCGTTGAAAATGTTGACTTCACCGGAAGTTTGGCCGGAAGCCCTGCCGTAACTGGCGTAGACACCCAGCGGCATGTCTGCCACTGCACCTTGCGCTTGCGCATCAAGAATGGTGGCGCTATCGCGGGAGATTGCATTTCCGGCTGCATCCACAGGGATCGCAGCAGCAGTCAGAGTTGCAGTATCAATCCCTTTAAGAGAATTGCCGCTGAAGTTCTGCACACCTACGCCTAGATCCCAGTCGGCCACGGAAGGCGTCCATGCCGCGCGGATGTAGTTACCGCCCAGCTTGGTGGCAGTAATACCCGCCGCAGTCGCCTGGCTGGCTTGAGCCCATGGTGTGTAATTGACATGGAAATCATCGTTCGCCACAAAAAACGCCGCACCCGTAACTTCGGTGTGGGTGCCAAGGTATTTGGCTACCGAATAACCTTCGGCATTCTCGATCACACGGCCGGTGGTATTGGAGCCGGTAGCGAACAGGTCGAATCCGTAAGCCACCCCGGCATCGCCGGAGAATGGCACCACGCCCAATTTCATGCCGCCGACTTCAGACACAAACGGCACCTTGAAATTGGCCACGCCGGCATTGCCGGCACCCGCGATACTGATTTCAACCAGGGCGCCGATGTTCTCGGATACACGCCCCGCCGCAAACAGCGCAAATTCGTCAGGCAGGTCGATACGGCCGGAGTTGGTGGACAGGCCGTTGATAGAGGGAGCAGTAGCTTCGGTACCGTTGGTCTTCTTGTAACGCGCTTTCAAAAGAACCGCCATGTTCAGCGTGTCCGGTATCGACAGGCCCTGTTCACCTTCAACCTTGCCTTCCGCGCCCATCATCGTGAAGCCGCTCATCTTGAATGCCTTGCCGAATTTGGTCAGGATTGGAAAGGACTGAAAGTGACATGCGCTGCATGCCATGCCGGTTTGACGCGCGAACGCGGGAATGGCGGATGCCTGGGGCGCAAATGCGATTGCTGCCAGTACACCTGCCAAATAGAGAGCTGACTTCTTCATACTGTTTCCTCCTGAGAAAATTTACTATTTAACCCTTCTCGTCAATCTGCATCCCGAAGGGCGCTGAACTTCATTTCTGCGATGAACTTTCAGTTGGGCTGCCAATGATTCAAGATTGGATAACCCAAGACCGAAACACCTGGTGTCTGGAAAACTAACCGGGGCCGGACTGCGAGTTATCCTTTCTGACTTCCCCATAAGTCTGCCGACTGGAAGCTTTATACCTTATTTCTTATGGATTTGCACATATTTATTCAAGTATATTCTCTATGCTTGCTTCATAAGCCGGATAGTTGCCGCTGAAGGACGTCTACCAGCCCGATTATTCCGTTATAAGGGAAACCGCAGTTGCTGCGGTAGTCTTATCAATATCCAGCCGCACTTCACAGTATTCGCTGTAGTCCGGGATAAGCTGGCGAGCTGCAGGATACGCAGCAAATTGGACACGGTTGTATGCTGCTGCTGTGATCATTTTCCCAGCAAGCTTTTTACCGCCATTCCCGCACCGATTGCCGCGCCTCCCATGCTGCCGATTGCCGCAGTTTTGGCAAGCGCCAGTACAATCTTGGCGTTCAGCGCCACGATAATCGCTTTGGTCACCTGCGCTGGGGTGGCGCCGCCGCTCTTTCTGCCGATATTGCGCAGCTCGATATCGGGCAGAGCTAAATCGATCGTATCGTTGTAATTGACCTTGGCGTTGCGAATAACAAAAGAGTCGATGATCAATTTTTTGCCTTTGCTCTTGCCCTCCCTGTCGCCTTTGCTTGCACCGAGATAGGTCTCGACGTTGCGCTGGATGACATCGAAATTGTTTCCGTTACCGCCCTTTTCATAAATGATGTGAGGTGCATCAATAAGCACCTTGTGCAGCACGACCACATCCTGCGCAATGCTAACCGGTTCGATCACGATCTCGATGGTATCCGCCTTGAGCGCGTGGTCAGTCTTGAAGCCCTTGGGATTGCCGAGTTTGAGCCCGTTCAGCCGCCCACGCCCATCGCTGGTCGAAATATTAACGTTGCTCACGTGCACCTCGGCCTGCATCATGTCCGCACCGACCCCTTCGATGGCGAATTTGACCACCCTGCCGAGCGGATTGTTTAGTACGAAGAAGGCGGCAATGCCAAGTACCGCCAGTACGATTAATATGCCAAACACTTTTTTCATGATCTGCTCCTCTATTGAAACCAGGTCTGCCCAATTTAATGTCTGGGAATAAACATGGTGCGGCGATGGCAGACCGGGCGCAAGGGCAGTCTAAAATCGAGGTTGCACAAACAGTGACCACTCTTGCGGTGCGGTACCAGAGGGGAGAGGATTATCATCAGGATGACGAGAAATAACCTGGTCTGAGCTAACCCTGCCTTGCCAAGGGCATCACCGGCAGCGTCCGTCCTTGTCCAGTTTCATATATTTGCGCAGCCAGTTCTTCACCCGCTCCCGCGCGTGATGCGTGGCGATCTTTTCCTCCGGGGTCTGGTCATTGCGGAAATCGAAGGCGCGGCGGGCCAGCGGATAATATTGCATTTCCACCGGCACCCCGCGCTCATACAGGCTATAAAAAGCGCGCCCGCCATTCATCCGGCGCAGTTCGTAATCCTGTTCGCCAATCAGGAACAGCATGGGCGTATTGATGCGCGCGATTTCCGGCGCCACGCTGAACAACTGTTCCGGTTCAGGTGCGTTGGGATTCTGCATGTGGCCTGCGTAATTGGCGATGGCGGCGATGTCCTTGCCGCGCTTGGCGGCCATGCGTATCGAGTAATAGCCGCCGCGAGAATAACCGACGATGCCGATCGGGATGCGGCATGCATCGGGATAATTCATCAGCCTGTCCATCGCGGCCTCCACGTCGTTTTCCGTGGCCGGATCATGGGTGGTGGGCCAGCGCTCGATGAAACGGCCAGTCTGCCAGTCCGGCGCCATCACCAGAAAGCCCTGTTCCGCCAAAGTGGTGATGTGGCGGCGGTCCACCTCGTCATAGCCGCGCTTGGCATGGATGTAGAGCACTGGCGGGAATGCTCCTTTCCCTGACGGGATGGCAACTTCCACGGGCACCTCCACGTCCCCGGACATGACGGTCATTTTCTTTATCGTCACGCCGTCCGCAAAGGCTGCTCGCCCGGCAAACACCAACACCAGCACGCTCAGAAAGTATTTGAGCCCCATGCCATCACCCTTGCCCTTTCATCTTGCTCTGAAAAATCATCATAGCATGCAGAAAAGGCGCCCGGTTTGATGGTGCCGATGAGCTTCCTGGCGACCTCGCCGCACTGGAACGGCGCCGTGGCCCGGCTGATGCGGGGCATGTCTTTTGCATCGCAGATGTGTATCATCGCGCAGTTGAAACACAGCATTGTGGATTCTAATCTGCATATCCCGGCCAATGCTGCGGCTTTCAGGATATTGCTTGTATTGGGATGGCTCTCGTTAAATTTGAACAGACGGACAGAAATCAAGAATGAACCACGTTGAAGGAGGGGAAGTGGAGTTACTCCCTGCACCAGATAAATTGGGTGTGCTGTTCGTCTGCACGGCGGACATGCGCTTCTTAGCTGCCGGGGAAGCCATTGCCAACAATGCCGAAAGCGGCGATTCCAGTTGAACAACAAACCCTATTCTTTATTGGCTGGCATTCTGCTGCTTTGTCTAGGCGCGGTCAGCGTCGGAGCGGTTTATTTTTCTCCCATACTAATGACATGGACTCCCCCTACTCAAACGGCATCTGATGTGCCAGATTGGGAATGCGAATTTCCAATCACTGAGAGGAGGAGTCGAAATGAAGCTTACCCGAGTTGGGCTGGATACAGCAAAGC